>NZ_JAERQD010000019.1 GCF_016735695.1 Microvirga zambiensis WSM3693 | reverse complement strand
TCCATCATCGAGCCGGGCTGCCATTCGCGCCACCCTCGATCCACCCAAAAGGCTCGCAGCTCACGCTGCGGGCCCCAAGGTGCTGGCTCTTTGACATCGCCTTATCGATCCACCCGCCACCTCATCCCCTCTACCGTCATGGCCGGACTTGGTCCGGCCACCCACGTCTTGGGAGCCACCACACTGCTTAAGACGTGGGTGCCCGGGACAAGCCCGGGCATGACGGCGCAGGGTGGGGATGACGGCGCAGGGTGAGATGACGGCGAGGGAAACGTCATCCCGGGAGGAGCGTGGCGTTGTCATCCTGGACGGCGCAGCCGATCCCGGATCGCAAGCCGAATAAAGCGCTGTCATCCCGGGGCGGCGAAGCCGAGCCCGGGATCCATAACCGCCGACGCCGCAGAACCATGCGCGACGCGGATCGTCTCGTCCTGAGACGGAGTGGTTCTGGATCCCCGCCTGCGCGGGGATGACAAGGTCGAGGTTAAAGGGCGGCGGGAGGCATTGGTTGACACATGGTCGTCGCAGAAATCACGGATGGGTCACATCCCGCCGCCGTCGAGCATGAATTTTCGGGAGCCGTCCGCCTGCCTCATCCCAATGGTAACATAGACCCGATGGCCCCCGATCGCGTCGCCCTGGGCGAAAGGCCGCGCTTGCAATCCTGTTGCCCGCCCTATTGCGGCCTCACCTTTCTCCCTATATTGCAGTGCAATCATTTTCGCCCGGTACGAGCCAGGGGCGCGGCTACGCTTGCCGCGTGCCGGGCCGCTTTGCTTTGAAAGACCCCTCATGAAGCTACGCAACATTGCCATCATCGCCCACGTCGACCACGGCAAGACCACCCTCGTCGACAAGCTGCTCCAGCAATCCGGTGCGTTCCGCGAGAACCAGCGCGTGGAAGAGCGCGCCATGGACTCGAACGACCTCGAGAAGGAGCGCGGCATCACGATTCTCGCCAAGGCGACCTCGGTCGTCTGGAAGGACACCCGCATCAACATCGTCGACACCCCCGGCCACGCCGATTTCGGCGGCGAGGTGGAGCGCATCCTGAGCATGGTCGACGGCGCCATCGTGCTCGTCGACGCGGCCGAGGGCCCGATGCCGCAGACCAAGTTCGTGGTCTCCAAGGCCCTCAAGATCGGCCTGCGCCCCATCGTCGCCATCAACAAGATCGACCGTCCCGACGGCCGCCACCAGGAGGTCATCAACGAGGTGTTCGACCTGTTCGCGGCGCTGGACGCCACCGACGAGCAGCTCGACTTCCCGATCCTCTACGGGTCCGGCCGCAACGGCTGGATGGCCAACTCGCCGGAAGGCCCGCAGGACCAGGGCCTCGCCCCTCTGTTCGATCTCGTGCTCGAGCACGTGCCCCCTGCCAAGACCGAGGAAGGCTCGTTCCGCATGCTCGGCACGCTGCTCGAAGCCAACCCCTTCCTCGGCCGCATCGTCACCGGCCGCATCTCTTCCGGCACGGTGAAGCCGAACCAGTCGATCAAGGTGCTCGACCGCGAGGGCAAGGTGGTCGAGACCGGCCGCGTGTCCAAGATCCTCGCCTTCCGCGGCCTGGAGCGCCAGCCGATCGAGATCGGCGAGGCGGGCGACATCGTCTCCATCGCAGGCCTGGTGAAGGGCTCGGTGGCCGACACCTTCTGCGCGCCGGAGAACGACATTCCGATCCAGGCCCAGCCCATCGATCCGCCGACCGTGACCATGTCGTTCATCGTCAACGATTCCCCGCTCGCCGGCACCGAGGGCGACAAGGTGACGAGCCGCATGATCCGCGACCGCCTATTCAAGGAAGCGGAAGGCAACGTCACGCTCAAGATCGAGGAAGCGTCCGACAAGGATTCGTTCTTCGTCTCGGGCCGCGGCGAATTGCAGCTCGCGATCCTGATCGAGACCATGCGCCGCGAGGGCTTCGAGCTCGCCGTGTCGCGTCCCCGCGTGGTGTTCGAGAAGGACGAGGCCGGCCAGCTGCTCGAGCCGATCGAGGAAGTGGTCATCGACGTGGACGAGGAGTTCTCCGGCGTCGTGGTGCAGAAGATGTCCGAGCGCCGCGCCGAGATGGTCGAGATGAAGCCCTCCGGCGGCAACCGCCAGCGCCTGGTGTTCTACGCTCCGACCCGCGGCCTCATCGGCTATCAGAGCGAGTTGCTCACCGACACCCGCGGCACCGCGATCATGAACCGCCTGTTCCACGCCTACGAGCCCTACAAGGGCGAGATCGCGGGACGGCGCAACGGCGTGCTGATCTCCAACGATGCAGGCGAGGCCGTGGCCTATGCCCTGTGGAACCTGGAAGATCGCGGCCCGATGATGATCGAGCCGGGCTGGAAGGTCTATCAGGGCATGATCGTCGGCGAGCACAACCGCGAGAACGACCTCGAGGTGAATGTGCTCAAGGGCAAGAAGCTCACCAACATCCGCACCACCTCGAAGGACGAGGCGGTGCGCCTGACGCCGCCGATCCGCATGACCCTCGAGCGCTCGCTCGCCTGGATCGAGGACGACGAACTCGTCGAGGTGACGCCGAAGTCGATCCGCATCCGCAAGGCGATCCTCGACCCGAACGACCGCAAGCGCTCCGAGAAGCAGAAGGAAGCGCTCAGCGCCTAAAGACAAATTGAAAGGCCGCTCCCCGGAGCGGCCTTTTTCATGAATTGGCAGGCAGCGGATCGGCGACCGGATCCGGCAACGTCGTCAGCTTCGGGACGGCCGAGGTCATGATCACGAGAAGCTGGACCACGAAGCCGAGCGCGGCGATCAGGATGCAGGCTTCCGGACCATAGGCGATGCCGACCGCCGCGCCGATGGCGGCGCCCACGGGTCGCACGCCCGCCGTCGCCGTCATGACGAGCGCCGAGACCCGCCCGAGGAGCGCAACCGGCGTGACAGTCTGGCGAAGCGTGGTCTGGCTGATGGTCCAAAGGATCGGACCGGCGCCGAACAGGAAGAAGGACAGCCCGGCCAGGATGCCGGACGGCATCCACAGGGTCGCTGCCATCGTAAAGGCAGCCGCTACGGAAACCAGGGGCCCGACGATGATCGCCGCGCCGAAGGCGAGGCGGGCGATCAGCCGGGGGGCGAGCAAGGCGCCGACGACCATGCCGATGCCATAGGTCGCGAGCGACGTTCCGATGCCCGATGCGGTCAGCCCGAGCACATGGGCGGCGTAAGGAACATAGGCCGCCTGCAGCACGAACCAGGCGAGGTTCCAGGCGACCGCCGTCAGCAGGATCGGCCGGAGCAGCGGATGCATCCACGCGAAGCCCGCGCCCTCCTTCAGATCGCGCCAGAAATGACGCTTCGGCAGGCTCGGGCGGGACGTCTCCGGAACCCGGATCAGGAGCAATGCGGCCAGCATCGAGAGCGCCGCCGCCAGCATGAAGGTCTGCGATGCGCCGGCCCAGCCCACGAGAGCGCCGGCCAGAGCGGGCCCGGCCGCGAAGGCGAGGCTGCGCGCCAGTTCGAGGGTGCCGTTGGCGCGGGCCAGCATCTCGCGCGGCACCAGACTCGGAACGAGAGCGGGAGCGGCCACGCTGAAAACGACCGTTCCGGTCGCCGCAGCAAAGCCGAGCACGGCCAGGACCGGGACGGAAAGCATCCCGAACATCGCCAAAACGGGCAGGGTCAGGAGGGCCAGCGCCCGAAGGATTTCGGCCGCCGTCATCAATGTCCGGCGCGGCATGCGGTCGGCGAGGACACCGGCGGGGAACGACAGCAGCAGGAACGGCAGGGCCTGCATGGCCACGAGCAGTCCCGTCTCGCCGGTTCCCGCACCGAGCGCCAGAACGGCGATCATGGGCGCGGCGGCAAGACCGATCTGCTCGGCGGATTGGGCGGCGACGTTCGACCAGGCGAGGTGACGGAAGGAAGGAGGGAGAGGATGCGACATGGGACGGACGACCTTCGTAAGGGTTCCGTCTCATGAGACATTGTTTCACAAGCTGATTCCACCCGATTCCTGTGAGGCGAGGGGAAAAGCCGATTTAGCTATCCCTCCGCCTTGCTGCTCTGTCCTTTCTTCGCACCCTCGCCCATCGGGTTCGTCGAATCCTCGCCGGAAGCATCCGGGTCGGCGCGGCCCTGCGGGGTCAGGCGAGGCGCGTCGATATCCTCCTCGGTCGCTTGGCCGGGCTTTTTGTTGTCGGGTTGAGCCATTCTCGTTTCCTCGCGTCAGGAACTCGTCGAATTCGTCGTGTCATGCTCGCCTGGTTCCGGCAGGGAGCCTGTTCCGGGCGTCGCATCAGGGTTGGTCAGGTGCGGCTTGTCGTGCGGTCCTGCCGCCGGCATCTTGTCGGAGGCCGGCTTCCGCGATGAGCCCTGTTGTGGCTGCTTGGCGTCTGCCTTTTTCGCCGCGTCGTCGGTATGATTGCCGTAGCCTGCATTGCCCATGGTGCTCTCCTTTCAGCGCTTGCCTTTGCCGTTCGCGGCACCCGCCCGCTCGATGGCCTCGGCGGTCGCGTCCTTGTCCTTCGGCGACAGGCTGGCATCGCTCAGGTGCTTGGTGGTCTCGGGCGTCTCGGCGGCGGTGAGTTCGTCATGGCCCTCGTCCCGGTTTCCGGCGCCGCCCATGGATTGGCGGTAGGCATAGGCCTCGCCGCCAGGCTCGTCCCAGACCTCGCGCATGGTGGCATTGCCTTCGACGCCGCCGTCCCGGTTCGGATCGATCGGCGTGTCGATGCCGCCGCGCTGCTCGTTGCGGATCTGGTCCGCCGTTTGATCCTTCAGTGAATGAGGCGCCTTGCGCTCCGCCATGACAGACTCCTTGCGTGACTTGGATTCGGGTGCAGCAGAGAGAACCCGACGGGCGAAGCGAAGTTCTGGCTACGCTTGGAGTATGCGCAAACAAAGAGGGCGGCTCGAAAGCCGCCCTCAAATCCATATGCCCGATTGCCTCACAGGCCTTCGAACAAAGCGCTCGAGATGTAGCGCTCGGCGAAGGAAGGCGCGACGGTGACGATGCGCTTGCCCTTGTATTCGGGCCGCGCCGCCACCTCAAGCGCCGCCGCCACGTTGGCGCCGGTTGAGATGCCGCCGGGAATGCCCTCCAACTTGGCGAGCTTGCGCGCGGTGTCGAAGGCGGTCTGGTTGCCGACCGTCACCACATCGTCGATGAGCGAACGGTCGAGTACGTCCGGTACGAATCCTGCGCCGATGCCCTGGATCTTGTGCGGACCAGGCTGACCGCCCGAAAGCACGGGTGAATCCTCCGGCTCTACGGCGATGATCTTCAGGTTCGGCAGGCGCGGCTTGATCACCTGGGCGACGCCGGTGATCGTGCCGCCGGTGCCGACGCCGGCGACGAAGGCATCGAACTGACCGCCGGTGTCGTTCCAGATTTCCTCCGCCGTCGTCCTGCGGTGAATCTCAGGATTGGCCGGGTTCTTGAACTGCTGCGGCATGACCGAATCCGTGATCTCGCTCAGGAGTTCCTCGGCCTTGGCCAGCGCACCCTTCATGCCTAAGGGTCCGGGCGTGAGAACGAGTTCGGCGCCGAGATAGGCCAGCATCTTGCGCCGCTCGAGGGACATGGTCTCGGGCATGACCAGGATCAGCCGGTAGCCCCGCGCCGCCGCCACGAAGGCGAGTGCGATGCCCGTATTGCCGGAGGTCGGCTCGATCAGGGTCGTGTCGGGCGTGATCTTGCCGGCCGCTTCCATGGCCTCGATCATGCTCACGCCGATGCGGTCCTTCACGCTCGAGATCGGGTTGAAGAATTCGAGCTTGACCAGGATCTCGGCATCGATCCCCTGCTCCTGCGGCAGCCGGTTCAGGCGCACGAGCGGCGTGTCGCCGATGGTCTCCGTGATGGAACCGAAGATGCGGCCGCGTCCGGGCTTGGCATCCGACCGATTGCGCGTGTCAGCCATCCATTTCCTCCTTGAAATCGGAGGAAACTTAGCCTTTTCCGCACAAGGTGTCGATATTCACTTCATTTCACGCATTAGATCGTGAAATCAACCGCAGGCATGGAGTCGATGGCCGCTTCCGCCTGCGCCTTCTGGCACAGATCTTCAACGGTCACCTTGTCGAGCTCATTCAGGAAAGCGTCGGTGCCGCGCTGAACGAGGGGCGAGACGACGGCCTCGGCGAGGCGCGATTCCGGGATCGGAGAGGAGCCGTCCTCGTCCAGGGCCGACATGGCGATGCGCACGATATCGCCGGCCGTGATCCGCCGTCGCTCGCGGGCAAGCTCGTAGCCGCCGCGCGGGCCGCGCACGCCCTTCAGGACGCCCTGCCGGACCAGGGCCTGCAAAACCGGCTCGAGATAGCGCGGCGGCAGGTTGTGGCGTCCGGCGAGCGCCTTGGCCGAAACCGGCATGGGGCGGGCATGGAGCGCGATGTCGGTGACGGCGGCGATGGCGAGAAGCGAGCGGCGCGAGAGGAAATTCATGGCCGAGCTCCCTAGCCCAAGCCCGTGGAGCCGAAACCGCCGGCGGCACGCGGCGTCTCGTCGACCCACTCGACCTCGACCGGCTCGACCTGGAGAACCGGTGCGACGACCAGCTGGGCAATGCGCATGCCACGAGTGATGGTGAAGGGCTCGGAGCTCAGATTGACGAGCAGCACCTGCACTTCGCCGCGGTAATCCGCGTCGATGGTGCCAGGCGCGTTGAGCACGGTCACGCCATGTTTGAAGGCAAGCCCCGAACGCGGCCGCACCTGTGCCTCGAAGCCGGGCTCGAGCTGGAACACGAGCCCGGTGGGAACGAGCGCCCGCGCCAGAGGATCGAGGACGATCGGCGCATCGGACGGATTGGCCGCGATGAGATCCATGCCCGCCGCACCCGCCGTCTCGTAACGCGGCAGCGGCAGATCGGCGGCATGGGCGAGGCGCTGGATGCGCAGGCGATGGCTCATCGCTCTTTGCCTCCCACCAATGCACCGAGGCGTTCGACGAGCTTCTTCGCCACATCGGCCTTCGGCAGGGTCGGCCAGGTTTCCACGTCCGAGGCGGTGACGAGATGCACCGTATTGCTGTCGCCGCCCATGACGCCGCCTTCCGTCGAGACGTCGTTGGCGACGATGAGATCGCAGCCTTTTCTCGCGAGCTTCTGCTTCGCGTGCTCGATCACGTGCTCGGTTTCCGCCGCAAAGCCCACCATGAGCGGCGGGCGGCTTTGCGTGCGATGCGAGATTGTGGCGAGGATGTCGGGATTCTCCGTCAGCGACAGGTTCGGCAAGGCGCCGTCCTTCTTCTTGATCTTCTGCTCGCCCGCGTTAGTGACGCGCCAATCGGCAACGGCGGCGGCGAAGATGCCGATATCGGCCGGCAAGGCCTTCTCGACAGCCTCCAGCATGTCGCGCGCGCTTTCCACATGCACGGTCGTGACGCCGGCGGGATCGGGCAGCGTCACCGGACCGGAGATCAGGGTCACGCGCGCACCGGCTTCCGCTGCGGCCTTCGCGATGGCATGGCCCTGCTTGCCGGAGGAGCGGTTGGCAATGTAGCGCACTGGATCGATGGGCTCATGCGTCGGACCGGATGTCACGATCACATGCCTGCCGGCGAGCGGCCCCGACGGAGTCAGCAGGCGCTCGACGGCAGCCGCGATCTCCAGAGGTTCGGCCATGCGACCGGGGCCGAATTCGGCCTCCGCCATGGCGCCGTCGTTCGGACCGACGACATGCACGCCGTCAGCCCGAAGCATGTTCAGATTACGCTGCGTCGCCGGATGCAGCCACATGCGCACGTTCATGGCGGGCGCGATCAGGATCGGCAGGGTCGTGGCAAGCAGCACCGTGGAGGCGAGATCGTCCGCATGACCGCCTGCCATCTTCGCCATGAGATTGGCGGTCGCGGGTGCGACGACGATAAGGTCCGCATCGCGGGCGAGCTTGATATGGCCGATATCGGCCTCATCCTCGCGGTCGAAAAGCTCGGTATGCGAGCGCTGGCCGGTCAAGGCCGAGGCAGCCAGCGGCGTGATGAATTGCTGTGCGCCGGCGGTGAGAACGCAGCGCACGGAAGCGCCGCGCTCGCGCAGGCGGCGGATGAGGTCGAGCGACTTGTAGGCCGCGATGCCGCCGCCGATGACGAGGAGGATGCGTTTGCCTGAAAGCGCCGTCATGCGAAGCCCCTGAACAGCATGATCATCAGGGAGACGGCGATAATCCACAAGGCCGCGACACCCCAGCGATTGCCCCGCGCCTCGGCGCGGCCGATGGCGGCGACGCTGTCCTGATCGAGGGCGACACCCTTGGCCGTCACGTCTTCGAGCTGGTTGAGAACCCGCTCGGCGCGAAGCGCCAGCTCCGGCAGGTCGCCGATGACGCCGGCGAGCGTCCACAACCCTTTACCGGCCTGCTCGACGCGGCCGAGGGGCCCGAGATTGCGCTCGATCCAATCGCGCACCACGGGCTCGGAGGTGGTCCACATGTCGAGCTTCGGATCAAGGTTGCGGGCGACACCTTCGACCACGACCATGGTCTTCTGAAGCATGACGAGCTCGATCCGGGTCGCCATGTCGAACAGGGCCGTGATCTCGAAGAGAAGCGTCAGAAGCTTCGCCATGGAGATCTCGTCGGCACGCCGGTCGTGGATCGGCTCGCCGATGGCGCGGATGGCCTGGGCGAAATCCTCGACCGAATGATGCGGCGGCACATAGCCGGCCTCGAAATGCACCTGCGCCACGCGCAGGTAATCGCGCCGGATGAAGCCGAGCAGAATTTCGGCGAGGAACCGCCGCTCCTTCATGCCGAGACGGCCCATGATGCCGAAATCGACGGCGACGAGGCGGCCTTCCGCATCCACGAACAGGTTGCCCGGATGCATGTCGGCGTGGAAATAGCCGTCGCGGATGGCATGGCGCAGGAAGGACTGGATTACGGTCCGCCCCAAGGCCACCCGGTCGAGGCCGGCGGCCTCGATTCCGGCGAGATCGTTGAGGCGGATGCCTTCGATCCAGGTGGTGGTGAGCACGTCGCGGGCGGTCAGATCCCATTCCGGCTTCGGCACGCGGAAATCCGGATCGTCCTTGGTGTTCTCCGCCAGTTCGGAGACGGCGGCCGCCTCGAGTCGCAGGTCCATCTCGACGGCGACGGAGCGGGCAAGGGCCTCGACGATCTCGAGCGGCTTGAGGCGGCGCGCATCGGGCACCACGCGCTCGAACAGACGGGCGGCCGCGCGCATGGCCTGAAGATCGCGGGCGAAGCCCTCGCGCACGCCGGGCCGCACCACCTTTACCGCGAGGATCTCGTCGCCCTCGGGCGTATGGATGCGCGCCCGGTGAACCTGTGCGATGGAAGCGGCCGCAATCGGCTCGCTGAATTCCAGGAACAGCTCGTCGACGCTCCGGCCGAGCGCGGCCTCGACCATGCGCACCGCTTCCGCGCGTGGGAAGGGCGGCATGCGGTCCTGCAGGCGCTCCAGGTCGCGGGCGGCCGCCACGCCGACGATGTCGGGACGGGTCGCCAGGAACTGGCCGAACTTCACATAAGAGGGCCCGAGCCGCGTCAGCGCCTTGGAGAGCCGTGCCGCGCCGTCGCCGGCCTGCGGCCGCTCGATGATCCGCGCGATCCGCAGACCCAAGCGGGCGGAGGGCGGCAGGGCGCTCGGATCGACGAGGGCAAGCGCGCCTTCACGCGCCAGGACGAAACCGGCGCGCAGGTTGCGGGCAAGATGAACGAGGCTGCCGATCACGTGTCAGATCTTCCAGCCCGAATGAATGGCGACGACGCCGGCCGTCAGCGCCCGGTGCGTAACGCGCTTGAAGCCTGCCTCCTCGATCATGCGCGCGAAGGCTGCCGGCGTCGGGAAGCGGCGGATCGATTCCACCAGATACTGATAGGATTCCGCATCCCCCGTCACCATGCCGCCGAGCTTCGGGATGACGTTGAAGGAATAGGCGTCGTAGATTTTATCGAGAACGGGCACGTCGACCTTCGAGAATTCGAGGCAGAGGAAGCGTCCGCCGGGTTTCAGAACTCGATGCGCCTCGCGCAAAGCCGCATCGATGCGCGGCACGTTCCGGATGCCGAAGGCGATGGTATAGGCATCGTAGGTCTTGGATTCGAGCGGCAGTTCCTCCGCATTGGCCTCGACGAAATCGATGCGACCCTCGTACCGGTGCCCTGCCCGCTCGGCACCGACTTTGAGCATCTCGCCGTTGATGTCGAGCACGGTCACGCGGGTCTGCGGTCCGCTTTCGTCCAGGATCCGGAAGGCCACGTCTCCGGTTCCGCCGGCCACGTCGAGATGGCGGAACGGCCGGTCGCGCGGCGGGCGTAAGGAGGAGACGAGGGCATCCTTCCAGAGGCGGTGGAGGCCGGCCGACATGAGATCGTTCATGATGTCGTAGCGGCTCGCCACCGAGCGGAAGACCTCGTTGACCTTGCCCTGCTTCTCGCCGAGCGGCACGGACTGGAACCCGAAATGGGTGTTGTCGTCGGTCATGATCGTCAAGCCTCTCGTCGCCTGTTGTCGCGATCCATAGCGGAAGCGGGACCGGATGGCTATGTAAGGGGTATCAAGAACCCGAGAGATGGTTGATGCCCGAACTGCCCGAAGTCGAGACCGTTCGCCGCGGCCTGGAGCCCGCGATGGTCGGCGCCCGCTTCACCAAGGTCGCCCAGCGCCGGCCCGACCTGCGCTTTCCCTTTCCGGAGCGGTTCGCCCAGAGGCTCGAGGGGCAGGAGGTCCAATCCTTGAGCCGCCGAGCCAAGTATCTCCTGGCCGACCTCTCCTCCGGCGAGGTGCTGGTCATGCATCTGGGCATGTCGGGAAGGTTCCTCGTGACGCAAGGAGGGAAAACCCGCGCACCGGGCGAGTTCCACTACGAGCATGGAGGCCTGGGCGCCCACGACCATGTGGTGTTCGAGCTCTCCAACGGCGCGACCGTCACCTACAACGATGCCCGCCGTTTCGGCTTCATGGATCTCATACCGCGCTCGGGCATCGAGACCTCGAAGCATTTCGCCGGCATGGGGATCGAGCCCCTCGGCAACGAACTCTCCGGCGAGACCATCGCCAGGCTCTTCCAGGACAAGCGCACGCCGCTGAAGGCCGCCCTCCTCGACCAGCGCCTGATCGCAGGGCTCGGCAATATCTATGTGTGCGAGGCCCTGTTTCGCACCGGGCTGCATCCTGAAGCCCCGGCAGGCTCGCTCGCGACGAAGACCGGCAAGCCGACGGAGAAAGCGCATAGGCTCGCCGACATCATCCGGGACGTTCTCGCCGAGGCCGTCGAGGCCGGTGGATCGACCCTGCGCGACCACGCGCAGGTCGACGGATCGCTCGGCTATTTCCAGCATTCCTTCAAGGTCTATGACCGGGAAGGCGAGGCCTGCGTGACGCCCCAATGCACTGGCACGGTGACGCGCCTCGTGCAGTCGGGTCGGTCGACCTTCTATTGCCCAGTCTGCCAGAAGCGCTCGCGCGCCTGAGACTGGCCAACCCATGAGCCCTCATCCTGAGAGGCTGGCTCATGAAGAGTTTCCCGCCCCGTAGCCCTCATCCTGAGGGCCGCCGGAGGCGGCGTCTCGAAGGACGAGGGCGTCTCCAGTGCGCGCTGGATCCTCCTTCGAGACGATCGCTTCGCGATCTCCTCAGGATGAGGTCGAGATTTGTAGGCGGCCTTTACGACAGACGCGTCGCCCCGATTTGCTCTTGCCGCATCGTCCGCCCTCGCCTACCGGTGTCTCATCCAGCGATGAGGAGACGCGGGCATGGCTTTTGAGACGATTCTCGTTGAGACGCGCGGCAAGGTGGGACTGATCACCCTCAACCGGCCCCAGGCCCTGAACGCCCTCAATACGGCCCTGCTTAACGAGGTGAACCAAGCGCTCGACGCCTTCGAGGCGGATGCCGATATCGGCTGCATCGTCATCACCGGCTCGGAGAAGGCCTTTGCCGCCGGCGCCGACATCAAGGAGATGGCCGAGCTCACCTATCCCCATAGCTACATGGCCGATTTCTTCTCCGGCTGGGAGAAGGTGTCGGGGCGGCGCAAGCCGATGATCGCGGCGGTGGCGGGCTTCGCGCTCGGCGGCGGCTGCGAGTTCGCCATGATGTGCGACTTCATTATCGCGGCCGACAACGCCAAGTTCGGCCAGCCGGAGATCAAGCTCGGCGTGATGCCGGGCATGGGCGGCACGCAGCGCCTGACGCGCCTCATCGGCAAGGCCAAGGCCATGGAGATGTGCCTGACCGGGCGCATGATGGGCGCCGAGGAGGCCGAGCGCTCCGGCCTCGTCGCCCGCGTGGTGCCGCTTGGCGATCTCCTCACTGAAGTCATGAAGACGGCCGAGACCATCGCTTCGATGTCGCTGCCGATCGCCATGATGACCAAGGAGACCATCAACCGCGCCGACGAAGTCTCTCTCGCCGAGGGCATCCGCTTCGAGCGCCGCCTGTTCCACGCCATGTTCGCCACCGCCGACCAGAAGGAAGGCATGGCCGCCTTCGTCGGCAAGCGCCCGGCCGAGTTCAAGAATCAGTAAACAGTGATCGATATCGGCTTCGACATGATCGCGGCTCTCGCCGCGGTCTCCTTTCTTGCGGGCTTCGTGGATTCCATCGCCGGAGGCGGCGGGCTTCTGACCGTTCCGGCTCTGCTTCTTGCAGGGCTCGACCCGGCACAGGCGATCGCCACCAACAAGGTGCAAGGTGCCATGGCAGCAGCCTCGGCCACCTATACGTTCGGCCGCAAGGGATTGATCGAATGGAAGAAGGCCTGGGGCTTCACCCTCATGGCCTTCGTGAGCAGCATCGCCGGAGCTCTGTGCGTCCAGTTCCTGCCGCGCTCCTTGCTCGAGATGCTGATCCCGCTGCTCCTCATCGCCATGGCGATCTATTTCGCCCTCTCGCGCAAGATGAAGGATGCGGATGCCCATGCCCGGATGACGGCGCTCGCCTTCGGCCTGACGGCACCGGTCGCCATCGGCTTCTACGACGGCATCTTCGGACCCGGTGCGGGCTCCTTCTATATGCTCGCCTTCGTGACGCTGCTCGGCTACGGGGTGGTGAAGGCGACCGCCCATACCAAGCTTGTCAATTTCGCGAGCAATTTCGGCAGCCTCCTTCTCTATTCGGCGACCGGCGCGGTAGTATGGCCCGTCGGGCTCGTCATGGCGGGAGCCTCGCTGATTGGTGCACAGATCGGCTCGCACCTCGCGATGCGGCTGGGCTCCCGGATCATCCGGCCGCTCCTGGTTCTGGTGTCGAGCCTGATGGCGCTCAGGCTCCTTCTGGATCCGACCAATCCCTGGCGCCAGGCCCTTCAAAAGGCCTCGCTGGCGCTTTTTTGACGCGCAAAGTCCGGCGGACGTTGACGTTGGAAGGTATCGCGTCTATAAGCCGCCTCACATGAGCCCGCGCGTCCCGCGGGCTCTTCGGTTTCCATGCAATCAACCGATCGGCGCCGAAGCTCTCGACAGGCTTGGGCTTGGCGTATCGGGATTTTGAAAAGAACGAGGATGGGCCATGGCCAACACCGTGTCCGCCAAGAAGATGACCCGCAAGATCGCGAAGCGCACCGCGATCAACAAGTCGCGTCGCAGCCGTATGCGGACCTTCGTCCGCAAGGTTGAGGAGGCGATCGCTGCCGGCAACCAGACCGAGGCTGCGGCCGCCCTGCGCGCCGCCGAGCCGGAGATGATGCGCGCCGCCCAGAAGGGCATCGTGCACAAGAACACCGCGTCGCGGAAGGTCTCGCGCCTTGCGAGCCGCATCAAGACGCTGAGCGCTTAAAAAGCAGCTTCCAGAGCTGTCTTTTCATCGTCGATCAGACCCGGCCGAGAGGCCGGGTTTTTTCGTGACTGACGCCGGAATCCGGGGCTGAATTTTATCCACACAGGAGCTTGACTTTATCCCCGAACGACAGGGTGAAAGCTCCACAGATCGGATTCAAACCGCACATAAAAGATCAAGTCCGATCAAGAGCTTAGCAGGCAAAGCATCGCGAAGCATCAGAATCACCTGTCGATTCGAGCCGAATCGACCCTGAATCAAGGTTGCGGAAAGACTCTTTTTTCAGAGCTTTCGATGCGCTGCAGCGACACAGTGAATCAGTTGAAGAGTCAGGACTTTAAAGCCCCGATTCAAAACCTGTGGACGAGGCTGTGAACCCGATTGGAGGGTTGCAGCGGCTCATGACTCGACTCGGCCATATTGCACGCCGTCGCGCACCCTGTGTAAGGTCAACCTGCTTCAACGGCTCGCCGTTAAGTCCTTCACTCAAAGATCGAACTAAAACACCATAAGCGGGGGATCGGCCGTTGTTTCACTCTCTCAAGAAGCAAGCGAAGGCCTGCCCTTTACCGAGAGGTAAACTTGATAGACCTTGAGTGAAGCCGAAGGAGACGACAGTCCGTGAGCGTCTCCACTTAAAAGTATTCATATAATCTTTAGTACAATTGGGGGCGCCACGTTTTGAATAACCTGTGAGCCATCTGTGCTTTGGTGTTCAAAACGGGTCATGCGTGGGGGTTTCCGGCCTTGTTGGGTCGGGACCTCGTGGAGGAATATTGATGTATCGCAGCGAAGATCACCGCACCTTTGCCGCTCCCAGCGAGAACGGCAAGGAGGCTCCGGGCGAACAAATGGGATCGGATGTGTGGGCGCGGGTGAAGCGCCGCCTCCGGGCCGAACTGGGCGAGGACATCTTCGCCAGCTGGTTCGGCCGCCTGGAGCTGGATTCGGTGGTCGAGGGCTGTGCCTATCTGACGGTTCCCACCCGCTTCCTGAAGAGCTGGATCGAATCCCATTACGCCGATCGGGTGCTGGCGGTGTACCGCGCCGAGGCCGGCGAGGTAGAGCGCATCTCCATCGGCGTGCGCAACACGCTCGGACGCGATCCGGCCGCTGCGCAGCGCCGGATCAGCGAAGCGCCCCGCACGGCATCGGCGAGCTCGATGGCGATGCCGACGCCCGGCGAGATCAAGGCTCCCTCCCTGGCAGCGTCCCAAGAGGATCGCAGCGAAGCTGGAGATCTCGGTGGGGCACCGCTCGATTCCCGCCTGACCTTCGAGAGTTTCATCGTCGGCCGTTCCAACGCCCTCGCTCATGCCGCCGCCGACCGTGTCGCCCACGCCCAGAACGGTCAGGCTATCTACAACCCGCTCTATCTCCATGCGGGAGTGGGCCTCGGCAAGACGCATCTTCTGCATGCCGTCGGCCATGAGGTGCGCGCGCAGGGACGCCGGGTGATCTATCTCACCGCCGACCGCTTCATGTATGGCTTCGTCGCCTCTCTGAAGGCGCAGACGTCGCTTGCCTTCAAGGAGCGCCTGCGCGGCATAGATCTGCTCATCATCGACGACGTGCAGTTCATCCAGGGCAAGCAGATTCAGCAGGAATTCGGCCACACGCTGAACGCCCTCATCGATGCGGGCCGCCAGATCGTGATCGCCGCGGACCGTCCGCCGGCGGATCTCGAAAATCTCGACGAGCGCGTGCGCTCGCGTCTTGCCGGCGGTCTCGTGGTCGAGGTCAGCGCGCTCGACGAGGCCCTGCGCACCTCGATCCTCACCACGCGCATCGAGGCCCTGAAAACGATCCATCCGACTTTCGAGGTCGGCTCGAGCGTGATCGCTTACGTGGCCCGCGCGATCACCGCGAACGGCCGCGATCTCGAAGGCGCCGTGAACCGCCTGCTCGCCCATGCGACGCTCACCGGTTCCGCGATCACTCTGGAAACCGCCGAGATCGCGATCCGCGATCTCGTGCGCAACCGCGAGCCCAAGCGGGTCAAGATCGAGGACATCCAGAAGCTGGTGGCCTCGCGCTACAACGTCTCCCGCTCCGATATCCTCTCGGAGCGTCGCACCGCGGCCGTGGTGCGTCCGCGTCAGATCGCCATGTACCTGTCCAAGGTGCTGACCTTGCGTTCCCTGCCCGAGATCGGCCGCCGCTTCGGCGGGCGGGATCACACCACCGTGCTCCACGCCGTGCGCAAGATCGAGAAGGCCTTGGGGGAAGACCACGCCCTCTCCGACGAGGTCGAGCTCCTCAAGCGCATGCTGCAGGAGTAAGCCTTCCGGGCCGGGGTTTGCCCCGGCCTTGCTTTCTCGGTCGACAAAAGCCAATCTGCTGCCCTGCTTATCCCGCTCGGAGACATCGGTCTTCGTGGGATCGGCCAAGAATTTCACCGAAACCAGGTGCTAGGTTATGAGAGTTACCGTTGAGCGCGCCGCTCTGCTGAAGGCGCTGGGGCACGTGCACCGCGTCGTCGAGCGCCGCAACACCATCCCGATCCTTTCCAACGTCCTTCTGCGGGCGGATGAGGGCTCCCTGCGCCTGAAGGCGACCGACCTCGACATCGAGGTGACAGAGACGATCCCGGCCGAGATCACGGAGGCAGGCTCCACCACGGTGCCGGCCTACATGATCTACGACATCGTGCGCAAACTCTCGGAAGGCGCGCAGGTCTCGCTCGAGATGAGCCCCGACATGGGCCAGATGCAGATCCGTTCCGGCCGCTCGCGCTTCATGCTGCAGGCGCTGCCGGAGAGCGATTTCCCCGATCTCGCCGCCGGCGATCTGCCGCACCGCTTCACGCTGACCGCAGCCGATCTCAAGCGCCTGATCGAGAAGACCCAGTTCGCGATCTCGACGGAAGAGACGCGCTACTACCTCAACGGCATCTATCTCCACACCATCGATGCGGGCGGCACCGTCGTCATGCGCGCCGTCGCCACCGACGGCCACCGCCTCGCCCGCGTCGAGATCCCGGCGCCGAACGGCTCGGAAGGCATGCCCGGCGTGATCGTGCCGCGCAAGGCCGTGGCCGAGATCGTCAAGCTCGTGGAGGACGGCTCCGAGAGCGTGACCATCGAATTGTCCTCCGCCAAGGTGCGGCTGACCTTCGACGGCGTGGTGCTGACCTCCAAGCTCATCGACGGCACCTTCCCCGATTACCAGCGCGTCATTCCCGCCGGGAACGACAAGGTTCTGGTGGTCGAGCGCGGGGAGTTCTCGAAGGCTGTGGACCGTGTCTCCACCATCTCGTCGGAACGCGGCCGTGCGGTGAAGCTCGCGCTGGGCGACGGGCGCCTGACACTCACCGTCAACAACCCGGATTCCGGCAGCGCGACGGAAGAGCTCGAGGTCGATTACGATGCGGCGCCGATCGATATCGGCTTCAACGCCCGCTACCTTCTCGACATCGCAAGCCAGCTCGACGGCGATACCGCCCTGTTCAAGCTCGCCGATCCCGGCTCCCCCACCATCGTCCAGGACCGCGAAGGCGCCGCCGCGCTCTACGTTCTGATGCCGATGCGGGTGTGACGGACACGGCGGCGTCCCGGACGGCGTAGGCCGATCCGGGATCGGCTCCAGCATTAGCTCTACGTCATCACCTCCCCGGACTTGATCCGGGGATCGGTGCCGGTGATCTCATTTTGGTGAGGCGAGATGCTTGTCCCGGGATGGCCGGACAAGCCCGGCCATGACGCGTGATCGCGGTTGCGTCCCGAAAATCCGAAATGACGGTTCGGCCGTGCCGAAGCTTGATCTTTCGCGCCCGCTCCTCAATGAAAGGGGCGCATGTCCTCGTCGCCTGTTGCCGCTTCCCGAATCGCCCGTCTGATCCTCCAGGATTTCCGCACCTATGCGAGCCTGGACCTCTCCGTCACGCGCCCGCTCGTGGCGCTGGTTGGCGAGAACGGGGCCGGCAAGACCAATGTGCTGGAGGCGGTCTCTCTCTTCATGCCGGGACGGGGCTTAAGGCGCGCGGAACTCGCCGAAATGGCGCGCGACGAGGGGCCGGGATCCTTCGCCGTTTCCGTCACCCTCGACGCGCCGTACGGCGAGCATCGGCTCGGCACGGGAATCGAACATCAGAACGAGGGCTCCCGCGCCTCGCGGGAAGGCTCCCGTGCTTCACGGGTCTGCCGCATCGACGGCATGCCGGCCTCCTCGCCCACGGCCTTTGCCGAGTATCTGCGCATCGTCTGGCTCACGCCGGACCTCGACGCACTCTTTCGTGGACCTGCCGGCGACCGGCGGCGCTTTCTGGACCGGTTGGTTCTCGCGGTCGATGCGGAGCACGGCACGCGGGTCAATGCGCTGGAGCGCGCGCTGCGCTCGCGCAACCGGGTGCTGGAAGACAACCCCGACGACCGTCTCTGGCTCGATGCGCTCGAGCGCGAGGTGGCGGAGCTCGCCATCGCGGTGGCTGCCGCACGCCGAGAGACCGTCGAGCGCCTCGCGGCACTCGTTCTCGAAACCCGCGAGGAGGAATCCCCCTTCCCCTTCGCCACGATGAGCCTGGAAGGCGAGATCGACGCTCTCGTGGCGACCCTTCCCGCCGTCGATGCCGAGGATCGCTACCGGGCGATTTTGCGCGACAACCGCCCCCGCGACCGCGCCGCCGGACGCACTCTGGTCGGGCCGCAGGCCTCGGACCTCCTCGTGCGTCACGGACCGAAGGATATCTCCGCCAACACCGCCTCCACCGGCGAGCAGAAAGCGCTTCTCATCGGCCTCGTGCTCGCCCATGCCCGGCTCGTCGCCAGCATGAGCGGCATCGCCCCCTTCGTGCTCCTCGACGAGGTTGCAGCCCATCTCGACCCGCGCCGCCGCGCCGGCCTCTACGACGCCCTCGAATCCCTCGGCGGACAGGTCTGGATGACCGGCGCGGACCCGGGCCTTTTCGCGGAGCTGGAGGGGCGGGCCGACATTCTGCAGGTGTCACCCGGCGTGATCGAACCCATCACAAGAGCTTAATGGTCGGGCCGGCCGGTTCGTCCTATGATGGCGGGCGAATATCGCTCGTCGGTTGAGAACCATGGACCTCGCAGGCCTTCTGATCTTTTCCTCCGCCCTCTTCATCGCCGCGGCCTCACCGGGCCCGGGCATCGCCGCCATCGTGGCGCGGGTTCTGGGCCGTGGGCCGAAGGAGGCCGTTGCCTTCAGCATCGGCGTGGCCCTGGGCGACGTGGTCTGGCTGACCTTCGCGATCCTCGGACTTGCCGCTCTTGCGCAAGCCTTCCACGGGGTGTTCCTGGTCATCAAGTATCTGGGCGCGGCCTACCTGCTCTACATCGCCTACAAGATCTGGACCGCCCCTGCCCTCGCCAGGGACGTGACGGCGGACAGACGGGCGGAGCACCCGGCCAAGCTTCTGCTCGGCGGCCTCGCCCTGACGCTCGGCAACCCGAAGACTATCGTGTTCTATCTCGCGCTCCTGCCGACGATCCTGGACCTTACCCGGATCACCCTGCTGGGCTTCGCCGAGCTGGTGGCTGCGACCCTGACCGTTCTGGCCGTGGTCTTTGCCGGCTACATCGTGCTCGCGACCCGCGCGCGGCAGCTTTTCACGACGCCCAAGGCCATCCGGATTCTCAACCGGACCACGGGCGCCCTGCTGGCTGGCGCTGCGGCCGCCGTAGCGTCACGCTGACGGAACACTCGCCTGGGGCGATGAACCGCCCCTCGGATCCCATGATTCGGCAGTTTTTGGTGGATTTTTCCGCCCCTTTTCACGCGCGCATATGCGCGCGGGGGTGAAATTTCAACCATTCATCCCTAAATATCTGATCTGACGAATCAAAACCCTGGCGCGCCGGTTCCTTTTTGCGTGCCTTGAAGGATCCCAAATGGCCGAACCTGCTGTCAACGTGAATGCCGACGCCTATGGCGCGGAATCGATCAAGGTACTCAAAGGCCTTGATGCGGTGCGCAAGCGGCCGGGCATGTATATCGGCGATACCGATGACGGCTCGGGCCTGCATCACATGGTCTACGAGGTGGTGGACAACGCCATCGACGAAGCACTTGCCGGTCACGCAACGGAAGTCACCGTCACGCTCAATGCGGACGGCTCGGTGACCGTCACCGACAACGGCCGCGGCATCCCCACCGACATCCACCAGGGCGAGGGCATCTCGGCGGCCGAGGTCATCATGACCCAGCTGCACGCAGGCGGTAAGTTCGACCAGAATTCCTACAAGGTCTCCGGTGGTCTGCACGGCGTCGGCGTATCCGTGGTGAACGCCCTCTCCAGCTGGCTCAAGCTGCGCATCTACCGCAACGGCAAAGCGCACGAGATCGAATTCCGTCATGGCAACGCGGTTGCACCTCTGGCCGTCGTCGGCGACGCCGAGGGCAAGCGCGGCACGGAAGTCACCTTCCTGGCCTCGACGGAAACCTTCACCATGGTGGAGTACGATTACGCCACCCTGGAGCACCGCCTGCGCGAGCTCGCCTTCCTGAACTCGGGCGTGCGCATCATCCTCACCGATAAGCGCCACGCGGAGCACAAGCGCGAGGAGCTGATGTACGAGGGCGGCGTCGAGGCCTTCGTGCGCTATCTCGACCGGGCCAAGTCCCCGCTGATCCAGCAGCCGATCCTCATCCGTTCCGAGAAGGACAGCATCGGCGTCGAGGTGGCTCTTTGGTGGAACGACTCGTACCACGAGAACGTGCTCTGCTTCACCAACAACATCCCGCAGCGCGATGGCGGCACGCATCTTGCCGGCTTCCGTGCGGCGCTGACGCGCCAAGTGAACGGCTACGCGGAATCCTCCGGCCTGACGAAGAAGGAAAAGGTTTCCCTTACCGGCGACGATTGCCGCGAGGGCCTGACCGCCGTCGTGTCGGTGAAGGTGCCGGATCCGAAATTCTCATCGCAGACGAAGGACAAGCTCGTCTCCTCCGAGGTGCGCCCCGCCGTCGAGAACGTGATGAACGAGGCGCTCAACAACTGGCTCGAGGAGCATCCGCAGGAAGCGCGCACCCTCGTCGGCAAGGTGGTGGAAGCCGCCGCCGCCCGTGAGGCCGCCCGCAAGGCGCGCGAGCTCACCCGCCGGAAAGGAGCGCTCGACATCGCGTCGCTCCCCGGCAAGCTCGCCGATTGCCAGGAGCGCGATCCGTCGAAATGCGAATTGCTGCTCGTCGAGGGCGACTCCGCCGGCGGTTCCGCCAAGCAGGGGCGCAACCGTGCCTTCCAGGCCGTGCTTCCCTTGCGCGGAAAAATCCTGAACGTCGAGCGCGCGCGCTTCGACAAGATGCTGTCGTCTCAGGAGATCGGCACGCTGATCACGGCGCTGGGCACCGGCATCGGCCGCGAGGAGTTCAATCTCGACAAGCTACGCTACCACCGCATCATCATCATGACGGACGCGGACGTGGACGGCTCGCACATTCGCACGCTGCTCCTCACCTTCTTCTTCCGGCAGATGCCGGAGCTGATCGACCGCGGATACCTCTATATCGCCCAGCCGCCGCTCTATAAGGCGACCCGCGGCAAGTCCTCGATCTATCTCAAGGACGAGCGCGCGCTGGAAGATTACCTCATCGGCGAGGGCATCGAGAACGCCTCGCTGCGTCTCGAAACCGGTGTGGAATTCCAGGGCGATCAGCTCAAAAGCCTGATCGATGAGGCCCGCCTCGTGCGCCAGGTTCTGAACAGTCTGCACACGCGCTATAACCGCAAGGCCGTGGAGCAGGCGGCGACGGCCGGCGCATTGCGTCCCGATGTGGTCGACGATCCCTCCCGCGGTCCTGCCGCTGCGGCCTATATCGCCCAGCGCCTCGATGCGATCTCGGAAGAGCTCGAACGCGGCTGGACCGGCGAGGTTCACGAGGGCGGCTATGTCTTCTCCCGCACCGTGCGCGGCGTGACGCAGACCGCTACTCTCGATCAGGCTCTCATCGCCAGCCAGGAGGCCAAGAAGCTCGACGAGCGTGCCAAGTCCCTGCAGGACGTCTATGCCAAGCCGGCGAGGCTGGTGCGCAAGAACGACGAGATGCAGATCGACGGTCCGCTTTCGCTCTTCAATGCCGTTCTGGCCGCCGGCCGCAAGGGCCTGCAGCTCCAGCGCTACAAGGGCCTCGGCGAGATGACCGCGCAGCAGCTCTGGGAGACGACGCTCGATGCCGATGTGCGCTCGCTGCTGCAGGTGAAGGTGAAGGACACCACCGACGCCGACGACCTCTTCGTCAAGCTCATGGGCGACGTGGTGGAGCCCCGCCGCGAGTTCATCCAGGAGAACGCGCTCTCGGTGGCGAACCTGGACGTGTAAGCGTTATCCAGCGTTGCAGTCGAACCAAGAGCGGCGTGTCTCTCGCAGGGGCGCCGCTCTTTTCATGTCCGGATAAGGATCATGCCGAAAGCCGATCTCCCTGCCGTCTATCGCGATTACATCGCCTGCCTGAACGCGCAGGACTGGCCGATCCTGGAAAACTTCGTTCAGGAGGACGTGTCCCACAATGGCCGGCGGATCGGGATCGCCGGCTATCGGGCGATGCTGGAGAAGGACTTTCAGGACATCCCGGATCTTCATTTCAGCATTCTCCTGCTGATATCCGATCCGCCCTGCATCGCCTGCCGTCTCGGCTTCGATTGCACGCCGAAGGGAGAGTTCCTGGGCCTCCCGGTCAACGGAAGGAAAGTGTCCTTCGCCGAGAACGTCTTCTACGAATTTCAGCAGGGAAAGATTGCGCAGGTCTGGTCGGTGATCGACAAGGTGGCGATCGAAGCGCAGCTCCAACCCCATAGCGCAACTAAGTAGCGCGCCTTGGTCGACAGATCTGTTCTGCCAGAGCCACCAGTTTAAGCCGGCGTGACCTTATTCCGGCTCGCCTATCTCGTCAGGAAGATCCGGCGAGGCAACCATCGAGCCGCGCGGAAGCGGATTCTCGTCGATCTGCGCCTCAACATAGTTCGGCGGACGGTCCGCACTGCTCGACATGCAGCCCGAGACCAGGATCGCGATTGTGGCGAGAACCAGGAAGGACAGCTTGACTTGCATCGACTTCTCCCTTGTCAGACCGGACTTCGAATTGTCGTTGGTGCAACGGAACGGCAGGCCTTGAGGCAGCACGGGCAGGCGAGTTCCAGACCTGTCAGGGAGAGTGTGCTCGGCGGCAATACATTCGGTCAAGCGTTTCCGCCCGACGAATACGCCTCCTCAGCAAAAGGCATTATCGGCTTGTAGCCGGATGCGGCGCCGTTCATCCTTAATGCGGCGCTTCCCGAGAGGCGCGGCAGAGCAAATCGAGACATGCTGGAAGATCAGGCCCTGTTGCTGAACCAGTTCTTCACGCTCTGGGCGATGCTCGACCCGGTCGGGCATCTGCCGCTGTTCCTAGGGGCGACGGAGGAACTCACGCGCCAGGAGCGACGCAGGGCTGCCGCACTCGCCGTCATCATCGCCTTCTGCGTTCTCATCTTCTTCGGCGTGGCCGGTCAGTTCCTGCTCCACGCCATGGGCATATCGCTGCTGTCTTTCCAGATCGCAGGCGGGATCATCCTGCTTCTGTTCTCGACCTCCATGGTGCTCGGAGAACCGCGATCCGGTCCGTCGTCGTCGGGCGAGTCAGGCAGCAACGCATTGAGGGTTGCGATCTATCCCCTGGCAACGCCGATCATCGCCGGGCCAGGCTCCATGCTGGCGATCATCATCCTCACCGACAATCACCGCTTCACCCTGCCCGAGCAGGTCTTCACCTACGGCATCCTCGCCACGGTTCTGACCCTGATGCTCGTCGTCTTCCTCCTTGGCAACGTGATCAGCAGGATCATCGGCCGCGGCGGCGCGAGTGTCATTCGCCGCATCATGGGCGTGATCCTCGCCGCTCTGTCCGTGAACCTCATCGTCAGCGCCCTGGCGCAATGGCTCAAGCTGCCTCCGATCTGAAGGCATGTGATGCCTCCCAAGAAGCATTGCGGTGCATGCAGCCCCATGCCAGTCTCTCTCTGCTACCTGCGTGTACCCCATCATGCCGATCGCTCATCACGGACGGACCGTCTGAACCGCTGGACCCTGATCGGCGCGGGCGGTCCTTCGTTCTTGTGAGGTTTCCATGACGACGAGAACCGGGATCAGGCCCGTCACCGAACGCCCGCAATTCGAGCGCCTCGCGCTGGTGCTTCAGGGCGGCGGCGCCTTGGGCGCCTATCAGGGCGGGGTCTATCAGGCTCTGGCGGAGGCGGATCTGCATCCGAACTGGATCGGCGGCATCTCGATCGGAGCCATCAATGCCGCGATCATCGCCGGCAATCCGCCGAAAGAGCGGGTTGCGCGCCTGAGAGCATTCTGGGAGCAGATCACGGCACCGCCGCCCTGGATGCCCTCGATCGGATCGTCGATGCTGGGCGCCCTCGAATTCGGCAGCGACTTCCTTCACACCCTCGTCAACCAGACGCAGGCCTGCAACACCCTCATGAACGGAGCGCCCGGGTTCTTCTTTCCCCGCCAGATCCCGCCGTTTCTCGGCGGGGCAGATATCGAGTCCAACAGCTTCTACGATGTGAGCCCGCTGCGGACGACGCTGGAGGAGCTGGTGGATTTCGACCGCATCAATGCGCGCGAGACACGCTTCGCCGTCGGCGCCGTGAACATCCGCACGGGCAATCTCGAATTCTTCGACAATGCGGAGCGTATGCTCGGGCCCGAGCACATCATGGCGAGCGGCGCGCTTCCGCCAGGTTTTCCCGCAATCCGTGTCGACAAAGATTATTACTGGGATGGTGGGCTCGTCTCCAACACGCCGCTGCAATGGATGCGCGATTCCAGGCCGCGCCAGGATTCGTTGGTGTTTCAGGTCGATCTCTGGAGCGCGAGGGGCGAGATCCCGCATGATCTCGTCGGGATCGACCTGCGCCAGAAGGATATCCGCTTCTCGAGCCGTACCCGCAAGAACACCGATCAGTTCAAGCAGGAGCAGCGCCTGCGCCGCGCGGCCCATCGCCTGCTCCAGATGGTGCCTGACCAGGATCTGCTGAGCGCCGATGCCGAGATGGCACTGCTGCGGGGAGAGGCGGACGAAACGGTGCACAACATCGTCCACCTGATCTACCGCGCCAAGAGCTATGAAGGCTCGTCCAAGGATTACGAGTTCTCCCGCGAGACCATGGAGGAGCATTGGTCCGCGGGCTACGCGGATACGGCACGTACGCTACGCCACCCCAACATCCTGAAGCGGCCGACGACGCCCGATGGGGTCGCGACCTTCGATCTCTCCGAGTCCTGATCCCTCACCGACAGACCTCATGAGGAAGCCATGAAGATCTCTGAAGTTCGCGAAAAAGCCTTCGCCATGCCGCTCAACGACCCGGCTTATCCGAAGCCGCCCTATCGGTTCTACAACCGGGAATTCGTCGTCATCACCTATCGCACCGATCCGGAGGCGCTGCGCGCCGTCGTGCCGGAACCGCTCGAAGTCATCGGCGATACCGTCGCCTACGAGTTCATCCGCATGCCCGACTCGACCGGCTTCGGCGATTACACCGAGACGGGGCAGGTCATTCCCGTGCGCTTCACCACCCCGTCGGGCGAGGTGCAGGAAGGCGGCTATGTGCATGCCATGTATCTCGACGACAACTCGCCGATTGCCGGCGGACGGGAGATCTGGGGCTTCCCGAAGAAGCTCGCGAGCCCGAAGCTCGTGCACGAGCAGGAGACGCTGGTCGGCACCCTGCATTACGGCTCGGTGCTCTGCGTCAGCGCCACCATGGGCTACAAGCATCGCGAGGTCGATCTCGCGACGGTCGCGAAGGGCATGGCCAAGCCGGCCTTCATGATCAAGATCATCCCGCACGTGGATTGCACGCCCCGGATCTGCGAGCTCGTCCGCTATCATATGGAGGATGTGCAGCTGAAGGGCGCCTGGACGGGGCCCGCTGCCCTGCAGCTCTTCCAGCATGCGATGTGCGACGTCGCCCGCCTCCCCGTGAAGGAGGTGGTCTCCGCCAGCCACTACATCGCCGATCTCACCCTCGGCCTCGGCGAGGTCGTCTACGACTACCTGGAATAAGATCGAGACGGTCCGTTCGACCGGATACGGGGCGTTAACCGATTCAGCGAGCCGCAGGCCACGGGATGGAGTCTCGCGTTGACTCGGTCCGGCCGCCACAGAATAGTGGTACGTCGTCAAAGACAGGCCAACGATGGCGGATTGGACGTCGCTCAGGCGATGCTGTCCAAAGGCATGATGCTGCTCCGCCATACCGGTGCGAACCCGGTATATGTCCCATCCGCCATTTTCAGGATCGAAGCTTCGAATCGAACCGCCCTGCGCCGGGGCCGTCTCGAGGACGGAGGCGTTAGGGTTTGTCATGCTGACGGTCTATAACTGCATCGTTGAGGACCACGACCTCCGGCTCGTCGCTCTGGCAGCCCTGGTCTGCGGTCTCGCATCCCTCACGGCAGTTCATTTGCTTCATCATGCGCCCCGTTCCATGGGCAACCGGCAGGGCCTGTGGCTCGGGATCGCTGCAACGTCCACCGGATTCGGCATCTGGGCAACGCATTTCATCGCAATGCTGGCCTTCGCACCCGGCCTGCCCACGGGATACAACGTCGCGCTGACGATCCTCTCCCTGCTCGCCGCCGTCACGTTGACGGGCGTCGGGTTCTGCATCGCTCTCATGCCCGGACGCGTCTGGGCCGGTCTCGGAGGCGCCGTCGTCGGAGGCGGCATCGCCACGATGCACTACACCGGAATGGCCGCCTTCGAAGTGGCCGGCACCATCGCCTGGGATCCCGTCCTCGTCGCGGTCTCGATCCTGCTCGGTGCCGCTCTCGGCGCCTGCTCCCTTTCGATAGGTCTCAAAGACCATACGATGCGGCGGAAATTCATCGGCGCCGGATTGCTGACGCTGGCAATCTGCAGCCATCATTTCACGGCCATGGGCGCCGCCGCGATCACACCCGATCCCTCCATCGAGCTTTCATCTCTGGCCCTTCAGTCCGAATGGCTCGCCATCGGGGTCGCCTTCATCAGCCTGGTCATTCTTTTGCTCGCCATCGCAGCCCTGAGCCTCGACCTGCGGGAGCGTCGGCGCGCGGCGCTCGAAATGGAGCGGATGCGGGATCTCACCGACGCCGCGGTCGAGGGACTTGTGCTCTGCAAGGGTGAAGTCATCGTCTCCATCAACCAGAGCTTCGCACGGCTCGCCAATCTTGCCCCCGAGCAGATCTGCGGAAAGAATCTGGCCGCCTGCCTGCCGGATGCCAAGAGGCGGGAGGCGCTCTTTGCCGTTCCCGGACAGGCGATCGAAGCCGATCTTCTGGATGGCTGCGGCGCATCGATCCCCGTCGAACTGATCACACGGCCGATCAGCTATAATGGCGAACCGCACAATGTCGTGGCGTTCCGCGACCTGCGCGACCGCCGCAATGCCGAGGCGCAGATCCGGTATCTCGCCCATCACGATCCTTTGACCGGACTGGACAACCGCGCGAGCTTCGACCAGCGGCTCAACCGTGAGATCAAGCTGCATCGCAGATCGGGCCAGCAGCTTGCCCTGCTGTGTCTGGATCTCGACGGGTTCAAGGACGTCAACGATCTCTATGGCCATGCGGCCGGCGATCAGCTTCTTCAGCACATCGCCAAGCAATTTTCCTCCGTCCTGGCCGAGGACCACATGCTCGCCCGTCTGGGCGGGGACGAGTTCGCCATCGTCGCGCCTCACGTCGGCGATCCCGACCAGGCCGGGCAGCTGGCGGAGAGCCTGCTGAAATGCCTCAAGGGTTCCGACTCGGGTAAAACGCCTGCCGGCATCGTTTCGGTCAGCATCGGCATCGCGCTCTACCCGTCCGATGCGCGGGACCGCACGGAGCTTCTCTCCAGCGCGGACGCAGCGCTTTATCGCGCGAAAACCGAAGGAAAGGGTGTCTACCGCTTCTTCGAGGCCGCCATGGGAGCGCAGATCCGCGAGCGCCGCAGCATGGAGCACGACCTGCGGCATGCCATCGAGAACGACGAGCTCCGCCTGGTCTTCCAGCCGCAGGCACAGGTCGAAACGGGCGAAGTTCTCGGCTTCGAAGTTCTGCTCCGCTGGATCCATCCGGTCCGTGGCAGTGTCTCGCCATCCGTGTTCATCCCCATCGCAGAGGAAAGCGGGCTGATTCTGAAGATCGGCGAGTGGGTTCTGCGCGAAGCCTGCCAGGAAGCCGTTCGGTGGATGCGCCCTCTGAATGTCGCCGTCAATGTTTCGGCCCTGCAGCTGAGCAGCGACAGCTTCGTCGAACTTGTGCGAGGCGCGCTCGAGGAAACCGGCCTTGCTCCGGAGAGGCTGGAAATCGAGATCACCGAGACAGCTTTGATCCGCGATCCCAACCGCGCGCTCCTGGCATTGCAGAAGCTCAAGGCTCTCGGCGTCAGCATTGCGATGGACGATTTCGGAACCGGCTACTCGTCACTGTCCAATCTGCAGGCGTTTCCTTTCGACAAGATCAAGATCGACAGATCCTTCATTCAGGCCGTTCACACCAAGCCGCAGGCTGCTGCGATCGTCCGGGCCGTGCTCGGTCTCGGCCGCGGCCTCGGTCTTCCGGTCATCGCCGAAGGAGTCGAGACGGCCGAGGAGCTGAGCTTCCTGGGCCTGGAAGGATGCACGGAGGCCCAGGGCTATCTTGTCGGCCATCCCGCGCCGATCCATGAGCTGACATCGCTGATCTGCGACAATGTGGTTGCGCTGCCGAAGCCAATTCTCAGGGCCGTGGCCGAGTGAGTACGCGCGGCGAAGGATCGGAGACGACATGATCCCGAGGTGACGGCCGCTCCCTGTCGTCCCTTCGAGGTCTTGACGCAGATGGGCTAAAAGCCTCCTAATGCCTGCGGCGCAAGGATGGAGGGTTGCAGGCCTGCCCATGAATTCAGTGCTGATCAGCCTGTTGACCTTTCTTGCGATTTTTGGCGGAGCCGTACTCGGAATAGCGCTCTCGCGCCAGCTGCCGACAAACCATTTGAGCGTCGAGACGCGAACGGCCGTCTCGGTTTCCATGGCTGTCGTCGGCACCCTTGCGGCCCTCGTGATCAGCCTGATGATCAGCACGGCCAATACCGCGTTCAGCGCCAGAACCAACGCGATCACCACATTGGCGATCGATATCGTCAAGCTCAACCGGGTTCTGGCCCGCTACGGAGGCGATGCAACGGGCATTCGCGACGAGCTGCGCAAATATGCGGAGGCGAAGGCGCTTGAACTGTCGACGGACCGGGCCGACGACACGTTGAGCCTCGACAATCTCTACATGCTCGAGACCATCAGCGACCGGGTCAGCGAGCTGCGTCCGGGCGACGACAGGATGCGCCAGATCCAATCGCGGGCCCTGGAGCTGATCGATGCGATCTCGGATGCGCGCTGGATCCTCGTGGAGCGGACAAGTGTTTCCACCCCTCCTCCCTTTCTGATCCTCGTCATCTTCTGGCTGTCGCTTCTGTTTACGAGTTTCGGCCTCTTCGCTCCCAACAACAAGACCGTGATCATCATCCTGATGTTATCCGCGCTGGCCATCTCCGGAGGCATCTTCATGATCCTTGAGCTCGGTTCGCCGACGCGTGGATTGATCAGGGCGTCCGTTTCCCCGCTGTCCGATGCCATCGACGAAATCGAGGCACGCTGAAAGGAGCGCTTTCGCTTCGGGTCTCGATTAGGTCAACCTGGCGAGCCACATCCCGAAAGGTGCTTGATGACAACGACGCTCACTACCGTCCGGAAGGCCCGATGAGCCTGTTCCAGGAAGCTCTCGGATGGATCGAACCCGCCGTTACCCGATACGGCGCCTTCGCCGTGTTCTTCACGATCTATTTCGAATCCTTCGGGGTCCCGCTTCCGGGCGAGAGCGCGCTCATCGCCGCCTCCCTACTCGCGGTTCGCGGCGATCTTGCCATCGAGCATGTTTTTCTCGCGGCCTGGCTCGGCGGCGTGCTCGGCGACAGCACGGGCTACATGATCGGCCGGTTCGGCGGCCGCGTTCTGCTCCAGCGCTTCGGATCCCTGGTGAAGCTGACACCGGAGCGGTTGGCGAACGTGGAGACGATGGCCCGCAAGCGGGGCTTCATCATGGTGCTGACGGCCCGCTTCGTCGTGGTGCTGCGACAGCTCAACGGACTCGTCGCCGGGTCGGTCGGCATGCCCTGGAGCCATTTCGTCATCGCCAATGCCCTTGGCGCTTTGCTCTGGGCCGGGTTCTGGACGTTCGGGCCCTATCTCTTCACCGACCTGTTCCGCAAAATGCTGTGATCAGGCCGCTTCGCCGCTCGGAGCAGGCGGGCTTTCCGCCGTTGCAGCCTTCCGCTCGTCGGGCACGCCGAAGGTCTTGTCGCCGATCCACTGGAACATGACGTAGAGGCCAGGCACGACGAGAATGCCGAAGAGAGTTGCCGCGACCATGCCGCCGAGCACCGTAAAGCCCAGATCGATGCGGCTGTTGGCACCCGCACCCGTCGCGATCACGAGAGGCACGAGTCCAATGATGAAGGCGATGGCGGTCATCACGACGGCACGGAAGCGCATCCCGGCCGCAGCGAGCGCCGCGTCGTAACGGGTCTTGCCGGCATCCCGCTGCTCGCGGGCGAATTCCACGATGAGGATCGCGTTCTTGGCCGACAGGCCGATGAGGAGAACGAGGCCGATCTGCGTGTAGAGGTCATTGCCGAGGCCGAGCAGCGAGACGGTCACCACGGAGCCGAGAACCGCGATCACGATGGAGGTAACGACGGCGAGCGGAACCATCCAGCTTTCATAGAGACCGACGAGGAACAGATAGCCGAACACCAGAGCGAGGCCGAAGATGAGAGCGGTGCCCGCCCCCGTTTGACTGGCCTCCTGGAAGGAGAGGCCGGACCAGTCGAAATTGTAGCCGGAGGGAAGCGTTTTCTCGAAGGCTGCGGCCATGGCCGCCATCGCGTCGCCCGAACTGTGGCCCGGTGCGGCATCGCCGGAGATCTGGGCTGATGGAAATTGGTTGTAGCGGTAGACGAGATCCGCGCCGAGCTGCATGCGGATATCGGCGACGGTTCTCAACGGCACCATCGATCCGGCTCTGTTGCGAACGTAGAGGCGGGAGATGTCGCTGACCCGTGAACGATAGGCGGCATCCGCCTGGATGTTGACCTGAAACGTTCGGCCCAGATAGTTGAACTGGTTGACATAGAAGGAGCCGAGCATCGCCTGCATGGTCGCGAACAGATCGCCGACGGACACGCCGAGGCTCTCAGCCTTCACGCGGTTCACGTCCATGAAAAGGCGCGGAACCGATGCCGAATAGGTCGAATAGGCATGAGCGATGCGCGGATCCTGGTTGGCGGCGGCAATGAGAGCGCAGAGCGATCGCAAGATCCTCCGGCGTTTGATTGCCCAGCGCCTCCAGGCGGAAATCGAAGCCGCCCGATGCACCCAGGCCGGGAATAGCCGGCGGCGGGAAGGGCGTGACATTGGCTCCCGGCAGCGCCGCATACTCGCTGCGGAGTTTCTGATAGATGGCGCCGAGGCTCGTCTCGGTGCTGGTCCGTTCCGACCACGGCTTGAGCACGACGATTCCCAGACCACTGCTCGACGAGGGCGAGCTCGTCAGAAGGCTGTAGCCTGAGACGGTGATGACATTGGCCACGCCCGGGAGCGAGCGCGCGATCGAATCGACCTGCCCCATGATGGCCTCCGTCCGCGGCAGGGCTGCGGCATCCGGAAGCTGCACGTCGACGAACATGACACCCTGATCCTCGTTCGGAAGAAACGAGGTCGGCAGCCTGATGAAACCGAGTGCCGCTGCGGCGCCCGCGACGAGAACGATCAGCCCCGCCACCAGGGACCGGCGTGCAATCAGGCCGGCAACGCCGACATAGTGATGCCGAACCCGGTCGAGACCGCTGTTGAACAGGCCGAAGGCGCCGCTCGTGCGGTGCTTGGGCGGCCTGAGAACCACGGCGCAAAGCGCGGGAGAGAGCGTCAGCGCGTTGACGGCCGAAATGGCGACTGCCGCCGCGATGGTGACGGCGAACTGCCGGTAGAGCTCACCCGTGATCCCAGGAAGGAAGGCGACGGGCCCGAACACCGCAAACAGCACGAGGGTCGTCGAGACGATGGGACCTGTGACCTGCTCCATGGCCCTGAGCGAGGCCTCGCGCGGCGAGACGCCTTCCTCCTCCATGATGCGCTGCACATTCTCGACGACGACGATGGCATCGTCGACCACGAGCCCGATGGCGAGCACGATGGCGAACAGGCTGATCGTGTTGGCGGAATAGCCCACGATCTGAAAGATCGCGAAGACGCCGATCAGCGACACCGGGATCGTCACCGCGGGGATGATCGTGGCGCGCAGGTCCTGGAGAAAGATGAAGACGACCAGCAGCACCACGACTGCCGTCAGCCCCAGCGTTTCGACGATCTCCTTGATGGAAGCCGACACGAACAGGGTCGAATCGTAGATGACTTCCGCCTTCAGGCCCGCAGGAAAGCGGCTCTCGAGCTGCGCCAGCTGCGTACGCACCTGCCGGGCGACGCTCAGCGCGTTGGCGTCTGGAAGCTGGTAGATCGCCAGTGTGGCTGCCGGCACCCCGTTGAGACGCGAGTTTTGGGTGTAGGATTGCGCGCCGAGCTCGACCCGTCCGATATCGCGGATGCGCACGATGGCGCCGCTGTTGCCGGATCGCAGCACGATGTTCTCGAACTCGGACGGCTCGAGAAGCCTGCCTTTCGTCTCGACCGTATATTGCAGAACCTGGTCCGAGCCGATCGGCGCGCCCCCGATCTGGCCGAGCGAGGCCTGGATGTTCTGCCCCTCGATGGCCGCCGCCACATCGCCAGGCGTGAGGGACAGAGCCGTCATCCTGTCGACATCGAGCCAGATCCGCATCGAGTAGTTGAGGGCTCCGAACAGAGTCGTCGAGCCGACGCCTGGCACGCGCGCCAGCGCCGGCTGCAGGTTGATGCTCGTATAGTTGGAAATGAAAATCGGGTCCTGCGACGGATCGTCGGAATAGACGTTGATCACGGCCAGCATGCTGGTCGATTGCTGCTGCACGTTGACGCCGAGGCTGTTGACGATGGCCGGAAGCTGCGAGGTCGCAAGCGCCACCCGGTTCTGGGTGTTGACCTGGGCGAGGTCGGGATCGGTGCCGAGAGCGAAGGTCACCTGCAGCGTATAGGTGCCTGAGGACGAACTCGTCGACGACATGTACATCATGCCCTTGACGCCGTTCACCTGCTGCTCGATCGGCGCCCCGACGGTCTGTGCAATCGTGGAGGCGTCGGCACCCGGATAGGAGGCGGTGACCTGAACCACCGGTGGCGTGATGTTCGGGTATTGCGCGACGGGGAGCGTGAACAGGCTCAGAAGGCCGGCAATCGTGATGACGAGGGAGATGACGATGGCGAGACGCGGACGTGCGATGAAGACGCCCGAAATCATCGGCGGGGTTCCGCGGAATTCGGTTCGGCGGCCGCGACGGGCTGCACGACGATTCCCGGACGAGCCTTCTGGATGCCGTCGACGATGACGGTTTCGCCCTCCTGCAATCCGCTCTCGACCGCATAGCCCGTATCGGTGCGGATGCCAGTCTTGATCGGGCGCTTCTGGACGCGGTTGTCCTTGTCGACGATATAGACGTAAGGCCCCTGCTCGTCCCGCATGATGGCCGATTGCGGTACGTTGGGAAGCATCTGCGCGCGGCCGATCTGCACGGTCACCGACACGAACTGGCCTGGCAGAAGAAGGTTATCCGGATTCTCGAAGACGGCACGCACGGCGACCGTGCCGGTCGAGGAATCGATCTGGTTGTCGATGAACTCGATCTTTCCGGCATGCCCGTATTCGGTTCCATCAGGCAGGAGGAGGTGAGGCGCGAAAAGATCGAACGAGTTCGCGGCACTGCGCCCGTCCGGTCCCGACAGATACTTCATGAGCGCGACGTAGTCCCGTTCCGGGATGGAGAACACAACCCGGATCGGCGACATCTGAACGATGGTGGCGAGCACGCCGGTGCTGGGTGAAACGAGATTGCCGATCGTGGCCGCGGATTTGCCGATGCGGCCGGCAATCGGGGCCGCAATCGTCGTATAGGACAGATTCAGGTTCGCAGTGCTGATCTGCGCCTGGGCCGATTGAATCTGTGCATTCGCCTGCTGCACGGAAGCTGCGGCCTCATCGCGCTGCGCCGTGGCCTGATCGAGAACCGCCTGCGAGGCGAATTGCTGCCGCGCCAGGGTCGATTGGCGCTCGAGCTCGGCCTGCCTCGCCGTCAGGGTCGCCTGTGCGGATGCAAGCTGCGCCTCGGCCGATGCGAGCGCCGCTTTGGACTGATCGAGCGAAGCCTGATACGGCCCCTGCTCGATCTGGTAGAGCATCGCTCCCGTCTCGACGAAGCTCCCCTCGGCGAATGCCACCTTGTCGAGAAAGCCCTCTACGCGGGCTCTCAACTCGACCTGTTGAGTGGCCTCGACATTGCCGATGAAATGGACGCGGTCGGTGACGTCCTGCGCGCGAATCGGCGCCACGACCACCGATGGCGCCGGGCCCGCCGGCTGGGCCGAAGCAGGAAGATGGGGGAGAACGCAGGCAAGCAAGACCGCGATGGCCAGGAAATTCGACAATCGCGGCGCTCGGAAAGACGGTGGCCCAGGGCTTCGAGCCAGAAACGGCAATGGACCCATTGTCATTTTTCCAGCCCGGGCCGTCACGCCTCACATCGGCTTTTCACGGGCGCCAAGGCGGAGGCATTCGAGAATGTCCACATAGCTCGGGCCGCCGCCGATCTGCGTCTCGTCGATGCAGCGGTCGCGGAGACTGGCCGCGAAGGTTCCCCATTGGCTTTCGATTTCCGCCCGTGCGCTTCTTTCGTCGGCGATGCATTGCTGCACCGTCTGAACCTGCGAACTGCCCACCGCCTTGATCGCGGCCTCGCAATTCCGAGGGGTGTCGAATTCAGGGAGCCTGTCGGCCACGCCGATCGTCAGCGAAGCGATGAGGGAAAGCACTGGTGGGATGACAGACATCGAACCGTCCTTTCATGCGAAGGCATGCATCGGATGGGCACCGTACCATTTTCCTATCCTGCCATCCGACGAACTGGGATTCAATAGCACCGGGCTTGGGATTTTCCTCCAGCTCATGCGTGCCGAAGGAGAATTGCGACGATCGCGATGCCGACGATCAGCGCGACGAACAGATCGGTCACCATCGCGATGGTCTCTTCGCGCGTCCGGTCCTTCGATGCGATGTGCTTGAGGCCTGCGAGACCGAGATAGAGCCCGCCGGCCACGCCGCTCGGAACAAGCCAGTCCGGGGCGGCGAGCGAGACGATGCCGATCAGGCCCATGGACAGGTTGCCGAAGCCGATCTCGGAGACGAGGTTCTCGGCCTCGGGATCCTTGATCCTGAAGATCGTCGCTGCGGTGAAGGACGGCTGCAGGACCTGGCGTATGCCCGCCAGGAAAAGACGAATCCCGATGGCCCAGAACACGAACCATTTGCCGATGAGCGGCAGGCCGAGCGCGGCTCCCCACACGAGCGTTTCGAACAGGATGGAAGCGACGGGAAGAACGACCGTCAACCCGAGGACGATGACAAGATACATTGAACCTTCCAGATTCTGAGATCAGCGCCGTCGTTCGAAGTCGAAGCTCTCTTGCGAAGCCGTCGGACCGGGCCTCAGATCGCGGGTCTCAATTCGATGGTCCTGATTCCCGCAGCGATGTTGATGCCTACCTCGCCTTCGACCGAGACCGGCTGGAGCGAGAAGGCGCGGCCGGTTCCTCCGATCAGCGCGCTGGCGCCGGCACCTGGGCCGAGAGCGGCATCCGCGGCAACGCCCGCGTAGGTTCCGGCAAGCGCACCGGCGGGAATGCCCTGCGTTTCGGCTGCGACGGCCCAGACGAGATGTCCTCTCGCGACCCCGCCGAGCTCAATTCCGTATTCGTTGATGGTCCCGGTATATCTTTCGACAGGTCCGCCACCCGTGCGCCGAAAGCTGCAGATCATGGATTGCTTCTGCATCAGGATCAGCCCGATTCCGGCCGAAAGATCGCATGACAGCAGGCCGACCTGTGCGGCAGCGCGCGTATCCGCGGGAGTGGACGCGATGAGAATGGCGAGAACGGGAGCGGTTGTTACAAGATGACGCAATGCCATGGCAAAACCTCCGGCTCGAATCTGTTGACGATGCGGTTTACGCCCCAGCTTACCTGCCAAGAGACCGTTGCAAGGCACTCTTTTGGATAAGCTTGCAATTTGTATCGCGCGGACGGCGAACCGGATCCACTTCGCCGAAAAGCGCTCTAGGTTACGGGCTTCAGGTCGCCCAGAACGGTCGGGATCAGCTCCGAGACGGTCGGGTGGATCGGCACCGCCCATTGCAGGATCGGGTAGGCCGTCTTGGCGTGCATCGCGTCGAGGATGCCATGGATCGCCTCGTCGCCGCCGGTTCCAAGAATTGCGGCGCCGAGGATCTCCCTCGTCTCGGCATCGGCGACGACCTTCATGAAACCCTTCGTCTCGTCCTTCTCGATCGCGCGCCCGACGCGCGTCATCGGGCGCTTGGAGATGAGAAGCCTGCGGCCGGACTTCCTCGCCTCCGTCTCCGTCGTGCCGACGCGGCCGAGCGGCGGATCGATGTAGAGCGCATAGCCGAGGATCCGTTCGCTGACGCGCCGCGCCGCGCCGTCGAGCAGGTTGGCGGCGACGATCTCGTAATCGTTGTAGGCCGTGTGCGTGAAGGCCCCGCGGCCGTTGCAATCGCCCAGAGCCCAGATGCCGGGCACGTTCGTCTCGAGTGCGTCGTTCACGACGATGGTGCCGCGGGCATCCGTCGCCACGCCGGCCTTGTCGAGACCGAGATCGTCGGTGTTCGAACGCCGTCCGACCGCGAGCAGTACATGCGAGCCGACGACGAAGGGATCGCCGGAGGTGCAATCGACATCGACCGCGATGCCCTCCGCATGAGGCTTGAAGCCGATGCAGGTCGCATCGGTGCGGATGGCGATGCCCTCGGCGGTGAGGATGTCGCGAATGGCCTCGGACACATCCTCGTCCTCGCGGGCGATCAGGCGGGGGCCTTTCTCGACGATGGTCACCTCCGCGCCGAAGCGGCGGTACATCTGCGCGAATTCGAGGCCGATATAACTGCCGCCGACCACGACCAGATGGCGCGGAACCGCATCGAGCTGCAGGATCGAGGTGTTGGTGAGATACTCGACCGCGCCGACGCCCGGCATGTCCGGAACGCTCGCCCTTCCACCCACATTGAGGAAGATGCGCGGAGCCTGCAGCAGGTCTTCCCCCACGCGCAGCGTGTCAGGCCCTTCGAAGCGGGCATGGCCTTCGATCACCGTCAGGCCGTCCATGCCGCGCAACCATGTCTCGATATTGGTGCGCGCATTCGTCGAGACCTTGTCGGCGCGGGATTTGACCGTCTTCATGTCGATGGTGACAGGCCCTGTCGCGATGCCGTAATCCGCGCCTCTGCGTGCCAGATGCGCCGCGTAGGCGCTCGCCACCAGGGTCTTGGTCGGCATGCAGCCGGTGTTGACGCAGGTTCCCCCAAAAAGCTTGCGCTCGATGATGGCCACCTTCATGCCCGCCGCGACGAGACGGGCGGCGAGTGAGGGCCCGGCCTGACCGGCGCCGACGACGATGGCATCGAAGCTTTGTGTCATGGCAGCGCTCCCACGATCAGCACGGCGCCGAGGATCGCGACCGCATCCTCGATCAGGGCGGCGGGACGGTCCTTGCCGAAGGCAGCGGCCAGACGCGCGCGGCCTTCCGCTCCTCCCAATGTCCCGATGATACCCCCAACCGCACCTGCAACGACACCCCCGATGAACGAGCCGCCCTGTGCCGCGATGGCGCCGCCGCACAGGCCGCCGACGATGATCCTTGTGGCGAAGGGCATCAGCGTCTTGCGGCTCGGCGTGGTGGGTAACTGATCGCCGATCAGTTCGCCGATGGCGAGAACTGTCATGATCCAGGGCGTCCAGCGATAGCCGAGAAAGGCGAGCCAGGTGCCTTCGAGATTGAGCAAGCCGAGCGAGGCCGCCCAGCTGATCACTGCGGGCGCCGTCATCGCACGCAGGCCGGCGATCACGCCGATCAGAAGCGCCAAAAGGTAAAGGACCATCGCTCTTCCCCGCTTTTGCCGGCAGCTTGCATGGCCAAGCTGAGTTTTTCAATCCTGTCCGAAATCGCCTCGTCCACGCCCGGCAGGTGACACAAAGATACATATGCCGGTATAAGGCTCACTGTTTCGGTTCTCGCTCTTGAGCGGATGGCAGCCATGATCGCGATGCGGCACTGGTCCCTCCGGCAGCAAATCACCCTGCTGGTCGGCGTGCTGTGCCTTGCCCTCGTCTGCATTCTGGCTGCAGGGGCGGCCTATATCGCCCAGAGCCGGGTCCGCCAGCTCGTCATGGACAACGAAGCCCAGGACGCGATCCTGACCGCGAACATCCTCGACCGCGGCATGTTCGAGCGTTTCAGGGAAGCGCGCAATCTGGCCGCGATGCCGCCCCTGCAGGATATCTGGACCGGACGCTGACGATGACCGGGACATTCAGGACGTGATCGCGCGTGCGGACGATGCGCTCTACAGGGCGAAGGCGGCCGGGCGTAACCGCGTCGTCATCGACGGGCTGCATGTCCAACTCGCCTCTGCGGTCGCCTGAGCGAGGAATGCGCTCGGAAATCAGACGTAGCCGCACTTCTCGTATTCGCAGTATTCGTCGGTCTCTAAGTATAGGCACCACATCTCCGAGCCATCCATGATGGCAGGCGGGCAATGCGCCGCGCTTGCATAGGTCGGAGACCGGCGGACCCGCATCCGGCCCGCGCGCGTCGCGAATGCCCTCGGCCTTTGGGGCACAGTCAGGTCGGATTTGCAATGGAAGCACCGGATCGCTTCGGGATGAATGCTCTCCCTGCACAGGGGACACGTACCGTCGTGGGTTGGCCTGGGCGGGATGTCGGCTTGGCAGTGAGGACACCGGGAAGCGCCTTCCTTGATGGCCTCCCGGCACAAGGGACACTCGTGGGCTATGGTCTTCTGTTCGGACATGGCACCCGCCTTGCGTCACAAGCCTGGCGGAAGCATCCACCGGAGATGATGGTAAGGATCGAGATCGAGTCTTGGCAACAATAATCGATTGAGATGGGCGCTTGTGACTGTTCGGCTGGTTGGCGGGAGCTGATCGAGCATCAGTGCCACCAATCCCTCGGCCTCGACAATGACTGCGCGATGAGCTGACTTATTCAATCGCGGGCCCTCGAGCTTTTGGTTTCACGCTCATGCCCAACAAGTTCCGTTTGTCGGTATCCGCCTGCGCCCCACCCGTAAGCAGAAAGGTCGCTCCATGTCTCCTTTGCCTGTGACTGCTCTCACCGACGTCTTCACCGAACCCAGCGACGTCGATCCGGAAACGCTCAACAATCTGGGTCCCTTGCGGCGTCTGGCGGGTCGTTGGCGAGCGCGCAAGGGCGTCGACCTCAACCCCAAGGCAGACGGTCCGGAGCGGCGCGTGTTCATCGAGAACATCGATTTTCAGGCGATCGACCCGCAGACGAACGGGCCGCAATTGCTCTACGGCCTGCGCTACCACATCCACATCACGACCGAGGAAGAGGACATCACCTTCCACGATCAGGTCGGCTACTGGCTTTGGGAGCCGGCCACCGGCCTCGTCATGCAGACCATCGCCATTCCACGCGGGCAAGTCGCCATCGCGTCGGGCCAGGCGAAATCCGATTCGGACGAGATCGTCGTGAAAGCAAGCCGCGGGCAGACCGAATATGGCATCTGCTCGACAATCTTTCTGGAGCAGGCATTCCGCACGAACAGCTACCAGATCACGATCACCTTCCATCCGGACGGGAGCTGGAGCTACGTCACCGATACCGAGCTGCTGGTGCATGGCCGGGACGCGCCTTTTGCCCATCAGGACCGGAACACGCTTCACCGGGTCGGTGACGCGAAGCCCAATCCTCTGGCGATGATCTTGGCCAAGCGAAAGGAACGTTGAGGGGGGTCGGCGCAGCCCGCGGAAAATCGCTCCGTCGCGAACTTTTCCCTCTTGCGGAGGGCGCGCCGCGACGGCTTTTTTCGTCACCCTTCGTGAGCTACCGCGCCATCGGCAGCAGAGCCCGCACACGCGGATCGCGCAGCCAGAGGCCTGCCCAGAGAAGAACCCCGAGATAGACGCCGAACAGGGTGTGGCTGAACAGCGGCGAGCCGACCCGCATATGGGTGGCGACGGCGCCGCCGAGATAGGCGGTGATCAGGATCGCGCCGAGCACCGACGTGCGCGGATAGGCATAAAGCAGGGCGGACGCGATCAGCACGATGCCGAGCGCACGCCAGGTGGTCGCGTCCGTCGGCCAGCCGAGCGGAATGACCGTGTCGATCACCACCTGAAGCGGAACCAGTTTGATCGCGGCGTCGAACAGGAGAAACAGGACGACGAGGCCGCTCAGGACCCGACCGGTCCAGAGCAGACCGCCTCGGCCTTCCGTCGATACTGCCGCCACGTGCTGCGCTGCCGTCATCGACTCGCCTCCCTTGGAACTCGCTCGGTTACGCCACCGTTTCACCGCTCATCGCCTGCTGCGCGGCCGCCAGGTCCATCCACATGACTTCCCAGATGTGACCGTCGGGATCCTCGAAGCTGCGGCCGTACATGAAGCCGTAATCCTGCTGCGGACCCGGATCGGCCTTGCCGCCGGCGGCGGTCGCTTTGGCAAGCGTCGTATCGACCTCGTCGCGGCTGTCGGCGGAGAGGCAGATCAGCACTTCGCTCGTGCTCTTCGCATCGGCGATGGCCTTGGGCGTGAACTGGCGGAACTTCTCGTGCGTCAGAAGCATCGCATGGATGGTCTCGGAGAAGACCATGCAGGCGGCAGTATGGTCGGTGAACTGCTCGTTCTTCACCGCACCCAAGGCCTCGTAGAAGGCGATGGACTTGGGCAGGTCGGCAACGGGCAGGTTCACGAAGATCAGCTTGGGCATCGGAATATGTCCCTCTCGGCTTGTGGTTTGACATTGATTCCATGGAAAGTTATAAATAGCAACTATGAAGTTAGACAAAATAACTGAACCTTCGGAGACTCGCAGCAGGCGCCATTACGAGGATGCCTGCGCGGCCGCCCATGCCCTCGACCTCGTCGGTGAGCGCTGGGCGCTCCTCGTGATGCGCGAGCTCATGCTGGGACCGAAGCGCTTCAGCGACCTGCGCGAGAGTCTTCCCGGGATCAGCGCCAACGTTCTCACCCAGCGCCTCGAGAGTTTGGAATCGGCGGGCGTGCTCTTCAAGCGCCGGCTCCCGCCGCCGGCCGCCTCGCAGGTCTATGAGCTGACCGAGTGGGGATACGAGAGCGAGCCGATCTTCCAGGCCCTCGGCCGCTGGGCCGCGCGCTCACCGTCGCACAACCCCGCCCTGCCCTTCAGTGCGGCCTCGTTCTTCCTTTCGCTCAGGACGATGCTCGATCCGGAGCGGGCAAAGGGCGTCACAGGGCGGATCGGCTTCCGCCTCGGCGAAGAAACCTTTCTGGCGCATCTGGCCGATGGCAGGATCGAGATCGCGCGCGGTCCGGTCGACGGAGCCGATCTGGTTCTCACCGGCACGGCGCCGGTCCTGGCAGGCACGATCTATGGCGGCCAGCCGCTCGAGGTGCTGGAACAGGCCGGCGTGCTTCAGGTGGAAGGCGACCGGGCGCTGGCGGAAACATTCATCGGCCTGTTCCCACTGCCCGCCAAGGCGTCCCTTCGCGGAGGCGCTGTCTAGCGCAGCGTCTCGCCGAAGAGGGTGAGCAGACGCGTCCAGTGCCGCTCGGCGCCCCGCTCGTCATAGACGCCGTGATCGGGAACGGCCCAGCCATGAGCCATACCGACATAGTTCTCGATGACATGGTCGATCTCGGCCCGCCGCAGGGCCTCCGCCAGCAGGGCCGACTGCTCGGGCGGGAAACTGCCGTCGACGCCCGCGCTGCCCACATAGACACGCCCCTTGATCGTCGCGACGTGCCGGTGCGGGCTGTCGGGCGCATCGCTCGCAAGGCGGCCGCCATGGAAGCTCGCCGCCGCTGCGATACGGTCGGGATAGGCCGATGCCGCATGAATGGCTCGGCTGCCGCCCATGCAATAGCCGACCGTGCCGATGCGTCCGCTCGCTCCTGCATCCGTCAAAGCAGCGATGAAGGCGCCCGAGTCGCGCCGTGTCATGTCCTGGCTCGTGCCGTCGATCATGCGTCTCAGCGCATTGCGGCTCGATTCTTCGGAAAAGGCCGTCTTGGCATCGAAGGGGTCGTAATCGCCGAAGCGATAGAAGAGATCTGGGACCAAGACCAAATAGCCTTCGCCGGCGAGGCGCTCGGCCATGGCATCGAGAGCCGGGCGCGGCCCGAACGCATCCATGTAGAGGATCACGCCGGGCGGATTTGCAATCCGCTCGGAACCCGGTTTGAACAGACCTGCCTTGGCGGTTCCGTCCTCCGTGCGGATGGTGATGTCCTCTTTGGCCAAGATGCTCTCCCGCTCCCTCGGCGCCGCTACACGCGAGCGCTCCCCGCTGTCTTATGGCATGGGCGCGCTTGTTTCAAACCGGCGTCGAGATCGGCTCGTCCCGCCCAGCAGCCTTCAGCGCCCGGAACGCCGCCGCATCCATGGTTCCGCGCTCGTTGTTGCAGGCGGAACAGGCGAGCACGAGATTGTCGCGGGCGAGCGGGCCTCCGGCGGACCGTGGAGCCACATGATCCAGCGTCGCAAGATCGGGCGCGCGTTTCACGCCGCGCCCAGGGCGGCGCGCCGGCTTCCCGCAATAGACGCAGCACCCTTTATCGCGGGCATAGACATCCCCGAAGAGCTTGATGCGCTGCGCTGGCTTCATCTGCGGAAATTCGCTCCCGTGCCGATATCTCCTATCGCACGTCAGGACCGATCCGGGCAGCCCGGAAATCTCATGGGACTTCGGGCGGCAGCATCGGATGGATGACCGGCTTTTCGGCGTCCGGCTGTTCCGGAAGGCATGAGGGAGCGCTCGGCGGAACCGGCGGCAGGGGCGTCTCGGGAGGCATCGGCATCGTGGGCAGCGGCTCGGTCGGCGGCGGCTTGGGGTAGAATTCGTCAGGCTGTGGCCGGCTGGCATCTCTCACGGACAAGAAGCTCTCCCTTTGCAACGATCTATCCGTTCTTCAACCGCTCTGCCCTCCGAAAGTTCTCATGATGATCTTCCGAACCGTCACAATGGCGAAACCATAGGCGCAACGGATGCTTGACCTTACGGACGTTTGCGGCCACCACGGCAGGGTGGAGTCTCGAAACGGAAGAGCTATGCGCGCTGCCCCATCCCTTGCCCTCCTCGCCGTCCTCGCGACCGGCGCCACCGCGGCTCAGGCAGCCGATCTCTTCTCGCCGGAACCGATTCAATCCTCCCAGGGCTGGATCGTCACCGTGAAGGGCAATCTGCGGGTGGGTCCGTCATATCCGGGCTCGGACGAATACAGCTTCATCGGCTATCCCTCGCTCAGCTTCCGCCGCCCCGGCACGGTCGAGCGCTACAGTGCCCCCGATGACGGCCTGAGTTTCTCGTTCCTGGACGAATCCGTGTTCCGCGTCGGCGTCGTCGGCCGCTTCGTGGGCGGGCGCTATCTTCAGGACAATCCGGAGCTCTTCGGCCTGGAGAAGATCGACTGGGCGGTGGAGCCCGGCGTCTTCGTGGAATATTGGCCCCTCGAGTTCCTGCGCGCCCGGGCCGAGATCCGGCGCGGCTTCGGCGGACATGAGGGCTTCGTCGCCGATTTCGGCCTCGATGCAGTCCAGAGATTCGGCGCCTTCACCGTCTCGATCGGTCCGCGGCTGTCCCTCGGCGACAGCGAGTTCACCCGCACCTATTTCGGCGTCACGCCCGTGGAAGCGGCCCTGAACGGCCAGGTGACGCCTTATGATCCCTCCGGCGGCATCACCTCGGTCGGAGCGACGGGCGCGCTCACCTACGAATGGTCGCCGCAATGGTCGACGACGACCTTCGTCACCTACAAGCGTCTCGTGAGCGATGCGGCCGACAGCCCGATCGTCAAGCGCTTCGGCTCGGAGAACCAGTTCGGCTTCGGCCTGACCGCCGCCTATTCCTTCGCCTACACGCCCTGAGGGCGAAAACCCCGCCGCTCATGAAAAAGCCGCCCGTTCGGCGGCTTCTTTCGTTCCGGATAATGGATAAGTCAGGCCGCGAGACTGCCGGCGCGCGCGGCTTCCTCGCCGCGATAGATGCAGCCTTCCTGCGAGCCCGACATGCCGCGCTTGAGCTCGACCTCCTCCAGCCCCGGGAACCGCTCCTTCACGAGCTTCCAGACGTATTTGGTGACGTTCTCGAGGGAGGCGACGCCGATCGCGGGATTGAGATCGAGGTTGCCGTGATCGAGGCCCGACCCATGCTCGCCCTTGATCTCCTTGATGTAGTTCTCGACGTCATAGAGGTTGACCGGCCAGCCATAGACCTCGTCGACGGCGCCGCCGAAGGTCAGCCGCACGATGAAGGTATGTCCGTGCAGCCCGGAATAGGGAGCAACGGAATGCGCTGCATCGAACGTGAACTCGCAATAAGTCTTCATCGAACCTGCTCCCACGAATCGCTGTCGTCTGTTGTCTCGGCGTGAAACGCGGTCCGCCCCCACGCGCTCATGCCGGAATGACGCTCCGGCAGGTTGATTCTGGGTAACATAGGTCGCCATCCCGGGCAAAGAGCGGCAAGGCATTTTCTCTCATGGCCTTTCGCTCATGTGGCCGTTCGCTCATGCGACATCGCGAGCGTGGTGTCCCTTGCTCTACGCCTCATGCTCGCGCCAAAAGCGATGGAGGCCGGCAATGTCCGATGCGCACAACAGCGGCATCGCATCCTTGATCTGCTCGAGGGGCCAGTCCCACCAGGCCAATTCAAGCAGCATGGCGATCTCCTCGTCGGAAAAACGCTTGCGGATCGGCTTCGCCGGATTTCCGGCAACGATGGCATAGGGCTCCACGTCACGCGTCACGACCGCCCGGCTGCCGATGATGGCGCCGTGGCCGATCGTGATGCCCGGCATGATCATCGCCTCGGCGCCGATCCAGACATCGTTGCCGATCAGGGTATCGCCGGCCGGCAGAAACGGATCCTGCGGACTCCCGAAGGCGCCATCCTTGTTCATATAGAAGAATGGAAAGGTGGAGGCCCAGTCTCGCCGATGCCCCTGATTGCCGTGCATCATGAAGGTGACGCCCGTCGCGATGGAGCAGAAGCTGCCGATGATCAGCTTGTCGACCTCCGGCTCGTCGGCCAGCAGATAGAGGGCGCAATCGTCGAAGGAATGGCCGTGGTAATAGCCGGAATAATAGCTGTACCGTCCGACCTTGATATGCGGATTGGTCACCTGCTCCGACAGGGGAATCCCCTGCAGGGGGCTTTCGAAAAAATTGGTCATCACGCCCCATCTTAGGAGAGGAGCCTGGCACAGCCAAGCTTGGGGATCCCGTCTCTCATCGGTTCCGGATCGCTTCCGTCAGGCCACCTTGGCCTTGTGCTTGAGGGCGGCAAGCGTATGAACCAGCTCCCGTGCCGGCTTGGGCCGCCCGAAATAATAACCTTGAGCGTCGGTGCAGCCCGCCGCCTGGATCTGGCGCAGCTGGTCTTCCGTCTCGATGCCTTCGGCCACGGTCGGCATGCCGAGGCTCGCGCCGAGATTGGCGACGGATTGCACGATCGCGAGGCAGTCGGTGCGCTGGGACATCTCCCGCACGAAGGACTGGTCGATCTTGATCTTGTCGAAGGGAAAGCTGCGCAGATAGCTCAGGGACGAATAGCCGGTGCCGAAATCGTCCATGGCGATGCGCACGCCGAGCCGCCTCAGCTGGTGCAGGGTGGAGACGGTGGTTTCGCTGTCCTGGAGCAGGACCGATTCGGTGATCTCGAGTTCGAGCCGATGCGGCGCCAGCCCCGATATCGCAAGAGCCCGGGTGACGCTTTGCACGAGGCCGCGGTTGCGGAACTGTATCGGTGAAAGATTGACCGCGACGTTGATGTCCCGCGGCCAGGAGGCCGCTTCCTTGCAGGCTTCCTCGATGATCCAGTCACCGAGCGGTCCGATGAGCCCGGTATCCTCGATGACGGGGATGAACTCCGCCGGGGGGACGAGACCACGCTCGGGATGGTGCCAGCGCAGGAGCGCCTCGAAGCCGCCGATCTCGTTGGCTTCGATATTGATCTGCGGCTGGTAGTAGAGCTCGAACTCATCGTTCCCCATCGCCTTGCGCAGGTCGACCTCGAGCACCCTGCGGGCCTGGAGCTGGGCGTCCATTTCCGGCTCGAAGAAACGGAACGTGCCGCGCCCATCCGCCTTGGCGTGATAGAGCGCCATGTCGGCGTTCTTCAGGATCTGGCTCGAGTTCATGTGCCGCTGGGCCAGCGCGATGCCGATGCTCGTGCCGATGAAGATCTCCTGGCCGTTGACGCTGAACGGCTCCTGCAGCGCTTCGACGACGCGCTTCGCGAGAACGGCGCTCTCCTCCGGCCTGCGGATCCCGGTCTGCAGGATGGCGAACTCGTCGCCGCCGAAGCGGGAGATCAGGTTGCGCACCTGGCCGTCGCCGGGAGGAATGCAGGAACGCAGCCGGTCGGCCACGGCCTTGAGCAGTTCGTCGCCGGTCTCGTGGCCGAAGGAATCGTTCACATCCTTGAAGTGATCGAGATCCAGATAGGACACGGCGACGGTGCGGCCCTGCGGCCTCATGCTCGCAAGAGCCTGTTCCAGCTTCTCGCGCAGAACCACCCGGTTGGGCAGGCCGGTGAGCGCGTCCTGGTGGGCCAGCACGTGCAGTTCCTGATGGGCGCGCCCGAGCAGGCGGTTGTGCCGATTGAGGAGGGCGATCAGGACGATTCCGATCAGGATCAGGCTGGCCGCGATGGCGGAGAAGACCCAGTGCAGACGGATGAGCTCCTGCTGGTCCCTGCGGATCACTTCCGAGCCGTACATGAGCGCCGTCGATGCGATCTGCGACAGGCTGCCCTCGAAGGGCTGCAGCACCTGCATGATCTGCGTGACGGTGCCCGGCTGGCCCAGCTCCTTGATCAGCGGCTCGATGGAGGTGAGAGCCTGTTCAAGCGCGCGCAGGGTGACCTGATGCTCCGGGTCGCGCCGGAGCAATTCGTGGAAGTCGCCCTCGTTGAGCATGTGTACGCGCCCGGCGAGGATGTCGTAGCGCAGTTCGACCTCGTCCTTGTCGACGCCGCTGTCCGGCCGCTCGACCTGTGCGAGCCGGTGCTCGAGGCGGATGAATTCGGAGGCCGCCTGACTTGCTTCCCAGGCGGGGTTGTAGGCGGAGATCTGCCGCAGCGCACCCTGGCGTTCGACCACCAGCACCGAAATATAGGCGCCGGCGATCATGAAGCCGCCAATCACGATGGCAATGACCGTTTTGAACGTGCGCAGCGACAAATGGGCAGCCTCCGGAAGCAGCCTTGCCTTCGCTATCTCACATCGATCTTGGCGACCTGCCAGGCCGAGCGGGCATAATAGGTCTGGCTCTTCAGCTCGGGATCGCTGTCATAAGGATAGATGATGAACAGGGGACCCTTGTCGCGCACCGGCATGTACTCGCCATTGCGCTTGATCGCCAGAATGACTTTGTACTTCGCGAAATCCTCCATCGGGATCTCGGTGGTATAGTCGTTCAGAGCCGTCACGACGACGCGGTCGCCGGTCGCGCCGACCTGCTTCATGAGCTTGTCGACCGGAATGCCTTCGAACTTGACCTTGCCTTCGTGCCAGGGAGTGGTCGTCTCGACGGCCACCATACCGAGGGATTCCAGCATCGGGCGGTCGAACTGCGCCGTGTTGTCCTTGTTGGTCACGGCGATCTTGCCCGTAATCGTCAGGACCGCCCGCTCCGTCGGAGCGGCGAGAGTTGCGGCGTAAGCCACCCCAATGACGCCGACGAAAGCGACAAGCGCCCCCATCAGACCCGTTTTCACCTTGCCCCTGAACATGCCGATCCCCTACGGAAAAGTAATACAAGCGATAGCAACACATAAATTTGAGCAAAGTGTTACACAACTCTGTCGCGCAAGTAAAAGCGGCGAATCTGCAGGTGTTATTTTGTAATAGTTATTGAAGCGTAGCGGTAACGTAAAGGCCGCCTCAACGCTAGGCTGAGACGGCCTCATCCGGAAATCCCTTGAGTTGGGCGGTCGGAACGCAAGACCTTTTAAAGAGGCTTCAGCCCCGCTTCGATCTGGGCCCGCCGCGGCTCGAGGAACGGCGGCAGGGCGAGGCGCTCGCCGAGCTTGTCCATGGGCTCGTCGGTGGCGAATCCCGGGCCATCGGTGGCTATCTCGAACAGGATGCCGTTCGGCTCACGGAAATACAGGCTCTGGAAGTAGTAGCGGTCGACAGGTCCGCTCGACGGCGCCTTCAGGGACTGCAACCTCTCCCAGCATTCCTGATAGGTCTGCTCGTTGGGCGTGCGGAAGGCCACGTGATGCACGCCGCCTGCGCCCTGACGGGCGGGGGACAGACCGGGCTCGACCGCCACATGCAGCTCGGCGGCAGGACCGCCCTCGCCCATCTCGAACACATGGACCGGCGTATCACCCACGTGATATTCGCGGGCGGCACGCATATCCATGGCCTCCGTCAGCACCCGGGCAGTACGCTCGAGCTTCGGCACGCTGAGGCGGATCGGACCGAGGCCGCGGATCTGGTATTCGACCGGAACGGGGCTGCGCTCCCAGGGATGGAACTCGCCCTTGCCGCCATCGTCGACGAGGCTCAGGCGCTGGCCTTCGAAATCCTCGAAGTCGAGGGAGAGCCGCCCGTCGCGCTCCACGATCTTGTCGCTGCGGATGCTCAGGCTGTCCAAACGATCCTTCCACCACTTCAGAGCCTCCTCGCCGTTCACGCGAAGCGCGGTCTGGGCGATGCTGTGGGTGCCGCGCTTCTCGCGCTCTACCGGCCAGTCGAAGAAGGTGATGTCGGTGCCGGGCGAGGCTTTGCCGTCGGCATAGAACAGGTGATAGGCGCTCACATCGTCCTGGTTGACGGTCTTCTTGACGAGCCGCATGCCCAAGGACTGGGTGTAGAAGGCATGGTTACCTGCGGCGTTGGCCGTCACGGCCGTCAAATGGTGAATTCCGGTCAGCTTCATGGTGCTGTCTCCATCAATGTTGCGATGAAGATAGACCTGCAAAGATGCCGTTACGAGCCCGCAGGATGCCAAGGCGATCTTGCTGAAATGCAAGCGCGAAAATTGGCGCAGCAATTCTCTTCCGTCATGGCCGGACCTGTTCCGGCCATCCACGTCTTTGCACAGTTGCAGAACAAGGCGTGGGTCCCCGGAACAAGGCGTGGGTCCCCGGAACAAGTCCGGGGATGACGGCGAGAGTTAGGCGGCTTTCGCGCGCAGATCGTCCGGCGTGACGTCCTCCGGGATCGGGCAGAGATAGTCGCGCCCGCCGTTGCGCTCCTTCAGTTCCGCTTTGGCGCGGGCGACGAGATCGGGATTGCGTAAGACGTCGGCAGCGGTGGCCGCCATGGCCTTGGCCGCCAGCACCATGCCCTTGTGCGCCGCGGGCAGATTTCCTTGCGCGACAAGCTGCCAGGTGTGGAAGGGCGTGCCGATGGCGAAACAGGCCGTGTGGCATTGCACCGTCGGCACGATCCAGCTCACATCACCCACATCGGTGGTGCCCATCATGACCTCCTCGCGTGCCGGCATGGCGAGCACGCCCTCATGCAGCACCTTGGTCTTCAAGGACAGATCGTGCGGCTTCACGCTGGCGAGGATCTCTTCCTCGGTCAGCGCGTCCTTCTGCAGCTTCTGAGCGAAGGCGATATCGGCCTCATCGAAGGCGGGCGGACCGAGGCGGCGCATGTTCTCGTACATGGCCTCCTGCAAGGCCTTGTTGGGCAGAACGTTTGAGGTGGCGTCGGTGATCTGCACGGCGACGGAGGTTTCCGTCATCAGCGCGGCGCCTTCGGCGATCCGCTTTACGCGCTCGAACAGGCGCTCCGCATCGGGCAGATGCGGCGAGCGCACGAGATAGAGCGATTCCGCGAAGGCTTGCACCACGTTCGGCGCGCTGCCGCCCGTATTGGTGGTCGCATAATGCACGCGCGCGTCGGAAGGCATGTGCTCGCGCATGTAGTTGACGCCCACATTCATCAGCTCGACCGCATCGAGCGCCGAGCGCCCGACATGCGGTGCTGCGGCCGCATGCGCCGCGCGGCCCCTGAAGCGAAAGTAGGCCTGGATGCAGGCAAGCGACGAATTGGTCTGAACCTCGTTGACGACGCTCGGATGCCAGCAGAAGGCGGCGTCGAGATCATGGAACAGGCCGGCACGGGCCATGAAGGTCTTTCCCGATCCGCTCTCCTCCGCCGGGCAGCCGTAATAGCGCACGGTGCCGGCGATGCCCTCCGCCTGGAGCGCATCCTTCAGCGCGACGGCGGCCAACGCCGAACCTGCTCCGAGCAGGTTGTGGCCACAGCCATGGCCGGGCGTTCCGGCGGTGGTCGGCTTGTGTTCGGTGACGCCGGAGATCTGCGCGAGATCGGGAAGGGCATCGAACTCGCCGAGGATCCCGACGACCGGACCGCCAGAGCCCCATTCGGCGATGAAGGCCGTCGCCATGCCGCCGACATCGGTGGTGATGCGGAAGCCCTCGCGCTCAAGCATGGCGGTCTGCTCGGCGACGGCGCGGTGCTCCTCGAAGGCCAGTTCCGGCGCCGCCCAGATGCGGTCGCTCAAGGAGCAGTAATCTTCGGCCTTGGCATCGACATGGCGTGAAATGGCCTCAAGGCTCAGGCGATCATTATTCATAATGTTATTATATCTCGCAAAAGATGAACGGCGCGACAATATCGAGGTTCGCGCCGGCATGAAAGGGCGAAGGAGGTTCATCTTTCGCAGGGCAGGCGAGCGGCGGCCGCATGCGGGAAGGCACAAGCCTGTGATGACATTCGCGATGTCATGGCCGGGCTTGTCCCGGCCACCCCGATTCTGTGAATCACGACGCCTTTCGAATCGAGATCACCGGCACGAGGCCGGTGATGACGTCGGGGCTGTACAGACCTGGATGCACCCCAACTGTTAAACCGCCTCGTCCGCTACGCCCCTGCGCGGCGCGAACCCGCCGGACTGGCGCGACCACAGGCCGGCATAGAGGCCGCCGTTCTCCAACAGCTCCTCATGCGTCCCTTCCTCGACGATGCGCGCATCGTCCATGACGATCAGGCGGTCCATGAGCTGCAGGGTCGAGAGCCGGTGCGCGATGGCGATCACCGTCTTGCCCTCCATGAGGGTGGCAAGCGATTCCTGGATCGCCGCCTCGACCTCGGAATCGAGCGCCGAGGTCGCCTCGTCGAGCACCAGGATCGGCGCGTCCTTGACGATCACGCGGGCGATCGCGATGCGCTGGCGCTGGCCGCCGGAGAGCTTGACGCCGCGCTCGCCCACATGCGCTTCGAACTCGCGCCGCCCGCGCCCGTCGGCGAGCCGCTCGATAAATGCGGTGGCGTGCGCCTGGCCGGCTGCCGCGATCATCGCATCCTCGCCGGCATCGGGCCGCCCGTAGAGGATGTTCTCCTTGATCGAGCGGTGCAGCAGGGAGGTGTCCTGCGTCACCACGGAGATCTGCGCGCGCAGGCTCTCTTCCCTGACGCCGGCGATATCCTGGCCGTCGATCAGGATGCAGCCACCTTGAGGCTCGAAGAAGCGCAGGAGCAGGTTCACGAGCGTGGTCTTGCCGACGCCCGAGCGTCCGACGAGGCCGATCTTCTCGCCCGGGCGGATGGTGAGGTCGAGACGGTCGATAACCGTGTCGCCCTCGCCGTAGCTGAAGCTGACGTTCTCGAAGCGGATTTCGCCGCGCGACACGGAGAGCGGCTTCGCGTCGGGCCGGTCCTGCATCGTGAGCGGGCGCGAGATCGTCTTCATGCCTTCCTGCACCGTGCCCACATTCTCGAAGATGCTCATGACCTCGAAGGCGACCCAGCCGGACATGGAGACGACCTGGGTCGAGAGCAGGAGCGCCGTGGTCATGGTGCCGGCATCGATCCGGTTCGCGCTGAACAGCCACACCGCCGTGGCGCCGGTTCCGACCAGAAAGATCGCGTTGAGGATCGTGAGCGCCGCAACGTAGAACGTGTTGATCCGCTGCTGGCTCATGAAGGCGTCGTTGAGTCTGCTGTAGCCCTCGCTGATATACTCGTCCTCGTCCTTGCGCCGCCCGAAGAGCTTCACCGTCATGATGTTGGTGAAGCTGTCCACCACCTTGCCGGTCACGGCCGAGCGCGCCTCGCTCGACACGCGCGAGCGCTTCTGGATGCGCGGCAGGGCAACGAGCAGCAGAACCCCATAGAGCGAGAACCATCCCGCCATCGGCAGGGCGAGGCGGATGTCCTGCGTGCCGAGAAGGCCGATGGAGGCGGCGCCGAAGATCATGATCTGCCACACGGCGCGGGCGACCGACAGAATGCTCTCACGCAAGGGCCGGCCGGTCTGCAGCACCCGGTTGGCGATGCGGCCGGCGAAATCCTCCTGGAAGAAGCCGAGCGGCTGGCGCACCACGTGCCAGTAGTTCTGCCAATGCACCATCGTGGTGAAGGAGACCGCCAGCGAATGGTTGACGACGAGCCGGAACAGGATCGTCCCGAAGGGCCGCACCAGCAGGATGACCGCCGCCATGGTGATCAGCAGCGGACCGGCCTCGCGGAAGATGCCCTCGGGCGAGGTGTGCGAGAGCGCGTTGACGAGACGGCCGATGAGATAGGGAATCAGCGCCTCGACGACCGCGAGCACGAAGCCCATCGCGAAGAGTGCGATGAAGAGGCCTTTCGCCTGGGCGATGAAATGCCAGTAGAACCCCCAGAGCGTATCCGGCGGCGATTCCTTGGGCGGCTGCTTCCGGAAATCGATCCGGGACTCGAAAAAGCGGAACATCGGCTTGAGCTCATCGTCTCCGCCCGAATCAGACGGGCGAGGGGCGCAATGATGCAACACTCTTTGGCCGGGCGGTGACGGATACTCTACAAATTGATTGATGGATCCGATCAATCAGCTGCCATCGTCCTGGAAAGGCAGAAGCGGCTGAAGCCGTGATCGCTTCAAACGTTCGTGATGATCGCTTTCTACCCCACCGCGAACAGATCCCGCGGCTCCGGCGCCTGCGGCTCCTCGAAGGCGTTCGGATCGCCGGGACCGGTCTCCCAGCCGAGGTCGGGGAGCGCGATGATGCGCAGGCCGCGCGGGTCGTTGCGGGTCACGACGATGTTGCGGCTTTCCATATAGGCGATGAGGCGCCGGGCGCGTCCCGGCGAGCGGCTGCCGCAGGCCCGCGCGATCTCGCCGTCGGGCGGGCAGGCCGAGCCTTCCATGGCCGCGCGGGCGAGGAGCAGGAAGACGCCCTGGATGTCCTCGGCCAGATCGGCGGCGTAGGCGACTGCGCGGTCCCATTCCGAGCCTTCGGCGGTCGCCGTATCGACGCCGGCGCGGGCGACCGCGAGGCGGCGGCGGAAGGCGTTGAGGTTGAGCGGCTCGCCGGAGACGCGGCGGATGCGGCAGCGGACGAGAAAATCCTGATACAGAACGGCGACCGAGCGGAACGCGGCTTCGGGATCGTCCAGGATCTCGCGCAGGATCGCATCGAGAGCGGCCTCGCGCTCGGCCTTGGATTGCGCGGTTTCCTCTGGCTGAGGCTCCGGTGCGGCAGCGGGCCGCGTGCGGGCGAGCTGGGCCAGGAGATCGTTGGTCGAGGGAGCAGGCGGCGGCGGGGGCGCGCGGCGCGGCATGACCGGCCGTGCCACCACCTCGTCCTCGCCGGCCTTGAAGATGAGATCGCGGGCCTCTTCCTTGGGCTGCTCCGGCAGCGGCATCAGCTTGAAGGTGCCGCTGCGGGTCGAGGTTTCGACGGCGCCGATGCGGATCGGCAGCGGGCGGCGTGAGAGGGCGGGACCGAGCGCCACGAAATGGCCGCGCTCGAGGTCGCGGAACATCTCGGCCTGGCGGCGCTCCATGCCCAGAAGGTCGGCGGCGCGGGCCATGTCGATATCGAGGAAGGTGCGGCCCATGAGGAAGTTCGAGGCTTCCGCCGCCACGTTCTTGGCGAGCTTGGCGAGGCGCTGGGTGGCGATGATGCCCGCCAATCCGCGCTTTCGGCCGCGGCACATGAGGTTGGTCATGGCGCCGAGGGAGACTTTTCTGGCCTCGTCCGACACGTCGCCGGCGGCAGCGGGCGCGAAGAGCTGCGCCTCGTCGACCACGACCAGCATCGGATACCAGTAATCGCGTTCCGCATCGAAGAGGCCGCCGAGGAAGGCCGCGGCGCAGCGCATCTGCGCCTCCGAATCGAGGCCCTCGAGGCTCAGCACCACCGAGACCCGGTGCTGGCGGACGCGGGCGGCGATGCGCTGCAGGTCGCCCTCGCTGCGTGACGCATCGACCACCACGTGGCCGAATCTGTCGGCGAGGGTGACGAAATCGCCCTCGGGATCGATGATGGCCTGCTGGACGAGGTTGGCGCTCTGCTCGAGAAGACGGCGCAGGAGATGCGACTTGCCGGAGCCGGAATTGCCCTGGACGAGCAGACGCGTCGCCAGAAGCTCTTCCAGGTCGAGCAGCGCCGATTGTCCTCCAGGGGCGGAGGACGCCGCTCCCATATCGATGCCGACCTTCATCAGCCTCCCTCTTGCATTGCCAAAACCGGCACGGTCCTAACACGGCAAGGCTTAAGGAAGTGCCGGGGGAAACCAAGCTCTCCACAGGGGAGATGCCCTATCCCCAGCCATGACGCCGCAGAGCAGGGAAACCGGCGGGGCCGATCAATCGGCGATCGCGGCTTCCGCCGCCTTGACGGCGCTGCCGCGCAGGGGCCGCTCCTCCATGGCGAGGAGAAAGGCGAGCGACAGGCCGAAGCCGACAAGCGCCGCCATGAACACGTAGCTGAACACGTGGCCGAGATCGACCCCGCTCTGGGCCGCCGCAGCACCCAGCGCCTCGAAGCTCGCGGCCCCGCTCAGGCCCGAGCCGCCGATCACGATGGCGCCGAAGATCGCGACGATGAAGGCGCCGCCAAGCGAGCGGAAGAAGTTCGCCGTGCCGGTCGCGGTGCCCATCTGGTGCGGCGCGACCGCGTTCTGCGTCGACACCATGGTCACCGGCAGCACGGTTCCGAGGCCGACGCTGATGATCGCGAGGACGATCTCGACGGAAACGATGGAGAGGGACTGGCCATAGGCTGCGAGCAGGCCGGTTGTCGCCATGGCGACGAGAAGGCCGGCAATGGGCAGCCGCTTGTAATGCTTCACCTTCGCCATGGTACGGCCGGACATGGTGGCTCCGACAACGGTCCCGGCCATGAGCGGGATCAGGGAAAGGCCGGAATGGCTCGCCGAGAGGCCGCGCACGGCCTCGAAATAGACGGGCAGGTAGATCGTGAGCCCGATATAGGTGCCCATGCCGAAACAGGCGGAGAGCACCGCCATCCGAACCACCGGATTGTGCAGCACGCCCGGCGGAATCAGCGGCTCCGGCGCCATGCGCATGCGTATGGCGAAGAGACCCCAGAGCCCGAGCGAGGCGGCGAAGAGCCCGAGCACCGGCAGGGAGGCCCAGGGAAAGCGGATCCCGCCCCAGCTCAGACCCAGAAGCAAGGCGACGGTGGCCGCCACCAGAAGGGCTGCGCCGAGCAGATCGAGCCGGTGCGGACGGTCGTGGCGCGGCAGCTTCTTCAGGCTGTGGAAGGCGATGAACAGGGCGATGAAGCCGAGCGGAATGTTGATCCAGAAGATCACCGACCAGTGCAGGTGCTCGGCGAAGAAGCCGCCCAGCACCGGGCCGAGCAGGCTCGAGGTCATGAAGACGCTGGCGAAATAGACCTGATAGCGCCCACGTTCCCGCGGCGCCACGATGTCGGCGATGATGGTCTGGGCGAGCGCGATCAGGCCGCCGCCGCCGACCCCCTGCAGCGCGCGCGCCAGGATGAGGACAAACATGGTCGGCGCCAGTGCGCATGCGATGGACCCGGCGATGAAGATGACGATGCCGATCAGCATGGTGACGCGCCGGCCATAGGAATCGCTGAACTTGCCGTAGAGCGGCGTGACTGCGGTCGAAGTCAGGAGGTAGACGGTCACGATCCAGGGCAGGTGCTCCAGGTCGCCGAGCTCGCGGCCGATGGTCGGCAGCGCCGTCGCGATGATGGTCTGGTCGAGCGCCGCGAGAAACATGGCGAGCAGGACGCCGAGGATGATCGTGCGGATCTCGGCATGGCTGAGGGCGGGAGCCGGGCTGCCCTGCGGACGCTCGTTCGGTGATTGGTCCATCGTGTCCATCGTGTTCGGAAGAGTGCCCATCTAGGCCGCGCGCAAAGATTTTGTCCGCCTGCCGATTGCAGGGCAGATATGCATTCGCCCCGACGATCAGGTCAAAGCGGAAGAGCCATCCACAGGTTCCACCTGCCCGGATGCCTAACCCTATCCCGCGCCTCTGGCCTCCGGCAATCCCGTTCCTGTATTGTTCGCCGCCATGGCAATCCGGACCCGATTCTCCCTCGCCCAGGCGCGGCGCATCGCGCTCGCCGCCCAGGGTTTTCACGAAGGCCGTCCCAGCGCGGCGACCCGGCGGCACCTGAGCCGCGTGCTGCAGCGCTCGCACCTGCTGCAGATCGATTCGGTCAATGTGCTGGTGCGTGCCCATTACATGCCGCTGTTCTCGCGCCTCGGCGCCTATGACCGGGGCCTGCTCGAAAAGACCGCCTACCACCCGAAGAAGCGCGAAGCCTTCGAGTATTGGGGTCACGAGGCCTCGCTGATCAGGCTCGACCTGCATCCGCTCTTCCGCTGGCGCATGGCGCGGGCGAGGCGCGGCGAGGGCGTCTATGGCGGGCTTGCCCGATTCGGACGCGAGAAACGCGCCTTCATCGAGGAGGTCCGGCGCGAGATCGAGGCGCGCGGCCCCTTGGCCGCGGGTGAGCTCTCCGGAGGGCACAAGGGCCAGGGCTCCTGGTGGGGCTGGAGCGACGGCAAGCGTGCGATGGAATGGCTGTTCTGGGCCGGCGAGGTGACCACCGCCACGCGGCGCGGCTTCGAGCGCATCTACGATCTTCCGGAGCGCGTCCTGCCGAGCGAGATCATCAACGCGCCGACCCCCTCCGACGATGAGGCGCAGCGGGAGCTCCTGCGGCTCTCGATCCGCTCCCTCGGCATCGCCTCGGAACGCTGCCTGCGCGATTATTTCCGCATCGAGCCGCAGGATGCCAAGGCCCGCATTCCCGAACTGGTGGAGGCGGGCGACCTCATTCCCGTCACCGTCGAGGGCTGGAACGGGCCGGTCTATCTCGATCCGCAGGCCAAGTTCCCGCGCCGGGTCGAGGCGCGGGCGCTGGTCTCGCCCTTCGATCCCATCGTTTGGGAGCGCACGCGCACGGAGCGCCTGTTCGATTTCCGCTACCGGATCGAGATCTACACGCCGGCCGAGAAGCGCGAATTCGGCTATTACTGCCTGCCTTTCGTGCTCGGCGAGACGATCGTCGCCCGGGTCGACCTCAAGGCGGATCGCGCGGCCGGCAACCTCATCGTCCATTCCATCCACCCGGAGGCGGGCATTCCGCCGGAGGAGATCGCGCCAGCGCTCGGCGAGGAGCTGCGTCTGATGGCCGAATGGCTCAATCTCGGCAGCATCACTGCGCCGAAGGCATGGCGGAAGCGGCTCGCGGTGTGAGAGCGAGGCGGGAGCCCGAGACAACACTTCCCACGTCATCACCTCCCCGGACTTGATCCGGGGATCAGTGCCGGGGATCTCGATTAAGAAAAGCGCGGTGCCTCACAGGATCGGGATGGCCGGCACAAGGCCGGCCATGACGTGGAGGATGGCCGTCATGGTTTAGCACCGCATGCGCCCCCTCCCCTCGCCAGATGCTTCAAACTTTCCTATCTCAAGAAGCCATGAACTCGCTTCTCGCCCCCGCCACGCGCCTGTGGCTCCGCCTGCGGCTCAATGAAATCGGACCGCTGCTGTCGCTTTCCGCCTGCGGCTTCTTCGCCTGGGCGTTCATTGAACTCGCCGATGAGGTGCGAGAGGGCGAGACCCATGCCATCGACAGCCAGCTTCTGCTCGCCCTGCGCGATCCGCAGAATCCGGCCAATCCCCTTGGGCCGTCCTGGCTGGAGGAATCGGCTCGGGACATCACGGGCCTCGGCGGCTACGCGATCCTGACGCTCATCACCCTGGCCACCTGGCTTTACCTGATGATGACCCGCAGGCAGGGAATCGCCCTCCTGGTGCTCGTCGCCATCGTCGGAGGCACATTGATCTCGACGGGATTGAAGATGGGCTTCGAGCGCCCCCGTCCCGATCTCGTGCCTCATGCGACCCGGATCTACACAGCGAGCTTTCCGAGCGGCCATGCCATGATGTCGGCCATTACCTATCTGACCCTCGGCGCCCTGCTCGCCCGGGTAGAGAAAAGCCGGCGCGTCAGCGCCTTCATCATGACGCTCGCCATCGTCGTGACGCTCCTCGTCGGCGTGAGCCGGGTCTATCTCGGCGTGCACTGGCCGAGCGACGTTCTGGCCGGCTGGGCCGTCGGCGCGGCCTGGGCATCCTTGTGCTGGTTCGTGGCGCTCCAGCTGCAGCGGCGCGGCCGGGTGGAGAAGCCGGGCGAGATATCGCCTTCCACCGACGCGAAGCCGGAATGAGCGACGAGAGCAAACCGCTCCGAAAGCCGCCGCGCAAGGTGACGCCGGCCTATCTGCAGCGGGCGGCGCTGGCCTATCTCGAGCGCTATTCCTCCTCGGCCGAGAACCTCCGCCGCGTGCTCCGCCGCAAGGTCGACAAGCGCTGCCGCCTGCGCGGCGAGGACCCGGCCGAGTTTTCCGAGGCGATCGACGAGGTGGTGGCCAAATGCCTGCGCAGCGGCCTCATCGACGACACGCGTTACGCCGAGGCCCGCGTCGCCACCCTGCGCCGCCGAGGCGGTTCGGCGCGGGCGATCCAGGCGAAGCTTTCCGCCAAGGGCGTCGATCGCGCCGCCATCGCCGCGGCCTTGGAAGGCGAAGAGGGCGATGAGCAGGAGGCCGCCCGCGCCTTCGCCCGCCGCCGCAAGCTCGGACCGTTCAGACCCGGCGAGCGGGCCCCTTATCGCGACAAGGACCTTGCCGCCATGGCCCGGGCCGGTTTCCGCTTCGACGTGGCGCGGGGCGTGATCGATGCGGAGCCTGACGAGGATGCGGATTCTTGAGCGGTTTTACCCGGATATTATTGACAGATTAATTTAACCCGGGTAAAACACGCCGACCATTCGATCACGGCGGGGCATGACCATGACTAACGATCAGAACTCATATACGGCTTTTGCCGGCAGCCGGCGGGTTGCCTCCGGCGACCTGGCTTCCGTGGCCAAGGCGACGAAGGCGGCGCTGGAACGCGGCGAAGACGCGCCGATCGTCATTCTCGACGACGAGACATCCCGCGTCGTCGAGGTGGATTTCCGCGGCACGGCGGAGGATGTGCTGGCGCGGCTGGGGACAATCTCCGGCTCTCCCGTCGAGACTCTGGAGCCGCGCGGACCGGGCCGGCCGAAACTCGGCGTCGTCGCGCGGGAGGTGACCCTGCTGCCGCGGCACTGGGAATGGCTCAACGCCCAGCCGGGCGGCGCATCGGTCGCCCTGCGCAAGCTGGTCGAGGAGGCACGGCGCGGCAGCGAATCGAAAGACCGCGTGCGACAGGCACAGGAAGTGCTCTACCGGTTCATGTCGATTCTTGCCGGCAACGAGGCCGGCTTCGAGGAAGCCGCGCGGGCGCTCTTCGCCGGAGACAGGACGCTGTTCACCGCTCTGATCGGCCTATGGCCGAGGGACCTTCGCGCCCATGCCGAAAAGCTTGCCGACAGCGCCTTCGCGGAGGAGCCTTCAACAGCTACCGCACGAACATGATCGTCGGGTTGCCCTTGTAGGTGGTGTGCTGCAATTCGCGAAAGCCGCATTTCTCCGCCACGCGGAGCGAGGCTTCGTTCTCCGGCGCGATGATGCAGGCCATCTGCCTACCGTCGAAATGTTTTTCGCCCCAGGCGATGGCCGCCCGCACGGCTTCCGTCGCATAGCCTCTGCCATGGCTGTCGGGCGCCAGCACCCAGCCCATCTCCGGCATTCCGTCGAGGGAGGGTTCGATCTCGCGCCTGAAATCGGCAAAGCCCACCTCGCCGAGAAAGCGGCCGCTGTGTTTCTCGGTCACGACCCAATAGCCGAAGCCTAGGAGGGCCCAGAGGCCCGCATAGCGCAGAAGGCGCGCCCAGACTTCTTCCTGGGTCGACGGCCTGCCGCCTATGAACCGCGTGACCGATTCATCGGTCCAAAGGTTGAAGCAATCGGCATAATCGTCGACGCGATGGCCACGCAGGACGAGGCGCTCGGTCTCGACGATCGGGACGGAAACGGTAGCTGAGGTGAGAGGAGACATCGTTTGAACTGGCAGATCCGAATCATGCGTCTTGAGCGGGATCATGAGGCACGATGAATTCGGTTTCGCATAGCCGGCAGCGCGCGCTTTCACCGACGATCTCCGCCGCACGGTCATGATTGCGCAAGGCTCGCAGGCATTTCGGGCAGCGATGCCCGCCGGTGGTTTCGAAATCGTAAGAAGGCCCCACATAGGCGCAGATCAGGTGATGGACGATCGGCGCCGTCTCGATCTCGGAACTGCCACAAGCCGGGCAGACGATGCGGATAGGGTCGGGCTGCATCCTCACGCCTCAATCGAGATTGAAGAGGTGCACGAAGCTCTCCGCGACGCGGCTCGCGATATCGGTGTAGTACATGTAGACGTTCACCGTCGCATTGAGTGCGGGGGGATGTACGTCCGGATCGAGACGGATGCGCGCGACCTGACCCCGCTGCGGATCGCGCAGGAGCGAGCTGCGGCGGCTCTCGAACGTGTCGGAGATCGGCAGGATCTCGCCGATGGTGCCGAGCACGCGGTTGCGGCCGATCCCGATGACGACCCGATAGCCGGGCTGCGGATCGACGAGCCGGAAATCCGGGATGTACCAATCCACATAGACATTCCCGTCCTGGAAGATCTCGGCGATCGATGAGCCGGCAACGACGGTTTCACCGGCCCGGGCGATATGGGTGGCGACGATGCCGTTCACCGGCGAGACCACGCGGCCACCGTCGAAATCCTTTTCGGTGCGATCGAACTGGTTCTGGATCTGCTGACGCGTTTCCGCGAGGCGCAGGACCTGCGTCGAGGCTTCGTCCGCCTCGGCCTCCAGCGCCACGGCATTCTGCACGGCCTGCGCCCGTTCGCGATAGACCTCGGTGCGATAGGCGACGCTGGCGCTGTCCGGGTTGGCCATCGACTCGAGACGGCGCTGATTATCGTCGGCGATGCGCAGGCGCGAACGCGCGGCGTCGAGGGAGTCGCGGGCAAGCCGCGCCTTGATCCGCAGTTCCGCTTCCCGGGTCGTCACTTCGGCAAGCGCGCGCGTGAGATCCGCGAGCGTTTCGCTCACCTGCGGCGAGCGCACGAGCGCCACCGGCATGCCCGCCTGCACCTTGGCGCCCGGCGCCACGTCGACCCGCTGCACCTGGACGATGTAGGGCACGGACACGACTTCGCGCGGGGCCGAGACGATGCCGGGTCCGCTCAGGAAAACGAGCGGAGCGCTGAACCGGAACACGAAGAAGCCGAGCACGCCGATCACGCCGAGCGCATAGATGAAGCGCACCATGCGGCCGGTGGCCGAGCGACGGCTCTCGACGGGATCGGGCACGTTGGGATCGAGGCGGCGAAGCTGGATGTTCATGGCACGGCCTTTCACGTGCGCTGGCCCATCAGAACACGCCGGACGCGAGGCGGAACGTAGTCGTCGGAGCGCGAAGTGGAGAACAGGATCTCGGACGAATAGGCCACGAAGCGCGTGAGCTTCATGGCAATACCCTGGTAGAACGGGAAGACGAGGGCGACCGACAGGCCGAACAGCGTCGGCGAGCGGCCGAACAGAAGGCTCGCGAGCGCAATGTTGAACAGGGCGATGCCGAGCAGGAGCGCATAGACCGCCACGAGGAACAGCAGGGTCTGCGGCCCGAAGATCAGCGTGCAATAGACGAGGTAGAACGGGAACGACAGCGTCGGCACGAGATCGAAGACGATGAAGTCGAGGCGCTGAAGGCTGTCGGACAGCCGCTCCGGCTTGAAGATCTCGACCTCGCGATACTCGATGAGCCGGATCCGCAAGGCGTCCCGGTCCCAGCGCTGGCGCTGGCGGATGAGACTCACCGGATTGTCGGGCACGAGGGTATCGGCCCAGGCCTCGGACACGAACCGCACCCGGTAGCCGAGACGGCGCAGGCGAAGCGTCATCTCGAGATCCTCGCCCGGACCGGGATCGAGCCCGCCCCGGTCCAGGAAGATGTCGCGGCGATAGACCGAGCACGCGCCCGAGCAGCAAGAGACCGCCCCGAGAACGTTGAGGAAGGATTTTCCGGCGCTGATCGACATCAGGTATTCGAGCCCCTGCAGCGCCGTGGTGAAGGAGGCGTCCTCGTTGCTGACGCCGAGATTGCAGCATGCGGCGGCAACGCGCGGATCGTGGAAGACGGCGGCGAGGCGTGCCAGCGCATGGGGCGCAAAGACCGTGTCTGGATCCATGGCGAGGATCAGGTCGCCGCGGGCGAAGCGGGCACCCGCATTCACCGCCGGGCTGCGCCCGCAGCGGGTGCCGTGGTGGATGACCATGTCGATCAGGCCGGCGGCCTGGGCCTGCCTTGCCAGCGCCAGGGTATCGTCCGTCGAACCGTCGTCGACCACGATGATTTCGAACGGCTTGAACGTCTGCCGGTGCAGGGAGGCGATGGACTGCATCAGGCCGGGGCCGCCGTTGAAGGCCGGCAGGATCACGCTGATGGTGACGCCGCCCTCTGCCTCCAGGATCGCAGGCCGCCGGGGCCAGTTCAGCGGAACCAGCGAGACGAGCGAGATCGTGTAGCGCGGGATGTCGAGCACGAAGACGGAGAAGGCAAGCAGCAGCCAATCCGCATGGCTCAACAGCAACAGCATGTCGTTCAAGGGAAAGGCCCCGCTTCGGTTTTGATTTTTTGGCGATGACGTTGCGTCATTCTCGAGTCCATCCTGGGGCCCAGATAATCGGGTCCCAATCTGGGCTGTTCGGTTAAGTGCTCAAGAAGGGGATTCGTTCCTTCGTAACGTTACAGCCCCGACGAGACGGTCGTGACTTAAGTTCGAGTTCTGCTGGAGGCCGGCACACCGTCATTCCGGGGCCGCGCAGCGGAACCCGGAACCCATAGCCGCCAGCCTTGCAGAAAGAGGCGCAACGCCGCTCATCTCTATCTTGAGCCGTCGTGGCTATAGGTACCGGGTTCGACCTACGGTCGCTCCGGAATGACAGGATGGAGCCAACTTAAGCCACTACCGACGAGACCGGGGCCGCCGCTGGATGGATGGGAGGCGTGCGGGGGCTACAGCAGCCCTGCGCCGACATTGACGGCGAGAGCCAGGATCGTGGTGTTGAAGAGGAAGGACAGAACCGTGTGGGCCAGCGCCAGACGGCGCATGCGCTTGGAAACGATCACCACGTCGGAGGTCTGTGCCGCCGCGCCGAGATTGAACGAGAAATACAGGAAATCCCAGTAATCCGGCTTGTCGTTGTGCGGGAAGGCGAGGCCCTGCCGCTCGCCTTTGTCGCCGTAATATTCATGCGCGTAATGGATCGCGTAGATCGTGTGCACGAAGAACCACGAACACAGGATCGTGATCCCGGCGATGGAGAGGCGCGATCCCTGCTCGTCCGCCGGGAGGCCGTGAATATTGGCCAGTTCCACGGCAATGGCGCCAAGGCTGGCGATCGAGGCCGCGAGGGTGAGGATGAGCACGACGATCGCGCTCTCGTCCTCCATCGCGGCCCGCTGCTGCATCTGGGCGGTGGTGGAGGTGAGCGCCATGGTCCAGGCGAGGACGAGATAGCAGACGATGCCGATGTCCCAGGCGATCAGCATGCGCGTGATCACCAGCCAGGACGAGGGCAGCAGGGCGAAGACGAGCAGGGCGATGCCGGTGGAACCGAGAAGCCGCGGGCGGAGGCGGGCCTGCATGGGGATCATCATCTGAAACGCCACCTGAATGAGACGCATCGTCGAATGCGGAAGGCCGGGTCCACTTTTTCCGACGACGCGCTAGATCACCAATCCTATCCGCAAAAGGAGATCAGGATGAACCGCAAAGCAAGAGCCGTCTGGCAGGGCACGGGCAAGGACGGCACCGGCCAACTTACCACGGATTCCGGCGTCCTGTCCGCGACGCCCTATTCCTTCAAGACCCGGTTCGAGAACGAGAAGGGCACGAATCCGGAGGAGCTGATCGCCGCCGCCCATGCCGGCTGCTTCACCATGGCCCTTGCCTTCCAGCTCCAGGGCGCCGGCTTCACCCCGACCGAGCTCGCCACCGAGGCGGTCGTCTCCCTCGAACAGGAGGGTAGCGGCTTCGCGATCAAGAAATCGGCGCTGACGCTCAACGCCAAGGTCCCGAACATCGACCGCGCCAAGTTCGAGGAACTCGCCCGCGCGGCGGAAAAGAACTGCCCGGTCTCCAAGGTGCTCAACGCGGAGATCACGATGGAATTCACGCTGGCTTGAGTTTCAAGATCCTCGCCGTCATGGCCGGGCTTGTCCCGGCCACCCACGTCTTTAGCCGATTTAAAGACGTGGGTGCCCGCAACAAGTGCGGGCATGACGCGACGACGAAACCAAGACTACATCGCAGCCTTCTTGTAGCCGTCGACGATGGCCTGTCCGTCGGTGCCGGCTTTCTTCAGCCAATCGGTGGTGAGCTGCTCGCCGACCTTCTGCAGGCCCGACTTCAGCTCTGCGCTCGGCGGCTGCACCTTCATGCCCTTCGCGGTCATCTGGTCCACGTACCACTTGGTCTTTTCCTGCGCCGTCTTCCAGCCGCGCTCCTCCGCAATCTTGGCGGCCTTCAGCACCGCCTCCTGGGTCGGCTTGTCGAGGGCATCGAAGGCGGCCTTGTTGACGAAGGTCAGGTTCTTCGGGATCCAGGCCTGGGTATCGTAAAAGTGCGAGAGCGATTCCCACACCTTCGAATCGTAGCCCGTCGCGCCCGATGTCATGAAGGTGTTGACGACGCCGGTGGCGAGCGCCTGCGGCAGGTCAGCCGCCTGCACGGTCACCGGCTGCGCGCCGACGAGTTCCGCGATGCGCGCGGTGCCGGGATTGTAGGAGCGCCACTTTACGCCCTTCAGATCCTCGACATTGTTGATATCCTTCTTGGCGAAGATTCCCTGCGGCGGCCACGGCACCGCGAAGAGCAGCATCAGGCCCTGGCTCGACAGCTTCTTCTCCACCGCCGGTTTCTGCACGTCCCAGAGCTTCTTGGCCTGGTCGAAGGAGGTGGCGAGGAAGGGCACCACGTCGAGGCCGTAGACCGGGTCCTCGTTCTCGTGCAGCGACATCAGCACCTCGCCGGCCTGGGCCTGGCCCGTCTGCACCGCGCGCTTGATCTCCGGCGCCTTGAACAGCGAGGCGTTGCCGTGGACCGTGATCTGCAGCTTGCCGCCGGTGGCGTCCGCCACGTCCTTGGAAAAGGCGTTCAGGTTCTCGGTGTGGAAATTGTCCGGCGGATAGGCGGCGGGAAGGTTCCACTTGGTCTGCGCCAGTGCAGGCGCTGCCAGGAGCAGGGCCCCCGCAAGACTCAATCCAAGGCGTGTCATGTGCTTCATCGTTCGTCTCCCTCTGTGTTTGTGAATCAAACTAATCCGGAAAGGCCATCTGCGGCAGCACCATCACGATCTGCGGGAACACGGTGATGATGGCGACCGCCAGGACGAGCAGGAAGAAGAACGGAAGGGCCGCGAGCGCCACCGTGTTCGAATCCTTGCCCGACATGGTCTGCAGCACGAAGAGATTAAAGCCGACCGGCGGCGAGACCTCCGCCATCTCGACCACGAGAATGAGGAAGATGCCGAACCAGATCAGATCGAATCCGGCCGTCTTCACCATCGGGATCACGACTGCGGTGGTGAGCACGATCATCGAGATGCCGTCGAGCGCCGTGCCGAGCAGGATGTACATGATCGTGAGCGCGGCGATGAGCGCGTAGGGCGACAGATGCAGGCTGTCGACCCAGGTCGCGAGCGCCTGCGGAATGCCGGTATAGGCCATCGACGTCGACATGAAGGAAGCACCGGCGAGAATCAGCATGATCATGCAGGTGATGCGCGTGGTGCCCATCACGCTGGCCCAGAACGAGTCCCACGACAGCGACCCCGACCACCAGGCGATGGCAAGCGAACCGAGCACGCCCCAGGCCGCGCATTCGGTCGCCGTCGCCCAGCCGAGCAGCAGGGTGAGGAAGACGAGCGCGATCAACAGCGCAACGGGAATGAGATTGGTCGATTCCTTCAGCTTCTCGCGAATGCTCATCCGCGGCTCGGGCGGCGGCGACTTTTTCGGATTGAGGAGCGACCACACGGCGATGTAGCCGGAATAGAGCGCCATCACGAGCAGGCCCGGCAGGAAGCCCGCGAGGAAGATCTGGATGATCGAGACATTGGCGGCGACCGCATAGACCACCATGGTGATCGAGGGCGGAATGAGAATGCCGAGCGTGCCCGCGCCGGCGAGCGAGCCTAAGCTCACCGTCTCGTCATAGCCGCGCTTCTTCAATTCCGGCAGGGCGATCTTGGCGACCGTCGCGCAGGTTGCGGCGGACGAACCCGAGACGGAGCCGAAAAGGCCGCAGGCGAGCACGTTCACGTGCATCAGCCGTCCGGGCAGCCAGTTGAGCCAGGGTGCCAGGCCGCGGAACATCTCCTCCGAAAGCTTGGTGCGGAACAGGATCTCACCCATCCAGATGAAGAGCGGCAGGGCGGCCAACGTCCACGACGCCGAATTGCCCCAGATCGTGGTGGCGAGCACCGAGCCTGCCGGAATGCCGCCGCCTACGAACTGCATGCCGACCCAGCCGCAGGCCATGAGCGCGATGGCGATCCACACGCCGCCTGCGAGAAGCAGCGCGAGCAGCAGGAGCAGCAGGCCGGAAATCTCGATGAGTTCCATGACGCGCTACACTCCGCTCTGGATCGCGCGCTCCACCACCTCTTCGGCAGTGGTGGCAGGCGGCTTCTCGTAGCGCGGGTCGCCGCCGCGCAGCACATGGATGAACTCGTCGACGAAGGCGATGAACAGGATCACGAGGCCGGTGGCGTAGCCGATCTGCGGAATCCAGAGCGGGATCGCCACAACGCCCTGGGACATGTCGTTGAAACGCCAGCTGTCATAGGTGAGCTGGACCGCATGCCAGGCGAAGAAGCCGACGAAGCCAAGGCCGATCACGAGGGAGAACATCTCGAACCACCAGCGCCTGCGCCCCCGCAGCCGGTCGGTGATGAGCCCGACCCGGATCATCTCGCCGGAGCGGAACGTGTGCGCCAGGCCCAGGAACGCCATCGCCGCCATGGACCACGAGGCGAGATCGTCGCCCGCGGGAATGTTGATGCCGATGCCCCGCCCGAGGGACAGGCCCATCATGAGCAGGAAGATGATGAGGAGGAAGACGCCCGCGAGATAGCCGGCGAAAAGGTAAAGGCCGTCGAGGAAGGTTCGGATCATGCGGTCCGTATCAAATGATCGGCGAGGAAGCGTAGCCGAGTGTAGGAGCATTCGCGGCCGGAGCAAGGGGTTCCATCCACTTCGGCTGCACAGGCATCGGGCACAACCTGCGACAATGCTCATCGTATCGACAGAACCAAACACCAACTTCGCCGTTGAGAGGTCAGGTGTGATCGTTGAGTCACATACAAATCAGGAGGATGAATATGGCTTATAAGCTTCTCGCGACGGCGCTTCTCGGCACGGCTCTGGTGTCGGCGCCGGCTTTCGCCCAAACGCAGTCCACCGCGCCTGCAACCGCCCCGAGCGCCTCTTCGTCCACCATGTCCTCGGGCAACTGGATGACCCAGGAGCGGGCCGGCCAGTGGCGTGCCTCCAAGATCGAGGGCCTGAACGTCTACAACAGCGCCAATGAGAAGGTAGGCGACATCAGCGAATTGCTCGTGGATCAGAGCGGCAAGATCGAGGCCGTCGTGATCGGCGTCGGCGGCTTCCTCGGCATGGGCGAACATGACGTGGCCGTTCCCTTCGACCAGATCAAGTTCGTCACCGAGCCGCGCGCGGCCGCGACCGCTGCGAACACCACCACCGGGACGGCGGGTACGACGACCTCCACTGCCCCCGCAACGACCGGATCGACGACGACCACGACCACGACGACGACCGCCCCTGCCGACACCATGAATCGGTCGGCTCCTGATCATGCTCTTCTGAACATGACCAAGGATCAGCTGAAGGCTGCTCCGGAGTTCAAGTACAGCCGCTAAACCTGCTCATGCGGAAAAAGAAAAGGGGCCCTCAGGGCCCCTTTTTGTTGGCGGACTTCAAGATTTCTGATGCGCGATGATACGATCCTTGATCGCGTCATAGGCGTTCTGCGGAATGATCTTCTTGTCGACGAGTTCGTTCTTGGCCTTGTAGGGGCGGCCCTTGATGATCGCGTCCGCCCGGGCCTCGCCGATCTGAGGCAGCTTGTCGAGCTGATCCTTGGACGCGGTGTTGATGTCGATCAGGGCGCTCGTCGACGCCGTCGTGCTCGGCATCGGCTTGGCCGCACCAGGCATCGGAGCAGTGCTTGTCATCGGCGGCTTCGCCGCTGTCCCGGGCGAAGTCGTGCCCGGCGCGGCGGTTTGCGCGAACGCGGGCGAGATGACCAGGGAGCCGAGAGCGATCAAGGCGCCGAGATGGGATAGACGCATCATTACCTCCTTCGATGGCCGGGTTGTTCCCGAAAGCCTTCGCCCGGCATCATCGAAGGACAGAATTAGAGCACAGTTAGGCCTGAGCGAGCCTTGACCCGGCATTCTCGGCTCGGAAATCTACCCCGTAACGCCGTTTTCCACGTCCGGCATCTCCCGATCCGGATGCGACCACCCGCCCCCTCCCGGGCTCTCGCCAGCGCTCCATCTCCATGCTAGAACAAAACACGAACAATTCTGCGGAAGATCCATGGACGAGAAGCTTAGCCGGAAGCTGCGCATCCTGGCGGACGCGGCCAAATACGATGCCTCCTGTTCCTCATCCGGCGCTCCGAAGCGCAAGGCGGATGCGGGAGGGCTCGGCTCGACGGTCGGGACCGGCATCTGCCACGCCTACACGCCGGACGGGCGCTGCGTGTCGCTCCTGAAAATCCTGCTCACCAATTACTGCCTGTTCGACTGCGCCTATTGCGTGAACCGGCGCTCGTCCAACGTGAAGCGGGCGAAGTTCTCCGTCGACGAGGTGGTGACCCTCACGGTCGAGTTCTACAAGCGCAACTACATCGAGGGCCTGTTTCTCTCCTCCGGCATCATCCGCTCGCCCGACCACACCATGGAGCAGATGATCCTGGTGGCGAAGAAGCTGCGCCGCGATCACGGCTTTCGCGGCTACATCCACCTGAAGACGATTCCCGAGGCGAGCCCCTGGCTGATCGAGGAGGCGGGCCTGTGGGCAGACCGCCTGTCGATCAATCTCGAATTGCCGACGGAGAGGAGCCTGGAGCGGCTGGCGCCTGAGAAGGACGGCGCCTCCATCGAGACCGCCATGGCGCAGATGTCCGAGCGCATCGAGGAGGCGCGGGAGGAGCGCCGTCATTTCTCGCCCGCCGGGCAATCGACGCAGATGATCGTCGGCGCCGACGAGACCACGGACGAGGATGTCCTGCGCACCTCCGCCAAGCTCTACGGCCATTACGCCATGAAGCGCGTCTATTACTCCGCCTTCAGCCCGATCCCGGATTCGAGCGCCATCCTGCCCCTGAAATCGCCGCCGCTGATGCGCGAGAACAGGCTCTATCAGGCCGATTGGCTCCTGCGCTACTACGGCTTTAACGTGGACGAGATCGCAACCGGTGGCGACAAGGGCATGCTCGATCTCGACATCGACCCCAAGCTCGCCTGGGCGCTGAAGAATCGCCACCGTTTCCCCGTCGACGTGAACGCGGCGGACCGCGAGATGCTGCTGCGCGTACCGGGTCTCGGCGCACGGGCGGTGGACAAGATCGTGGTGGCGCGAAAGCACACGACATTGCGGCTCGAGGACATCGCCCGCCTGACCTCGGGGCTGAAGCGCGCAAAACCCTTCCTCATTGCGGCCGATCACCATCCGAAGGCGCGGCTCGACCGGCTCGACCTGCGCGCGCGGCTGATCGAGAAGCCGGAACAGTTGAGTTTGTTCGGATGAGCATACTCACTTGCTGTCATCCCCGGCGGTCCGCAGGACCGGGAAGGGGATCCACCCATACCCGCATGGCTATGGATTCCCTTCCCCTCCGCTTCGCTCCGGCCGGGAATGACACGAAGGACCGTGCATGACTCTCCACCGCATCACCCTCAAACCCGGCGCCGATCTCCAGAATTTCCGCAGGGCCGTGCGCTGGCTGATCGCGGACGAGCTGGCACCGCAGCATGTGGTCTTTGCCGTCGACGACGCGCCGAGCCTCTTCGGCGAGGAGCAGGCGGGCGATGCGGCGCCGGTATCGATCCCCAAAGGCGTCGCGCGGCTCATCGAGCATGTGGTCTGCCACAGCGATCCGGAGCGCTATGCCCTGCTCTACCGCCTCGTCTGGCGCGTGCTCAACGGCGAACGCGAACTTTTGGAGATCGCCAGCGATCCGCTGGTGCACCGGCTCGACCTCATGGCGCGCTCGGTGAGGCGCGACCTGCACAAGATGCACGCCTTCGTGCGCTTCCGCCGCATGCGCCATGACGATCTCGAACGCTTCGCCGCCTGGTTCGAGCCGGAGCATTTCATTCTCGAGGCGGCAGCACCCTTCTTCGTCGACCGCTTCCGCTCCATGGACTGGACCATCCTCACCCCCATCGGGTCGGTGCGCTGGGACCGCGCGGCGCTCAGCTTCGGGCCGGCGGCAAAGCGCGAGGATGCGCCCGATGCGGACAGCTTCGAGGAGGGCTGGCGCGGCTATTACGAGAGCGTGTTCAATCCGGCCCGGGTGAACCCGACCGCCATGCGCGCCGAGATGCCGAAGAAGTACTGGCACAACATGCCGGAGACCGCCGCGATCCCCGGCCTGATCCAATCCGCCGTCCAGCGCGTTGACCGGATGATCGAACAGGAGGCGACGATGCCTGCCAAACGTATACCCGAACGGGCTCTCGAGGCCATGTGGGATCAGGAGCCGAAAAGCCTCAAAGACCTCAATGCCATCATCGAAAAAGCGGGACCGCTGGTGCCCGGCGCGACGCAGGCGGTGTTCGGCGAGGGTCCGGTCCATGCCGACATCGTCTTCGTCGGCGAGCAGCCGGGCGACCAGGAGGATCTGCAGGGACGGCCCTTCGTCGGCCCCGCCGGCAAGCTCCTGGACAAGGCCATGAAGGAAGCAGGAATCGACCGCAGCCACGCCTATCTCACCAATGCCGTCAAGCACTTCAAATTCGAGCTACGGGGCAAGCGCCGCATCCATGCGAAACCGACGACGGGCGAGGTCAAGCATTACCGGCCCTGGCTGATGAAGGAGCTGGAGCTGGTGAAGCCCAAGCTCGTGGTGGCGCTCGGCGGCACGGCGCTTCTCGCGCTCACCGGCAAGTCGACCCCGATCAGCCGCTCGCGCGGACGGGCCCGGTTCGACGGCTACGAGGGCTATGTCACGGTGCACCCCTCCTACCTGCTGCGCCTGCCCGACGAGGCGACGAAGCGGGAGGCCTATGACGCATTCGTGAACGACCTGCGCCGTATCCACGATCTCGCCCAGGCCGACCTCGAAACCGGCGAGCTGCCGCTGGCTGCGGAGTGAGGATTGTGGCCGTAAAAGCACGCTTGCACCCTTCGGCTTCCGAAGGGGTTAATCGGCGTTAACCGCCCCTTAAACCGCCACAATTAGGGTGCTCCCAGAGCATGGAAGGCCGGACGATATACCGGCCGCATCGATGCGGGGTAATTCAAACGTGGCGAACGGACGTGACCGGCGCGAGCCGGTGTTCGATGCGCCCGCTGGCGAAGCGGGGGAGCTGGATTTTCACCTCTCGCCCGAAGATCGGGCAGGGGGAACGATGGCGCGCAGGCGAGCTTCTCGGAACAGTGACGGGCCGCGCCGGCCCGCCAGGCCGAAGAAGGCCAAGCGCAAGGGCGGCCGCTCGCTCCTGAGCAAGCTCGTCTATGCCGGGCTCGTGCTGTGCCTCTGGGGCGTCATCGGAATCGGCGGGGTGGTCGCCTATTACGCCTCCCAGCTGCCGCCCATCGACCAGCTCACCGTGCCCAAGCGCCCGCCGAACATCGCCATCATGGCGAGCGACGGCTCGCTGCTTGCCAATCGCGGCGAGACGGGCGGACGCACGGTGACCCTGAAAGAGCTGCCGCCCTATCTGCCCAAGGCCTTCGTCGCCATCGAGGACCGGCGCTTCTACGACCATTTCGGCATCGACCCGATGGGCATTGCCCGCGCGGTCTACCGCAACCTCGCGCATAAGGGCGGCCTGCAGGGCGGCTCGACCCTGACCCAGCAGCTCGCCAAGAACCTGTTTCTGACCCAGGAACGCACCGCCTCGCGCAAGATCCAGGAAGCGATCCTGTCGCTCTGGCTCGAGCGCAACTACTCCAAGGACCAGATCCTCGAGCTTTATCTCAACCGGGTCTATTTCGGCGCCGGCGCCTATGGCGTCGAGGCCGCCGCCCAGCGCTATTACGGCAAATCGGCGCGCAACGTGTCGCTCTCGGAAGCCGCCGTGCTCGCCGGCCTCGTGCAGTCGCCCTCGCGCCTTGCGCCCAACCGCAATCCCGAGCGCGCGCAGGCCCGCGCAGAGCTTGTGATCGCAGCCATGAACGAGCTCGGCTTCATCACGCCGGGCATGACCAAGACGGCGCTTGGCGCGCCGGCTGAGCCGGTGCGCCCGAACGGCGCGGGTTCCGCCAATTATGCCGCCGATTACGTCATGGACGTGCTCGACGATTTCGTCGGCAACGTCGAATCCGACATCGTGGTCTCGACCACGGTCGAGCCCGCCATGCAGGCGGCGGCCGAGCGCGTTCTCGTGGACGAGCTCAACACCAAGGGCCAGAAGTTCAACGTGAGCCAGGGCGCCTTCGTCGCCATGCAACCGGACGGCGCCGTCAAGGCGCTGGTGGGCGGCCGCAATTACGAGACGAGCCAATTCAACCGGGCCACCGCCGCACGGCGCCAGCCAGGCTCTTCCTTCAAGCCCTTCGTCTACCTCACCGCCGTCGAGCGCGGCTACACGCCCGACACGGTTCTGGAGGACGGCCCGGTCAATTTCGGCGGCTGGGCGCCCAAGAACTACGACCGCAAGTACCGCGGCCCCATCGCCATGCGCGACGCGCTGGCGCTCTCGCTCAACACCATCGCGGTCAAGCTCAACATGGAGGTCGGGCCGAAGAACGTGGTGCAGACGGCGCAGCGCCTCGGCGTCTCCTCGCCGCTCCAGGCCAATGGTTCGCTCGCGCTCGGCACGTCGGAGGTGACGCCGCTCGAACTGGTCTCGGCTTACGCCGCCTTCGCCAATGGCGGCACCGGGGTCGTGCCCTACGTGATCGCCCAGGTGAAGACCACGGACGGCAAGCTGATCTACAAGCGCCCGAATGCCGGCGGCCTCGGCCGCGTCATCGACCCTGGCGTGGTCGCGATGATGAACGACATGATGCACAACACCTTCGTCGTCGGCACGGCGCAGAAGGCGCAGATTCCCGGCTGGACGCTCGCCGGCAAGACCGGCACCACCGACGATTACAAGGACGCCTGGTTCGTCGGCTTCTCCGGCAATCTCGTCGCCGGCGTCTGGCTCGGCAACGACGACGGCACGCTCACCAAGCGCGTCACCGGCGGCAACCTGCCGACGGAAGTCTGGCACAACTTCATGCAGGTGGCCCTGAAGGACAAGCAGCCCGTGGCACTTCCGGGCAGCGAGCGCTTCCGCACCCCGTCGGGTCCGGCGGTCGCGAGCGCTGGGCAGGATCCGCGCTATGCCAGCGCCGGCAACGGCGAAAATGCGTGGATCCCGCCCGCTCCCCAGCGCCGCGCCAGCCGCGAGAAGAACTTCTTCGAGAAGCTTTTTGGTCTTTGAGCGCCGATCCTTCGAAGTTTCCGCGCTGTCATTCCGGGACGTGCCTTTGGCACGGGCCCGGAATCCATAAACACGACATCGACCGGATAAGTCGCTTTCGGAACCGGTAGGTTCTACCTGGCATCGTTAGTGGTTATGGATTCCGGGTTCGCCTGCGGCGCCCCGGAATGACAGCGGTGATGAAACCCGCAAAACATTACCTGGCACGTAATCGCCGGCGCTCCCTCACCCGGGCATGCTCGCTTCATCGATCACGAAGGAGCCTGCCATGACAGCCTATGCCATCGGTCACCTGCACGACGTCGATGTCGGTCCCGATATCGTCGAGTATCTCAAGCGCATCGATGACACTCTCGCGCCGTTCGACGGACGCTTCATCATCCATGGCGGTCCGGTGACGGTCGTGGAAGGATCCTGGTCGGGCGATCTCATCGTGATCGCATTCCCGGACATGGGACAGGCCCGCGCCTGGTACGATTCTCCGGCCTATCGCCGGATCCTGCCCCTGCGCACCGACAATTCCCGCGGCGACGTGTTCTTCATCGACGGCGTATCCGCCGATCACAAGGCTGCCGACATTCTCGCCGACCTACCGATGATGGATCAACCCTTGGGCTGATGCCGACGCGCCCGTCCTGTTGCCAAGAACAGGGCGAGCGCCAGCACGCCGGTCGTGGCGATGGTGGCGGGCAGAGGGATCGCCGAGCCGTCGAGGTTGCGGCCGAGCAGAATGCCGACGATTGCGGCAAACGACATCTGGCAGATGCCGAGGAGCGACGAGGCCGCGCCGGCACGGTCGGGAAACGGCATCAGGGCGGACGCCATGGATTGCGGCATGGTCAGCCCGACGCCGATTCCGTAGATCGCCATCGGCGCGCTGACGGCGAGCGACGACGGGACCCCTGCCAGCACCAGCGCCAGCATGGTCAGACCGCCGAGCGCGAGGCATGTCACCCCGAGGCGGATGGTTCCGTCGAGCCCGTAGCGCCCGACGAGATACTGCGCGATCGTGGTGCCGGTCATGAAGCCCGCCACCACGAAGATGAAGGAGAAGGCGAAGGACAATTCGTCGAGGCCGTAGATCCTCTGGAGCACGAAGGACGAGCCGGAGATGAAGGCGAAGAGCCCGCCATAGGTGAGCATGGACAAGCCGACATACGTCCGGTAGCCGGCATGGCCGAGCAGGATCTTGAAGCCGCGCAGGATCGTGCCGAAGGAAATCGGCACGTCGGATTTCCGGCGGATGCTCTCCGGCATCTTCAGCACGATGATCGCGGCTAGGACGAGACCGAACAGGATCATCACGCCGAAGGTCACGCGCCACCCGGTGACGCGCTCGATCACGCCGCCGAGAACGGGGGCGGCCGCCGGCACCACGCCCATGATCGTTCCCATCCGCGACAATTCCTTGCCGGCGCGCGGCCCCTCATAGAAGTCGCGCACGATGGCGCGCCCGAGCACGATCGGCCCGGAAGCGCCGAGCGCCTGCAGGAAGCGCGCGCCGATCAGGGTCTCGATGTTCGGCGAGAGCGCGCAGATCAGGCTCGCCAGGGAGAAGAGGCCGAGTCCGAAGAGCAGCACGGGCTTGCGTCCGATCCGGTCGGAGATCGGGCCATAGAAGAACTGCCCGGCGGCAAAGCCGAGGAGAAAGGCGGAAAGGGTCAGCTGCGTCTGGCCGGTGCTGGCCTGAAGTCCCGCCGCGATCGCGGGCAGGGAGGGCAGGTACATGTCGGTCGAGAGGGGACCCAGAGCGGTCAGAAGCGCCAGGACGGCGGTGAGGGCCAGGGTATCGGGCTTGAGCATGTGGCGCGTTCAACCTTGAGAGGCTCGCCGGGTTAAGCCCAAACCGCGTCCCTGTCACTGGCTTTATGCGTCTTCCCGTCCCCCCTCGACGTCATCCCCGGGGCTCGTCCCCGGGACCCACGTCTTTGCAGCACTGAGGTTCCCGAAGGCGTGGGTGGCCGGGACAAGCCCGGCCATGACGCGAGAGGGTGTCATTCCCGGCCGGAGCGTAGCGGAGGGGAAGGGTATCCATAGTGCCGAACCGGTGAGTGGATCCCCTTCCCGGTCCTGCGGACCGCCGGGGATGACACCGTACGGCGGGCCCGTCACCCGATCCGGTGCAGGGCGCTGCCGTAGGTCTTGAGCCAGGCCTCCGCGTCGTCCGTGCGCGGGCAGAGCTGGTAGGTGATCTTCCAGAAGCGGGCGGAATGGTTGAGCTCGCGCAAGTGAGCGACCTCGTGGGCGGCGAGATAGTCGAGCACGAAGGGCGGGGCCATGATCAGGCGCCAGGAGAAGTTCAGCGCCCCGTTGGCCGAGCAGGAGCCCCAGCGGCTCTTGGTGTCGCGCACGGTGATGCGCTTGGCCGGAACCCCGAGCTGGGCCGTATGCTTCTTGACGGCGACGGCAAAATCCTTCTTGGCCTCGGCCTCGAGGAAGTCGCGTACCCGCCTGGCCACATGAGTGGTCTCGCCCGTGACCGCGATGATCGGCTCGCCGGCCCCCCCGGTCGTGGCCTGGGTCAGGCCGCGGATCGTCGACCAGTGGACGACCCGGTGAGGCACGCCGCGCAGGGGCACCAGGGCGCCGGGCTCGAAGATCACCCGCTCCGGCACCTTGGCGAGCCGTGTGGCGATCCATTGGCTGTGGCTGTCGGCGAATTTCTGGGCAAGGCCCACATCGGTGCGCTCGGGAATGCTGAGCACGACCTCGCCGGTCGCGTTGGAGACGCGCAGCGTGATTCGCTTGGCGGTCGGCCGGCGCTTGAGGGCCACCTTGAAGGATTGGCCCCCGTGAAGAACCTTGAGATGAGGCGGGTCCGCAGGAACGCGGCGGAACAGGGCGGATTTCATGTCCGCAATCTGCCCTGCTACGTCGATTCTGTCAGCGCAGCCGTTTGCCGCTGCTAGGAACGCATCGGGAACAGACTCAGGCTCTTGACGCCTGCTTCCGTACGGGTTCTCGAGTGTGATTCTCAATGAATTCAACAATTCGAGGAGCGATCTGAGCCCTGAACCGGGAGCCGTTGAAGACGCCATAATGACCGACCCCGGTCTGCAGGTGATAGAGCTTCTTGTCCGAGGAGAGGTTCGGCGTCAGGTCGAGAGCTGCCAGGGTCTGGCCGACGCCGGAGATGTCGTCCCGCTCGCCCTCGACGGCCATGATCGCGCAGCGCCGGATGGCCATGAGGTCCACCGGCTGGTCCCGGTGCATCATCTCGCCCTTGGGCAGGGCATGCTCGACGAACACGGTCTCGACCGTCTGGAGGTAGAATTCCGCGGTCAGGTCCATGACGGCGAGGTATTCGTCGTAGAAGTCCCGGTGCTTCTCGGCCGAATCGCCGTCGCCCTCCACGAGGTGGTTGAACATCTCCCAATGGGCCGTGAGATGCCGGTCGATGTTCATGGCCATGAAGCCGGACAGCTGCAGGAAGCCCGGATAGACGTCGCGCCAGAAGCCCGGATGGGACGGGGGCACCTTGGTGATGCAGTGCCGGCGGAACCACTCGATGCCGCGCTCCTCGGCCAGCCGATTGACGGCGGTGGGGGAGCGGCGGGTGTCGATGGGACCGCCCATGAGGACCATGGAGCGCGGGATGGAGGGATCGTTCTCGGCCTCGAGCCGCGCAACGGCGGCGATTACGGGCACGGCCGGCTGGCAGACCGCCATCACGTTCAGGTCCGGCCCGAGGTCCCGAATCATGGCCTTGAGGTAGTCGATATAATCGTCGAGGTCGAAGCGACCCTCGGCCAGCGGCACCATGCTGGCATCGGCCCAATCCGTGATCATGACCTGGTGCGTGGGCAGGAAGGTCTCGGCCGTACCGCGCAGGAGGGTGGCGTAATGGCCCGACATGGGCGCCACGATCAGAAGCTTCGGCTGGTTCTCGGCAACGGCCGAATCGCGCTCGAACGAGATGATTCGGCAGAAGGGGCGCTCCCACACGATCCGCTCGGCGACCGCGACCTCCTCGTTGCCGACGATTGTCGTCGCGAAGCCGAAATCGGGCTTGGCATAGCGCCGAGTGGTGCGCTCGAACAGCTCGCAGGCCGCCGAGACCGTGCGGCCATAGGGGGTGTGCGTCAGCGGATTGTCGGGATTGTCAAAGAAATGCTTCGTCAAATCGGAGGCCGCGCGCGCGGGGCTTAAGAGCCAATGCGCGGTATCGTACCAAACATAAGATAGGTTCATCTGTATCCCCACAAGGGCCGGGCGCCTTTTCTCGCAGCTAGCGGTAGGCTTTATCCTCAACCGTAATTTTAAGATTAAAGTTCCTCAATTCCAATGCAACAGCCTAGTTCTTTCCCTGCGAAAACGGATCACCTACTTTGGTTTCAGGGGCACCTGGCGGCCGGAATCAGCGGATCGTGCAGAAAAATGGGCTCGGATTTCTACAGCCAAGCTTGCGCCGTTACCGAACCGGCATCGGGCGGCCGGAGGCACTAGGAAAATAGGCTGTCAGCGGATGCTTGGCGAACAAGGGGCAGGCCCTATTCTGTTCGGGGATGTCCAAGATCGACCAGAAGAGCCTGACGCACCACGCCAGGCACCTGCGCCTCGACACGCTCGTCCGCCTGCGCTGGCTCGCCATCGTGGGCCAGGGGGTGGCCGTCGCCGGGGTGCGGTTCGGCCTCGGATTTTCCCTGCCCTTCGCCCTCTGCTTCCTGGTGATCGGCGTATCGGTCTGGGTCAACATCCTGCTGCGCATCCAGTATCCGGCGAGCCATCGGCTCAGCGACAACATCGCCACGGCGCTCCTTGCCTTCGACATCCTGCAGCTTGCGGGGCTTCTCTACCTCACGGGCGGGCTGGAGAACCCCTTCGCCATGCTTTTTCTGGCGCCCGTCCTGATCTCGGCCACGGCGCTCACCCCTGAGCGTACCCTGGGACTCGGCCTTCTCGCCGTCGGCTGCGCCACCTTCCTCGTACTCGTCCACAAGCCCCTGCCCTGGTTTCCGGGGCAGAGCTTCACGCTCCCCTTCCTTTACGTCACAGGCATCTGGACCGCGATCCTGCTCGGCACCGCCTTCACCGGCATCTATGCCTGGCGCGTGGCGGAGGAGGCGCGCCAGCTCGCCCAGGCGCTCGCAGCCACCGAACTGGTGCTCGCCCGCGAACAGCACCTGTCCCAGCTCGACGGCCTGGCGGCCGCTGCCGCCCACGAGCTTGGAACGCCGCTCGCCACCATCGCCCTGGTGACGAAGGAAATGATCCATTCCATGCCCAAGGAGGGGCCGGTCGGGGAGGATCTGAAGCTTCTGCAGGAGCAGGTGGAGCGCTGCCGCACCATCCTGACCAAGCTCACCTCCATGGGGCAGGAGGACGAGACCGAGTTCCTGGAGACGATCTCGCTCAGCCATCTCGTCGAGGAGATCGTCGAGCCGCAGCGCGCGGTCGGCTTCGACGTGACGGTCACGGCGTCGGGCGACGGCCCCGAGCCGATCGGGCGGCGCAACCCGGGTGTGGTGTACGGCCTGTCCAACATCCTCGACAACGCCACCGACTTCGCCGAGAGCAAGGTCACCATCGAGGCCAGCTGGTCTCCTCACGAGGTTTCCATCGAGATCAGGGATGACGGCCCCGGCTACGCTCCCGATATTCTGCTGAGAGTCGGAGAACCCTACGTGACGACGCGAAGCGCGGCCGAGCGGACCGAGGATAGCGAGGAGGGCGGAGGCCTGGGTCTGGGCCTGTTCATCGCCAAGACCCTGATCGAGCGTTCGGGGGCCGAATTGACCCTGACCAATGCGGCGCCGCCTGCCTCGGGCGCCATCGCGCGGATCGTTTGGCCCCGTCATGCGTTTGATCGAGGTGCGGCAATTTCGCCGCAGGGTGAGGGCGAGCTCGCTCTCAAAGGTTAGGGGAAGAATTCCCATATGTAAGGGGGGCCGGGCTCGTGCTTTTCCGGCTCACACCTTCAAGGAGTTCAGCCTCGAGATGCAAGGAGATGGTCTGATGGCCGATGCGCCTGCCGCGTTCGAAGACCGCGCCGACAAGAGTCTCTTGATCGTCGACGACGACCGGCCTTTCTCGACCCGTCTCGCCCGCGCCATGGAAGGCCGCGGCTATCTGGTTCGCGTGGCCGAAAGCGTTGCCGACGGCATTGCCGCCATCGAGAACGAGCCGCCGGCCTTCGCCGTGATCGACATGCGTCTCGGCGACGGCAACGGGCTCGACGTGATCGAACGCCTCAAGAACCGGCGCCCCGATGCCCGCGGCGTCATCCTGACCGGTTACGGCAACATCGCGACCGCGGTCACGGCCGTGAAGATGGGCGCCTTCGACTATCTGGCGAAACCCGCGGATGCGGACGAGATCCATGCCGCCCTGATGGCCCAGCCCGGCGAGCGGGCGCTTCCGCCCGAGAACCCCATGTCGGCGGACCGGGTGCGCTGGGAGCATATCCAGCGGGTTTACGAGCTGTGCGGCCGCAACGTGTCGGAAACCGCGCGCCGGCTCAACATGCACCGTCGCACCCTGCAGCGGATTTTGGCCAAGCGCGCCCCGCGCTAAAACCTTTCCGCGCTCGATCTCAGCGCGGAAAGGCCGGCCGCGCCACTGCGCTTGAATCGCCCGCCCGGCGCCGCATCCACAGCATGGCAAGACCGAACAGCGGCAGCAGGATGTCGGTGTAGAAGATCACGCCGGCATTGCCGGAGGCGTAGTTGTGCGCCTCCACCATCTGCACCGCATGGCCGATGGCGGCGCCCCAGAGGAAGCAGGCCGGTCCGACGATCGCTGCGAGACGCATGCCGTCGCCGCCCTTGAAGGCCATAAACCCCACCACGGAGAAGCCGAGGCTGGCAAAGCCGACTTCCTTCTGGAACGGACTGTCCTGCCAGCCGATGAAGGCGGCCGCCATCTCCGAGAAGAAGACGTGCATGACGAAGTTGTAGAAAAAGCTGACCCCGAGCGAGAAGAACAGGAACCAGGACAGGAGCGCCTCGACCACCGTCGCGCTGCTCCACGGTCTCGGCCGGCGCAGCAGGGCGATCAGCGATGCGATCAGCCCGATGACGAAAAGCGTCAGCGTGAAGTTGCTGAGCAGTAAGGTGATCGCCTGTCTCATGTTTGCCCCGCCATCGTCACAGCCCGCGCGTGACGCGGATTATGGCCGAGCATGCTTTAAGGTAAACCCGCCATGTCATTCCGGGGCGGCAAAGGTCGAGCAGCATCCGACAAATAAGAGTCAGATCCATTAACGAGTTAGTGCAGCGCGCAACGATGCCGTTTCCTCACCTCTCCCCGGTGGGGAGAAGTGAGCCTGCGCCTCATTTTCACAGGCCATCGCTCGCCCAGAATGGCCGATGACCTCACAGCCTTCCGTCGGCGATCCTGTCGGGATCGGCCAGGGCATGCAGCAGGGCGGCGGCGGCGTGGGCGAAGCGCAGGGTGACCGCCTTGCGGCGGGCGCCGGCGAGCTGGCGGTGAGCCGAGGGCCGGACGATCGCCGCCCCGAAGCTGTCGGCGATGATCAGGCCGCGATCCTCCGGCAGAATGTCGAAGGGCACCGTTTCCGGAACGGCGAAATAAAAACGGTCGCAGAAATCCTCGTAATCCGGCCATTTCCTGTCGGCCCGGAAATCGGCGATGCTCGACTTGATCTCGACGATGGTGAGCGCTCCGTCGGGCGCAAGCGCGATGAGATCCGCGCGCCGCCCGTTGGCCAAGGTGAATTCGGGCAGGGTGACGTGGCCGAGTTCCGAGAACAGGCGGCGCACGCCGCGCTGAATTCCTGAGGCGGCCGCGGATTGGCGGCCGTCGGTCGGAAGGACGATGGGACGGGAAAGAATGGCGGGCGAATCGGACATGGCGCCTAAGGTACGCCCTCGCTATCCGCCTGCAATGGCAAGGTTGTCGCGCTCGTGCGGCTGCAGGCCGTTCCCGGCTTCAGATCAGGACGGCCACCTCCGTGTCCAGGAGGGGCGCATCGACGGTGCAGACGACCCCCGCCGGGGCGAAATCGATCATCGCCTCGCCGCCGAGATGGCCTTGGGCGAGGCTGCGCTCGACGAGCCGTGTGCCGAATCCCCTCCGCAACGGCGGAACGACGCGCGGGCCTCCCTTTTCCTCCCATCGCAGGAGCAGATGCGGCAGCTCCCGCATACGGTCGACGCGCCACGAGAGTTCGACCTGCCCCACCTCGTTCGACAGGGCACCGTATTTCACGGCATTGGTCGCGAGTTCGTGCAGCGCCATCGCGAGGGCAAGCGCCACGTTCGGCGGCAGGCGAATCGCGGGACCATGGCAATGGATGCGGCTCTGGTCGACCGACTGGAAGGCCGACATCGCCTGGGCCACGACCTCGCCGATCCAGGCGCCGTCCCAGTTCTCCCGGGTCAGCACGTCATGGGCGCGGGAGAGGGCGAAGAGCCGGGACTCGATCGCCTCGCGCGCGGCGACGGTCGATGCCGCGGTTCGCAAGGTCTGCGACGCGATCGACTGCACCGTCGCCAGGGTGTTCTTGACCCGATGGTTGAGTTCGTTGAGCAGGAGACGCTGGTGATCTTCCGAACGGAGGCGCTCGGTGACGTCGCTGCCCTCGGCGAAGATGCCCGTGACACGCCCCTGCGCATCCCGGATCGGCTGAAAGACGAAATCGACGAAGCGCTGCTCCGGCTCCTTCGAGGGATCCCGCTGCAGGTAGACGGGCAATCCGCGGCCGACATAGGGCTCTTCGGTTTCGTAGACCGTGTCGAGCAGCTTGTCGAAACCCTGTCCGGCCACTTCCGGCAGAGCCTCGAGAAGCGGCTTGCCGACGATCTCCCGGCGACCGACCAGCTGGTAATAGGCCTCGTTGACGAGTTCGAACACATGGTCGGGACCGCTGTAGATGACCATGAAGCCCGGCGCCTGATGGAAGAGTTCGCGCAGCCGGTCCTTCTCCGCGGAGATCCGGCGCTCGGCCAGCACCCGCTCGGTCGTTTCCACCACGATAGCAAGGACACCGCCCGGTCTTCCTGTCTCGTCGATGACGGGACTGTAATCCAGGTTCATCCAGACCTGTTCTGGAACCCCGTTGCGGTAAAGGGTGAGTTCCTGGTCGCGGTACGAGAGCGTGCCGCCGGCCATGCCGACGCGCATCACATTGGCGTTGAAATCCGCCACCTCCGCCCAGCCCTCGAGCACCTTGGAGCCGAACAGACGCGGATGCCGCCCACCGGCGAAGATCGTGTAGGCGTCGTTGTAGATCATGATCCCGTCGGCGCCCCAGAGAAGGACCATGGGGATCGGCGAGCGCAGCATGATGCCGATAGTGGTGCGCAGACTCTGCGGCCACAGATCCATCGGCCCGATGGAGGTGGCGGCCCAGTCGAAAGTTTTCATCAGATCCGACGCTTCGCCGCCGCCGGCGAGAAAATCGGCGGGCGCCGTCCTGAGTTCACCGTGCACGCGCGCCCATCCACTCTTTCCATGAGCGGCTCCACGACCGGGCGATCGCACGTGGCGCGATGCATGTCGACGGCGATGCCGGTTCGTCGGTCGAACCGGCGGATTGAGCGGCCCTGTTGATCATAGCGGCTGAATATAGTCGCCGGGCAATCCACGGCAATCGCCGCAACGGTCGAACTTTCCTGCTCCAAAGTCCTTTGATCCCAAGGCCAAGCTTGAACGAGACGCTTGGTATAGGAGACGTTTTACCGGCGTTTCGAAGACATTAGGTCCAGGCGTATTCCAGCGTCTCGCGGAAGGCGAAACGGTTGAGGTGATCCTCGATCACTTTCTTCATGCGGTCCCGCGTCTCCTCGTCCGCGGTGCTGAGCTTGATCTGCAGATGATCGGGCGTCGCGGCAAGCTCCGCCTTCCGGTCCTCGGCAAAGGGGATCGTGCTCTGAATCGTGTCGAAGGCAACGTTGAATTTATGCGACCAATGCTTGCTCAGCTGCTGCAGGTAGCGGCTTGCATGGGCGGTTGGAACCTTCGCTTCGGTAACGAGCATTCATTCTCTCCTTGTCGACGGCAGATGCCGGCTGCAAAACCGGGCCGTCGCTGTTCGTTTCTCTTACCAGAAAAGCCGCCACTCCGGTGCTTGCGGTATCTCGAGATGCGGCAGCCGATCGTTCTCGATCCTGCGCAGCTTCTCCTCGACGAGATCGGCCAGGACGCTGCGGGGATGGGAGGCCCTCAATGCGTCGACCGCATCCCTGATCTGCTTCAGGTCGGAAGGGGAAACCATCGCTCTGTCGTCATCTCCCGTTTCCAGGATCGAAGTCATGCCTGATGCTCCGTTTCAAGCCGATGGAGAGACAATGGTAGGCATGCTGCGCTGCACGCTGCATTGCGGGAGGATTACGATTCCGTAATGGAGAAGAGCCTTGACGGAGCGCTCTCGGGGCACCTTCCCTTAGAGAATCGGCGGTCCCTCAATGCAGCATCAGGTGATGCGGTGACAGGTTCTCCAGCATGTCGCGCAGATCGTCCATGTGCGGATTGATGAACAGAGCGATCTGGAACGCGGCGCGGGCCTCGTTGAGATGGCCGTGGCGCAGGCAGATATTGCCGAATCCGGCGATGGCGCCGAAATGGCGCGGCTCGAGACGCAGGGTCTGCGCGATGTCGAGCAGGCTGTCCGCATCGCGCTTCTCGATGGAGGCGAGCGTCGCCCGCTTGTTCCAGGCCTCCGCCCAGCAGGGATGCTTCTCGACGAGATGATCGAGAAGGGGCCGCGCCTGCCTGAGCGAGCCCGAGCCCATGGCATCGACGGCCGCCGCCATGGTCTCCTCCGCAAGCCTGTCCTCGTGCGATCCCCACAGGGCCCAGATCTGATCCTCGATCTCCTCCACCGGACGGTCGGGCTCCGCCGCAGCCAGTTCCTGGAACAGAGGAGTCAGGCGATGCGGCAGGCCGGAATTCGGCCTGCGGGTCGGAAGCTCGAGGACAAGCTGGAAAACCGGATCGAGCGGCAGGGAGCATGTCATGGCTGGCTCGCAATCCCCCGTGACAGGCAAAGCAGTGAATCAGGAGGGTGACATAGGGGGGAAGTGCGGCGCGGCGAGGGGTCCTCGAGCAAGGTCCGACACTGAATTCGCGAGGGCGAATCCCTGCGGAATCAGGCCCCATGTGCCGAAGCGCACCCCTCAGCCCAAATTGCTGCCCTTAAGGCACGCAAAACCGGGTCCCTTTTTCCGCGCAATGCGCTAGGCTCCGCTTCCGTTTTTGAATTCTCGTCAATCCTGGAGTTGTCCTTGGGAGTTGTCATCGAGCGCGATCCGCTGCGCCTGGCATGGAAAACCTCTCCGCTTCGCCATCTCGTCGGCTTCGGCCTTCTGGCTCTGGCCGGTCTTCTGATCCTGATCGGCTTCGATCTGGTGCGCATCGTCGTCGACCGGGCAACCGGCGGCGGCTGGAACACGCCGGCCGCGTTCCTGAGGTTCGCCATCCATCCGCCCGGCCAGCTCTGGCCCGAGCCCCTCGTGCTGTTTCCCGGATTCGTGCTGTCGCCGGAAGCCTTCGCGATCGCCGCGATCGCCGGTATCCTCATCATCCCCCTGCTTCTCGGCCTGATCCTGGCCGGGCTCGAGGCGCTGACCATCGGGATCGGCTCGGCGATGCTGGCGAGAACCCAATCGGCAACCCTCGACGTCATCCTGAAAGTGCCCTCGGCCTCCCATGACGAGTTGGCGATGGTGACGGCGCTCGCCGCCCGGGGGCTTGCCCGCGAGAACGGCGTGCTCGGGTCGAGCCTGCTCATCCCGGTGAAGCTCGGCGGCATGATCGCGCTCGCCTGCGTCTATGTCTTCTTCATGGACTGGTATCTCGGCGCCGCGCTCGCCGCCGTTCTGGCCGTCGGCGCTCTCATCAGCGCCCGCCGCTCCCTCCTGCGCTTCGATGCCACCGCCGCGCGGCATCGGGAAGGCGATCAGGCGGAGGGCGTGTTCGCCGAGCTCGAACAGCGCATTCCGGCCCTGCGCGCGCACGGCACCGGACCCTACGAGCGCGACCGGGTGCGCGAGGCCCTGGCCCTGAGCCACCGGCCGGTGCGGCTGACGGAATATCGCCTCGCGCTTGCCGAAGCGACCTCGGCCGCGGTGCTCATGCTCGCGCCCCTGTCGGTGCTGGCCCTCGGCGCCTGGTTCTCCCAGGTCCGCCCCTTGAGCGCAGGAACGGTCGCGGCCTGCGTGCTCGCCGCGGCGCTCTCCGCCTACGGCACCCGCGAGGTCGTGCAATGGCACCGGCTCGCCTTGAGGGCCCGTGCCCTGCTGATCGATCTCGGCAAGGGGCTGGTTCCGCTCAAGCTGCGCGCCGCCCTGAAGAGCAAGGCCGCTCTCCCCGAAAGCGGCTCTCTCGTGGCCCAGGGCGTCTCCGCCTATGACGCAGCGAGCGGCGCCCGCGTGGTCTCGGTCAACCTGAACCTCGCCTTTCCGGCCCATGTGGCGCTCGTCGGCGACGGGGATGCGGGCCCACGCCTCCTCGCCGCCCTCATGAGCGGCCAGCTGCCGCCTTCCGTCGGCCGTCTCACCTATGGCGGCGTCGATCTGGCCGCCGCCGATCCCGTGGGGCGCAGCCGGCACATCGCCTTTGCCGGAAACACGGTGCTGATCGAGGGCAGCCTGAAGGACAATCTGCTCTATGGCTGCATCGCGCCGGCGGGCGAGATCGACCACCGCCTGTCCGAGGCCGTCGCCATCGCCGGCCTCGACCGCCTGACCCATGCGCGCGGCCTCTCCGGTACTCTTAATCCCGAGCGCGAACCGAAGCTTGCCGCCGACATCGTGGAGGCGCGCCGGGCCGTGCAGGCGGCGCTCGCCGGCGAGAATCTCGACCGCTTCGTCGATCCCTTCGGCATGGAGCGCTACAACCGCTACGCCACGATCGGCGAGAACCTGCTCTTCGGGCAGCCGATCGGCGATACGTTCCACGAGGACCGCCTGTCGGGCCACCCCTTCGTGCGGGCGATTCTGGAAGCCAACGAGCTGACGAAGCCGCTCGCCCGGATGGGCCTGTCGATCGCGACCAGCATGATCGAGATCTTCGCGGACATCCCGGACGGGTCGCCGCTCTTCGAGCGCTTCTCCTTCTTCTCCGCCGCCGACCGGCCCTATTTCCAGGACCTCGTCGACCGCAGGAACGAGCAGCGCCGCAGCGACCAGACCGCCCGCGACCGGGAGCGCCTGACCGGCCTTGCCCTGCGCTACAACGAGAGCCGGCACCGCCTCGGCCTGCTCGAACCCGCCCTGGAACGGCAGATCCTCGTCGCCCGGGCGGATTTCGCGCGCATGCTGCCGGTGAGCCTGAAATCCGCGATCGAATTCTACGACGAGGAACGCTTCTGCGCCGCGGCTAGCATCCAGGACAATCTCCTCTTCGGGCGCATCGCCGCCGATCAGGCCGGCGCGCTCGAAGCGGTGCAGGAGGTGGCGCGCCGCGTCCTGACCCAGCGCGGCCTCGACGGCGAGGTCTCACGCATCGGCCTCGACACGCCCATCGACGTCCAGGGCGACGACCTGACCCTGAGCGAGGTCGCCGCCATCGATCTCGTACGCGCCCTCGTACGCCGGCCGAGCATCCTGGTGGTGCAGCGGGCCCTCGACGGTTTGCCGGGGCCGGCCGCCGACAAGCTGGTCGCCAACCTGCGCCGCGCCCTCGTGGGCCGCGGCCTCATCCTGGTGACGCCATCAATCTCGCCCGCCATGGATCAACCGCCCTTCGACGCGGTTATCCGTTTCGAGAGGGGCGAGCCCGTGGTCGATCACCGCAGCAGAGAACGGGAGGCGCTGAGTGCCTGACAGATTTCACCTTGACCCGGCATCCCCCTCGGGAGCAGCTTACCGGTGTGCGCTAGCGCACATCAGCAGGGTTTTCGATTGGTCATGATCCTGACATGGTAAGGCGTGTTGCATCCTCTGACGCGTTGCAGGTCCGGTTTTGGGGCACACGCGGCTCCACCTGCGCATCCGGCCCGCAATTCGTCGAGTTTGGCTCGCACACTCCCTGCGTCGAGGTCCGATGCGGCGAGCGCCTCTTCATTTTCGATGCCGGATCCGGTCTTGCCGCCCTCGGCGCCGAGCTCGGCCCCAGCGCTCCGGACAAGATCGACATCCTCCTCAGCCATCTCCACCTCGACCACATCAGCGGCCTTCCCTTCTTCAAGCCGGCTCTCCTCGCCAAGGAACGCGTGATCCGCACCTATTGCGGCAATCTCGACGGCGAGAGCGCCATGGAGCCCCTGAGCCGCCTCTTCGCTCCCCCGCTCTTCCCCGTCCGCCTGAGCCAGCTGCCCGCCCGTTTCGAGCATCACGGCTTCCATGCGGGCGAACCTCTCATCTTCGACGACGGATTTCGGGTCGAGACGCATCTCCTGAACCATCCCGGCGGCGCCACGGGCTTTCGCATCAACCACCGGGGCCGCAGCGTCTGCTACATCAGCGACGTGGAGCACAGCGACCTCTGGCCCGAGCCAAGTCTCGCCGATTTCGTCCACGGCGCCGACCTCATGATCTTCGACGGCATGTTCTCGGCTTCCGAATATGCCTATTGCCGCGGCTGGGGCCATTCCACGTGGCAGAAGGGCGTCGAGCTCGCCCAGGGCGCCGACGTGAAGTCTCTCGCGATCTTCCATCTCTATCCAGGCCATGACGATGCCTACCTGAAGGCGTCGGAAGCCGAGATGCAGGCCATCATGCCCACGGCCTTCATCGCCCGCGAGCGCCAGACCATGGCGTTCGAGCCCGCGGATTGCGAGATCGCCCCGGCCCACCGCGAGCCCGCCCTCGCCCAGGTCGGCGAACGCTGATCACCTCATCGCCGATTCGCCATCGAGATCCTTCGAAGCGCCGATTTTCGGGGGCCTGAACGGGAGCGGCAAGGGATGCGTCGCGATGACGCCGCGGAATCGACCGGAAGCCGCCACATCCACACAGTGTCCCTTGATCGGCTCTTAAGCATCGGTTCAACAACGTTTTTTGTCACTTAATTGAATATAGCTTTAACCAAGTATAACTCGCTTTCAATGAATCTTTATACTATAACACAAACAATTTGCATGCTCCTTTACCTTCCCGCTACTCAACTCGCCTGATAGGGATGCCCTCCTAAAAATTCGGCCGGGGGCATACATGGCTTGGAGAACGGTTACATTCGATCCGTTGACGATCACGGATGGCGACGCCAGCGACGGCATTCTCGTGATCGACGGTCTGCAGTTCAAAGTGACCGCCTCCGGTGCCTGGAGCTTCAGCGTCGTAAACGGACGGCTGACATTCTCCGAAGATCCGGCTTTCGGCGGCCAGGAATTCAAGATCGAGGTCACGGCCATCAACGGCAACCTCATCAAGGCCATGTCGGCCGATGTCAGGTATGACGGAACGGTCCAGGTCGATGACGGCTTCGGCGCCTATATGGCGATCGCGAACGCAGCCTCGACCACGACCATCGGAGATTCGGATTTCTCTGCCAACAGGTTCGAAGGCGGAGAGCAATGGACGCATGTCGATTGGGATCCGGCGATCGCGGCCACGACCGCGCCCATCACGATTTATGACTACAAGGTCTTCCCGACTTCATCCAACCCGACCTCGTCGTTCTGGATCGACAATCTCGTCGTCGACACCGATACGCCGCCGCCGGACACGACGCCCCCGACGGTCAACTCGATCACCCGGAACAGCGCCGAATTCACCAACGACAGCACCGTCACCTATACGGTCGTGTTCAGCGAGAGCGTGACCGGCGTCGATGCGAGCGACTTCCTCCTGACCGCTACCGGCACGGCTGGCGGCACCATTTCGTCCGTGACCGGCTCGGGCACCACCTACACCGTCACCGTCAGCAGCCTGACAGGCTTCGGCACGCTGCGTCTCGATCTCAAGGGCTCGGGCACCGGCATCAAGGACGCTGCCAACAACACGATCGCGTCGGGCTACACCGCCGGCGAGCAATACACCATGGTGAACGACGCACCGGTCCTGACGCCTGTCATGCCGACGCTGACGGGCCTCACCGATACCGACGTTAGCAATCCCGGACAGAGCGTCGGGAGCATTCTCGGTACCAGCGTGTCGGATGTCGACTTCAATGCGGTCGAGGGCATCGCCATCACCGGTTTGGCGTCGGACAACGGCACCTGGCAGTACAGCACAAATGGCGGCGCCAGCTGGAGCGACATCGGCACCGTCTCGTCCGCAGCGGCGCTGCTGCTGCGCGCGATCGATCGCGTGCGCTTCGTGCCGGATGGGGTGAACGGCACCACCGGCAGTCTCACCTACCACGCCTGGGATCAGACCGGCGCGACGGCCGGGATGCAGGGCAGCAAGGTCGACGCCTCGATATCCGGCGGCAGCACACCGTTCTCCGCGGCAACGGACACGGTCAGCGTCACCGTCACTGCAGTCAACGACGCCCCCGTCGTCACGGCGAGCGGCGGGACGACGGCCTTCACGGAAGGCGACAACACCGCATCCACGCCGGTCGTGATCGATTCGGGCCTCACCCTCTCGGACAGCGACAACGCGACCTTCGCCTCCGCAACGGTGAGCATCACCGGCAATTTCGCTTCCGCCCAGGATGTGCTGGCGTTCGTGAACGACGGGCTCACCGCCGGCAACATCACCGGCAGCTATAATTCCGCGACAGGCGTGCTCACGCTCACCTCGGCGGGTGCGACGGCGACGGCCGCCCAATGGCAGGCCGCCCTGCGCAGCGTGACCTACGCCAACAATTCGGACACACCGAGCACCGCCACGCGCACGATCAGCTTCGCCGTCAATGACGGCGGCGCGACCAGTGCATCCGTGACCAAGACGGTGAGCGTCGCGAACACCAACGACACGCCTGTCGTCACCGTGCCGTCCAGCATCGCGATCGTCGAGGACACAGCCGGCGCGCTCACCGGCATCAGCTTCAGCGATGCTGATGCGGGCTCGAGCTCCGTCACGGTGACCCTCTCCGTGGCGAGCGGCGCCTTGAGCGCGACGAGCGGAGGAGGCGTCACGATCGGCGGCACGACCAGCGCCCTGACGCTGACGGGCAGCATCGCGAACATCAATACCTTCATCGCGGGAAACAACGTGACCTTCACGTCCGCTTCCAATTTCTCTGGAAACCTGACGCTGAACGTCGCGATCAGCGACAACGGCAACACGGGTTCAGGCGGTGCGAAGACCGGCAGCGCGACCCTCACCCTGGATGTCGCGCCCGTCAACGATGCGCCGAATGTCACGGCCCCCGGCTCCGTCGCCGTATCCGAGGACGTGCCCACGGCGCTGACCGGTATCAGCTTCAGTGACGTGGATGCGGGAAGCAGCGTCGTCGAGGTCTCCCTGACGGTTGGCTCCGGCACGCTCTTCGCCACCAGCGGATCGAATGTGACGGTGTCCGGCTCGGGCTCGACTGCGCTCACCCTGTCGGGATCGATTTCGGACATCAACGCCTTCCTGGCGGCGAGCCAGGTCAGCTTCACGACCGCGCAGAATGCCACATCCAACGTGACCCTCACCGTCGCCATCGACGACAACGGCGGCACGGGATCCGGAGGCAGTCAGCAGGATTCCACGACGGTGACGCTCGCCGTGACGGCCGTGAACGACGCGCCGGTCCATTCCGTGCCCTTGGCTCAGACGGTGCTGCAGGACACGAGCCTGGTGTTCAGCGCCGGTAGCGGCAACCTCATTTCCGTGTCTGATTCCGACCTGGGAGGCGGCAACGTCCGCGTGACGCTGACCGCAGCGCATGGCCTGATCACGCTCTCGGACTTGTCGGGCGTGAGCTTCCTCATCGGCTCCGGCACAGCGGATGCGACGATGACGTTCGAAGGCACCCTCGCCAGCATCAACGCTGCCCTGAACGGATTGGTCTTCACGCCGACGGCCGGCTATTACGGCCCGGCCAGCCTCGCGATCACGACGTCGGACCTCGGATCCACCGGAAGCGGCGGGGCACAGACCGACAGCGATACCATCGTCATCGACGTCGACAGTCTCGAGCCCTCGGTCACGAATGTGAATGTCACGAATCCCGACGGCACCTACCGGGCCGGCGATGTTCTTTACGTGACCGTGACCTTCGACCAGGCGGTGCTCGTGAACGCGGCCGGCGGCAACCCGACCCTGCTCCTGGAGACGGGCAGCATCGATCGTTCCGCGGTCTATCTCTCGGGCTCCGGCAGCAATGTCCTGACCTTCGCCTATCAGGTGCAGGATGGCGATGTGAGCGCGGATCTGGATTATCAATCAGCTTTGGCCCTGGCGCTGAACGGCGCAACGATCCGCAACATCGCCAACGACGATGCGGCCCTGACGCTTCCGGCGCCCGGAAGCCCGGCCTCCCTCGCCGGCCAGCGCGCCATCGTCATCGAGCACGTTCTGCCCCCGTCGGACCCAGGTCCGGTGGTGGTCCCCAATACGGGCGGCGGCGTCGACATCACGATCACGGATCCCTCGCAGCTCACGTCCGGCCTCGGGACGAGCGGCGTCGATCACGTGTTCTTCGGAGGATCGGGCACGGTCAACCTGCCCGGCAACGTCGAGAACCTGAGCCTGACCGGCAACGCCGACGCCAATGTGCTGGCCAACAGCCTCCACAACGTGCTGCACGGAAACGATGGCAACAACGTCCTGCAGGGCCTGGCGGGCAACGACTGGATTCACAGCGGCACCGGTAACGACACGGTCATCGGCGGCTCGGGCCGCGACTCAATCTTCGGTGGCACGGGCAGCGACCAGCTCCAGGGCGGCACCGGGAACGACCGCGTCAACGGCTATAAAGGCGACGATCGGCTCTCCGGCGGCTCCGGCAACGATGAGCTCACCGGCGGCGCCGGCGACGACCGGGTCTCCGGCGGTTCCGGCAACGACACGGTCAATGGCGGCTCCGGCAATGATGAGGTCTATGGCGATGCCGGAAACGACACCGTCTATGGCAGCTCCGGCCATGACACGATCTATGGCGGAACAGGCAACGACGTGCTGTTCGGCAATGCGGGGCGCGACATCTTCGTGTTCGACACCAGGCTCAATGCGGGCGGCAATCTCGACACGATTCGCGACTTCGACGTGGCGGATGACAGCATCTGGCTCGACAACGCGGTCTTCACCCAGCTCGGCGCGGGTACGAGCGCCCGGCCGGTCCAGCTGCAGAGCGGGTTCTTCACAATCGGCACCCGGGCGCTCGATGCGGATGATCATCTGATCTACGATTCCGCCACCGGCCTGCTGAGCTACGATGCCGACGGATCGGGGTTCGGAGCCGCCGTCGCCTTCGCCCAGCTCAAGAAGAACCTTGTCCTCACCTACAAGGACTTCTTCGTGGTCTAGGCAGCCTATCCGGGAGCGCTCCCTTCAAAGGCAACGAACGCTCTCCCCTTTGCCGCAAAATCCACTATGGTGCCCGCCACCATCATCTGGCGGGCACCTTCATGTCAGCTCCTATTCTAGTGACGGGCGCGGCGGGCTTCATCGGCTTCCATGTGGCGCAGCGGCTTATGGCCGAGGGCCATCGGGTCGTCGGGGTCGACAGCTTCACGCCCTATTACGACGTGAGCCTGAAGGAGGCCCGGTTCTCCCGGCTTGCCCCGCACAACACCTTTCTCGGCGAACGCCTGGATCTCGCCGACGCGCAGGCGACGCAGGAGCTCTTCCGGGAGCACCGCTTCGAAAAGGTGATCCACCTCGCCGCCCAGCCGGGCGTGCGCTTCGTCGATCCGCGGCCCTATGCCGCCTCGAACCTGATGGGCTTCATGAACATGCTGGAGGCCTGCCGGCATGGGCAGATCCAGCACCTCGTCTATGCCTCGTCGAGTTCGGTCTACGGCGCCAACCGCAAGCTGCCCTTCTCCGAGCACGACAACACCGATCACCCGATCAGCCTCTATGCCGCCACCAAGAAGGCGAACGAGATGATGGCGCATTCCTACGCCTCCCTGTTCGGCCTGCCCGCGACGGCCTTACGCTTCTTCACCGTCTACGGCCCCTGGGGCCGGCCCGACATGGCGGTCTACAAGTTCACCCATGCCATCGCTGAAGGACGCGAGATCCAGGTCGCCAATGCGGGTGACGTTTGGCGCGACTTCACCTACGTGGACGACATCGTGGAGGGGATCGTGCGGCTGGTGGACCGTGTACCGCGGCCGGATCCGTCCTGGAACGCGGAGCGGCCCGATCCCGCCACCGGCCCGGCGCCGCACCGGGTCTACAATATCGGCAACGACAGCCCTGAGAACGTGAACGATCTGATCGCCCTGATCGAGGAGGCGCTGGGCAAGAAGGCCAACCGCGTGGACGTGCCTCTGCCTCCCGGCGACGTGCTGGAAACCCGCGCCGACGTGACGGACCTGCGCCGCGACGTGGGCTTCGCGCCATCGACCTCGCTGAAGGACGGCATCGGACGCTTCGTCGAGTGGTATCGCGGGTATCACGGGGCTTGAGATGGTTCCGGTCGAGCTCGTGTTGTCCTTTATCTTCCTCCTCGTCGTGTTGGGGTCCGCTCTTGTTTCGGCTCTGCTGATCCTGGGCCTGAAGCCATTGCTCGTGCGCTATGCGATGGCACGGCCCAACGCTCGCTCAAGCCACACGATCCCGACTCCCCAAGGCGGTGGGATCGCGGTGATCGGCGCCTGCCTTCTCATGCCCATCGGCCTCATGCTCACGGGCAGCTTTCCGCCGACCGCCTTCACGGTCCTGGTGATCGCCACCCTGACTCTGGCCGTCGTCGGCGCCGTGGATGACATCCGCCCCCTGCCTGCGGTTCCACGCCTGCTCTTGCAGGTCGGTGCTGTCGCCGCAATCGTCGTGACGAGCGGCGTGCGGGTGCTGCCGGAAGCTGTTCCTCTCGTCGTGGAGCAGGCTTTTCTCGTTCTCGGCGGCGTCTGGTTCGTGAACCTCGTCAACTTCATGGATGGGCTCGACTGGATCACGGTGGCCGAGATGGTGCCTGTGACCGCCGCCATCGCTCCCTTGTATGTCTTGGCGACGAAATCTTTGCCTGCGGAGACGATCGTTCCGGAAGTCAATTATATCGCCGCAGCTTTGTGCGGCGCGCTCCTCGGCTTCGCCCCCTTCAACAAGCCCGTCGCGCGGCTCTTCCTCGGCGATGTCGGCTCGCTGCCGATCGGCCTTCTCGTCGGCTGGATGCTGCTGCAGCTTGCCGGAGCGGGCGGACTCGCTGCGGCGATCCTGCTGCCGCTCTATTACCTGATGGATGCCACCATCACCCTGCTACGCCGCCTTTCCCGCGGCGAGAAGGTGTGGGAGGCGCATCGCAGCCATTTCTACCAGAAGGCCACCGACAACGGCTTCTCTGCGCTTAACGTCAGCGCTCATGTGTTCGGGCTCAACCTCGTTCTCGCCGGCCTCGCCACGATCACGCTCGTCTGGCCGTCAGGCACTGTGCAGATCGCGGCGCTTGCCGCGGGCATCGTTCTCGTCGGCCTGGTTCTCAGACGCTTCTCCCAGGCCCGATTGGAGTTTTCCCGATGAATGCACCCCTGATTGCCCTGACCGGCGCCACGGGCTTCATCGGCCGCCATCTTCTCAGCGAGCTGCCGAAGCGCGGCTACCGGGTCCGGGTGCTGCTGCGCCGCCCGTCCGAGGTGCCGCCGGGCGCGGCGAGCGCCGTGATCGGCGACATCGCCTCGCCGCACAACATGGCGGCGGCGCTGCGCGACGTGGACATGGTGATCCATTCGGCCGGTCTGGCGCACGCCATGTCGGGGCGGCCGGAGGACGATTACCGCACCATCAACACCGAGGCGACGATCAAGCTCGCCCAGGCTGCCGAGCGGGCCGGGGTGAAGCGCTTCGTCTTCCTGTCCTCGATCCGCGCCCAGAGCGGACCGGCGGCGCAGACCATTCTCACCGAGGCCGAGGAACCGCAGCCGACCGACCCCTACGGCCGCTCGAAGCTCGAGGCGGAGCGGGGCCTCGCCGCGCTTGGCCTCGACTGGGCGGCGTTGCGTCCCGTGCTCGTCTACGGCCCCGGCGTGAAGGGCAACATGGCAGCCCTGCTCGCCCTGGCGCAGTCGCCCTGGCCGCTGCCGCTCGGCGGATTGAGGGCGAAGCGCTCGCTGCTCTCCCTCGACAATCTCACGTCTGCCATCGACACGGTGCTGAGAGCCGACGGCCCCCTGCGGCGCCCCTTCATCGTCGCCGATCCGGAGCCTGTGACGATCCCCGAGATCGTGACGGCCCTGCGCCAGGGCCTCGGCCGCGGACCGGGCCTCGTTCCGGTGCCGTCCTTCATTCTCAGGGGAGCCGCATCGCTTGCGGGAAAGGGCGAGGCCTACGAGCGTCTGGCGGGCTCGCTGGTCGCTGATCCGCAGGCCTTGAAAGACCTGGGGTGGCAGCCGGTCAGTTCGACGCGAGACGCGCTTGCGGAACTGTCTCGACAGGCTGGGGCGCCGGCTTCCGGCGCTTGAATTCCGGAATCGCCTCTTCGAACACCCGCTCGGCCAGGGCCCGGTCGCCCTCGCGGATGGCGCGGGTGAGGATCTGGAGCCATCCGTCGACTCGGTCGCGATCGGCGAAGATGGGCTTGGCGGCCATGACGCCGTCGATGCCGATCTCCGTGCGCGGTTCCTCGCGGGCGAAGAGGATCTCGTGCAGGCGCTCGCCCGGGCGCGTGCCGGTCACGGCGATCTCGATGTCCTCGCCGGGCTCGTAGCCGGCGAGCCGGATCATGCGCTCGGCCAATTCGTAGATGCGCACGGGCTGGCCCATCTTCAGCACATAGACCGACGCGCGCTCCTCGCCGTTGGTCCGCTCGGTCACGGCGCGGATCTCCTCCGCATGGGAGGCCGAGGTGAGCACAAGATCCGCCGCCTCGCGGGTGGTCATGAAGTAGCGCACCATGTCGGGATGCGTGACGGTGATCGGCCCGCCGCGGGCGATCTGCGCCTTGAATTTCGGCACCACGGAGCCGACCGAACCCAAAACGTTGCCGAAGCGCACGGCGATGATGCGCGTGGCGCCGTTGCGCCCCGCGAATTCCGCGTCCAAAGCCTGCCCATACATCTCGGCGAAGCGCTTGGTGGCCCCCAACATCGAGACCGGGTCGATCGCCTTGTCGGTCGAGATCATGACGATGGTGTCGGCACCGGCTTCCACCGCCGCGTCGGCCACGTTGACCGAGCCGAAGACGTTGGTCTTGATGCCCTCGGTCCAGTGCTTCTCGAGATATGGCACGTGCTTGAGGGCGGCCGCATGGAAGACCACCTCGGGCCCGAACGCGCTCATCACCTCGAGCACCCGCTCCCGGTCGCGCACGTCGGCGATGACGCCGTCCACATTGGTGTCGCTCGACAGCAGGGTCGGGTTCTCGAGAATGTGGTGCAGGGACGGCTCGGAGCTTTCCAGGATCATGAGATCGCTGGCGCCGAAGGCGACGACCCGGGTGCAGATCTCCGAACCGATGGAGCCGCCGCCGCCCGTGACCAGCACGCGCTTGCCGCGGATGAAAGTCTCGAGCCGCTTGCGGTCGATCTGCACGGTCGGGCGCAGCAGCAGGTCCTCGATCTCCAGCGGTGCGAGCTCGGCATCGCGCATGCCCTCGCCGAGGCTCGTGACCCGCACCAGCGGGAGACCCAGGCGCCGGGCCCGGGCGAGTAGCATGTCGGGATTCGCCTCCGGCGCCAGTGCGCTCGGCGTCGCCAGCAGGCGGCGGATCGGCGTGCCGCGCTCGTGGAAATCCTGGATGACCTGATCGAGATCGGTGAAGGTGCCGAGCACGGGAACGCCGCGCATGGACTGCCCGAGATCGTCGGTGCGCCAGGACAGGATGCCCTTGGGCTGGGTCTTCTTGACCGTACCGGCCTCGATGGCGCGCAGGATCACCTCGATATCGCTGCCGCGCCCGAGCAGCAGGGTCGGCGTGCTGGCATCGCGCTGCAGGGTGTGGCGCGAGCGCGCATATTTCATGTAGCGGAAGGCAAGCCGCGGACCGCCCAGCAGGAACATCTGGATCAGCCAGTAGAGGGCGATGGTGATCTTGCCGAAAAAGAATGTGCCGCGAAGCTGCGGCGAGACGAGAATGTAGTCCACCACCAGCAGGGTGACCGCCAGGATGGTCGCGGCGCGGAAGATGTTGAACAGATCCGGCAGCGACGCAAAGCGCCACTTGGATTTGTAAAGCTGAGACCACCAGTAGACGACGCCGGCAAAGGCGATGAAGGGCGGCAGGAACAGCGGCAGGTGAACCAGTCGGTCCAGGAGAAACGAGCCTTCGAAGCGCACGTAGAAGGTCGCGACGACGGCCACGCCCGTCATCACGAGATCGTGCACTACGATGAGCGCTTTCTTGAGACCCTGCCGATTCATAACTTTGCCATGCCCTGTCAGCGGGTATCGGTCGGGCTCTCTTCTTTGTCAATGTAACGCTATGACTTATTCGATGCCCACGCTGCAATCCTGTCAGGCCTCGGGCAGAGCGCTTTCCGCGACGATCACGATGCCCTCCGCCTCCTGCAGGATCCGCGTCACGATGCCGAAAATTGCGGCGAGACGCGGCGCGGTCATGACGCTCCCGGGCGAACCATAGGCGTCGATTTTTCCCTGTCTGAGCAGGACGATATCGTCGGCGAAGCGGGCAGCGAGCGTCAGATCGTGCATGATGGCGACGACCGTCGCGCCGGCCCGGGCCTGGGCCTTCAGGAGGTTGAGCACCACGAGCTGATGGCGTGGATCGAGGGCGGCGACGGGTTCGTCGACGAGGAGCACGGGCGCCTGCGTCGCGAGAGCGCGGGCCAGCAGCACCCGCGCGCGCTCGCCGCCGGAGAGCGCCGTGGCGGGCCGCTGCGCGAAATCCTGCAGCCCGACCGAGCGAAGGGCGTCCGCGACCGCATCCCGCCCGGCGAGGGAGAGAGCATCCGGCCTCTCTCCATGCGGCAGGCGGCCGAGGGCCACCACCGTCGCGACCGGCAGCGGCCAGGCGATGCTGCCGCCCTGCGGCAGATAGGCGATGGCCCGCGCCCGCTCGGAGAGGCGCATGCGCGCAAGGGGCATGCCGTCGAGGGTCACGGCGCCGGCACCCGGCGCGATCAGCCCGGCTAGCGACCGCAGCAGGGTCGTCTTGCCGGCGCCGTTCGGGCCGATCAGCACCGTGAAGCGGCCGGGCTCGAGCGCGAGATCGAGCCCGGCGAGGGCGCGGTTCTCGCCGAAACTCACCGACAGGGCACGGGCTTCCAGGAGCATGCGGTGCGGCTTCATGCGGGCGTCTCCACCAGCTCCGCCTTGCGGCGGGCGATCACCCACAGGAAGAACGGGACGCCGAGCAGGGCGGTCAGCACGCCGACCTTCACCTCTCCTTGCGACGGGATGAGCCGCACGGCTATGTCGGCGCCAATCAGAAGCGCCGCCCCGGCAAGACCCGCCGGCACGAGGGTGCGGGCCGGGTCGTAGCCCACGAAGGAACGCACGAGATGGGGCGCCACGAGACCGACGAAGCCGATCGACCCGGCGACCGCCACCGAGGCGCCGGTGCCGATGGCGGCGCCTGCGACGATGAGGACCTTAAGGCGCGGCACGTGGATCCCGAGGCTTCGCGCCGTGTCCTCGCCGAGTGCGAGAGCCCGCAGGCCCGGCGCGGCCGCGAGGAGCAGGATCGTGGCGAGGAGGATGAAGGGCACCGCCAGGAACACGTGGATCATGGAGCGGTCCTCGAAGGAGCCGAGGAGCCAGAACACGATCTCCGTGACCGCGAAGGGATTGGGCGACAGGCTGATGGCGAGCGACGTGCCCGCTCCCGCCAGGCTGCCGACGGCAAGTCCCGCCAGCACGAGCACGACGATAGTGGCGCTGCGCCCCGCGACCGCCACCACGAGGGTGACGGAGAGAAGCGCGCCGGCGATGGCAGCAAAAGGCAGGGCCCAGGACAGGGTGCCGATGAGCCCGGAATAGATCACGAGCACGGCTCCGAAGGCCGCCGCCTGCGGCGCGCCGAACACGGCGGTGTCGGCGAGCGGGTTGCGCAGCAGGCCCTGCAGGCCTGCGCCCGACAGTCCGAAGACCCAGCCGATCATGAGGGCGAGGAGCGTGCGCGGCAGGCGGATCTCCCGCACCACGATGCTCGCCGCTCCCTGGTCCGACACGAGCGCCTTCAGGGCCATGGGAACCGTGATCGGCGCTGGGCCGACGACGAGCGACGCGAGGCTCAAGGCGCCGATCAGGGCAATGAGGCCGGGGATGAGGGGCGACCGGGCGAGGGACATGCGGGCATTTTCGTTGCTTCCGCCGATAGAGCACGAAACGCAAGGACGGCAAAGCGGCCGTAAGGCCGGGTATGACCCCAGCTACGTCATAACCGGCCTCGTGCCGGTGATCCCGATCGGTGGAGCGCAACGCCTTTCGCATCGGGATGGCCGGGCTGATCCCCGGACCAAGTCCGGGGACGGCCATGACGCGTCGCGCACAGTGCGAACCCTCCCCCCTCAGCGGGGGAGGGTGGCGAACAAATGTGCGCCGAGCTGCCCGCCGCGCCTCCCTCGACCTTGACGGCTCGCAAGCTCAAAGCTTGCGGGCCCACAGGTACTGGCTGCTGCACAATGCCGGTTCGATCTTCCCGCGCTCCATGATACGAAGCGTGCCGGCCCTTAAGAAACAACATCGAGAGAGCGGCATGAACCCTCTGTTTGCCAACCTGCCCACCACGATCTTCGAAGTGATGTCGAGCCTCGCCCGGGAAACCGGCGCGATCAATCTCGGCCAGGGCTTTCCGGACGATCCCGGCCCGGAGGACGTGCGGCGGGCGGCGGCGGATGCGGTGCTCAACGGCTACAACCAGTATCCCTCGATGATGGGCATTCCGGAGCTGCGCACGGCGATCGCGACGCATTACAGGCACTGGCAGGGCGTCGATCTCGATGCGAACACGGAAGTGATGGTGACCTCGGGCGCGACGGAGGCGCTCGCCGGCGCGATCCTCGGCATCGTCGAGCCCGGCGACGAGGTCGTGCTGTTCGAGCCCATGTACGACGCCTATCTGCCCCTCGTGCGGCTCGCCGGTGGCGTGCCGAAATTCGTCACCCTGCAGCCGCCCCATTTCCGGCTCACGGAAGAGGCGCTCGCCAAGGCCTTCTCGCCGAAGACCAAGGCGGTCGTGTTCAACAATCCGCTCAACCCGACGGCGACGACATTCTCGGACGAGGACTTGAATCTCCTCGCCGATTTCTGCCGCCGCTTCGACGCCATCGCGATCTCCGACGAGGTCTGGGAGCATGTGGTCTTCGACGGCCGGCGCCACCGCACGATCCTGGCGCTGGAAGGCATGCGTGATCGCTCGGTGAAGATCGGCTCGGCGGGCAAGATCTTCAGCCTCACCGGCTGGAAGGTCGGCTTCGTCTGCGCGGCACCTCCCATCATGAAGGTGCTGGCGAAGTCGCATCAGTTTCTGGCCTTCACCACGGCGCCGAACCTTCAGGCCGCAGTAGCCTACGGCTTGGCCAAGGACGATGCCTATTTCGAGGACATGCGCAAAAGCTTCGCCCGCAGCCGCGACCGGTTCACGGCGGGGCTGAACACGCTGGGCTTCGACGTGATCCCGAGCCAGGGCACCTATTTCGTCAATATCGACATCGCGCCGTTGGGCGAGACCGACGACGTCGCCTTCTGCCGCCGCCTGGTCATGGAGCATGGCGTCGCGGCGATCCCGGTTTCGGCTTTCTACGCGGAGGGCGCGGTGAAGAACGTGGTGCGCTTCTGCTTCGCCAAGAAGGATTCCACGCTTGATGCCGGGCTGGAGCGGCTGGCCAAGGCGATCAAGCGGGCGGCCTGAAATCCGTCAACAAGACCAGCAATTTGGACATTGTTTCTTGTGCCGGAATTTCCTAGCCTGCCCCGTTGTCACTCTATCCGCAGGAGCTCAAGCCCCAAAATGATCCGTCTTCTCGCTTCGGTTGCTCTGACCTTAAGCCTTGTCACCGCCGCCACCGCCCAGGAGCGCGTGGTCAACGTCTACAACTGGTCCGATTACGTGGATCCGAAGGCGCTGGACGAGTTCACGAAGCAGACCGGCATCAAGGTGGTCTACGACACCTACGACAACAACGAGATCGTCGAGACCAAGCTTCTGGCCGGCAAGTCGGGCTACGACATCGTGGTGCCGTCCGGCCCCTTCGTGCAGCGCCTGATCGGCGCCAAGGTGTTCCAGAAGCTCGACAAGGCGAAGCTGCCGAACCTCGCCAATCAATGGCCTGAGGTGACGCAGCGTCTGGCCGTCTTCGACCCGGGCAACCAATATGCCGTGAACTACATGTGGGGCACGACCGGCATCGGCCTCAACGTGAAGAAGGTCAAGGACATCCTCGGCGACGTGCCGCTCAACACCTGGGACCTGGTGATGAAGCCGGAGATCGCCTCGAAGCTGAAGGCTTGCGGCATCTACATGCTGGACAGCCCGGAGGATCTCTTCCCCGGCGTGCTGGCCTATCTTGGTCTCAACCCCGATTCGAAGCGCCTCGAGGATCTGAACAAGGCGGGCGACGCCCTGTTCCGCATCCGCAGCAACATCCAGAAGTTCCATTCCTCCGAATACATCAACGCGCTCGCCAACGGCGATATCTGCGTGGCGGTGGGCTATTCGGGCGACATGATCCAGGCCAAGAACCGGGCCGAGGAAGCCAAGAACGGCGTCGAGGTCGGTTACGTCATCCCGCGCGAGGGCGCGCTGATGTGGTTCGACAGCTTCGTCATCCCGGCGGACGCCAAGAACGTCAAGGAAGCGCATGAGTTCATCAACTTCATGATGCGCCCCGAGATCGCCGGCATGAACACCAACTACGTGTCCTATGCCTCAGGCAACCTCGCCGCGAAGCAGCACATCAACAAGGACATCCTCGACAATCCCGGTATCTATCCGGACGATGCCACCATGAAGCGCCTGTTCACCAACACGGCTTACGACGAGCGCTCCCAGCGCACCGTCACCCGGCTCTGGACGAGGGTGAAGACCGGCCGTTAATCCGCCGCTCAGGTTCGCTTCTGCATCTTCCCGATGCCTCAAAGCTCCGCCCACGAGGCGGAGCTTTTCTTTTAATGAAGGACTTTTCCCGATGCGCCTTGCCGTTGCCGCCGCTCTTGCGGCCCTGACCCTCGCCTCACCGGCTCTGGCCCAGCCCGTCCCGCCGCGAGCGCCGACGATCAGCGTGATGGGAACGGGCGAAGCCGAGCTGAAGCCCGATTTCGCCCGCGTGAACGTGACGGTCGCGACGCAAGCCGAGACGGTGGCCCAGGCGAGCAGCGCCAACAACACGGCCACCGAGCGGGTCCTTGCCCGCATCCAGGGCCTCGGCGTCAAGCGCGAGGACATCCGCACCGCCAATTTCCAGGTCTTCCAGACGCCCCAGCAGGTCGGCCCGGACGGCAAGGAGGTGAAGACGCCGAAATTCTCGGCCCATCACCGGCTGCAGATCACCACCCGCGACCTCGACGGGGTCGGGCGCCTTGCCGGCGAGATCCTGGCGAGCGGCGACATGACCTTCCAGTCCGTCACCTTCGGGCTCGACCGGCAGGAGGAGGGCGGCGACAAGGCCCGCGAGGCGGCCGTGCGCGATGCCCGCCGCCAGGCCGAGGTCTATGCCAATGCGGCCGGCGTCGGCTTGGGAAGGCTCATCGAGATCCGCGACGGCTCCGCCCAGCCCTTCGAGCCGCAGGCCGACATGCGCATGTCCATGGCGATGGCCAAGGGCGCGGAGTCGGTGCCGATCGTGCCGCCGGCGACGATCCGCTACACCGCCAATGTCCAGCTCGTCTGGGAGATGGCTCAGAGGCCGTGAGCACGCGAGCTTTCCTCCCGCTTGTGGGGAGGAGTTGGAGGTGGTGGTGTCGGCGCCACGCTGGTCCAGTTCAGCGCTGAGGCTGCCGCAGCTTCACCTCTCCCCGGATCTCGGGTGTTCCCGAGATCTGTTCTCCCCATGCAAGTCGGGAACACCCGACTTGCATGGGGAGAGGTGAACCGGCGCCATCTGCGGATAGGCAATCGCTCACCCGGCGTGTCACGCCGCCCTGACGTTGTTCAGGAACTGACCGATCTCGGCACCGAGGCGCTCGGCCTGCCGCTCGAGGGCGACGGACAAATCCGCCACGGCGCGGGCTGCGTCGAGGGACTGAACCGCAACGCCCTGCGTCGTCTGGATCGCCGAAGTACCGGCCTGCGCCTCCGTCGAGACCTGCGCCACCGATTGGGCGATCTCGGACACCGCTGCCGTCTGCTGGCCGACGGTTCCGGCCACGGTGGCCACCACTCCCGCCAGATCCTCGACCGAGGCCTGGACGGTGCCCAGCGCCACGAGGGTCTCGCGGGAGGCCGCCTGCACCGCCTCGATCTGGCGGGCGATCTCCTCCGTCGCCTTTGCGGTCTGGCCGGCAAGGTCCTTGACCTCGCTCGCCACGACCGCGAAGCCCTTGCCCGCTTCGCCGGCCCGCGCCGCCTCGATGGTGGCGTTGAGGGCGAGAAGGTTGGTCTGCGCCGCGATGGAGCGGATGAGACCCGCCACCTCGCCGATCTGGGACGTGGCAGCCGAGAGGCTCGACATGCTCCCCGAAGCGCCCCGCGCCTCGGCGACGGCGCGCTCCGAGGCCCTTGCCGAGGCGCTCGTCTGAGCTGCTACTTCCGCAAGCGACGCATCGAGTTCCTCGGCCGCGCTCGCCACTGCCGACATGTTCTGGGCGGTGCGGGTCGAGGCCTGGCCTGCGATCTGTGCCTGCTCGGTCACATGATGGGCCGAGCCCTCGAGCTGCCCGGACGCCTTCGCGAGGTCCCCTGTGACATCGCGGACTTCCGTGAGAATCTGTTCGACGGAGGCATCGAAGGCGGCGATCGCATGGGAAATCGCATGGGCGCGTTCCGCATCGACAGCGGCCATCCCTTCGCGCTCCTGCGTCAGCCGCTCGCGTTCGCGGGCATTGTCGCGGAAGACCAGCACCGTGCGCGCCATGGCTCCGATCTCATCGGTGGCCCTGGTCGAGGGGATCTCGCTTGCCGCGTCGCCATCGGCGAGCCGCCGCATGGCCTGCTGCAGGCGCGTCAGCGGCAGGGAGATCGAACGCCCGACGATGAAATTCAGGACGAGGCCGATCAGCAGGGTGATGCCCATCGCCCAGAGGATCAGGGAGAAGGTGCGGTTCTGCGAGGCGGTGAGCTGCTGCTCGGTCTTGTGCGCCTCGGCGCGGACCTTGGCCAAGAGCTGGTCGAGGGCCGGCACGAGCAGGTCGAACTGCCCCATCAGCTTCTCGCCCTGGCCTGAAACCTGATGCTCGAGCTCGCTCCAGGCATGGAACGCCTCCTGGAACGTGACGCTCGCGGATTCGATGGCGGCCTTCTCCTTCGGGTCGGCGGAGACTTGCGCCAGCGCCCGGGTGAACCGGCCCTGCTCGACCTCGAAGGCGCCGAGAATGCTTTCCTCGAGCAGGATGCGGGCGCGGGCCTCCTGGTTGAACATGCCGAGCATGGACGCCCAGAGGCGCCAGGCGATGGCCTCGCCGCTGCCGGTCATGGGGCGCACCAGCTTCTCCAAGTTCGCCTCGGCCCTGAGCAGGCGGCCCTGGGCGCCCTCGTCGGGCTTGCTGCCGACGGCGGTGTAGAGCTTGCCGAGCGCATTGCCCTGGGCGATGAGAGCGGAGGCGTGCTGCTTCAGGGAGGCGATCTCGGTCTCGATCAGCCCGGCACCGGAGGCGGAATTCATTTCGTCGAGCTGGGCGGCGAGCGCCTTGTGACGGTCGATGAAGGCCTGCCCGTGATGGCCGAGGCGGCTTGCCGTCCATTCGCCGGCCGTGACCTTCAGGGCATCGGCACGGCCGCGGAACTGGTTCGCCTGCTCGGCGAGGGCCGAATAGGTCTGCTGGACCGAGAGCGCCTGATCGACCTCGTGTCGGCCCGTCTGGAACACCGCGCCGATGACGGCGAAGCCGAGCACCATCACACCACTCAACGTGGCGACGCGCAGCCGCACCGACGGCTGCCTCAACCGAGACAGAGACCACATCCCCCGAATCCCCTTTTTAGGACTTTGCGGCAGGATTGCGGCGGAGCGGTTAAAGAGGTCTTTACGTTAGGTTAGAAACCGAGCTCAGGCGGCCTTCGGCAGCTCGGTCATGATGGCGTAGAGGGCGGCGGCGTCCCGCGTCACCCGTACCCTTTCGATGAGCCCGGGCTCACGCAGGACGCGGGCCACCCGTGCCAGGGCCTTCAGGTGATCGGCTCCGGCGCCCTCGGGAGCAAGGAGAAGGAAGAGCACGTCCACGGGCTGGGCATCGAGGGCCTCGAAATCGACCGGCTTCTCGAGGCGTGCGATCAGGCCGAAGATCCGGGTCAGACCGGGCAGCTTGCCGTGAGGGATGGCGATGCCCTCGCCGATCCCGGTCGAGCCGAGGCGCTCGCGTTGCAGAAGCGCCTCGTAGATGGCGGTATCGGAAACACCCGTAAGGCGGGCCGCATGGGAGGCCAGTTCCTGAAGAGCCTGCTTCTTGCCGTTGACGCGCAAGGCGGGCAGGACGGCTCGAGGGTCTAGAAAATCCAGCAAGGGCATCGATCACGCTGCATTATGATGTGAAGCCTGGAAGGCCTCTCACCGTTCCACGCAAGAACCGGGCCAAGAAGAGGTACACCCCGTCAAGGCTGTGCGAGCGGCGGATCGACCCATCCGATCGCCCCGTCGCCGCGGCGATATACGACGTTCACGCGTCCGGTGCTAGCGTGGATGAACACAAGAGCGGGCGCTCCCGTCAGATCGAGCTGCATCACAGCGTCGCTGACCGAGAACGCGTGCAGCGGCTTCGTGGTTTCCGCAATCACCATAGGGTGATAGCTCTCCTCCTCGTCGCCCGGAGCGGCCAGGACGGAATAGGCCATCTCGAGGCCGTTGCCCGCGCGCCCCGTCGCCGGACCGGTCCGGTCCTTCAGCCGCTGCTTGTAGCGGCGAAGGCGGTTTTCGATTCGGCCCGCCGTCTGGTCGAAGCTGGCATAGGCATCCTGAGCCGCGCCGGAGGCTTCCAGGGTCATGCCGGAGGTCAGGTGGAGCACGCATTCGGTACGGAAGCCGGTGCCGTCGCGGGTGACAGTCACGTGGCCCGTGTAGCCGCCATCGAAATATTTCGACAGCGCTCCCGCCATCCGTGCCTGAACTTGAGACCTAAGGGCTTCGCCGATATCGAGATTCTTCCCCGACACCCTCAATGTCATCGTGGTTCCCTCCCCTTGCACCGTCGCTTGGTTGGGATAGCCGATCGGCGGCGCTTGGGACGATGATGATCCGAATGAAAGCCAATGCAAGCCTTGAAATCCAGGGCCTGTCAGCCTTTGGCCCGGTGAATCCTGCGTCGGTCGGACGATGACGGGAGGCGCATCGCTTCCCGGTATTTGGCGACGGTGCGCCGGGCGACCTGGATGCCCTCCGCTTTCAATTTCTGGGCAATTGCCTCATCCGAGAGCACCATCCTGGGATTCTCTCCCTCGATCAGCTGCCTGATTCGGTGCCTCACCGCCTTGGCGGAATGCTCGCCCTCGCCGGTCGCGGCGCTGAAGAAGAACCGCATCGGATGCGTACCGCGCTCTGTGCCGAGGGCCTTGTTCGCGGCCACCCGCGAGATCGTGGATTCGTGCATCCCGATCGCTTCGGCCACGCTCCTGAGGGTCATCGGGCGCAGACCCGAGACGCCCTCGCGAAAGAAGTCCTCCTGCTGGCGGACGATCTCGGCCGCCACCCTCAGGATCGTCCGGGCCCGCTGATCGAGGCTTCGGGTGAGCCAGCTTGCGGTCTGCAGGCAGTCGGACAGGAAGCTCTTGTCCTCGTCCTTGCGCACGACTTTCGCCACTTCCGCATAATAGGAGCGATTGAGCAGGATCCTCGGCAGGGTGTCCGGGTTCAGCTCGACCGCGAGGCCGCCGTCGGGTGTGGACCGGACCAGCACATCCGCCACGAGCACGTCGACCGGTGCCGGCGTGAAGGCGAGGCCGGGCTTTGGCTCCAGGCTGCGCAGCTCGGCCAGCATGTCGGCGAGATCTTCATGATCGACGCCGCACACCTTCTGCAGGCCTGCGAAATCCTGCCGCGCGACGAGGTGGAGATGGGCGAGAAGCGCCTGCATGGCCGGATCGAGCCGGTCGCGCTCCTTCAGCTGGATCGCGAGGCATTCGGCGAGATCGCGCGCGCCGATTCCGGACGGCTCGAAGCTCTGGATGAGGCTCAGCACGGACGCTGCTTCGTCGAGCCCGACCTCGAGCCGGGCCGCGATCTCCGACAGGTCTTCCGTGAGGTATCCGGCTTCGTCGAGATCGTGGATCAGATGTTCGCCGATGCGGCGCAGGCGGGGATCGGCGGTGGCGAGATCGAGCTGTGCCTCAAGGTGACCGGCAAGGCTCGTGGCCTGCGCGAGCGTCGCCTCCATTTCCGGCTTGAGCTCGCTGTGGCCGGAGCCGGCGGGCTGGCCTGAGGAGGCCGGCATGGCCTCGCTGCGGGATGGGGGCGGGCCGGGCACGACACGCGGACCGGCGGCCTCCGCCCGCTGCTTCGCACGCAGAAAATCGGCAAGGCTCGGCACGGGCGCATCGGCCGGGGATTCGCCCTCCTGCAAGAGCGGGTTGCGCTCGAGCTCGGCCTCCACATAGGCGGCGAGTTCCGCATGGGAGAGCTGCAGGAGCTTGATGGACTGCACGAGCTGGGGAGTCATCGTCAGGGACTGGCCCTGGCGCAATTCCAGCCGTTGCATTGCACCCATGAACGCGCTCCGGAGAAATTTAGGCATGCTTCTTGCATGCCCCGGTCCTTTTACCGCGCTCCGTCGGCCGGCGTCAAAAGGGCAATAATCCGGTAGCGACTTAAATTTGGCCCCGCCCTGTCATTCCGGGGCGCCGTAGGCGCGCCCGGAACCCATAGCCACGACATTTCCGAAGAGCTGGACGCTCGCCGCCTTGTTCGACAGAGTTAGCGGTTATGGGTTCCGGGTTCCGCTGCGCGGCCCCGGAATGACGGTGTGCCGGCCCTCATCAGAACTCAAACTGAGTCACTACCGATAATCCTAAATTAGAGCCGGAAGTCCTCGCCGAGATAGAGGCGGCGTACTTCTTCGTTCGACACGATCGCGTCCGGCGCGCCCTCGGTGAGCACACGGCCGGAATGGATGATGTAGGCGCGGTCGATGAGGCCGAGCGTCTCGCGGACATTGTGGTCCGTGATCAGCACGCCGATGCCGCGGCGGGTCAGGTGGCGGACGAGGTTCTGGATGTCGCCGACCGCAATGGGGTCGATGCCGGCGAAGGGCTCGTCGAGCAGCATGAAGGTCGGCTCTCCGGCGAGCGCCCGGGCGATCTCGCAGCGGCGCCGCTCGCCGCCGGAGAGCGCGATGGAAGGAGCCTTGCGCAGGCGCGTGATGTTGAACTCGTCGAGCAGCGCGTCGAGCTTGCGCTCGCGCTCCTTGCGGCTCGGCTCGACGATTTCGAGCACCGCGCGGATGTTGTCCTCCACATTGAGGCCGCGGAAGATCGAGGCCTCCTGCGGCAGGTAGCCGATGCCGAGGCGGGCGCGGCGATACATGGGCAGGCCGGTCACATCGTGACCGTCGAGGCTGATGAGGCCGCGATCGGCGGCGACGAGGCCGGTGATCATGTAGAAGATGGTGGTCTTGCCGGCGCCGTTGGGGCCGAGCAGGCCGACCGCCTCGCCTGCGCGCACGTTCAGGCCCGCATCCTGCACCACGGTGCGGCCGCGATAGCTTTTCTGCAGGCCTTTGACCGCCAGGATGCCGGGACCGCCGAAGACGGCTTCGCTCTCGCCACGGGAGAAGACGTGCGGAGCCGTCCCGGCCGGATGGGCATCGAGCAGGCTCACGTTCGAGGAACCGGGTTGAGAACGGTTGAAAAGCGGTTTCACAGGCAGATCTGTCCCTGGAATGATCGATGCGGGGAAGTTCCCGCTCTAGTTCGTCGCCGGCCTCTGCTGCGGCTTCGGCTTGGCGTTGCCGGCCGCAGGCGGAGCATTTCCGGCACCTGTCGGGGCCGGCCCACCGCTGCCGGGCACGAACAGCGCTCGCACGCGTCCGCCGGGGGCGGTCTCGATATTGGCGACGCCGGTATTGATGTCGTAGAGCACCCGCTCGCCCTTGGTCACATTCGGGCCGTCGCTCAAGGTGGCGTTGCCGACGAGCATGATCTTGTTCGAGCCGCGGTCGAAGGTTGCGTTCTCGCCGGTCGCGACCTGGGTGCGCGAGACGATGGTGACCGGGCCCTTGCAGTCGATCTTCTTGATGGCGCTGTCGTCCGCCGACTGCGCCGCGGGCGCGGCCTGGCCGGCATTCTGGTCGCGCTGCTCGTAGAACACGGTCATGATCGTGCACTTCATGGTGCTCTCGCCCTGAACCGCGACCACGTCGCCGGTGAAGACCGCGCGGCCTTCCTTGTCGAACACGTCGAGCTTGTTGGCGTCGATCTTGATCGGCTCCTTGCTGGAGCCGAAATTGCCGAAACCGACGGCACGCTCCTTGCTCGCCTGAGCGAAGGCGGCTCCGACGGGAAGGGACGAGAGAAGCGCGATGGCCAGGGCGGCGCGGGAGAGACTCATCATGGACGGGTACTTGTCTTTTGGGGTGCGGGAGCCGGGGGAGGAGCCGTAGAGCCTGTGCCGACAGCGTCCGGTGCGGATGGGTTGGAGCCCGACGAGGGCTGGAGGACCGTGCGGACGCGACCCTTGAAGCTCATGACCTTGCCGTTATCCGCGACATCGAGCCCCTCTGCCTCAATGGTGCCGTTGCCGAAGGAGACGGAGACGGGCTCGTTGGAGACGACGGAACCAGCCTTGAAACGCACGAAAGCCGAGCGGAGCTTGACCTCGTAGCCGGAATCGGTCGTGACCACGATGTCCTGGCGCAGCCGCATCTGTTCCTTCTTGGTGTCGAGAACCCCGCTCGCTGCCGTGAGCCTTGCGACACCGCCACGCTCGTCGGTCACGATGCGTGCCTTGAGGTTCTTCAAATTCACGAGATCGGGCCGGCGCACATCCTGCGTCGCCTCGCTGGCGGTCACCTCGTAGGGGCGGTTGTCGTTCTTGAAGCCGGTCAGCTTCGGGCTCTCCATGGTGATGTTGGTCCCGCTCACACCGATGGAGCCGAAGCTCAAATTCTCGATCTTCCGAAACGGGTCGTAATAGGCGACCACGCCAACGCCGGCCATGCCGATCAGGGCACCGAGGGGGATCGCAACCTTGGCGAAACGCACCCAGCGGGAATGACGACGGGCCTTTCTGAAGGCGCGCGCCCGTATGGCCGGCCTTGAGGCCGGGCCTTCGCGCATAGCGATGCCCTGAGTTCCCGCCACCTTGTCCAAAACCCCTTCCGCCTGATCGTCGGCACGGCGCCATGCCGTAGGGTCATGGCGATGTTATGACGGATATGGGTTTTATGAGGGAAAGTTTAAGTGTGCGTCAAGAATGGGCAAAAATATCCGTGGCTTCCCAGCCGAGCAGATCGAGCTGGGCCCGGGTCGGCAGGAAGCCGAAGCATTGGTGCGCAATGCCGAGCCTGTTCTCGCGCTCCAGCATCCGGTCGAGCTTGTCCTTGAGCGCATGCAGGTGAAGCACGTCCGAGGCCGCATAATCGAGCTGGGCCGGCGTGAGCGTGTCCGCACCCCAATCGGAGGATTGCTGCTGCTTGGACAATTCGATGCCGAGCTGCTCGCGCACCAGATCCTTCAGGCCGTGCCGGTCGGTATAGGTGCGCACGAGCCTCGAGGCGACCTTGGTGCAATAGACCGGGCGCGGCATGACGCCAAAGGTGTGGAACAGCACCGCGAGGTCGAAGCGGGCATAATGGAAGATCTTGAGCACGCTCTCGTCGGACAGGACGCGGATCAGGTTCTTCGGCAGCGGCCCGTCCTTCAGGATCTGCACCACGTCGGCGGTGCCGTCCCCGGTCGAGATCTGCACCACGCAGAGCCTGTCCCGGTGGGGATTGAGGCCGAGCGTCTCCGTATCGATGGCGATCGCGGGACCGGGCTTGAAGGTCGCGGGCAGATCGCCGCGATGGAAGCGTGCTGTCATGGCAATTCCGAAACTGCTCTGAGAATGGTCCTAGAGCATCGGACGCAAAAGTGGAATGCACTTTTGGGATCCATCCGATGCTCCACTCTTTAAAGAGCGCATCGTTGGACGCGACCCGAAGGGCCGCGTCAGCGAATAACCGGGTCCACTTTTTCGCACGATGCGCTGGAGCATCGGACCCGAAAGTGGAATGCACTTTCCGCAGATTGAAAAAGCCCCGCAGTCGCGGGGCTCTCCATCCATCACGGCCGACCTCAGTAGCAGGTGCGGATCCGGCGGACGACCACCCGCCCATAAGCGTTCACGACGCGCCGGGGTTGATAGACGCAACGGGGTCCATAATACGGATTGGCGGCCGTGCTTGCGATCGCCCCGAGGGCAAGGCCGCCGATCACGCCTGCCGCGACCGCGCCGCCGTTATAATAGGGCCGCCGGTAGTAGCCGTAAGGATAGCCGTAGCGATAGCGCGAACCGTAGTAACCACCGCCATAATAGCCGCGACGGCCATAATAGCCGCGGGATCCGTAATAGCGCCCGCCGTAGTAACGAGGACCATAAGCGCCCCCGCGGAACGCATGTGGAGCATAGGTGTCGCCTTCAGGGAAATAACGCCCCCCGCGCCACTGGGCTTCGGCCGGCGCGGGGTGAATGGTCGCGGCACCGACGAGTACGAAGCCGGCGGCCATCACGGTTTTGAAGTTAAGACGCATGATACCCTCCAGAACGCTGGACTGGCGTGACAACGGCGGCCGAAGCCCCGGCGTTCCGCTTTTGTCTCGTTTCGAGATGGCCTCGACGCGCGTCCCTCAATGGCTCCAAGCGCCCGAAGCAAGGAAATTGTTCCCCGCACCCTGCGATTCTGACCATGACTCTGCGACACTTTTCATGGAATATGGCCAAGCTTTGCATAGGTTAATGCGCTCGCCCGCCGGGAGGCGTCTTCTGCAAACTCGCATTGGAAGGGGTTGGAAGATTGTCCGTCGAAAACTCCCTCAAGCAGCAGATGCTCAGCGCAATTCCGCATCTGAGGGCTTTTGCTATCTCCCTCTCCGGCAGCGTCGACAGAGCCGACGATCTGGTGCAGGCCACCCTTCTCAAGGGCCTGAGCAATCTCGACAAGTTCCAGCCCGGCACCAGCATGCAGGCCTGGCTGTTCACGATCCTGCGCAACGATTTCCTCACCCAGGCCCGCAGGCGAAAGCGCGAGGTCGAAGATCCGGAGGGGTCCTGGGCCGAGAAGGTCGCGGTGATGCCGGATCAGGGCTCCCGCCTCGATTTCACCGATATGATGAAGGCTCTGAGCAAGCTCCCCTTCGATCAGCGCGAGGCGCTCCTGCTCGTCGGCGCCGAGGGATTGTCCTATGAGGATGCGGCGCGGATCTGCGGCACGAATATCGGCACCATCAAGAGCCGCATCAACCGTGCCCGCACCCGCCTTGCCGAATTGCTGCAGTTCGACGCCAATGACGATTTCGGCCCCGACCGTCTCGTCAGGGCCGCACTCCTGATGCATGCTAGCCTTTGATCGCTGCCGAGCGGCCACGGCTTTTGCCGGCACATCGTTGGGTGCGGAAAACCGGATCCACTTTTCGCTGGCGCGTCCCGCTGGGTCCGCATGATGCGCTAGCATCGGCCTGCATCGACCAAGGATTGACCGATCATGCTCCGCATTCTCTCCCTTGCCGTCCTGACAGCCCTCGCCGTTCCATCCTACGCGACGGAGGTGCCCACCGTCGGGACCGTCATCGCCCAGGACAAGCAGGCTCCGCAGCAGATTCCGAAGCGGGATTGCGAGCGGAAACGCGACGAGGGCGTAAGCTCCTAAAGCGGCGTGGGGGCCTCGGCCTCCGACGGCAAGGAGAGGTTCTCCCGCCCCTCGGCACCGGCGTTTCCGCGCCGGCGCAGGGCCGCGTTGACCTCGGCGCCGAAGATGAAGATCGCCGCCGAAATCTGCAGGAAGATGAGAGCCGTCAGAATGCCCGCGAGACCGGCATAGGTGGCTTTCAGGTGAGTCATGTTGGCCAGGAACTCGCCATAGAGGCTCGCGCCGGCGAGCCACAGGATGAGAGTCGCCACGATCCCCGGCGCCACATCCCAAGAGCGGGGCCGGGTATCGGGCAGCCAGAGATGGGCCGCGACCAGGCCGAGCACCAGCACGATGGATGCGAGCGCATAGCGGACGACGTCATAGGTGAGGCCGAGGCCGCGCAGATCCTGCATGGAGGCCACGGCGGCGCGCCAGATCGAGGGCCACAGCACCACGAGCACCGAGGAGGCGACGAGGGCACCGGCGCCGATGAGAATGAAGGCCACGCCGACGAGTCGCGCCTGCCACCAGGGCCGGAAGCGTCGGACGCCATAGGCGCGGCATAGGGCGACCCGGAGGCTCTCGACTCCGTTCGTGGCGACGAGAAGCATCAACAGGATGCTGATGGTCAGCACGTTCCGGCGCGGAATCAGCACCTTGTCGGCTTCCCGAGCCAGCGGTCCGGCCACGCCTTCCGGCCAGAAGTCGAAGAGCAGATGGACGATAGGGGTCGAGATGCGTCCGGCACCGAGGAAGGCCGCGAGAGCGGCGACGCAGATCAGGAACGGAAACAGCGCGATCACCAGCGAGAGCGCCACATGGCTCGCCATGGCCAGGCCGTCGTTGCGCGCAAAGCTACGGCCGGCATCGGCGACGGCCGCAAGTATGGATCGGGCACGGAAGAGGAGGAAGGCGAGGCGCATCGTCGGCCTGACAGGAGGGATCGGCGGATCATGCGGGCGAACCATTCTGCACGATCCGACCTTTTGATGCGGCCCGCGGCCCGGGATGACAAGGCCCAATATGTCTCATGCCGGGACGGACGCTTCCCCGTGTGAAACCTCACCTGTCATCTTCCCTTACGTCACACTCGGCTGGACTACCCCTCCAAGACGCCGCAGAATGGAGATCGAGCGGGGCGCCGGGAACCGCATGAGCCCGCACAGGAAGGTCGAGAGGCGGCTCGCCGCCATCTTCGCTGCCGATGTGGCAGGATACTCGCGGCTGATGGAGGCCGACGAGGCGGGAACGCTTAGCGCCCTCACGGCCCGTCGCGAGATCATGGACAAGCTCATCGACGAGCATGGCGGCCGGATCGCCAATACCGCCGGCGACAGCATTCTGGCCGAATTCCCGAGTGCCGTCGATGCGGTTCAATGCGCCGTCGACATTCAGGACCGACTGGAGCTGGAACAGGAGGGCCGGCGCCTGCAGTTTCGCATCGGCGTTCACGTGGGCGATGTGGTGGTAAGGAACGGCGACCTGCTCGGCGACGGCGTCAATGTCGCCGCGCGCCTTCAGGAACTGGCCTTTCCCGGATCGGTCTGCGTGTCGGAGGCGGCCTATGCTTATGTGCGCAAGCTGCTGCCCGTGACTTTCAGCGATCTCGGACCCCAGCGCGTGAAGAACATGGAGGAGCCGGTCAGGGCCTATGCGGTCAAGTCGGGCCATCATCCGTCGACCGGCCCGGAGCATGCCAAGACGCTGCCGCTCCCCGACAAGCCCTCCATCGCCGTGTTACCCTTCACCAATTTGAGCGGCGACCCGGAGCAGGAATATTTCGCGGACGGCCTGGTGGAGGACATCATCACGGGCCTGAGCCGGGTGCGGTCGTTCTTCGTCATCGCCCGCAACTCGTCCTTCACCTACAAGGGCCGCGCCGTCGACGTTCGGCAGATCTCGCGCGAGCTCGGCGTTCACTACGTGCTGGAGGGAAGCATCCGCAAGGTGAGCTCGCGCGTGCGCATCGTCGGCCAGCTCATCGACGGCATGACCGGACACCATGTCTGGGCCGACCGGTTCGACGGCGACACGAGCGACATCTTCGAATTGCAGGACCGGGTGACGGAGAGCGTCGTCGGCGCGGTCGAGCCCAGCATCCGGCTCGAGGAGATCCGTCTCGCGCACAACAAGCCGACATCCTCCGTTACCGCCTACGATCTCTACCTGCGCGCTTTGCCCGGATTCTACAGGATGACCCAGGAGGGCTTCGCGGATGCGCGCAAGCTCACGAACGAGGCCCTGAGCGTCGATCCCGGCTTCACCCTCGCCAAGGCGCTCGGCGCCTATATCCGCAGCATCTCGGTCAGCCAGTGCTGGCACGAGCCCGACGATATCCGCGTCGCGATCCGGATGGCGCGCGAGGTGATGGCGGAAGCGCGCGAGGATCCGACCAGCCTGCGCTTCGCCGCCCAGGTGCTCGCCTACAGCGCCAAGGATTACGAGGCGGCGCTCAGCGCCATCGAGCGCTCGCTTTTCCTCAATCCCAACTCGGCCCAGAGCTATACCAGCAGCGGATGGGTCAACACCCATGCCAGCCGGCCGCTCATCGGCATCGATCATTTCCACAAGGCGATGCGCCTGAGCCCCGTGGATCCGGAGAAGGGCATCGCGCTCTCCGGCATCGGCATGTGCTATCTCATGCTCGAGCAATTCGAGGATGCGCTCAAATGGGGCGAGACGGCCCTGCGGGAAATGCCGGGCTACGGTTCGTCCTACCGGGTCGTGATCGGAGCCCTCGTGGGGCTTGGGCGTCTGGACGAGGCCAAGGTCGCGGCGGACCGGCTGATGGAGGCCTTCCCGACCTACACGCTGACCCTCCAGCGTCAGATCAATCCCTGGCGCGATCAGGTCTTCGGCCAGCGCTATCTCGACGCGCTGCAGATCGCCGGCATTCCCGAATAGGCGTAGGAGTCAGGACATCCTGCTCCGCGCCTCGTTGGCGAGGCGGATGAGCATCGGGCGCACCTCGTGCGCACCGGTCAGCGTTTTCGGGAAGGCGAGCCGCAGGATCTCGTCGCCCAGTGCGATCTGGATGCCTTCCGGGTCGATGCCGATCATGTGCCATGCGCCTTCACGCGCACCGCGGAGCTGGGTCGCGTAAAGCCCGATCGCATCGGCGTGATCGCTGTTCATGTGCGCGACCGCTCCCGCTTCGAAATCGTAGAAGTCGTAGAAGCCGGAGACATCGGCGAGCAGGTCCTGCGATGCCATGCGATAGGCGCGGCCGAAGCCGCCGTTGAGACTGCCGGATTGGACCTTGAGACGCCAGAAGGCGAAGTCGGGAAAGTCGACGTAAAGCTCGGCCTTCGGGTGCTGCATCAGGTAGCGGCGGCGGATGTTCATGGCCTCGTCGCTCTCGCGTTCGAGCCGCTCCGCGCGCGCGAGAAGGGTCAGGCGCGGATGCGCCAGCGGGTCGCCCCTGCCGGCGGAGGACAAAAGCAGCGAGCAGCGCGGATCGGCTTCCAGCAGGCGCGTGTGAATGGAGAGCTGCGAGGTCAGGATGACCGGCGAGCCGTCGAGATCCGTGCCCACCTGTACGAGGCTCGCGAAGGGCGTGCCGCCCTGCGCATCGTTGGTGGCGAGCGCGCCCGAACGCGCGGTGCGCATCAGCTTTTTCGCGAGCGCACGGGCCTCGTCGTCGACGGGCAGGAAAGGATCCTTCGCCATGTCGCCTCTCCGCTTCGAAACCCGGTCACGCGGTGTCGCGGTATCGTGCGCGCAACGCCTCGAACCGGGCGACCTGATCAGCCTTGAGAGTATGGTCCTTGTTGTAGCCGACGTAAATCTTGAACATGGCGCCGCCCTCCTCGTTGATGAAATGCAGCGAACAGGAGCGCGTGCCGAAATAAGGCCTGTCGACGAAATAGATGAAGCGGCAGCGATCCATCCTGAAATGTCCCCCGATGGGGCTGGCGCCATGGATATTGTAATAGCCGTGGCCGAACTCGCCCAAAACGATCGCGCCTTCGCTCTCGAAGAACCCGTCCGCCGTGTGCACGACGAAGGTGAGATCGCCCCAGCCGGTGAGATCACGCCAGACGTCTTCGAAACGCTCGCCCGGGATGCGCGATGTCGTGCCCGAAGGCAGGTGATCGAGCACGGCCTGGAAGGGAACGTCGCGGGTTTCGGCAATCGTTTCCAGGACGCCGTCGGGATGGGCGGCAAGATCCTGCCGGATCAGATCATCTGCACTCTGCGTCACGCTGCTACTCCGCGGCCGTCGCGCGGCGGCCGATGGTCTGGATGACTTCGAAGCCTTCGAACTCCGGATGGCCGAGCGTCAGCGGCTTGTTGGATCCGGTATTGGCGCGGCTGTGCGAGGCGCGAAACTGGTCCGAGCGGGTCCATGCTTCGAAATGCGCCTTCGAGGCCCAGATCGTGTGCGAGGAATAAAGCACGTGATCCTCGCGTTCGGGACCGCGCAGCATGTGGAATTCGACGAAGCCGTCGAGCTCGTGCAGGCGGCTCTCCCGCGAGAGCCAGAGCTGCTCGAAATCCTGCGTGGAGTCTTTCAGAACCTTGAAGCGGTTCATGGCGATGAACATGGTGCTCTCCTTATGCTAGAGCATCGGACCCAAAAGTGGACCCACTTTTGGGATCCAATCCGATGCTCCTTCTCTTGGCTGGCGCATCGTTCCGCGCGGAAAACCGGGTCCACTTTTCCGCACGATGCGCTAGCCGCGCAGCGGATGGGCCTCGGCGCGCGAATGACCCATCCTCGTATCCTTGAATCCTCATCCTGAGGAGCAGGCAAAGCCTGCGTCTCGAAGGAGGATCCAGTGCTCTCTGGAAGCTCCTTCGAGACGGCCGCTGCGCGACCTCCTCAGGATGAGGTCGAGGGTTGGAAGCAGCTCTCCGGGGCCAATTGGCGAGTTTCGGTCACGAGGCGCCTGATCCGCCACGCGTTGCCCTCCCTGCCGATAGGGGAGGGTTTACACGCGATAGCCAAATCAAGTAACTGCGTCAATATTGACTGTGAGAGGCTTAGTTTTGGAAAGTTCTAAACTATGAATTCATAGTCATGAGGCATCATTTCTAATTTAGAACAAGTAAAAACTAGAGCTTTCGTGTGAAAACAGCTCCCGCTGCTGGTTGCAGCGACGAGCGACCCGATCCCGTCACGTTCAGGCACCAACCATGACCATGCTGTCGCGCCGCACCCTGCTTCTCGCATCACCTCTCCTGTTCTGCGCATCGCACCTGCGCGCCGATCCCTCGCACCGGATCGTCAGCATCGGCGGTGCGGTGACCGAGATCCTCTATCGCCTGGGGCGGCAGGACGAGATCGTCGGCGTGGATTCCACGAGCCTCTTTCCGGAAGACGCGCTCAAGACGAAGAAGAATGTCGGCTATGTCCGCCAGCTCGGCGCCGAGGGCGTGCTCTCCCTCAACCCGACGCTCGTCATCGCCTCCGAGGGCGCGGGCCCGCCCGATGCCCTGCGCCTGATCGAGCAGGCGGGCGTGCCGATCGTGCGGGTGACGGACGAGCCGAGTGCTACAGGAATCGCGAAGCGCGTCGAGATTGTGGCCAAGGCCGTGGACGCCACGGACAAGGGTGCTGCCCTCATCGCCGAGATCGAGAGGGGATTTGCGAAACTGGCCGAGGCGAAGGCGCGGGTGACGCGACCCGCCAAGGCGCTCTTCGTGCTCTCGCTGCAGAACGGGCGCCCGCTCGTCGGCGGGCAGGGCACCACGGCCGATGCCATGCTCGCGCTGGCCGGTGCCACCAACGTCGCTTCATCGCTCTCAGGCTGGAAGCCGCTCTCCGACGAGGGGCTGATCGCGGCGGCGCCGGAGGCCATCGTGATGATGAACCACGGCCCCGGCGGCGCGGCGTCCGACCCCTTCGCCTATCCCGCCTTCGCCGCGACGCCGGCAGCAGTGCAGCGGCGCGTGATCGTCATGGATTCGCTCTACCTGCTCGGCTTCGGCCCGCGCACGCCGGATGCGGCGCGTGACCTGATGGCCTCACTTCATCCTGATCAGGCGATCGCAGCCAAGCCATGACGGCATTTGCCCTGGAGCGGGAGCATCGGCGTCCGGCCCTGCACGACCGCCGGACACTTCTCTTCGTCGCGCTTGCAGCGCTGGTTGTCCTGTCCGGTCTCCTCGGGCTGAGCCTTGGCGCAACGGGCGTTCCCCTGTCCCGCGTCCTTGCCGTGATCGGAGATGCCCTCACCGGTCACGTCGCGACGGGGAGCGATGCGCTCATCATCCTGCAGGTGCGCCTGCCGCGGCTGCTGCTCGGGCTTCTGATCGGTGCGGCGCTCGCCTCTTCCGGCGCGCTGATGCAGGGATTGTTTCGCAATCCTCTCGCGGATCCGGGTCTCATCGGCGTCTCGGCCGGTGCGGCTCTCGCGGCCGCCGCGACCATCGTCCTCGGCGACAGGTTGCTCGCGCCGTTCATCGGTTCCCTGCCCTTCGCCGCCCTGCCCGTCGGCGCCTTTGCCGGCGGCCTCGTCACCATGCTGGGTCTCTATCTCGTCTCCACCCGCAGCGGGCGCACCTCGATCGCCACCATGCTTCTGGCCGGTGTCCCTTTCGCCGCGCTCGCTGGCGCCGGCATGGGCCTGTTCTCGTATCTCAGCGACGACCGCCAATTGCGCGATCTGACCTTCTGGACGCTCGGTTCTTTAAGCGGCGCGACCTGGACCAAGGTTTTCGCCGTGACGCCTTTCGTTCTGCCCACGCTCCTGGCGATGCCCTTTCTGGCACGAGGGTTGAACGCCCTGTCTCTCGGCGAGGCGGAGGCCTTTCATCTCGGCATCCCCGTACAGAAGGTGAAGGGCGCTGCGATCCTGCTCGTCGCGGTCGCGGTCGGCGCCTCGGTCGCCGCTTCCGGCATGATCGGGTTCGTGGGGATCGTCGTGCCGCATATGCTGCGGCTCATGGCAGGCGCCAATCACAAGATGCTGCTGCCTGCCTCTGCCCTTCTCGGCGCCACGCTGCTCGTCGCCGCCGACACCGTCGCTCGCACCATCGTGGCACCGGCGGAACTGCCCATCGGCATTCTCACCGCCGCCATAGGCGCGCCGTTCTTCCTCTGGCTTCTGCTGCGGCGTCAGGGAGGCATGGTGCTATGAGCGCGCTTCTGGAAGCAAAGGGCATCTCCTACTCCAGCGGCGGACGCCTGCTGATCGACCGCATCGATCTTGCCATCGACGGCGGCTCCATCACCATCGTCCTCGGCCCGAACGGCGCCGGCAAATCCACGCTGCTGCGCATTCTCTCCGGCGAGCTCGTGCCGACGCGGGGCGAGGTGCTGCTCGACGGTCGTCCCATACGGTCGGTCGCGCCCTGGCGCCTCGCCCATAGCCGGGCAGTGATGCCGCAGGCCTCCGATCTCAGCTTTCCCTTCACCGTCTTCGAGGTCGCCGGCCTCGGCGTCGAGGGGATCGGAAAGGGCCTGTCGCGACGCGACCGGCAGCGTCTTGTGCAGGCGGCGCTGGAACAGGCCGATGTCGCCCATCTCCTCCACCGCAACTACCGGACGCTCTCCGGCGGCGAGCGGCAGCGGGTCACTTTCGCCCGCGTATTGGCGCAGCTCGGAGCCGGGCGGACGGTCGAGATGCGACAGGTGCTGTTTCTCGACGAGCCGATCGCCAGCCTCGACCTGAAGCATCAGCTCGCCCTGCTGCAGACGGCGAAGAGCCTCGCGCAGGGCGGCCTCGCGGTCGTGGCGGTCCTGCACGACCTGCAGCTTGCGGCAGGGGTCGGCGACGATCTGGTCCTGATGAACGGGGGCCGCCTCGTCACGCGCGGAAAACCCGAGACGGTGCTCACGCCCACCATTCTCGCCGAGGTCTTCGGCGTGACGCTGGTCGCGCCGTCATTGCCGCCGAGCCCGTGGAGATTGTCGACGACGGGCCTGCATTCCGCCGAAGCGGAAGCGCCCTGAAACTCCAGCGAAGAATCCGCCTCCCCTTGGGGGCACCCTCTCTCGTCATCCCCGGACTTATTCCGGGGACCCACGCCTTGGATGCACTGCGGTTCTCGAAGACGTGGGTGGCCGCACCAAGTGCGGCCATGACGGTG
>NZ_JAERQD010000199.1 GCF_016735695.1 Microvirga zambiensis WSM3693 | reverse complement strand
TTGAATCCGTCTTGAACTCCCCTGTCGCTGTGGTGAATGAGGTTGGCTTGCCAGGGCTGCCGGTCATGCAGAGCTTGCTCGAGAGCATCGAGCACGAACGCGGCCCGGGCTGAACGCGACACCCGCCAGCCCACGATCTTGCGAGCGAAGGCGTCGATCACGAAGGCGACATAGACAAAGCCCGACCAGGTCGCCAGTGGGGTAAGAAGCGCGAGTGCGCTTCTCCTCCCCGAACCGTACATGCACCTTTCAGCGCATACGGCTCTCTATTCAAGCTTGGCCCATGGCCATAGCAACATCCTGATAGTACGATGTCACGGTGTTGCGGGTTTCGTTCCGGAAGATGTAAGGGTTCTCCTCCGGATTGCGCCATCGGAATTGCGCCTTGGAGCTCGAGACAAGCCTGTGGAGCGCTTTGCCGATGGCTTCGCCGCGTTCAGTCCGACCGTAAACGAGCCAGGTTTTCGCCTTGCCCGATTCCGGGGCCTTGTACCATTTGCGCATCAGAGGCTTGATGCGGGATCGGTATTTGTGCCCCAGCCAATGCGCCAGCTTCCAGAACACGACATGGTCGATGCGCCGGAATACGTACGCAGTGAAGTCGGTGAACTTGTAGAACGCTGCCCAACCGGCCAGTTGCCGGTTGAGGCTGACGATCATATCGACCGTGCTGACACTGTGATTGCCGGAGAGGGTCTCGGTCAGCTTGCGAACAAACCCCTTGGCCTTCTCCTTGGGTATCGTCGTGACGACGGACATACGTCCGTGCGCCCCCCGCTTGCGAATGATCCGGTGCCCTAGAAAGACGAAGCCATCGTTGACGTGGGTGATATGGGTTTTGTCCATATTCAGCGTCAGCTTCAGTTCACCTTCCAGAAAGGCACGGCATTCCTCACGGACCCCTTCTGTCTGAGCCTTGGTTCCTTTTACGATCACGACAAAGTCGTCAGCGTATCGGCAGTAGGCGATGGCCGGCTTCCATTGTCGGTTCTCACGAACCGCAATGGGGCGGCCTTGCTTGATGCCGAAGTTCCATGCCCATCGATCCTTACG
>NZ_JAERQD010000198.1 GCF_016735695.1 Microvirga zambiensis WSM3693 | reverse complement strand
GTCTCAGAAAACTCGATCCGCACCTCGCCCGCGAGTTCTTGAGCCAGGCTGCGCTCAATGAGCCGCGTGCCGAAGCCACGGCGAACGGGCTTCTGGACAGGCGGTCCCGCCGTCTCCTCCCACAGCAACTGCAAACGCGGGGGAGTGCTCGCGCCATTCAGGGTCCAGTGTACCCTGATCTGCCCTGTTCCGTTGGACAATGCCCCATATTTCACGGCATTGGTCACCAGTTCCTGGAGCGCCATCGCGAGCGGCAGCGCCATGCGCGGCGGGACCTGTACGCTCGCGCCCTGCACGTGGATCCGGTTTTCCCCACGGCTGCGGTATGGCTCGACGGCCTGTGCGACGATGTCGTGAAGAGCGACATGCGCCCAGCTCCGGTCGGTCAGCACATTGTGAACCTGCGACAGCGCGATCAGACGGCTCTCGATGGCGTCCGACGCATGGTCAAGCGAGGGTGCGTTCCGCAGTGTCTGCGAGGCGATGGACTGCACCGTCGTCAGAGTGTTCTTCACCCTGTGATTGAGCTCGCCGATCAGAAGGTCTTTTTCCCGCACGGCCGCTCGCAGTTCGTCCACGACCCGAAAGCGCTCGATGGCGGCGCCAAGCAGATTGGCATAGCTGCGGAGGAACTCGATGTCCGACTGCGTAAAGTCCCGGGGTTCACGGCTGTCCACCTGAAGGACGCCAAAGGGTGGACGCCCTTTGCTGCTCAACACGAGCACGTTCACAAACGCCTTGACCCCATGCTCCTTCATGAAGTCGTGGTACTCGAAGCGATCCTCCTCATCGGAGTTCTTCGAGATGACCGCCCCCTCTTTGAGTGTCAGCCCCTCCGGTGAGTTCTCGGCCGCCGTGACGGTGACCTCGCCGATGATCCCTGGTCTCCACCCGATGCCCGCACGGACTGCGAAGGTCCGACCGTCAGGCAGGAGTTCCATGAGCTTGGCAAGATCGGTTTCGAGGGCCCGGCTGATGAGCTCGCAGGCCCTGTTCAGGATGTCATCGATGGTCTCGGTTTTGAGGACGAAGTCCCCGAACTCTGCCAAGGCCCGCTGCTGCTCCAGCAACTCCTCTTGGTCGGTATCGTTTTGG
>NZ_JAERQD010000197.1 GCF_016735695.1 Microvirga zambiensis WSM3693 | reverse complement strand
TGTTGCAACCGCTTTGAAATGTCTCAGGTTTTGGCAAAGTAGAAATGTCACAGGGCTCTACGGAGGCGGTGGCTTTGGCTTTCGCCGCGATGTGCCGGTCGGTGAAGGACATCCGGTCGCGGCGCCCGCTCAGACGGGCGACATAGCCGCCCGCTTCGCTGTTCGTCTGGATCCGCACGGGCCTGAGTTGATCCTGGCGCGCCTTCACCCAGCTCAGGGCTTCTGACAGCCGCTTGTTCTCCACGATCGCCGCCTGGGTGACCCGCTGGTTTTTATCGAACATGCGATAAGGCAGAGCCACGCCCTTCCAACGCACCTCGAAGCGTCCGTCAGGGAACTCGTAAGTCTCGACGTATTTGCCGGCCAATCCCGCCGTCAGCGGCGTCTCCTCCAGAATGATCCGCTTTCTGTCGTAGGAGAGCGCTAGCTGCTGCGTGACATAGCGCTGCTCGCGCCAGGCCAGAATCGTGTCGAGTTGGGCGGGCCCGCACTCCAGCGGACGATGCAGATCCTCGGATCGCGCTGGGGCTATGGCAAACCGCTCATTGAAGCGCGCCACGAAGGCTGGAAGGTACGCGTTCGCCGCCTCGAGCGTCGCGATCCCCTCAAGCCGGAGTTCCTTCACCAACCGGTCCTGCAAGGTGCGGTTCACCCGTTCCACACGCCCTTTGGCCTGGCTCGAGTTTGCGCACAGGATCTCGATCCCCAGTTCACTCAGCGCGCGGCCGAACTGGGTCATGCCTTGACCGCCCTGGGCCTACGCCTTCGACACGCGGAAGATCGAGTGTTTGTCGGAATAAAAGGCGAGGGGCCGCCCGTGGCGCGTCAGATAGCTTTCTAACGTCTCAAAATACGCGAAAGCGCTCTCTGACGGGACGAACCGAAGGGCAACCAAGCGACTGGTCGCATCGTCGATGAAGACGATCAGCGTGCATCGCGGGCCGCGGTCCTCGAACCAGCGGTGCTCACTGCCGTCGATCTGAATCAACTCACCAAAGTGATCGCGGCGTAGACGCGGCTGATGCAGCTGACGCCGCTGCTTGCGCGACAACCAGAGCCCTTCCTCCCGCATCCATTGGCGCAGCGTCTCGCGCGAGAGACTCAGGCCATGCCGCTCCAGAAGCAT
>NZ_JAERQD010000196.1 GCF_016735695.1 Microvirga zambiensis WSM3693 | reverse complement strand
GTGAGCGACTGTCTTGTTGGTCAAGGGTTTTGTTGGCGCCATGGCTGGTTCTCGCGCAGGACGGCGTTGAGGATGGTGACGAGCTTGCGGGCGACCGCAACCAGGGCCACCAGCTTAGGCTTGCCGGCGGCCACAAGCCTGTCGCGGAACGCCTTCAGCACAGGGTTGTACCGGCTGGCGACCATTGCGCCCATGAACAGCGCCGCCCGCACCGCCGCTCGCCCACCGCCGATGAAGCTCTTGCCGCGCCATTGACCGGACTGACGCGTCCATGGCGCCAGACCGACGAGAGCGGCGACCTGGCGCCGGTCGAGCGTGCCGAGCTCGGGCAGTTCGGCCAACAGCGTGCGGGCGATGGTCGCTCCGATGCCGGGAACGGAGGTGAGAAGATCGACCGTGTGGCGCCAGCTCGGCGAGCGACGGATGCTCTCGTCGACCTCCCGATCAAGGTCGGCCAGTTCCCGCTCCAAGGCCTTGAGCAGACGTGTGATGCTCGCGGCCATGCGCGGGGAGGCGCGTTTCAGGCGCTGGTTCTCGGCGCCGATCATGGCCACGATCTGACGTCGCCGGGCGACCAGATCGGCCAGCATCACCGTCTGCGCGTCGGGCAGCGGGCGGATTTCCGGCCGGGCGGCGGCGAGGAAGCGGGCGATGACGCGAGCATCGATCCGGTCGGTTTTGGCGCGCTGCCCGAGCGCCTGGGCAAAGGCGCGCACCTGCGCCGGATTGACCACGACCACGGCAAGGCCGGCCCCTGCCAGCGCCGCGGCGACCACCGTCTCGAAGCCGCCGCTCGCCTCAAGCGCAATCGCTCGCGGCGACAGCGGGGCGAGCCGAGACACCAGCTCTGTCAGGCCATCGGCGGTGCGGGCGACGCTGAACGGTGTCAGCGCAGCGGTGTCGCCGGCCACATCAAGCTGCTCCTTGGAGACGTCGATGCCCACATAAAGCGCGTCCATCCGATCCCCTCCTTGCACAAGCGGGCTTCGTCGCGAGCGGCCCAAGCGACTGTTCGGGTTCGATGGAAAGGCGGGCAAAGACCCGGGCTCACCCACGGGCTTGGCGTCCCTCGGGGTTGACGGTCTGCTGCCCGCCGCCGCACCAGGAACTATACCCGATCCGGCAGCAGGGAAGTTACAAGGGG
>NZ_JAERQD010000195.1 GCF_016735695.1 Microvirga zambiensis WSM3693 | reverse complement strand
CTGATCCTGACCACCGAGCAGGGCAAGCCGCTCTCGGAAGCCAAGGCCGAGGTGCTCTCGAACGCGGCCTATATCGAGTGGTTCGCCGAGGAGGCCAAGCGCATCGACGGCGACGTCATCCCGGGGGCTGCCCCGAACCAGCGCATCCTGGTGCTGAAGCAGCCGGTCGGGGTCTGCGCCGCGATCACGCCGTGGAACTTTCCCAACGGCATGATCACCCGCAAGGTCGGCCCGGCGCTCGCCGCCGGCTGCACCATGGTGCTGAAACCCGCCGCCCAGACGCCGCTCTCGGCCTTGGCGCTGGCCGTGCTGGCCGAGCGCGCCGGGGTGCCGAAGGGGGCGTTCTCGGTGATCACCACCGATGACGCCAAGGCGATCGGCCACGAGTTCTGCCACAACCCCAAAGTGGCCAAGATCACGTTTACCGGCTCGACGCAGGTCGGGCGCTGGCTGATGAGGGAGGCGGCGGACGGCATCAAGCGGCTGTCGCTCGAGCTTGGCGGCAATGCGCCGTTCATCGTCTTCGACGACGCCGATCTCGAGGCGGCGGTCGAGGGCGCCATGGCCTCGAAGTTCCGCAATGCCGGCCAGACCTGCGTCTGCGCCAACCGGATCTATGTCCAGGCGGGCGTGGCCGAGGCCTTTGCCGCCAAGCTCACCGAGAAGGCGAAGGCGCTCAAGCTCGGGCGCGGCACCGAGGCCGGCGTGGCGATGGGGCCTTTGATCGACGCGCGCGCGGTGGCGAAGATGGAGGAGCATGTCCAGGACGTGCTCGCCAAGGGCGGAAGGCTGCTCACCGGCGGCCAGCGCTCGGGCCTTGGCGGCACGTTCTTCGAGCCCACCGTGATGAGCGGGGTGACGCAGGCGATGACGGTGACGCAGGAGGAGACCTTCGCGCCGCTGGCGCCGATCATCAGCTTTGCGGACGAGGCCGAGGTGATCGCGATGGCGAACGCGTCGGAGTTCGGGCTGGCGGCGTATTTCTATGCCCGCGACATGGCGCGGGTCTGGCGCGTGGCCGAGGCGCTCGAGAGCGGCATGGTCGGGGTCAACACGCCGGCCTTGGCGAACGAGATGGCGCCGTTCGGCGGCGTCAAGCAGTCGGGGCTTGGCCGCGAGGGCTCGAAATACGGCATCGAGGGCTT
>NZ_JAERQD010000194.1 GCF_016735695.1 Microvirga zambiensis WSM3693 | reverse complement strand
ATACCAAGTCCCTGAAGGTCTGACTCTTTCGTGATTTCTCGGACCGGGATGGGTGTGATTCATTTTGGTGAACCTGGGAGGTTCGCCATGCCAACCCCACTGCGATCTGACTTTGATGCGTCTCAGCTTCGTGCCGTGGCCCGCAAGACCAAGAACGCTGCCCAGGCGCGGCGGCTTCTGGCGTTGGCGGCGATCTATGAGGGCGCCTCGCGCACCGAGGCGGCGCGGATCGGCGGGGTGACGCTGCAGATCGTGCGTGACTGGGTGCTCAAGTTCAATGCACACGGACCCGAGGGGCTGATCGACCGCAAGCCGACCGGCCAGCCCTCGCGGCTCTCCGAACAGCATCGTCAGCATCTGGTGCAGATGATCGAGGCGGGCCCGATCCCGGCGGTGCACGGGGTGGTGCGCTGGCGTCTGGGGGATTTGATCCAGTGGCTCTGGGATGAGTACCGCGTGCCGATCTCGAAGCAAACGCTGAGCCGGGAGGTGCGCGCCTTGGGCTATCGCAAGCTCTCGGCTCGGCCGCGCCATCATGCCAAGAACGAGCATGCGGTGACGGCATTTAAAAAAACTTCTCCGCGCGTGTGGCGGAAATCGCGTCCAACGAGGCCGATGGCAAGCCCCTAGAGATCTGGTTTGCCGATGAGGCCCGGATTGGTCAGAAGAACAAGATCACGCGCCGGTGGGCCAAGCGTGGCACGCGGCCCTCGGCCCCGCGGGATCTAAGAACCGCTTCGGCGTACATCTTCGGGGCGATCTGCCCGGCGCAGGGCAAGGGAGCCGGCCTGGTGCTGCCGCGGTGCACGACAGAGGCGATGGCCCTGCATCTGACCGAGATCTCGCAGGCCGTGGCGCCCGGGGCGCATGCGGTGCTGCTGTTGGATCAGGCTGGCTGGCACGTCTCGAGCAAGCTGAGGGTGCCGCCCAACATCACCTTGCTACGGCTGCCCGCGAAAGCGCCTGAATTGAACCCGGTCGAGAACATTTGGCAGTTTATGAGGGAAAACTGGATCTCCAACAGGGTGTTCACGTCCTACACCGATATTCTCGATCATTGCTGCGCGGCTTGGACCAAACTCATCGACCAACCCTGGACCATCATGTCCATTGGCTTACGGGACTGGGCTCATGCGTTCTGATCAATGGGACTTGGTAT
>NZ_JAERQD010000193.1 GCF_016735695.1 Microvirga zambiensis WSM3693 | reverse complement strand
TGGCGAAGATCAAGGTAGCCAATCCGGTCGTCGAGCTCGACGGCGACGAGATGACCCGCATTATCTGGCACTTCATCAAAGAGAAGCTGATCCACCCGTATCTCGACATCGACCTGAAATACTACGATCTCGGCGTCGAGCATCGCGATGCGACCAACGACAAGGTCACGGTCGAGGCGGCGGAAGCGATCAAGAAGTACGGCGTCGGCGTCAAATGCGCCACGATCACGCCGGACGAAGGCCGCGTCGAGGAGTTCAAGCTCAAGGACATGTGGAAGTCGCCCAACGGCACGATCCGCAACATCCTCGGCGGCGTGATCTTCCGCGAGCCGATCATCTGCAGGAACGTGCCGCGCCTGGTGCCGGGCTGGACCCAGCCGATCATCGTCGGCCGTCATGCCTTCGGCGACCAGTATAAGGCGACCGACTTCAAGGTGCCCGGCAAGGGCCGCCTGACGATCAAGTTCGAGGGCGAGGACGGCACGGTGATCGAGAAGGAGGTGTTCAAGTTCCCGGACGCCGGCGTCGCCATGGCGATGTACAACCTCGACGATTCGATCCGCGACTTTGCCCGCGCCTCGATGAACTACGGCCTGAACCGCCGCTATCCGGTCTATCTGTCGACGAAGAACACGATCCTGAAGCAGTATGACGGCCGCTTCATGAACATCTTCCAGGAGGTGTTCGACAACGAGTTCAAGGCGAAGTTCGATGCTGCCGGCATCACCTACGAGCACCGCCTGATCGACGACATGGTGGCCTCGGCACTGAAGTGGTCGGGCGGCTATGTCTGGGCGTGCAAGAACTACGACGGCGACGTGCAGTCCGACACGGTGGCGCAGGGCTTCGGCTCTCTCGGCCTGATGACCTCGGTTCTGATGACGCCGGACGGCCGGACGGTCGAGGCGGAAGCCGCGCACGGCACGGTGACGCGCCACTACCGCGAGCACCAGAAGGGCAAGGAGACCTCGACCAACTCCATCGCCTCGATCTTCGCCTGGACCCGCGGCCTGGCCCACCGCGCCAAGCTCGACGACAATGCCGAACTCGCCAAGTTCGCCGCGACCCTGGAGAAGGTCTGCGTCGACACGGTGGAAGCCGGCTACATGACCAAGGACCTGGCGCTGCTCGTCGGCGCCGAGCAGAAGTGGCTCTCCACCACCGGCTTCCTCGACAAGATCGACGAGAACCTCAAGAAGGCGATGGCGGCTTAAGA
>NZ_JAERQD010000192.1 GCF_016735695.1 Microvirga zambiensis WSM3693 | reverse complement strand
GACGGCAGCGAGGTCATCCCGCTGCCGACAAACAGCGCCGCCTGATCGGCCCCATCACCTAAATTCCGTCATAGCTGCGGATTACCCGACCGAGCCTGAACCGCAGGAAGCGCAGCTCGCGGGTAGCGCGCTTGAACTGATGCGCATGAAGATAGCGTCCAATCCTGATCGCGGCGTGCTTGGCCACCCGCCGATAGCTCTGGCGCAACCGGACGCCACACTTCTGGGCGAGATCCAGCATGGTATTGCTTCGAAAGAATGGAGAGCCTCTCCTGAAGCAGGAGGATCTCCATGCCCCAGACACGCTTTACGAAAGAGTTTCAGGATGAGGCCGTTCGGCTCGCCCTGACCAGTGGCCGCAGCCGACGGGCGATTGCCGCGGATCTCGGGATCGGCCTGTCGACCCTGCGCCACTGGATCGATCGCCGCCGCGAGCGCGAGATCGACCATCCGCCCGACGAGCGCCAGGAGGCCATGGCGGCCGAGCTGAAGCGGCTGCGGCGCGAGACCGAGATCCTGCGTCAGGAGAGGGAGATCCTGAAGCGGGGGCCACCGCTTGTGTCGCCAAGGAGGGAAGGCGATGACGTTCCGGCTCATCGCTGCGGCGAAAGCGGACTTCTCCGTCACCCGTCTGTGCCAGGTTCTCGGGGGCAGCCAGAGCGGCTCCTTCGCCTGGCGCTCCCGTCCGGCCAGTCCGCGCCAGCGCGAGGATCTGGTGCTGCTGGCCCATGTCCGCTCGGCCTTGGCCCGCTCCCATGGGACCTATGGCAGTCCGCGCCTGACCCGCAAGTTGCCGGACGAAGGCCTGACGGTGGGTCGGCGCCGGACTGCCCGGCTGATGCGCGAGAACGGGCTGAAAGGCCGACAGAAGCGCCGGTTCAAGCGCACCACCGACAGCCATCAGGCCTTCCCGGTCGCTCCCAACCTGCTGGAGCAGGACTTCTCGGCCGTGGGCCCGAACCAGAAGCGGCAAGCCCATGCCGAGCAGATCGGCCGCGATGGTCATCAATGGCTTGCGGCCATCATGGCTCCTGGCGCAGCGACATGGCTGCGACACATCCCGGCGGTTGAGGTGCTGCGGCAGGTCTGGCTTCAGAACTTCTGCCTGCTCAGTGAAGCTCCACCCGCGCGACCTGAGGCTCTGCCTCTGATACGTAAGCGCGCATTTCAATGCACGTCGTAGGGTGGGGTTCAGGCTGGCTGTTTGTTGAAGTTGAAGGGCAGCAGGTC
>NZ_JAERQD010000191.1 GCF_016735695.1 Microvirga zambiensis WSM3693 | reverse complement strand
GAATCCGCAGCTACTTTGGGCATCCGTCATTCCGCTATGCCGCATAGTTCAAGTTCACCCAAGCCGGATCAGTAACAATCAAGCGGCTTGTGCACAAGCTATATAGTCACCAAGCCACTGGGTGAGCACGTCAATATTGTCGGCATCATCGACTGGTACGCCTTCCATTGACAGCTCCAAACCTCGCAAAGCACGACGCGGCAGCCGCAGCCTGTCAAGAATGGCCCTATGTATGAGGGATTGGCTCTTCCAAAACGCCTCATTCAGCACCCTGTAGGGAATGAGTGTGACGTACTGACGATTTCCCGTCATGTGGTCGAGCATATAGGCTGTACTGAAGACACGCGCATGATCAGTCACCGGTTTGCCTGGCCAGTTTTTTCCACTCGCCGTCTGCCCGAAAAAGAAGGCCGGCGGCGGCGGCATGCCCTCGGATGTCCAAGCAATGACATCGACACCGCCGTCCTTCTCATGAGGTGAAGTGTAGGGACCAGGGGGGGTTCTAACACTAAACCCTCCCCCTGCCGCCGCCGCCCGGGTGAGCAGCTCCACAATTGTCTCGCCGGTTTGCCGGGGCCAGCCGACACTGAAGGCCGGGCCAGTCGCTAAGCCAGCCAATCCCAGGGTCGCGACGATTTGGAAGACACGGTTTCTTAGTCGCGTCAGCAGTTCGCCGCCCGGCGGAGTGCGAAGGATCGCCGACCCCGTCACATGGGTAGTGATCAGGCATATTAGATAGAATGCGTACTTGGGATCGCGCCAATTGCCATCGAGAAGAAGCTCGTCGCCAGAGGCGGAAAGATCAAACGGACAGGTTTCGCCTAGGTTACGCTGCCGAAGGTTGATCTCGTTCTCCAGGCGTTCAACAAGCTGCTCTCGCCGCTTGTCACGTTCGCCGATGTCGTCTTCAGCTGTTTCCTCCAGCGTTATTAGTGAGCCGAGCAGAGCGTCAACCCGCGCGACACCGAAGGTGTCGAAGAGTGCGGTCAGCTCCATCCAATCGACGAGATCATCGTCGCCCAGGACAAGCGTGGGCGGATCAATCGGAGTGGCCATCTGAGACTACTCCGCCGTTGTGCCGGCCATAGCCGCATCAATGCTGATTCTGACGATATTGGCGCGCTTCACAACCGACTCGGCGATTTTCTGAAGCTCAGGCTGCAATTGAGGATCGAAGCCTTCCAGAGTTAAAACGGCACTGTTGCGGTAACCTCGGCAGTATAATCCAGAGCGGCCAATCGAGGAGCCGCCCTGTTGTCTTTGTTCAAGCG
>NZ_JAERQD010000190.1 GCF_016735695.1 Microvirga zambiensis WSM3693 | reverse complement strand
AGCTCGATCAGGCTCATGCCGGTGCCGCCCTTCTTGTCGATGGCGAACACGCCGAGATCGGTGATCACCAGATCGACCACGCCCTGACCGGTCAGCGGCAGGTTGCAGGCGCTCAAGAGCTTCGCATCCTCCGAGCCGTCCTTGGCCTTGGCCACATGCTCCATCACCACCACGACGCGCTTGACGCCGGCCACCAGGTCCATGGCGCCGCCCATGCCCTTGACCATCTTGCCCGGGATCATCCAGTTGGCGAGATCGCCGTTCGCGGCCACCTGCATGGCGCCCAGGATCGACAGGTCGATATGCCCGCCGCGGATCATGCCGAAGGAATCGGACGACGAGAAATAGCTCGTCGTCGGCAATTCCGTGATCGTCTGCTTGCCGGCATTGATCAGATCGGCATCCTCCTCGCCCTCGAACGGGAACGGGCCCATGCCGAGCATGCCGTTCTCCGACTGCAGCTGCACCCGCATGCCCTTGGGAATGTAGTTCGACACCAGCGTCGGGATGCCGATGCCGAGATTGACGTAGAAGCCGTCGCGCAGCTCCTTGGCGGCACGCGCCGCCATCTGTTCACGGGTCCAGGCCATCAGACTGTCTCCTCACGCTTGCGGGTCGTGCGCTGCTCGATGTGTTTGACCGGGTTTTGCACATGCACCATGCGCTTGACGAAGATGCCGGGCGTGTGGATGCAATCCGGGTCGATCTCGCCGGCCTCGACCAGGTGCTCGACCTCGGCGACGGTGAAGCGCGAGGCGGTCGCCATCATCGGATTGAAGTTGCGCGCCGTCTTGCGGTAGACGAGGTTGCCCTCGGTGTCGCCTTTCCAGGCATGGACGATCGAGATGTCGGCGAACAGGCCGGTCTCCATGACGTATTTCTCGCCGTTGAACTCGCGCACCTCCTTGCCCTCGGCGATCAAGGTGCCGACGCCGGTCTTGGTGTAGAAGGCCGGGATGCCGGCGCCGCCGGCGCGGATGCGCTCGGCGAGGGTTCCTTGCGGGTTGAACTCGAGCTCGAGCTCGCCGGACAGGTATTGCTGGGCAAACAGCTTGTTCTCGCCGACGTAGGAGGAAATCATCTTGCGGATCTGGCGCGTCTCGAGCAGGCGGCCGAGCCCGATGCCGTCGACGCCGGCATTGTTGGAGATGAAGGTCAGGTCCTTCGCCCCCGAATCACGAATGGCCTCGATCAGCGTCTCCGGAATGCCGCACAGGCCGAAGCCGCCGGCCATGATGGTCATCCCATCCTTGACCGCACCAGCCAGCGCCACGCGCGCATCGCTGTATACCTTGTCCATCA
>NZ_JAERQD010000018.1 GCF_016735695.1 Microvirga zambiensis WSM3693 | reverse complement strand
CATCCTCAACGCCGTCCTGCGCGAGAACCAGCCATGGCGCCAACAAAACCCTTGACCAACAAGACAGTCGCTCACCCCAACCCTCTCCCTCAGGGAGAGGGAGTTCGCGCCACAACCTATTGACGGAACCAAACCATGGATGTCTGCGACGTGACGGGGCGCACAACGTGGCCGGAGGAGCGCTGTTGAGCTTCCTCCGCTCGCGGCGTAGGCTTGAAAGAATCCTCCAGGAGCTCATCGCATGTCCTTGAAGCACCTTTTCACCGATCATCCCGATTCCGTGGGCGAGAGTTATTTCGAGCACATGAATGTCGCCCTGAGCTTCGCCGGCCCCCTGCTCGCCGCCGGCATGGCCGCCCTGGTCCACGCCTTCCTGCCCTTCCTCTTCCTCACGACCGCAAGCCGCACGGTGAAGCAGCTCTATGCGCGGATGATGAACCGCAAGCCGCACCCCGTTTCGCAGGATACGCACGACCGCATGCTGGCCTGGGATCCGGTCATCTGAGCGCATCGCCGCTGGAACCTTGAGCATTCCTCTCGCGTCTCTCCCTCATGCAGCTTTGCAGGAGGGTTCGAACCATGCGTGCGCGAGCAGCGATTGCCTTTGCCGTGATGGCCGGCGCATTGGCCTGTGCCTCCGATCTGTCGGCCCGCGAGGTCGTGCCCTTCGACGGGCGCGTGTCGCCCGGCACGGTCGTGATCAAGACCGGCGAGCGTAAGCTCTATTACGTGCGCGGCGACGGCACGGCGCTTCGCTACCGGGTGGCGGTCGGCAGGCCGGGCAAGCAATGGTTCGGCGAGGCGCAGATCGACGGCAAATATGTCCGCCCCGCATGGTCGCCGCCGGCGGAGGTCAAGCGCGACAATCCTCGCCTGCCCGACGTGATCCCCGGAGGGGCGCCTAACAACCCGATGGGTGCGCGGGCGCTGACCCTCAGCCTCGACGAATACGCCATCCACGGCACCAACCGCCCGAGCTCGATCGGCACATACGCGTCCTACGGCTGCATCCGCATGCTCAACGAGGACATCGTGCATCTCTACGATCAGGTGAACGTCGGCACGCGGGTGGTGGTGGTGCCTTGAAGAAGTCCGCTCCGTAAGCCTTCATCCTGACGGGATTGCGACAGCAATCCGTCCGAAGGATCAGGGCGTCTCCGGTGCTCTCTGGAGCCTCCTTCGAGACGCCACTGCGTGGCTCCTCAGGATGAGGTCGAGTGTTGTGGGCAGCCTCTCAGGATGAGGTCTAGAGAGAGAGTGATCGCTCAGCGCTGCCGATCCGCGTTCAGGAATTCCTCCATCCGCCGCGACAGCAATTCGTATTGCTCGACCGACGTGTCGGCCAAGACCTCGTCCCGGCTCGCCGGCCTATCATCGAACGGGATCGGAACCTCGAACTGGCTCACCGTCAGGTCCCATCGCGTCTCGCCGATGCGATTGTAGAAGTGCCAGTAGGGACCGACGCGGGTCTTGAGAATCTCGCCGCCGAAGACGTCATGGACGACCAGCGAAGTGACGCTGCACTGTCCCCGGGCAGGATTGTCGGGCAGCCATTTGCTGCCGGTCTCCACGGACCAGCAGCGCCGGAGCACATGGTAGAGCTCCACAGGTGTTTCGATGCGACGGGACAAGGCGGCCTCTCACGAAGAATACAGGTCCGCCCGGCTCGGCGGCAGGCCCGCGGGGCCGCGGGTGCGCTTGGAGGCGAGCGTCTGGTTCACACCCACCGCCGCGCGTTCGAAGGCGAGCGAGCAGCCGGCGAGATAGAGCAGCCACATGCGGGTCTTTTCCGGCCCGACGAGCGCCTCCGCTTCCTTCCGGTGGGCGTCGAGCCTCTCCCACCACAGGCGCGTGGTGCGCTGGTAATGCTCGCGCCAGGCCTCCACGTCGTGCACCTCGAAGCCGTGGCGCTCGAGATTGGCGACCGACATGCCGAGATGATCGAGCTCGCCGCCGGGAAAGATGTAGCGAGTGAGTGCCTTGTATTCGGGCTTGAGCCTCCGGAAGGCCTTGTCGCTCTTCTTGGCGCGCCGCGCGATGGTGTGGTGGAGATAGAGCCCGCGCGGGCGCAGCAGGCGATGCACGGCGGAAAAATAGGACGGGTGGTTCTTGATCCCCACATGCTCGAACATGCCGATGGAGGAGATCTTGTCGAACTCGCCCTCCATCTGGGTGAAGTCCTTCACCAGCACCTCGACACGGTCCTGAAGCCCAAGGCGCTGCACCTTTTCCCGCGCCAGAGCCGCCTGCTCCTCGGCAAGCGTCACGCCCGTCGCCTTGACCCCGTAATGCTGCGCCGCATGGCAGATGAGCGCGCCCCAGCCGCAGCCGATGTCGAGCAGGCGCTCGCCGGGTTTGAGCCGCAGCTTGCGGCAGATCATGTCGAGCTTGTCCCGTTGCGCGCGGGCGATGTCGTCGTGCCAGTCCGGCTGAAAATAGGCGCAGGTATAGACCATCTCCGGGTCGAGGAAGAGCTGATAGAACTCGTTCGACACGTCGTAATGGTAGGCGACGTTCTGCTTGTTGGTCTGGGGTTTGCCGTCGCGGGCATCCGCCTTGTCCTCGACCCGGGCGAGCGGGCGCGGCATGTCGGCCGGAGCGCGCAGGAAATGGTAGGCGGTCTTCAGCGCCTTGAGCTTGCTCATCCCCCTCAGCTGGCGCCCGACCTTGCCGCGCGGACGCTGATCGGCGAGGTCGAAGATGGTGCCATTCTTGAGATCGAGCAGCCCGGACACATAGGCGTTGAGCGCCGTGTCCAGGTTCGGGCGGCGCAGAAGAGCGGCGATCACGCTCTCGCGCCTGATCACGAGGCGCATGGCATAGGAGGGCAGATCGGCCGGGATCGTCGAGCCGTCCCACAGCTCAAAGCCGAACTGGAGATCGAGCGCGCGATGCGCATCGCGCAACAGATCCCGGAACATCTCCAGCCGTGCCGTCTCGCCTGCCCCAGCCATGCATCTTCCCCTTTCGGGGCAAGGTAGCGGGCGGCGGCAGGCAGAACAACCTGCCCTGCTCCGCAATCCACCTCAGGAAAGGGTTCCGGAACCGATGAGATCCGAGAGATGTCCGAGCTTCTCCGGGTTGCGGACGATGTAGACCCCGACGATGCGGCCGTCCTCGATGTCGATGGCCGTGGTCTGGACGACCCCGTCCTTCTCGAGGGTGACGTAGCCGGGAAGACCGTTGATCAGGCCCCTGTAGAGAACGGGCGGAACGGCGAAGGCGCTCTTGCGCGCCACGCCGCCGAAGAAGCTGGACACCCTGCGGACACCGAAGAGCGGATTGAGCGCCGCGTTGCGGATGCCGCCGCCATCCGTATAGGCCACCACGTTCTCGGCCAGGAGATTGCGAAGCGCCGTCAAATCGCCGCTGCGCGAGGCGGCGAGAAAGGCGTCGGTCATCCGCTCGCCCTCCTCCCGGTCGATGGCATAGCGCGGCCGCTCGGCCCGCACGTTCCTGCGCGCCCGCGCCGCGAGCTGCCGGACGGCCGCCGGGTCCCGCTCAAGGGTCGCGGCGATCTCGTCGAATCCGAGGCCGAAGACGTCGTGCAACAGGAAAGCCGCGCGTTCGAGGGGCGAGAGCCGCTCCAGCGCCAGCATCAGCGTCATGGAGAGATCCTCGCTCATCTCGTCCTCGTCTCTCGTTTCCAGAACCGGCTCGGGCAGCCAGGGCCCGATATAGGTCTCGCGCCTGACCCGCGCCGATTTGAGGATGTCGAGGCACAGGCGCGTCACGGTCTTCGACAGGAAGGCGCCGGGCTCCCGGATCATGGTGCGGTCCGTCTGGTGCCAGCGGATATAGGCCTCCTGCACCACATCCTCGGCCTCCGCGATGGAGCCGAGCATGCGGTAGGCGAGGCGGACCAGCCCCGGCCTGAAGGGCTGGAACCGGTCCGCGGCGTCGCCGTCAGGCAGCGGCACGGCTCGCCTCGACCGGATGGATGGAGCGGAAGCCGATGGCGATCCGGTTCCAGGTGTTGATCGCGCCGATCAGCAGGGTCAGGCTGACCTGCTCCTCCGGCGTGAAGTGCCGGCTGAGTTCCGCATAATCCTCGTCGGGAGCATGGGTCTCGGAGATCAGCGTCAGAGCCTCGGTCCAGGCGAGCGCGGCCCGCTCGCGCTCGCTGTAGAGCGGGGATTCGCGCCAGGCGCTCAGAAGATAAAGCCGCTCCTCGCTCTCGCCATTGGCGCGGGCATCCTTGGTGTGCATGTGGACGCAATAGGCGCAGCCGTTGATCTGCGAGGCGCGGGTCTTCACCAGCTCGATCAGGCTGTGCTCGAGACGGCTGTTCTTGAAGCTCTTTTCCAGCTCGATCATGGGCTTGAGGGCGCCGGGAGCGACTTCGTAGGGAATCAACCGGGCTTTCAGCATCGTCTTAAGTCCTTGTCGTGTTGCGTACGATGCTAAGACGAGACGGCGATGCCGAATGTGACATGCGGCCTGAAAAATTTTCAGAAATCGCTCGCCAGGCCTTTCACTTCCCAATCGTCGTAACGGACGGGCTCGAGGCCGCCGCGGCCCTGAAGCTCCTTCTGCCTCGCGATCTCGGCCGCGCGGGCATCGATCTCGACGCGCCGTTGAGCGGCCTCCTCGAGGGCGCGCCGGGCGGCCGGCGACAGGGGCTTGCCGGGGGCTGCGCCTTCGATGGGGTGATCAGAGGGGGTGTTGTCGTTCATGCTCATGGGGCGCCTTATGCCAGATCTCCGCTCTCCCTGGGAGGGGCCCCTTGGGAGCGAGCTGGACCGTTCCCACATAGGGATCAAGCGATGGAAGTTACGCTGACCACGAGGTGGAGACCCCGATGAACACCGTCAAGACCGGAATGCTGCTGGCTGGCCTGATGGCCCTGTTCGGCGTCGTCGGTTACTTTCTCGGCGGCGGGACCGGCATGATGATCGCGCTGGGGTTGGGGCTCGCGACCAACCTCTTCGCCTATTGGAATTCCGACAGGCTGGCACTCGCCGCCCACCACGCGGTGGAGGTGGACGAGCGCACCGCGCCGGAGCTCGTCCGCATGGTGCGCGATCTCGCGGGGCGCGCCGGCCTGCCGATGCCGCGGGTCTATCTCATCGACAATCCGCAGCCCAACGCCTTCGCCACCGGGCGCAACCCGGAGAACGCGGCGGTCGCGGCCACCACGGGCCTCCTGCAAATGCTTTCCCGTGACGAGATCGCAGGGGTGATGGCGCACGAGCTCGCCCATATCAAGAACCGCGACACGCTCATCATGACGGTGAGCGCCACCATCGCCGGCGCCATCGCGACGCTGGCGCAGTTCGGCTTTCTCTTCGGCGGGCGGGGCGAGAACCGGCCGAACCCGATCGTGATGCTGGCGACCGCGCTCATCGCGCCCTTCGCCGCCATGATCATCCAGATGGCGATCAGCCGCTCGCGCGAATACGACGCCGACCGGATGGGCGCCGAGATCTCAGGCCAGCCTCTCTCGCTCGCCTCGGCGCTCGCCCGCATCGCCGGCGGCGTGGCGCATATTCCGAACATGGATGCCGAGCGCCATCCGGCCTCGGCCTCCCTCTTCATCATCAACCCGCTCTCGGGACGGGGCGTGGACAACCTGTTCTCGACCCATCCCGCGACGGAAAACCGGATTGCAGCCCTGCACGCTTTGGCGCAGGAGATGGGCGTGCCGGCGCAGCAACCCGGCTTCTTCCAGCAGAGTTCATCGAGTCCCTGGGGCCCCGCTGGGGGTTCCACCGGGGGCTCGACCGGCCCCCGTCGCGGGCCTTGGGGATAGTTTTGGATCAATCGGACGAACAGGGCCTCGGGCCACGCCGCCTCGCCTGGATGGCGGTAACGGAGACCATGAAGCGGCGCGTGCCGCTCGACGACGTCATGGAGGAGCTGTCCCGCGCGGAGAAGCTCTCTTCGCGCGACGAGGCGCTCGCCCGCGCCATCGCCATCGTCACCTTCCGGCGCCTGGGGACGCTCGGCCATGCCCTGCGCGAGAGGCTCAACAAGCCGCCCAAGGACGAGCGCCTGATGCATCTGCTCGCCATCGGCGCGGCGCAGATCCTCTTCCTCGACGTGCCCGACCATGCCGCCGTCGACAGCGCCGTGCAGATCGCTCAGGACGATCCCAAGCTCCATCACGCCGGCGGCTTCATCAACGCCGTCCTGCGCCGCGTCGCCCGCGAGCGTGAGCAGATCCTGGCCGAAAGCGATCCCTGGCTCGATACGCCGACCTGGCTCGAAGAGCGCTGGATCGCGCAATATGGCGAGCCTCTCGCCACGCAGATTGCCGAGGCGCATCGCGCCATGGCCTCCGTCGACCTGACGGTGAAGACAGATCCCGAAGCCTGGGCCGAGCGCTTGGGAGGCGTTCTCCTGCCCACCGGCAGCATCCGCCTCGTCGAGCGCACCGCGATTCGCGACCTCCCGGGTTACGAGGACGGCGAATTCTGGGTGCAGGACGCCGCCGCGGCGCTGCCCGCCCGCCTGCTTCACGCCAAAGCCGGCGAGCGCATCGCCGATCTCTGCGCCGCGCCCGGCGGCAAGACCGCACAGCTGGCAGTGGCCGGCGCCGAGGTGCTCGCCGTCGACCGCTCGGCGAAGCGCCTGGAGCGTCTCAAGGAAAATCTCGCCCGCCTTCAGCTGAAGGCCGAGACCAAGGCCATCGATGCGGAAAAGCTCACTGCTGAGCCTTTCGATGCGATCCTGCTCGATGCCCCCTGCTCGGCCACCGGCACGATCCGCCGCCATCCGGACGTGGCCTGGACCAAGAGCGAGGCGGACATCCGCAAGCTCTCCGGCCTTCAGACCCGCCTCCTCGACAAGGCGGCGAGCCTGCTGAAGGACGGCGGCCGGCTGGTCTATTGCACCTGCTCCCTCGAGGCCGAGGAGGGCGAGCTTCAGGCCGAGGCCTTCCTTGCCCGCCATCCCGAATTTGTCCGGCAAAAGGTGACGCCCGACGAGATCGGCGGCCTCAGCGAATGCATCACGCCGCAGGGCGATCTCCGAACACTGCCGAGCCAGCTCGTCCTAAACGATCACGACCGCTCCGGCCTCGACGGCTTCTTTGTCGCACGGTTTGTGCACAGAGGATCGTGAACAGGGTGAACCGGCTGTTAACCGGTCAGCAGGAACTCCTCACCTAAGTTGACAGCGACTGGAGCGTCTAACCAAACCCCCTCATCCTGAGGAGATCACGAAGTGACCGTCTCGAAGGAGGTTCCAGTGCTCTCTGGAAGCGCCTCGTCCTTCGAGACGGACCTGATGGTCCTCCTCGGGATGAGGCTCAGGTTGGTTTTGTCAGGGGCTCTTAAGCCGAAAAGAAGGAGCGCCACGGGTGGATTTCGGGCCGGATCGCTGGCGTCTGTACAGGCTTGCCGCGCGCGAAGCCGGCCGTGCCATGCGCGAAGGCGCGGTGTGGAGCCTGACGCGCCTGTCCAGCGCCCCCGTGCCGACGCGGCTGCACTTCGCGCCGCAGGATCTGCGCACGGCCGATCCCACCATCGCCACCGACATCTATTCCGGCTTCTTCGCCTTTTCCGGCCGCGCCATCACCACGGGCGGGCGCTCGCCCTTCGCCTTCACCCCGCCGAGCCGTGCCTGGGGCGAGGCGCTCTACGGCTTCGGCTGGCTGCGCCATTTGCGGGCCGCCGGCACCGCTCTCGCCCAGGCCAATGCCCGCTCCCTGGTGGACGAGTTCGTCACCTCCAAGCTCGGCGACAAGCGCATTGCCTGCAGCCCCGAGATCACGGCGCGGCGGCTCATGTCCCTGATCAGCCAGTCGCCGCTGATCCTGGAGGGCGCCGACCACGCCTTCTATCAGCGCTTCCTGCGAATCATCGGCCAGCACGTGCGCAAGCTGGAACGGCAGGTGCGTGCCGGTGCCCTGCCCTTCCAGCAGCTGATGGCGGCGCTCGCGCTCTGCTATGCCGGCCTGTGCTGCGAAGGCCTCGAGCGCAACCTGAGACGTGCGAGCCGCCTGCTCGCCCGCGAGCTCGAACGGCAGATCCTGGCCGATGGCGGCCATGTCAGCCGCAATCCGCGCATCGCGGTCGATCTCCTGTTCGATCTCCTGCCCCTGCGCCAGATGTTCGCCAGCCGCGAGGTCGATACGCCCGATTCCCTGCTGCATGCCATCGACCGGATGCTGCCGATGGTGCGACTGTTCCGCCACGGGGACGGCACCCTCTCCCATTTCAACGGCATGGGCGTGACGGCCGCCGACCACCTGGCGACGCTGCTCACCTATGACGACATGCGCAGCCAGCCGATCCAGCACGCGCCCTATTCCGGCTATGAGCGGCTGGAGGCCGGCCGCACCCTGCTGGTGGCCGATGTGGGCGCGCCCCCGCCGCGCCCCCTGTCGCAGCATGCCGGTGCGGGCTGCCTGTCCTTCGAATTCTCGAGCGCCGCGCAGCGCATCGTGGTCAATTGCGGAACGCCCTATATCGCGGGCGATGCGATCATCCAGGCCTCGCGCTCGACGGCGGCGCATTCCACCGCCTCCATCGACGACGTCTCGTCGTGCCAGATCCTCGACAAGAAAGGCGGCTTCCTGCAGCGCCGGATCTCCGCCTGGCTGCGGCGCCGGGTCGGCCCCATCGTGATCAGCGGTCCCGAGCGCGTGACGACGGAACGCGGCGAGCGCGAACACGCGCAGATCCTCGGCGCCGGCCATGACGGCTACAAGCCGCGCTTCGGCATCACCCATGAGCGGCGCTGGCAGCTCTCGCCCAAGGGCAACATGCTCGACGGCGAGGACACGTTCCTGACCGAGGGCGGACGCGGGGGAATGGCGCAGGCGGTCATCCGCTTCCACCTCGCGCCCGGCATCAGGGCGAGCCGCGCGCAAGGGGGCCGGATCGTCATGCTGGTGCTCCCCAACAAGGAGGCCTGGCAGTTTTCCGCCGCCCCCGCCGAGGCGCAGCTCGAGGACAGCATCTTTCTCGCCACCGCCGAGGGCATGCGCCGCACGGAACAGATCGTGCTGACGATCCGCCCGAGCGAGACGCCCACCGTGCGCTGGCGCTTCGAGCGCCTGGCGCGCAGCTACGATCCGGGCGAGCCCCAGGATCTCGGGCCGGAGCTGATCTGAAACAGGCGCTCCCCGGCCGTCGAGATCCGCAAGCCAAAATGCGCTATGGACCAGGCTTGGCGCTTCGCTCGCTGACAGCCATGGGCAGGTTCATGCGCTCCGCGGCGTAGGGCGGAAGGATCGCGCACTGGGTGATGTGAGACACCCGGCCGTTGCGCTGCTGATAGGCCAGGCCGCACCAATGCCCGCCATCCGTCTCGCCCGTATCGCCGGGCAGCGCGCGGTATTGAATCCGGTCGGCCGGCACCGCGAACCAGCGCTCATAGGCGAACATCTCCACCCCGCCCGCGGTGAACCGATAACGCGCGGGGCGGCAATCGCGATCGTCGCAGCACTGCCTGCCGCGCGAGTCGGTCAGATGCAGGTAGATGTCGTGGGCCTCAGTAGGCGGCTCGCAGGCGAGCAGGAAAATTGCCGCGAGAAGATCTAGCTTCAGGGACATGGCCGCTCTCCCACATGACAGGTTGGCGGCGCTCGTCAGAGCGTCAGGTCGATCGCGCCCGCGCGCATTCTACTCCTCAGGGGGCATCCGATGAAGACGGCTGTGCGATTTCCGCCAAGGCGCGCTCGGCGGGCCAGGCAGAGCTGATCATTCGTTCGCCTCGGGCGGCAGGAAATCGACCTCGTGCTCGGCGGAGAGCTGCAGCACGCGCGGTATGTCGCTCAGGTCGTGCAGGGCCTCGAAGAGAGCCTCCAGCTTGCCTGCGGGAGAGACCCAGAACAGGGCGCGGGCCGGCGCGTCCGATTTGTTGAAATAGCCGTGCGGAACGCCCCGCGGCATGCGCACGAGATCGCCGGCCTTCGCCTTGCTCCAGACCCCGTCGAGCTTCAGGTCGATCTCACCTTCCAGCACCAGGATGAACTCGTCCTGCGAGGGATGGATGTGGACCGGCACATATTGCCCCGGATCGCTGTTGGTCTCGAAGGCGAAGGTGGAGCTGCAGGAGGCTTTCGGAAAATACAGCTGGCCCAGGATGTTCCACGATTTGCCCCCGTAACCCTCGCCGACCCGCGTGATGCCCTTCTCGAGACCGCCCATTGCTGCCCTCCGTCTTTGCCTGACCATGCTTCCCGGCAAGCATGACCGGACCTCCTCGGCAGGCAAATGGGCATCGGAGGTAAGGCCCTGGCCGTGATTTCGAACCATCTCGGAAGGGACTGACACCGAGGCCCGCTCGTCTGCTAGGATTGAGCCGCGTTGCGTTCGTGATCCCCGATGCGGTTGGAGCGAAGCATGTCCTCCAGGTTCCATGCCAAAAGTGCCGATGCGTACGAGCAGCTCATGGGCCGCTGGAGCCGGCGCCTGGCCCGGCCCTTTCTCGAATTCGCCGGGCTCGAACCGGGCGAGCGCGTGCTCGATGTCGGCTGCGGCACGGGCAGCCTGACCTTCATCATCCCTGAAGTCGCCGATATCATCAGCATCCAGGGGATCGACTACTCCGAGACCTATGTCGCGGCCGCACGGGAGCGGAACACCGACCCGCGGATCACCATCGACCGCGGCGATGCCTGCGAGCTTGCCTTCCCGGACCATGCGTTCGACCGGACCCTGGCGCTGCTCGTGCTGCATTTCATCCCGGAATCCGAGCAGGCGCTTGCCGAGATGACCCGCGTGACGAAACCCGGCGGAATCGTCGCCGCCGCCGTCTGGGACAGTTTTGGCGGCATGCCGGTCCAGCGCATGTTCTGGGACACCGCTGCGGTCCTCGACCCCTCGGCTGCGAAGATCCGCGGCGACAACTACTTCAAGCCGCTGACGCGGCGCGGCCAGATGGAAGCGCTCTGGCGCAAGACAGGTCTCGACAAGGTCAAGGAGACCGCCGTCACGATCCACATGGACTTCCAGGATTTCGAGGATTACTGGCGCCCGATCGCCGACGGTGAAGGCCCGCTCGGAAAATATGCCACTGGCCTCGACGAGGAGCGCCGTCAGGCCTTCGAGAAAGCCTTGCGCGCCGCCTACGAGGCGGGCGAGCCCGACGGCCCGCGATCCTTTTCCGCCACCGCCTGGGTCTGCCGCGGAATCGTGCCGCGCTAGCGTCTTCCGCCTATGCAATGGCCGCAGGTTCCCATCCCGGGCCTGCCGTGGTATCGCGCCCGCATCTTTTTCTTGAATGGAGCGGCCGCCATGCCGAGCGACCTGAAGCGCGTCTCCCGCGCTCTGCTTTCCGTATCCGACAAGACGGGTCTCGTGGACTTCGCCCGCGGGCTCTGGGAGCGCGGCATCGAGCTGGTCTCCACCGGCGGCACGCACAAGGCGCTGAGCGAGGCCGGCCTGCCGGTGAAGGACGTGAGCGAAGTCACTGGGTTCCCTGAGATGATGGACGGGCGCGTGAAGACCCTGCACCCCTCCGTCCATGGCGGCCTTCTCGGCATCCGCGGCAATCCGGAGCATCAGGCGGCCATGCTCGCCCACGGCATCCAGCCCATCGATCTTTTAGTGGTGAATCTCTACCCGTTCGAGGCGACGGTGGCGGCGGGCAAGCCTTACGACGACTGCATCGAGAACATCGATATCGGCGGTCCGGCGATGATCCGCGCCGCCGCCAAGAACCACGGCGACGTGGCAGTGGTGGTGGACGGCGCCGATTACGCTGCGGTTCTCGCCGATCTCGAGCAATACGAGGGCTCGGTGACGCTGACCCTGCGCCGCCGCCTCGCCCAGAAGGCCTATGCCCGCACCGCCGCCTACGATGCGGCAATCTCCAACTGGTTCGCCGCCGAACTCGTGGAGGAGACCCCGCCCTTCCGTGCGCTCGGAGGCTCGATCGCCGAGGTTCTGCGCTACGGCGAGAACCCGCACCAGAGCGCCGCGTTCTATCGCACGCCGGAAAACCGCCCCGGCGTCGCCACCGCCCGCCAGGTGCAGGGCAAGCAGCTCTCCTACAACAACATCAACGACACCGATGCGGCCTACGAGGCCGTGGCGGAGTTCCTGCCTGAGCGCTCCGCCGCCATCGTGATCGTCAAGCATGCCAACCCTTGCGGCGTCGCGGAAGGCACCACCCTGCGCGAGGCCTATGAGAAGGCTTTGCGCTGCGATCCGGTCTCGGCCTTCGGCGGCATCGTCGCCATGAATCGCCCGCTGGACGCTGAAGCCGCGAAAGCCATCACCGAGATCTTCACCGAGGTGATCATCGCCCCCGACGCCACCGAGGAGGCGATCGCCATCGTTGCCGCCAAGAAGAACCTGCGCCTGCTGCTCGCAGGCTCCCTGCCCGATCCGCGCGCGGAAGGCCTGACCCTGCGCACGGTCGCCGGCGGCTTTCTGGCCCAGAACCGCGACAATGCGGTGGTCGAGGCCATGGACCTCAAGGTGGTGACGAAGCGCGCCCCCACGGAGCGCGAGCTCGACGACCTGCGCTTCGCCTTCCGCGTCGCCAAGCACGTGAAGTCGAACGCCATCGTCTATGCAAAAGATCTCGCCACGGTCGGCATCGGTGCCGGCCAGATGAGCCGCGTCGATTCCTCCCGCATCGCCGCCTGGAAGGCGGCCGAGGCCGCAAAGGCCGCGGGCCTGCCGGAAACCCTCGCCAGGGGTTCGGTGGTCGCCTCCGACGCGTTCTTCCCCTTCGCGGACGGCCTGCTCGCCGCAGCGGAAGCCGGCGCCACCGCCGTGATCCAGCCCGGCGGCTCCATGCGCGACGACGAGGTCATCAAGGCGGCGGACGAGGCCGGGCTCGCCATGGTGTTCACGGGTTACCGGCATTTCAGGCATTGAGAGCTGCGTCGAAAGACTCTCTTTCACGTCATCACCGGCCTTGTGCCGGTGATCTCGATTGCATGAAGCGCACCGCTTTTCAGGATCGGGATGGCCGGGACTGATCCCCGGATCAAGTCCGGGGACGGCCATGACGTGAAGATATCGTTCTGCGGCCTCCCTATCCTCCTCTCCCTCCCCATATGAAGCGGAGCAGAAGGAGATGCTCATGATCGTCACCACTACGCCCAGCGTCGAAGGCCGCCGCATCGCCTCCTACAAGGGCATCGTCTCCGGCGAGGCGATTCTCGGCGCCAACGTGTTCCGCGATTTCTTCGCCTCCATCCGCGACGTGGTCGGCGGGCGCTCGGGTTCCTATGAGCGGGTGCTGCGCGACGGACGCGACACCGCGCTCGACGAGATGATCGACGAGGCCAAGCGCCTCGGCGCCCATGCCATCGTCGGCGTTCACATGGATTACGGCGCCATCGGCAAGAACGAAGGCATGATGATGGTCACGATCAGCGGCACGGCGGTGACGCTGGAATAGAACCACATTGTCATCCCGGCGAAGGCCGGGATCCATAACCACGACATCTCAGAATGGGCGAGCGGCGTCGCGTGCTTTTCTGCACCGTCAGCGGTTATGGGTTCCGGGCTCCGCTGCGCGGCCCCGGAATGACAGCGTCGTTTATACCCGCTTCACGCCGCTGAGCAGCCAGAATCCGACGGACAGGAACAGGATCAGCACCGCAGGGCCTGCGGCCTGCGTCTGGAAGATCGCGGTGGCGACGGCGACTGCAAGCGGGGCGAGGAAGGACGTGACCTTTCCTGACAGCGCCAGCAGGCCGAAATAGCGGCCCGCTTCCTGCGCGGGGACGAGACGCGCGAGCAGGCTGCGCGACGAGGCCTGCAGGGGACCGGCGACGGCGCCGATGACGAGGCCGAGCAGCACGAAGAGCTTTTCCGGCGCGGAGCCGTAGAGACCGTCGTCGGGTGCGGGCGGCGCCGTTGGAATCGCAAAGAAGATGTGCTCGCGTCCGAGCGACAGCACGCCGAGGCAGACCAGCGCGAGGATCAGGATCGCGCCGAGGATCACGGGCTTCGCGCCGATGCGGTCGTCGAGACGCCCGCCGACGAGCGCGCCCAGCGTGCCGGTGATGGTGAGCAGGATGCCGAAGATCCCGAGCTCGATCGCCTGCCAGCCGAACACGCCGGCGCCGTAGATGCCGCCGAAGGCGAAGAGCGCCACGAGCGCATCCTGATAGACCATGTTGGCGATGAGGAAGCGGCCGACGCTCTCGTGGCGGCGCGCATCGGCGATGGTGCTTTTCACCTGTAGCCAACCCTGCCGCGCCGCCTGCTTCAGGTTCATGGCGGAGCGGGGGATGTCGGGCGTGAACAGGAAGAGCGGCAGCACGAAGAGCAGGAACCATACGGCCGAGAACGGACCGGTGATGCGGTCGCCCTCGCGCATCGCCGGATCGAGGCCGAAGAGCGGATTTAAGCCGAACACCGTCTTCATCGATGCGGGATCGGCAGCGAGAAAGCCCAGCACGATCACGAGGGAGACGAGGCCGCCGCAATAGCCCATGGCCCAGCCGGTGCCGGACAGGCGGCCGTAGCGCTCCGGCGGCACGAGATGCGGGATCATCGCGTTGTTGAACACGGCCGCCACCTCCACGGCCACCGTCCCGAAGGCAAAGCCGACGAGCGCTATGGCGATGGCATGCGATTGCCCCGGCGCCGCATACCAGAGCGCGAAGGATGCGACGAACAGCACGAGGCCGCAGGTCGCGATCCACGGTTTCTTCGGACCCGTCGCATCGGCGATGGAGCCGAGCACCGGCGAGAGGAATGCGAGCACCAGCCCCGCCGCCGCCGTCGCATAGCCCCACAGGCTCTGTCCCGTCACCGCGTCGGGGGCCAGCGCGGAGGCGAAATAGGGCGCGAAGACGAAGGTGGTGACGAGGGTGAAGAAGGGCTGGCAGGCCCAGTCGAACAGGAGCCAGCCGAGGATGGCTGGGCGCGAGGCCTTTTTCGAGGGCGCGAGGGGGGAGATGTCTCTCACGGGGCTTCGGTTTCCACTGTAGCGCGCCCCTCCCCCGTCATCACCTCCCCGGACTTGATCCGGGGGTCGGTGCCGGTGATCTCGATTTAGAAAAGCGTGGCGCTTCAATTCATCGGGATGGCCAGGACGAGCCCGGCCATGACGGAAAGGTCTTAAAGAGTCTACAGGCTCAACTCATTCGCGCGAGATCGCCCAAAAGGCTTGCCGCGACGGTGATCTTCGACAGCGACAGGCCCGAGGAGACGATGCCGTCGACCGCGCTTCTGATGCGGTTGACGTCGCCGCCGCGCTTCTCGCTCCAGGCGCGCACCGCATCCGCGCCCGAGAGATCGAGCGAGGACACCTCCGCCGTCAGGCCGCGATGGGCGTAGGCGATGCTGTCGATGGCGCGGTCGAGGGCGAGCCGGTCGTAATAATCGCTGACGGGGATGTCCTGCGCCGCGCCGATGAGCGCGCCGAGCCGGAAGGAGGCCTCGAGCGCGAAATGAGTGCGGGCGATGTCGGCGACGGGCTTTCCGGTCTTCTGCGCCGTCTGCACGATGTCGGGCGCCGCCACCAGATCGGGCAGCGCCGCGATGCGCCGGGCGAGTTCCTCCGGCGTGCCTTCGTCGACGAGTTCCTGCGTGCGCGCATCCCACGCGGCGATAGCTTCGGGCGAGAGCGTTTCCTTGAGATGGCGCTCCACCTCGGCGATACCGGACTGGTAGGTGCCGATGATCTCGTCGAGGGAGTGATTGACGAAATCGACATTGCGGATGAACCAGACGATCCGGTTCATGAGCACGTCCTGCAATTCGCCGTAGAGCCGCAGCTGCACACGCCCGGGCACCTTGCCGTCGAGCGCGTCGATCGCCGCGTTCATCTCGGTGAGCCCGAAGGAATCGCGTGTTGCCGCATAAGCTGCCGCGATGGTGGGCGCATCCGCGCCGGTCTGATCGACGAGGCGGGCCACGATGGTCGAGCCGCCGCGGTTGATGATGGCGTTGGCGAGCTGCGTCGCGATGATCTCGCGGCGCAGGCGGTGGGAGGCGATCGCATCGGGGAAGCGCTCGCGCATCTCGGCCGGGAAATATCGCTCCAGCTCCTTGCCGAGATAGGGATCGTCCGGCACCGGGCTCTCGAGCAGGGCGTCGTGCAGGGCGAGCTTGGCGTAGGCCAGCAGCACCGCGAGCTCCGGCCGCGTCAGCGCCTCGCCGCGGCGGGAGCGCTCGGCGAGCGTGCTATCGTCGGGCAGGTATTCCACCGCCCGGTTGAGCCGGCCCTCCGCTTCGAGCATGTGCATCAGCCGGCGCGCGAAGCCCAGATCGGCGAGGCCACGCTGCTCGGAGAGCGAGAGCGCGAGCGTCTGCAGGTAGTTGTTGCGCAGGACGAGGGCTGCGACATCGTCGGTCATGTCGACCAGAAGCGCGTTGCGCTGGTCCTGCGTGAGGCGCCCGTCGCGCTCGGGCGTGGTGAGCCCGATCTTGATGTTCACCTCCACGTCGGAGGTGTTGACGCCGGCGGAATTATCGATGGCATCGGTGTTGAGGCGCACGCCCTTTTGCGCCGCCTCGATGCGCCCGCGCTGGGTCACGCCCAGATTGGCGCCCTCGCCGATCACTTTCGCGCGCACGTCCGTGCCCGTGATGCGGATCGCATCGTTGGCGCGGTCGCCCACCTGCTCGTCCGTCTCGGACGACGAACGGATATAGGTGCCGATGCCGCCGAACCAGAGCAGGTCGACGCGGGCTTTCAGGATCGCGTTGATCACCTCGGCGGGCGTCGCCTGCGGCTTGTCGAGATCGAGCAGCGCGCGCATCTCGTCGGAGAGCGGAATCGATTTCACGTTGCGCGAGAACACGCCGCCGCCCTTGGAGATCAGGCCCTTGTCGTAGTCCTGCCAGCTCGAACGCGGCAGAGCGAACAGACGCTCGCGCTCCAGGAAGGAGGATTCGGGATCGGGATTCGGATCGATGAAGATGTCGCGGTGGTCGAAGGCCGCCACGAGCTTCAAGGCCCGCGACAGGAGCATGCCATTGCCGAACACGTCGCCGGACATGTCGCCGACGCCGGCCACCGTCACGGGCGTCGTCTGGATGTCGGTGTCGATCTCGCGGAAGTGGCGCTTTACGGCTTCCCAGGCGCCGCGCGCGGTGATGCCCATCTTCTTGTGGTCGTAGCCTTGGCTGCCGCCGGAGGCGAAGGCATCGCCGAGCCAGTGCCCCTTCTCGATGGAGAGCGCGTTGGCGATGTCGGAGAAGGTGGCCGTGCCCTTGTCGGCAGCGACCACGAGATAAGGATCGTCGCCATCGTGACGCACGGTATCGGCAGGCGGCACGATAGCGTCGCCGACGATGTTGTCGGTCAGTTGCAGCAGCGTGCGCACGAAGATCTTGTAGCTCTCGGTGCCTTCCGCCAGCCAGGCCTGCCGGTCGCTCGCCGGCGGCAGGTGCTTGGGCACGAATCCGCCCTTGGCACCGACGGGCACGATGACCGCGTTCTTGACCTGCTGCGCCTTGACCAGGCCGAGCACCTCGGTGCGGAAGTCCTGCGGCCGGTCGGACCAGCGAAGCCCCCCGCGCGCCACCTTGCCGAAGCGCAGATGCACGCCTTCGACGCGCGGCGAATAGACGAAGATCTCGTAGAGTGGCCGCGGCAGCGGCAAGCCGTCGACCTTGGCGCATTCGAACTTGAACGCGATGGTCTGGCGCGGCAGGCCGTTATCCTCGAGCTGGAAGAAATTGGTGCGGATCGCGGCTTCGATCAGGTTGACGAAGCGGCGCAGGATCCGGTCGTCGTCGAGGCTGGTGACGTTCTTGAGCATATCCTCGATACGCTCGCGGATCGCGGCTTCGGCTTCGGCTCGATTCGCCTCCTTGCGCGGGTCGAAGCGCGCGTAGAAGAGCTTGACCAGCTCGGCGGCGATGTCGCCGTGGCGGGCCAGCGTCTCGGCGATGTAATCCTGCGCGTAGGTGACCTGGATCTGGCGCAGATAGCGGCCGAGCGCCCGCACCATGGCAACGTCGCGCCAGCCCAGCCCCGCTTCGAGCACGAGGCGGTTGTAGCCGTCCGATTCCGCGAGGCCGCGGAAGAGCGCGAGCAGGGCCGCCTCGATCAGCGCCTGGATCTCGTCGATCCTGATGACGCCGCCGGCGGCGCGCTCCAGGGTCATGTCGTGCAGCCACACCCGGTCGGTGCCCGAGAAGGCGACCCGGTAGGTTCGTTCGTTGACGACGCGGAAGCCGAGATTTTCCAGAAGCGGCACTCGTTCCGAGAGCGGCAGCGCCACATTGAGCGAGAACACTTTTAGGTTCACGCGGGTCTCTTCGTCGCCTTCCCGGCGGTAGAGGTCGACGGCGCGAGGGCGCGCTTCCGAGAGCTGCTCCAGCAGGGCGATGTCGGCGATGGCCTGTTCGGCGCCGAAAGCCTCGCGATAGGCGGCGCTGAAGGCATCGCCGTAGCGCGTGGCCAGCAAGCGCGCCCGCGCGCCGCCGACGGTCTCGTCGAGCGCATCGCGCAGGGCGTCGCTCCAGGTGCGCACGATGGCGGAAATGCCCTTCTCCAGGGTCTCTCGCGCCACCTGCGGCGTCCGACCCTCGTCGCGTCCGATGATGTAATGGGTGCGCGAGAGCGGGCCTTCCGGATAGGCCGGATAGGAAGCGGACATGCGTCCCTCGTAGATCGAGGCGAGGAACTGGCCGATGCGCAGGCGGGCCTGCGTGTCGTAGCGATCCTTGGGCACGAAGACGAGAACCGAGACGAAGCGGTCGAACTCGTCGACGCGGGCGAGCGCCCGCACCCGCGGACGCTCCGACAGGTTCATGATGTCGATGGCGAAGTGGTAGAGGGTGTCCTCGTCGATCTGGAACAGCTCGTCGCGCGGATAATTCTCCAGCACGTTGAGAAGCGCGCGGCCGGCATAGCTCGACGGGTCGAAACCCGCGCGCGCGATCACCTTCGCCACCTTGAGGCGCAGATAGGGAACCTCGCCCGTTGTGTTGGTATAGGCGCTCGCGGTGAAGAGACCGACGATGCGCAGCTCCCCGCGCAGGCGGCCGCTGTCGTCGAACAGCTTGATGCCGACATAGTCGAGATGTGCCCGGCGGTGGACGCGGGACTTCACGTTCGCCTTGGTGATGATGAGAGCCTGCGGCCGCTCCAGGAAGGCGCGGATTTCCGGCGTCATCGCCACGAGCTCGCGCCCGCGCCGCAGCACGCGCACCGATGGATCGCGCAGAAGCCCGAGGCCCGAGCCCTCCACGGGATCGGCAGCGGTGTCGCCCGAGGGCAGCCGGTATTCGCGCAAGCCCAAGAAGGTGAAGTTGTCGCGCGAGATCCAGTCGAGGAAGGCGATCGCCTCCTTCACCTCGTCCTCCGGCAGGGGCGGCGGGTTGAGGCGGTAATTGTGCACGATCTCGGCGACGCGGGCGCGCATGCCCGGCCAGTCGTGGACTGCAACCGACACGTCGTTGTGGACGAGGCGCATGGTCTCGATCAGGCGGGCGCGGGTTTCGGGATCGTCGATGCGGGGCAGGTGGATGTGGATGAAGCTCTCGCGCTTCACCCCGAGCCGCAGGGCGGCCGTGGCCTCGCCCACGAGGCGCACGAGGGCGCCGCTCGAATCCCGCTCCACGGCCAGGATCGGATGCGCCACGAGCAGCGGCTCGTAGCCCTCGTCGACGATCTCGGCGAGGGTCGAATCGAGCAGGAAGGGCATGTTGTCGTTGACGATTTCGAGCACCGTCACGTCCTGGCGCCGGCCCTCGCGCTCGATCTCGAAGTCGAAGAGGCGGATATCGGCGCCGTCCGGGGTGCGGGGGGCCTTGAGGTGTTCGAAGGCTTCCGCCGCCAGATCTGCCAGGGTCTGCGGCGAATAGGGGGCAAGATCCTCGGGCGGCACGCGCCCGTACAGATCGCGCAGGAAGGTTGGCGGGATGGCCTTATGGCCCTTTTCCAGCACGGCGACGGCCTCGGCCGTCAACTCGCGTCCGCTGGTCGGTGTTTCCAGCTTCATGCGCGCATCCTCTCATGGTCCGAGTCGCGGGGAGCGTTGCCACAGAGCGTCTGGTTGCGCAACAGAAGCATGCCGTTCCGCACCGGGTAGGGTTAAGTTATTGCAGCGCACAGACGATTTACGCTGCCTGAGCCTCTGCCGACGACAGATTCGCGTCGCCCCATTCCTTCATCGCCATGAGCACCGGCTCCAGGCTCCGGCCGCGCGCCGTCAGCGAATATTCGACCCGGGGAGGAACCTGGGCATAGACCGTGCGCAGGATGAGCCCATCGGCCTCGAGTTCGCGCAGCTGATGGGTCAGCATGCGCTGCGTGATGGACGGAATGAGCCGGCGCAACTCGTTGAAACGCAAGGTTCCGCGCAGGAGCTTGTAGAGGACGATGATCTTCCACTTCCCGTCGATCAGGCTCATCGTCCGCTCGACGGAGCAGCCCTGAACCCTCGGCACTCTCTGCGCCCTCGGCGACCCACGCGGCATTACGGTATCCTTTTTGACACTATGGGCTGTTTTTGTGCGTTCTTGCGCGATCATACACCAGGTCCAACTATGTCTCCACAACCGGAGAACATCACCATGCGCGCCATCGGGTACCAGCAATCCCTGCCCATCGACCAGGATGCCTCCCTCGTCGACATCGACCTGCCCCGGCCCGAGCCCGGCCCGCGCGATCTTCTGGTGGAGATCAAGGCGGTCTCCCTGAACCCCGTGGACACCAAGGTCCGCATGCGGGCGCAAGCCGAACCGGGCGGCTGGAAGGTTCTGGGCTTCGATGCCGCCGGGATCGTCCGGGGAATCGGCAAGGACGTCACCCTGTTCAAGGAAGGCGACGAGGTGTTCTATGCCGGCGCCATCACGCGGGCCGGCACCAATGCCGAGTTCCACGCCGTCGACGAGCGGCTGGTCGGCAAAAAGCCCAAAACCCTCAGCTTCGAGGAGGCGGCCGCCCTTCCGCTCACCACGCTCACCGCCTGGGAAACCCTGTTCGACCGGCTCGAGATCAAGCGCCCGGTCAAGGGAGCGGCCAATGCCGTCCTGATCGTCGGCGGTGCCGGGGGCGTCGGCTCCATCGCGGTCCAGCTCGCGCGCAAGCTCACGGACCTTATGGTCATTACCACCGCCTCGCGGCCGGAGACGCAGGAATGGGTCAGGGAGCTCGGTGCCCATCATGTGATCGATCACAGCAGGCCGCTTGCCGCCCAGGTCGAAGCGCTCGGCATCGGCGCACCGGCCTTCATCTTCTCGATCACACAGACCGAGATGCATTTCGCGGAGATCGCGAAAGCCATCGCGCCGCAGGGTCGCTTCGCCCTGATCGACGATCCGAAGACGCCGCTCGACATCAGCCTCCTCAAGGGCAAGAGCGTGTCGATCCATTGGGAATCCATGTTCACGCGCTCGACCTTCCAGACCGCCGACATGGAGCGGCAGCACGAGATCCTGAGCGAGGCGTCGCGTCTCGTGGATGCGGGCACGATCAGGACGACGCTCGGCGACGTGATCGGCACCATCAATGCCGGCAATCTCAAGCGCGCGCATGCCCTCATCGAGAGCGGCCGCACGCGCGGCAAGATCGTGCTGTCGGGATTTTAGTGTGCCTGAAAGTTCGTCGGACGACGTGGGCTCTGTCTTTACGAAACGTTAACGACAAAGAAAAATTTGGAGCGTCTTGCAATCGATGCGGAGGCGCTCCGCACAAAAGAAAAGGCTGCCTCATCGGCAGCCTTGTGTCTCGATGGTGGCCCGGCTCCTCAAGCGACTCAGAGGGCTGGGGGGCTGACGTGTCCAAGCCGTTCGATGAGCCGGGCCGTCGAGGCAACTTGAGCATTTACGGAATTCAGTACGGCTCCATCACGGCGCGATTGCGGCAGGAATAAGATTTGCAGAATAACCCGTGACTCATCGGGTTGCTATGGGTTGATCCCTTTGCCGGCGAAGCCCATCATCAGGGAAGTATAACGACGTTTCATAGGAGGCTTCATGAGCGAAGGTGACGTCGCAGAGCCGCTGCGCGGCGGCGCGATGCAGGGTTCGGCCCACATCGTTCCTTTCCCCGCCGCGCCGAAACAGGTTTCTTTCGACCGGGCCGAGCTGCAGGCCATCTTGAATCTCTACGGCCGCATGGTGGCAGCCGGCGAGTGGCGTGATTACGCCATCGACTTCATGCCCGAAAAGGCCGTGTTCTCCATCTTCCGGCGCACATCGGAAATGCCCCTCTACCGCATCGAGAAGGATCCGAAGCTCGCCAAGAAGCAGGGCGCCTATTCGGTCATCGTCTCGACAGGCTTGATCCTCAAGCGCGGACATGAACTTGCGCGCGTATTGCGCGTGCTCGACAAGCCGAAGGTTGTGTCGGCTTAGGCTACGATCCGACTTTATCCGGTGGGAAGGGGCCGTGTCGGCGGCTCCGCGATGCCGCGTCCGAGAGGAAGCTGCATCAGCACGGTGGAAAGCCAGCGTCCGTGCTTGTAGCCGATGCCCTTGAAGATTCCGACAGGCTCGAAGCCGAGGCTTCTGTGCAGGGCGATGGAGCCGTGCGAATCCTCATCGCCGATGACCGCCACGATGAGCCGGAAATCGCGCGCCTCGCATTCCCCGATCAGCGCGGTCAACAGCAAACGCCCGACGCCCTGTCCCTGCGCATCCGGAGCGACATAGATCGAATCCTCGACCGTCGAACGATAGGCCGGGCGCGTGCGATAGGCGCCCGCATAGGCATAGCCGAGGATCGCGCCATCTTTCTCCGCCACGAGGTAAGGATAACCGCCCTCGAGGATTGCGGCCCGTCTGTTCGCCATCTCCGTCCTTGTGGGCGGATCGAGCTCGAAGGAGGCCGTGCCATGCGTCACCGCATGGGCGTAGATGGCGGTGATGGCGTCGAGATCGGATTCGGCGGAAGTGCGGATGAGGATCGTCATGGGAGTTCTGTAAAGCATTTTCGCACACGGGAGGAGTAGCCATTCCCGGAATGGGAAGACTGTCTTTTTTGCCTGCTTTCGCCGTAAGCTGCGGCTTCACGAGAAAGGCCTGCGCGTGAATCAGCCCCGTTCCGGTGAGAGGCATCCTTCGACCGGCAGTCGAGCCCAAGGCTATGTGGTCTGGACCGCCATCCTCGCCTCCAGCATGGTCTTTGCCGACGGCGCCATCGTCACCGTCGCGATCCCGCAGATGCGCGAGAGCCTGCAGGCCTCCCTATCGGAAATGCAGTGGATCACCAATGCCTATGCGCTGACCCTCTCCGCCTTCCTGCTTCTCGGCGGAGCGGCGGGCGATGCCTATGGCCTCAGGCGCATCTTCATGATCGGCATCGCCTGCTTCGGCCTGACCTCGCTCTGGTGCGGGCTGTCCGGATCGGCGGGAATGCTGATCGCCGCCCGCGCCTTCCAGGGCATCGGCGGCGCCCTGCTGGTGCCCGGCTCCCTCGCCCTGATCAGCGCCCATTTCCCGAAGGAAGCACGGGGCAAGGCCATCGGCACCTGGGCAGCCGCTTCCGCCATCGCCGCGGCGCTCGGCCCGATCCTCGGGGGCTGGCTCATCGATATCGGCCCCTGGCAGGCGATCTTCTGGATCAACATTCCGATTGCACTCCTCGCCCTTTGGCTGTGCTGGCAGCACGTGCCGGAAAGCCCGGCAGCGAGGGAAACCGCCATGGACTGGCTCGGCGGCGCCCTCGCCGTGATCGGCCTCGGCCTCCTCGCCTACGGATTGACCGCTTTCGGCGAACAGGGAGGCCATCGCGGTCTCGCCACCGGGCTGATGCTTGCCGGCGCTGTGGTGCTCGGGCTCTTCATCCTGCACGAGAGGCGCAGCCATGCTCCGATGATGCCGATCGACCTGTTCCGCTCCTCCGCCTTCGCCAATGTCAACATGCTGACGCTGCTGCTCTATTTCGCGCTCAGCGGCGCCCTGTTCTTCCTGCCCACAGTGCTGATCGAGGCGCATGGCTATTCGGCCGCCAAGGCCGGATCGGTGTTCCTGCCGTTCACCCTCGTCATGGCCGTGCTGTCCCGGCTCGGCGGCGTGATGGCGGACCGGTTCGGCGTGCGGATGCTGCTGACGATCGGGCCTGCGGTCACGGGCCTGAGCTTCGCACTTCTGGCGCTCGCCGTGCTTCACGGCAGCTACTGGTTTGCGGTCGCTCCCGTCATGGCCGCGATGGGGCTTGGCATGGGGATCACAGTCGCACCCCTGTCGACCACCGTCATGAATGCGGTCCCCGACGAGCGCATCGGGGTCGCGTCCGGCATCAACAACGCGATCTCGCGCGTCGCGGGCCTGATCGCCGTGGCAGGGCTCGGCGTCGTCGCCACCTTCGGGTTCCAGCATGCTGCCGCGTGGGTCAGCCCAGGAATGGCGGAGCGCTTCACGCATGCAACCTTCGGCACGCCCCTGCCGATGGAGGTGGGGAGCGCCGCAGTCGAGGAGATCTATGCCGCGGCCATGATCGGCGGTTTCGCCGTGGTCGCGCTGATCTGCGCCGCGGCCGCCATCGCCAGCGCCTGGTTCGGCTACCGCTGCTCGGCGAGCTCGGGACAGGGATGAAACCCTTTTAAAAGCTTACCCATGTGAGTGACTCGCCGCGTTCCGGATTTGGGCGTTAACTGCCTCCGCTGGGGCCGAACTCTGACGGACGAGGTGAGCCATGGCCATGTATCTCACGCGCTTCAGCTACACGCCCGAAACCTGGGCGCGCCTGATCGAGAAGCCCGAGGACCGACGCGCGGCGGCAAAATCATACATCGAGTCGGTCGGCGGCAAGCTGCACGGGTTCTGGTACGCCTTCGGCGAACACGACGGCTGGAATCTCTGGGAGGCGCCGGACAACGTATCGATGGCATCCGTCATGCTCGCCATCGGCGCGGGCGGCGCGGTTCGCTCGAGCGAGACGACTGTCCTACTCAGCGTCGAGGAGCTGATGCAGGCCCTCGCGAAGGCGAAATCGGTCAAGTATCGCCCGCCCGGCGCATAAGGATCGTCGGAACGGCAAAAGAAAAGCCCCGGCCTTTCGGTCGGGGCTTCGCGATCACTCGCTCCGTTCATCCTCACTGGTTGCGGTTGCCCACCAGTGCGAGGAGGAACTGGAACATGTTGATGAAGTCCAGATACAGCGTCAGGGCGCCGAACACGGAGGCCTTTGAGGCAGTCTCGGAGTCGAAATTGCCGTACAGGTACATCTCCTTCAGCTTCTGGGTGTCGTAAGCCGTCAGGCCTGCGAAGATGAGCACGCCGATCACGGAAATGCCGAACTGCAGGGCGCTCGACGCGACGAAGATGTTCACGATCGAGGCCAGGATCAGGCCGACGAGACCCATGATCAGGAACGAGCCCATGCCCGACAGGCTGCGGTTCGTGGTGTAGCCCCAGAGCGACAGCGAGCCGAAGGCCGCCGCCGTGATGAAGAACACCTGCACCACGCTCGCGCCGGTATAGCGGATGAGCAGCGTCGAGAGCGAGGCGCCCATCACCGCCGCGAAGGCGAAGAAGGTGCCGCGGGCCGCAGCCGCCGACATCCGGTCCATCCGGAACGAGAAGAAGAAGATGAAAGCCAGAGGCGCCAGGGCCACGACCCACATCAGGGGCGAGCCGTACAGCGTCGCGCCGAACTGGGTCAGGTTCACGCCGCCCATGCGGGCGACCGCCTGGGACGGATCGCTCGTCGTGGCCAGCATGTTGATGCCGAGCGCGACCACGGCCGAGATGGCCAAGCCCAGGACCATGTTGTTGTAGACGCCGAGCATAAAGGCGCGCAGGCCCTGGTCGACCTGAGCTGCCGTCCGGGCAAAGCCGGTGCCATAGGCGGATTGGTTTTGCTCATACGGTTGCATCGGAGTCCTTTCTCGCGGTGTCCCGTTATGTTCCCTCGAAAGGCTGTAGCCAGCCCTCCGCCGCCGCTGGATTACGGCGACACGTAAAATATGAGAGGTTGGCGCTTGTTCCGCAAGAGGGAGCGCCGAGCTTCAAGGTTTCGTGAGAAGAACCCGGGAGAGCAGTTTTAAGGCTGCTCCCCGCCACGGTCTTCAGCTCTTTTCAGCCCCTGTCGAACGGCCGGGCTTCAAAGATTTCGCAAGTATTGCGCCGGCTTTTGACTGAGGATGCGCCAGGTGCCCATCAGCCCCAGGCCGACGCTGACGAGAACCGCCAGCAGGCAGGCGAGAAGAGCCCCCGTGAGATCCAGCGTGAAGGCGAGGTTCATCACGCGTGTCAGGATGAAATAGGCGGCGAGCGTGCCGGCGATGAGGCCGAACATGGCGGTGGCGAGCCCCAGCAGCCCGTATTCGAGGGCATAGGCCGAGATCAGCCGCGCCCGGGTGGCGCCCAGCGTCTTCAGCACCACCGCATCGTAGAGCCGCGCCCGGTGGCCGGCCGCGAGCGCACCGGCGAGCACCAGAAGGCTCGCGATGAGCGCGATGGAGCTCGCCCCGCGGATCGCCATGACGAGCTGCGAGACTACGTCGTTGACCGCCTCGAGCGCGTCCTTCACCCGCACGCTCGTGACCATCGGGTAGGCCTGGGCCGAGCTCCTGAGGATACGGGCATCGAGCGCCGGATCCGAGCCGTTCGGGAAGGTGACTGTGGCGAGATGCGTGTGCGGGGCGCCGGCGAAGGTGTTGGGCGAGAACACCATGACGAAGTTGATGCCCATCGAGCGCCATTCGATCTCGCGCAGGTTGGCGATGGTGGCGCTGATGTTGCGCCCGAGCACGTTGACCGTGATCTCGTCGCCGATCTTGAGACCCAGACCCTCCGCGATCTTGCGGTCGAACGAGACGAGAGGTTTGCCGCGATAGTTTTCCGGCCACCACTCGCCCGCAACGATGTTCGAGCCCTCCGGCGGCTTTTGCGAATAGGTGATGCCGCGGTCGCCCTCCAGCACCCAGGAGACATCCTCGGGCGCCTTGACTTCGGCGACGGGGCGTCCGCCGAGGGTGACGAGACGTCCGCGCATCATCGGAACGCGCTCGATATGGGCGTCGGTGGCCTGGTTCTTCAGAAAGCCCTCGAAGGAATCGGCCTGCTGGTTCGGGATGTCGAGGAAGAAGAAGCTCGGCGCCTTCTCCGGCAGGCTCTGCGTCAGCTGACGGGTGAGGTTGCTGTCGATCACGGCAAGCGTCACGAGGAGCGTGATGCCGAGGCCCAGCGAGAGCACCAGCGAGGGCGTGAGCGCGCCGGGGCGGTGGATGTTGGCGAGCGCGAGGCGCGGGGCCGTCCTCTTCGGACGCGGCAGGCGGCGGGCGAGCGCCATGATGCCCTGCGCAACCAGACGCAGCAGCACGAAGGATCCGGCCGCGGCGCCCACGAACATGAGCGCGATGCGCTGGTCATAGGCCGCGACCAGCGACAGCCCGACGAGCGCCGCGACGGAGACGGCGAGCGCGATCACGTAGCGCTTGCGCGGCCAGCGCCGCTCCGGATCGATCTGGTCCCGGAAGAGTCCCGAGACCGGCACGTCATGGGCGCGGCCCAGAGGCGCGATGGCGAAGACCAGGGCCGTGAGCGCGCCGTAGAGCAGCGCGATCCCGAGCTCGCTCCAGGCCAGCGTCGGCTGAATCGGAATCGGCAGGAGATGGCCGAAGAAGGCCGTGATCACGAAGGGCAAGGCGGCGCCGAAGGCGAGACCGATGCCGATGCCGACAAGGGCGATCAACATCACCTGCGTGAGATAGAGCATCACCACCTGCCCGCCCGGCGCGCCGAGGCTTTTCAGGGTGGCGATGGAGGCGCGCTTGCGGTCGACGAAGCCGCGCACTGCATTGGCGACGCCGACGCCGCCCACCAGCAGGGCGGTGAGGCCGACCAGGGTCAGGAACTGGGTGAATCGCTCGATGTTGCGGGCGAAGCGCGGATCGGCATTGAGCCGCGTGCGGATGTTCCAGCCGGCCTCCGGCAGAAGATGGTTCGCCTCCGTCTGGATCTGGGTCAGCCCCTCCTCGGTGGAGAGCGAGGGCGGCAGGGTGAGCCGGTAGGTCCAGCGCACCAGGCTGCCCGGCTGGACGAGCCCGGTCGCCTTCAGCGCCTCCTGCGAAAGGAGCAGCCGCGGCCCGAAGCCGATGCCGTCGGCGATCTTGTCGGGTTCGGAATCGAGGCGCGCCCGCAATTCGACGTTCGCGGCACCGACCGTGACCCGGTCGCCGACCTTCAGGTCGAGCCGCGCCAGAAGCGCCGGATCGACCGCAGCCCCAAAGGCGCCGTTCCTCTCGGCGAAGAGATCGGCCGGGGCAAGCTGCGGATCCGTTTCGAGGGTGCCGATTGTGGGATAGCCCCCATCGACCGCCTTCATCTCGACGAGGCCGGAGCCCTTTTCGCCGGCGACCGCCATGGCGCGCATGGTGGCGATGACCGCGACCCGCCCCTTGGTTTCGAGAAAAGCCCGCTCGGGACCTGCCGCCTCGCGCTGAAGCAGGGAGAAGGCCATGTCGCCGCCCAGAATCCGCCGTCCCTCACGGGTGATGCCCTCGGTGAGCGACCGGGACAGGGACGAGACGCTGGCGATCGCGGCGACTCCGAGCGCGATGCAGGCGAGAAAGATGCCGAAGCCCGTCAGTCCCCCGCGCAGCTCGCGGAAGGCGAGGCGCAGCAGGAGCGGCATGCGGGAGGCGGAGGAAGGCCGTCTCGGTGGCGTGGCCGGAAGGGTGCCGTGCATGAACGAAAATCCTTAGGCCACGGCGGAGGCCGCGCCGGTCTCCACCTGGCCGGAGCGCAGGCGCACCATGCGGTCGCAGAGGCGGGCGAGGTTGAGATCGTGGGTCACGAGCACCAGGGTCGCGCCCCGGTCGCGCTTGAGGGCGAAGAGCAGGTCGACGATGGACTGGCCGGTCGTCTCGTCGAGATTGCCGGTCGGCTCGTCCGCCACCAGGATCGCCGGATCCGGCACGATGGCGCGGGCGATCGCCACCCGCTGCTGCTCGCCGCCCGAGAGCTGCGCCGGATAATGATGCAGACGAGATCCTAAGCCCACCGCCTGCAGCTCGGCCTCGGCGCGCTCGAAGGCCTCGTCCTCGCCGGCGAGCTCGAGGGGCAGCGCCACGTTCTCGAGCGCCGTCATGGTGGGAACGAGATGGAAGGACTGGAACACGATGCCGATCCGGCGGCCGCGGAAGCGCGCGAGCGCATCCTCGTCGAGACCCGACAGATCGGTGCCGTCGACGACGATCCGGCCCGAATCGGGCCGCTCCAACCCGGCCATCGTCATGAGCAGGGTCGACTTTCCCGAGCCGGACGGTCCGACGAGGCCCACCGCCTCGCCCCGCGCGATATCGAGGGAGATGCCTTTGAGGATATGCACCCGCGCGGCGCCGCGCCCGAGACTCAAATCGACGTCGTGCAGCGCGATGGCCTTGTCCTGCATGCCTCTTCACCCGATCTTCTGGAAAATTGAAACTTGTCCGGTTCTAGTCCCGGAAAGATAGGAAGCCTATCGATGAAGCGCCAATCCGGCTCATTCATGACGATCATTTTTGCGTGTGCGGCCATGCTTGCGACAGCCTTTGCCGGGTTGATCGCCATCCCTCCGGCAGCGCAGGCGCAGGGCCAGCCGCTCCGCCTCGTGGCGCTCGGCGACAGCCTGAGCGCCGGCTACAACCTGCCGCAGGAAGCCGCCTTCCCGACCGTGCTGGAGCGCGCACTCAAGGCCAAGGGCTACAAGGTGGAGGTCACGAACGCGGGCGTCTCGGGCGACACCTCGTCCGGCGGCCTCGACCGGCTCGACTGGTCGGTTCCCGACGGCACCGACGGAGTGATCCTGGAGCTCGGCGCCAACGACATGCTGCGCGGGCTCGATCCGGCGGGGACCCGCAAGAACCTGGAGGCCATCGTCGAGCGCTTGCGGGCCCGCAACATCCCGGTGATGCTCGCCGGCATGTATGCCTCGCGCAATCTCGGACCCGATTACGTGCAGAAATTCGATGCCATCTATCCGGAGATTGCGAAGACGCACGACCTTGTGCTCTACCCCTTCTTCCTGGATGGAATCGCCGGCGATCGAGCCCTCAACCTGCCCGACGGGCTGCACCCGACGGCCAAGGGCGTGGAGATCATCGTCGAGCGGATCCTGCCCAGCGTCGAGAGCTTTCTCGCCCGTCTTTCCCAGCGCTGAGCCGCCTCAGCGCCTCATTCCTGCCTGAACGCAGCGGTTGATTCCGCTGCGAGGAGCTTGATACCCATGGAACATCGCCGCCTCGGCCGCACGGATCTCAACGTCAGCCTCATCTGCCTCGGCACCATGACCTGGGGCCAGCAGAACACCGAAGCCGACGGCCATGCGCAGATGGATTATGCCCTCGACCGGGGCATCAACTTCTTCGACACGGCCGAACTCTACTCGATCCCGCCGCGCCCCGAGACGCAAGGCTCCACGGAGCGGATCATCGGCTCCTGGTTCAAGGCGCGCGGCACCCGCGACAAGGTGATTCTCGCCACCAAGGTGGTCGGTAGCACCGACAACACCTGGTTCCGCGACAACGGCGCCAAGGGCGAACTCTCCCGCGCGCAGGTCGAGGAGGCGGTGAACAAGAGCCTCAAGCGGCTCGGGACCGACTATATCGATCTCTATCAGATCCACTGGCCCGACCGCCCGATGCCCTGGGGCTCGAACCCGACGATCTTCCGCCACCAGGAAGGGGAATCCCACCCCATCGCCGAGACGGTCGAGATCATGACCGGCCTGGTGAAGGCCGGAAAGATCCGCCATTTCGGCCTTTCCAACGAGAGCGCCTGGGGCACCATGAGCTTCCTCAAGCATGCGGATGCCAAGGGGCAGGCCCGGGTGCAGTCGGTGCAGAACGCCTACAACCTCCTCAACCGCACCTACGAGGTGGCGCTCGCCGAGGTGACGATGCAGGAGAACGTGAGCCTGCTCGCCTATTCGCCGCTCGGTCAGGGCTACCTGACCGGCAAATATCTCGACGGGGCCCGCCCGGCCGGCACGCGTACCACCCTGTTCGGTCGCGGCCAGCGCTACGAGAACCCGACCGCCGAGGCGGCGATCCGCAAATACGTCGCGCTCGCCCGGGAGTTCGGCCTGGATCCGGCCCAGATGGCGCTGGCCTTCGTCAATTCGCGCCCCTTCCTCACGTCGAACATCATCGGCGCGACCTCGATGGAGCAGCTGAAGACGGATATCGCCTCCATCGACGTGACGATCACGCCGGAGCTCGAGGAGCGCATCAACGCCATCCATGTCGAGCACTGCAATCCGTGCCCGTAAGATGAGGGTCATCCCGGACGGCGGAGCCGATCCGGGATCGCTTTCAGAACGAGACGCTGGAACCCTCTCCCTCCTTGTGGGGGAGAGTTGGAGAGGGGGGTGTAAGCGATAGCCTGTGAAGGTTTGGCGCCAGCACCCCCCTCCCTAGCCCTCCCCCACAAGGAGGGAGGGGACGCCTGCGCCACACTCGTCCGACGATCCCGGATCGTCGCTTCGCTCGTCCGGGATGACGTTTTACGATCTGGAACAAACCCCGCCGCCAATCGTCTGACGCAGTATCAGCAGCCTCGGGAGGTGCCGCATGCCACGTCTGTTCACCGGCATCGAGATCCCGCCCGATATTACGCTGGTCCTGTCGCAGTTTCGCGGCGGCCTTCCGGGTGCGCGCTGGATCGACCCTGAGAATTATCACCTCACCCTGCGTTTCATCGGCGATATTGACGACCGCATGGCGGAGGACGTCACCTCGATCCTCGGCGAGACGCGGGCCCGACATCCGCTCAGCCTCACTATCAACGGGCTCGACAGCTTCGGCGGTGGAAAACCCCGCGCGGTCTTCGCGCGCACCTCCGGCAACAGCGAGCTGATTGCGCTGCAGGCGGAGCAAGAGCGCCTCCTGCGCCAGGTCGGCCTAGCCCCGGAACCCCGAAAATTCACGCCGCATGTGACCCTGGCGCGCCTGAAGAACGCCTCGCCGATCGCTGTGGCGGACTACATCGCGACGCGCGGCCATTTCCCGAAGGTGTCCTTCACCGCCGAGCGCTTCGTGCTGTATTCCTCGCGCGCCTCGGTCGGCGGCGGCCCCTATGTGATCGAGGCGGCCTACCCATTGAGCTAGCTCGACGCGACCGTGCAGGAGGGCTACATCGCGCCCATGGCATCGCTCATCTTCCTCACCCATCCCGAAGTGGTCATCGACCCGAACCAGCCGGTTCCCGAATGGCCGCTGAACGCCATCGGGAGCGCCCGCATGGAGCGCTTCACGGAGCAGCTCGCGGACAGAGATGTCTCCGCAATCTATGCCAGCACCGAGCGCAAGGCGATGGACGGCGCCGCCATCGTGGCGGAGCGGCTCGGCCTGTCCTACGCAACGGACCCCGATCTCGGCGAGAACGACCGCTCCGCGACGGGCTACATCGCACCACCGGAATTCTGGGACGTGGTGCGCGAGTTTTTCAGCAATCCGCACAAGAGCATCCGCGGCTGGGAGCGCGCCATCGATTCGCAGGCGCGCATCGTGAATGCGATCAGCCGGATCCTGCGCGAGGACGAAACCTCCGGCGATATCGTCGTCGTGTCCCATGGCGGCGTCGCCCGCCTGCTCACCGCGCATCTGCAGCAGGTCGAGATCGGCCAGGAAAGCCGCCCCTCCCATCCGGGCGGCGGCTGCTTCATCCGCATCGACCGCGATTCGTTCGCGCTGACGCAGGACTGGCGGAATATCGAGGACGGGTTTGCGGATTAGGTGAGTTTCTCAGCTGTCATTCCGGCCTTAAGGCCGCCGGGGATCGCACCCTCTCGCGTCATGGCCGGGCGTGTCCCGGCCATCCCGATGGTATGAAGCACCGCATTCTTCGGACCGAGATCACCGGCACAAGGCCGGTGATGACAGGGGTGCGTTTCGGGCTTGCATCCCGGCGGCCTAAGGACTAGCCCCTCCCAAGCAAGCCGCAGGACTTCAAAGAAATCCCATGAACCGCAACCGCATCGCGCAACTGGCGCCCGGCATCGCCCTGTGCGCGGCGATTGCGCTTGCGGCGATTCTCCTGCAGCGGCTCGAGGAGCATTGGACCGGGCGGCCCTGGCTCGAGGCGCTCGTCATCGCGATTCTCTTCGGCACCGCGGTCAGAACGGCCTGGACGCCTGGAATGCGCTGGGTTCCCGGCATCGGCTTCTCGGCCAAGACCCTGCTCGAGATCGCCGTGATGCTGCTCGGCGCCTCGATCAGTGCGCAGGCGGTCGTCGAGGCGGGCGTCGGTCTCATCCTGGGCATCGCCGTCGTGGTGGCTTTGGCGATCGGGGCGAGCTACGGCCTCGGGCGCATGCTCGGCCTGCCCTGGCGCATGGCGGTGCTGGTCGCCTGCGGCAACGCGATCTGCGGCAACTCGGCGATTGCGGCAGTGGCGCCGGTGATCGGCGCCAAGCCGGAAGATGTCGCTTCCTCCATCGCATTCACGGCGATCCTCGGCGTCATCGTCGTGCTCACCCTGCCGCTTCTGGTGCCGATTCTCGACCTGTCCCTCACCCAATACGGCGTGCTTGCCGGGCTCACGGTCTATGCGGTGCCGCAGGTGCTCGCGGCGACCGTGCCGGTCAGCGCGGTCAGCACGCAGCTCGGCACCCTGGTGAAGCTGGTGCGCGTGCTGATGCTGGGCCCGGTGGTCATCGGCCTCTCGCTCGCCGCGGGCCGCAATGCAGCCGAGGCGACGGCGCGCCTGTCCTTGAGCCGACTGGTGCCCTGGTTCATCCTCGGCTTCCTCGGCCTTGCGGTGCTGCGCTCCCTCGGCCTCATCCCCGATGTGCTTCTGCGTATCGCAAGCCCCGTCGCAACGCTTCTGACCGTCATCTCGATGGCCGCGCTCGGCCTCGGCGTCGATCTGAAGGTCCTCGGCCGCGTCGGCGGGCGGGTGACGCTCGCCGTGACGCTCTCGCTTCTGGTGCTGATGGCCATCAGCCTCGCGCTGATCCGGCTGCTCGGGCTGCCCTGAACCCTTGAAACATCGCCCCCGCGCTTCATCACTATGGATGGCCCGTTCTCACGATGAAGTGCACCCATGCCTCGCCTGACCGAATCCGAGCGTTCCGAACTCCTGCCGGCCCTCGACGGCTGGGCGCTCGTCGAAGGGCGCGATGCGCTCCACAAACGCTTCCTCTTCGAGGATTTCAGCGCCGCCTTCGGCTGGATGACCCGCGTCGCCCTCGCGGCGGAAAAAATGAACCACCATCCCGACTGGTCCAACAGCTACAACAAGGTCGACGTCACCCTCTCCACCCACGACGCCAAGGGCCTGACGCGCCGCGACGTGGAGATGGCGCAGCGCATGGACCAGCTGGCGGTGGGATTGCTGAGGCGATAGGCCATGAGCGAGATGCGCATCCGCACGGGAGGCTGTGCCTGCGGGCAGCTGAGATTCGAGGCAAGCGGCGAGCCGAAGCGCGTGGGTCTGTGCCATTGCATGACCTGCCGCAAGATCAGCGGTGCCCCCTTCAGCGCCTATGTGATCTTCGCCGCCGACCAAGTGACGATCACCGGTGAAACCAAGAGCTGGTCCGCCTCGCCGACGACCGAGGACTGCTTCTGCCCCGTTTGCGGCTCGCAGGTCTTTGCTCGGGATGCGGGCGGCGAAACCGAGATCAGGCTCGGCGCCTTCGACGAGCCCAACCTGTTCACGCCGACCTATGAATTATGGGCCAAGCGCCGCGAGCACTGGCTCGGCACCCCGGGTCTCGAAAGCTTTTTGGAGAACCGGGAGGAAAACGCATCCTGAGAGCCTGACTCGCCAAACTCTGTCCTCATCCTGAGGAGCCACGAAGTGGCGTCTCGAAGGAGGATCCAGTGCACACTGAAAGCGCCCTCGTCCTTCGAGACGTTGCTGCGCACCTCCTCAGGATGAGGGCTTACGATCATGCCGTCTCGAACCGATCCCGGATCGTCTATTTCGGCTGCATGCGCAGGGCGCCGTCGAGGCGGATGCCTTCGCCGTTGAGCATGTCGTTCTCGATGATCGCCTTGACCAGCGTGGCGTATTCCTCGGGCCGGCCGAGGCGCGAGGGGAACGGCACGTTGGCCTCCAGCGCCTTGCGGTAATCCTCGGCGATGCCCTCGAAAAGCGGCGTGTGGAACAGGCCCGGCAGGATCGTCATCACCCGGATGCCGAAGCCCGACAGATCGCGCGCGACGGGGAGCGTCAGGCCCAGCACGCCGCCCTTGGAGGCGGCATAGGCCGCCTGGCCGATCTGCCCGTCCTGCGCCGCCACCGACGAGGTGTTGACGATGACGCCGCGCCCACCATCCGGCGTCACCGGATCGAGCCCGGCCATGGCGGCTGCGCATTTCGAGATCATCGCATAGGTGCCGATCAGATTGATCTCGACCGCGCGGCGGAAGCTCGCCACGTCGTGCGGGATCAGTTCGCCGGTCTCGCGTTTCTTCGCGACCGTGCGCTTGCCCGGCGCGATGCCGGCGCAATTGACGAGAATGCGCTCGATGCCGTGCACGGCACGCGCCGCGGCAAGCGCCGAATCGATGGAGGCCTCGTCGGTCACGTCGCATTGGCAGAACACCCCGCCGATCTCGCGCGCAACCGCGTCGCCGCGCTCCGCGTTCATATCGAGGATGGCCACCTTGGCGCCGTTGGCGGCCAGCATGCGGGCCGTGGCCTCGCCAAGGCCGGAGGCGCCACCGGTGACGATTGCTGCCATCAATTTGTCGAGCTTCATCGCTTTTCTCCCTGCGTCAGGAGATGTCTTACGGTATCCTCGCGCAAGCCGGAACCGGAGAGTATGGAAGGAAGAGTCGAGATGAGTGAACCCTTCATGAAGCCTTTCAGCAAGGCCGAGATGGAGGCTATGCGTCGGGCGACCCAGGACGAGGCAAGGGACGAAGAAGGTCTCAAGCGTCGCTTCTGGGCCAAGCTGAAGCGTGTTGCCGGCAAGATCCCCTTCGCGGAGGATCTCGTTGCGGCCTTTTTCTGCGCCACCGATCCCGCGACCCCGAGCCGGGTGAAGCTGATTCTCCTCGGCGCCATCGCCTATTTCGTCTTCCCGGCGGATGCGATCACCGATCTTCTGCCGCTGTTCGGCTTCGCCGACGACGCGGCCGTCCTCGCCGCGGCCATCACCCAGGTCGCAGGCTCCATCACCGACGAGCACCGCGCGCGGGCCAAGACCGCGCTGGAGGACAACAAGAAAGCTTGAGCATAGCCCCGGCAGGACCCGATTCGGGCAGAGGAATATTGACTTATTGCAATGTTATTTCTTGTCGTTATAAGTGATTCTGTTGCGTAAAAGTGATTTTGATCTCCTCGACCTTTGCAAAAACAAAAAAGTGATTGAGTGGTACTGCGTTCGGGTCGCCTCGGCGGCCCTTTTTATTGCGCTGAAGGATGTTCCTTCCACCGCCGCGTTTCGACGCATCGCCAATCCTGCGGCACAGCCTTAACGGAGATGGTGAAGAGTTCTTAACCATCCGCTTGTATGGTCCGCCCCATGATACCTGCATCCTTTCAGCGCGGCTTCGCCGCGGGCATCCTTTCCGCCGTTCTCGTCATCGGAACCGGACCTGCCGCCCTGGCGCAGGCCCAGCGTTCGACGCAATCCCCGACCCGCTCGACCCCGGCAAAGCCGGCGCCGGCTGCGAAACCCGCCGCCAAGCCCGCACCGACGACGACCAGAGCCAACGCGGCCAAGCCGGCGGCGGCAGCAGCCGCAGGTGCCGCGGCCGGTGCGGCAGCCGCGAAGCCTGCCCAGGCCGCGACGGGTCCGGGCGGCGCCTCGCTTCTGACGTCTTATGGCGACTGGGGCGTCTATACGGCCCAGACCGGCCGCTCGAAGATCTGCTATGCGCTGAGCCAGCCCAAGGACCGGATGCCCAAGAACCTGAACCGGGATCCCGCCTATCTCTTCGTGTCGTTCCGCCCGGCGGAGAACGTGAAGAACGAGGTCGCGCTGGTGCTGGGCTTCGCCGCCAAGGAGAACGGCCCGGCGGAAGCCGCAGTCGGCAATGCCTCCTATGCGCTGATCGCCAAGGCGGCCAATGCCTGGCTGAAGAACCCCGCCGAGGAAGGCCAGGCCATTTCCACCATGACGCGCAGCGGCACCATGACCGTCAAGATGCAATCCGCCCGCGGCTCGAGCCTGACCGACCGCTATTCCCTGAACGGCTTCGGCAAGGCGCTGGAGCATGCCCGCAAGGAATGCGCGTCGTAGGAAAGTGGCTGAAATCAACTCTAAGCCCTCATCCTGAGAGGCTGGCCCATAAATCTTAGGCCTCATACTGAGGAGCCGCGGAGCAGCGTCTCGAAGGATCGTCCAGTGGTCTCTGGAACCGCCCTCGTCTTTCGAGACGGGAGCAATGCTCGCTCCTCAGGATGAGGGCTATCGGGGCGCAAACCCATGACGAGCCACCCTCTCAGGATGAGGATGGAGTTGATATCCCTGTCTTCAAAACGGTTGAAAATCGCCACGCCGATGAGCATGTTCCGGGCCCGAGGGTCCGGAATTTTGCGTTGCGAGGCTCACGTTTCCGACGCAATCGTGTTATATGGCCGCTCGATCCCAACAACGAGGCTGAAGATTTCCCATGGCGACGGTGCTCGACATCGCCAAACACAACCCCAATGCGGCCACCTTGGCCGTGAGCGATGCCGCGCGCGCGGCGGGGTTCATCGAAAAGAAGGCGGAGCTGAACGTCGTGGCGGGGGCAACCCCCGGCGGCGCATCGCTCGTCGGCCTCACCCGCGACCAGCTGAAGGATTCGCTCTTCGCCATCGGCGTGCCGGAGCGCGAGCTCAAGATGCGCGTGGCCCAGCTCTGGCACTGGATCTACTTTCGCGGGGCCAAAGAATTCTCCGAGATGACCAATGTGGGCAAGGAGCTGCGCGCGAAGCTCGCCGCCGCCTATACGCTCGCCCGCCCGCAGGTGGTCTCGGAGCAGGTGTCGAAGGACGGCACCCGCAAATGGCTGATCCGCATGGCCTCGACCGGTCCGCTCGACAAGGGCGCCGAGATCGAGTGCGTATACATTCCGGAAGTCGACCGCGGCACGCTCTGCGTCTCGAGCCAGGTCGGCTGCACGCTCACCTGCTCCTTCTGTCACACGGGCACCCAGCGCCTCGTGCGCAACCTGACCTCGGCCGAGATCGTGGCGCAGCTCATCGTCGCCCGCGATTCCATCGGCGACTGGCCGCATGCGACGCCGCCGGAGGGTGCTTTCGTACCGAACGACGGCAGCCGCTTCGTGTCGAACATCGTGTTCATGGGCATGGGCGAGCCGCTCTACAACATCGACAACGTGATCGCCGCCATCGACGTGATGTCGGACGGCGAGGGCCTGACCCTGTCGCGCCGGCGCATCACCGTTTCCACCTCCGGCGTCGTGCCGCAGATGGAGCGCCTCGGCACTGAAGCCAACACCATGCTCGCGATCTCGCTCCATGCGGTACGCGACGAGCTGCGCGACGAGCTGGTGCCGATCAACCGCAAGTACGACATCAAGCAGCTGCTCGATGCCTGCCGCGCCTATCCCGGCCTGTCGAATGCCCGCCGCATCACCTTCGAATACGTGATGCTCAAGGGCGTGAACGATTCGGATGCCGATGCGCGCGAGCTCGTGCGGCTGCTGAAGGGTATTCCGGCCAAGATCAACCTGATTCCGTTCAATCCCTGGCCCGGCTCGAAATACGAGTGCTCGGACTGGGAGCGGATCGAGCGCTTCTCCGAGATCGTCTTCCGCGCCGGCTATGCCTCGCCCGTGCGCACCCCGCGCGGCCGCGACATCCTCGCCGCCTGCGGCCAGCTCAAGAGCGAGACCGAGAAGCTGCGCGCCCGCGCCCGCATGATGGCCGAACAGGGCATTGGCGCCGAGGGCGTCTATGCGCTCGGTGATGGGGAATAGGCCTCAGATCCCTCCTACGTCATGGCCGGGCTTGTCCCGGCCATCCCGATCCGGGAAGCGATCCGTCCCTCACATCGAGATCACCGGCACCTATCCCCGGATCAAGTTCGGGGAGGTGATGACGAAGAATGAAATTCCCTAAGCGTTGTCCCGCACCGCCTGCGCACGCTTGCCTGCCTGCGAGATGCGGCCCGCATCCATCGGGTTGACGATGCGGTCGCGGCGGGTGCTCGCGTTCTTTTGCATGCCTTTCCGCGGCGTTCTGCCGGAATCGGGGCGCGCCGACGCCTCCGCACCCTGGCGAAGGGCCAATGCACGGCGGGCGTTCTCCCGCAGTTCCTCCGCCTTGCGGCGCGTCCGCTCGCTGTTGATCCGGGTCAGCGCCTCGGCGAGGACGCGCGCCTTCTGCCGGTTGCCGGCATCCTGCTTCTCGAAACTCGTGGCCTGCCGGCTCTTGCCGCGGACCTCGCGGCGCTGGCGATGGGCGATGTCCCGGGCCCGGTCGCGCCGCTCGCGCAGGCGCTGCGTCAGATCCTTCAGCGCCCCCTCCTCCAGCTTGCCCAGCACCGGATAGCGGGTCTGTTCGACGAGGGTGAATTCCTCGTCGCTCATGAGCCGCCGCTCGTCCAGCTTCGACGTCGCCATGGCGTCCTCCTCCTGCATGGATGCCCGCCGCCCGGCTGCTTAAACTAGCGCAACATACCGCTGGGGAAACCACACGGCCCCGGTGGCGCCTCTGGCGGCGCGGGGTGAACTTTGCCACTATGCGGCAGCATGATCCGCTGGCTTCTCCTCATTCCCTTCGCGCTCATCATCGCCATCGGCGTGAGCGGCACCTTCTTCCTCATCGCCTCCATCGTCGATCCGGTCATGGCGACGCTGACCGGCGACACGCTCTTCGTCGGCTTCTGGTCGCTGATCGATGCGATCTTCGCGGCGGACGATCCCACGCCCATCGTCGAGGACGCGTTTCTCGCCGTCGGACGGATCCTGTTCACGCTGCTCATCTTCCCGCTGCTCCTGATCGCCTTGGTCAGCGAGGTCCTCGGAATGCGCAGCCTGCTCTGGCATGCGCTCGCCACCGGCGTACTGACGGCGGCGGTGCCGTGGATCCTGCGCGGCGCAGCCCGGGTCGGCACGCCGGCCGAATTGCACGTGACGCTCGTGCTCGGGCTGACCGGTGCGGTGGCGGGCCTCGTCTATTGGGCGATCGCCGGCGGACGGGAGCCGCGGCGCCCCGAGCCCCACGCGCCGCTGTCCTCCGGATCCTGACGTCGCAATCCCGGCTGCATTCCCAGCTGCATTCCTATGTGTACGGCTGCCGGAATCCGGCTTGTTGAATCGGGAACCCTGCTCCATCTCTGATCTCAGCAAAGGTTCGCAGAAACCGAATCGCGAGAAGGACCGACATGACGGCTTTGCTTTTACGGATGCGCGTGGCGCTGACCGGCATGATCGTGGCCGTGGCCCTGGCCGGCTGCGGCATCAACAATGTCCCGACCCTGGAAGAACAGGCCAAGGCTGCCTGGAGCGAGGTTCAGAACCAGTACCAGCGCCGGGCCGACCTCATTCCCAACCTCGTCGAGACGGTGAAAGGCTTCGCCCAGCAGGAGCGCGAGGTGCTGACCCAGGTGACGGAAGCGCGCGCGAAGGCCACGCAGATCAAGGTCGATGCATCCACCGTCACGGATCCTGAAAAATTCCGCCAGTTCCAGGAGGCGCAGAACCAGCTCTCCGGTGCCCTGGGACGGCTGCTCGCCACCGTCGAGCGCTATCCCGAGCTGAAGTCGAATGCCAATTTCCTGGCCCTGCAATCCCAGCTCGAGGGCACGGAGAACCGCATCGCGGTCGCGCGGCGCGACTACATCTCGTCGGTGCAGGCCTTCAACACGGAGCTGCGCACGATCCCGGGCCGCTGGATCGCCGCCATCGTCTATCCGAACGCCAAGCCGATGGAGACCTTCACCGCCACCGCCGGCTCCGAGCGCCCGCCCGAGGTGAAGTTCTGAGCTGATGACAGGCGCATCGCCTTTCCCCTCCCTCCTTGTGGGGGAGGGCCAGGGAGGGGGGTGTGAGCGCTACGCTGATTCTAGTCTGGCGCTGACACCCCCCTCTCCAACTCTCCCCCACAAGGGGGGAGAGGGTTTGGTCGCGCTCTTCATCACCCTCCTCATCCTCCTCTTCACCCTCCCCGCCCTCGCCCAGACCTTCCCGCCTCTCACCGGCCGCGTCGTCGATGCGGCGAACCTTCTCAGCGCCGAGCAGCGGGCGGCTCTCGAGGCGAAGCTGAAGGCCCACGAGGACAAGACCACCGATCAGGTGGTGGTCGCGACATTGCGCTCCCTCGAAGGCTACGAGATCGAGGATTATGCCAACCGCCTGTTCCGGCACTGGCAGCTCGGCCAGAAGGGCAAGGACAACGGCGCGCTCCTCCTCGTCGCGCCGCAGGAGCGCAAGGTCCGCATCGAGGTCGGCTATGGGCTCGAAGGGGCGCTGACGGATGCGCTGTCCAAGGTGATCATCACCACCGCCGTCGCGCCGCAATTCCAGAAGGGCAATTTTGCCGGCGGCATCGATGCGGGCGTCGATGCCATGCTCTCGATCCTGACTGGCGATGCGGAGGAATGGCACCGGCGGGCGGAGGTGCGCGAGGACAACACCACGGGCTTCGACCCGGTCCTCGCCTTCATCATCCTGCTGATCCTGTTCATCCTGATCTCGCGCCTGATGGGCGCCGGACGCGGACGCAGCGCCGGGCGTGGGCGCCGCGGCCCCTGGATCGTCACGACGGGCGGCGGCGGATGGTCCGGTGGCGGCGGAGGGTGGTCCGGCGGAGGAGGAGGCGGCTTCTCGGGCGGAGGCGGCTCGTCCGGCGGCGGCGGTGCCTCGGGGAGCTGGTAGATGATTTCAGCCGCAGATCAGACCCGCATCGCCCAGACGATCGGAGACGTGGAGGACGATACCTCCGGCGAGGTCGTGCTGGTGATTGCCGAGCAGGCGGGCCATTACCGCGCCATTCCGCTCCTTTGGGCCTTGTTGGCAGCGCTCGCGACGCCCTGGCCCCTGCTCTGGCTCACCGGCCTGAGCGCCTCGCGCATCCTTCTGATCCAGCTCGCGGTGGCCTTGGTGCTGAGCCTGGTCCTGTCCTGGCCGCAGCTGCGCTATACCCTGGTGCCGCGCTCCATCAAGCGCGCCCAGGGACATGAGGCGGCCTCGCAAGAGTTTCTGCGGCGCGGGCTCACCCGGACTCGGGAGAAGACCGGCGTGCTGATCTATCTGGCGCTCGCCGAGCACCATGCCGAGATCCTTGCCGATACCGGCATCGCGGACCGGGTCGATGCGGAGATCTGGACCGGCATCGTCGCCGATCTCACCGGCGCCATCGGTGCGGGCCAGCTCACGGAGGGTCTGATCGAGGCGATCCGGCGCATAGGCGCGATCCTGGCCGAGCACGCTCCTCCGCGCCTGGACGACGTGGACGAATTGCCCAACAGGGTGATCATTCTGCCGTGACGAGACCTATCTCCACTTGCGTGGAATCATCTCACTTCTTTGGTGCGCCGCATTTTTTGACGGCGAACCGGACCCACTTCGCCGAAAAATGCTCTAGAATCCGGGGCCCTTCGCGGCACCCAGGATGACGCCCGGCTTTTCCGCATCGGTGCTCTGCAGCAGCACCACATAGGCGTCGCCGCCTTTACGCGCCGTCTCGACCGAAACCTCGAAGCGGGCGGCACCGCCGCGCCATTCGCCGAGGCGGTTCAACCCGCGCACCACATTGGCATAGGTGATCGTCTTGCCGCGATTCTCGCCGCGTTCGATCGGCACCGTCTGCTCCCTCAGGACAGGCAGAACCCAGATTTCCCCCTCGCGCTGCGTCGTGTCGGGGGTCTCCTCGACAGCGATCGTCACCGTGCCGTTCTGCTCGCTCAGATTGACCGTGACCGGAAGGGCCTTGCGGCCCTTCGATGTGTATTGGATGGCCTTCTCGATCTGAGCCCGGTCGGAGCCGATGCAGGATTTCTTGCCATTGACGATCATCTGCGGCGTGAAGACCTGCCGGTCGCTGCGGCCGTGAGCATAGGCCTTCTGCCGCTCGGTGAAGGCCACATGGGCGAGCGTGTCCTTCCAGCCGAGATAATCCCAGTAATTGACCGGCAGGGACAGGGCGATGATGTCCGGCTGACGGGAATATTCCACCAGCAGCGCGTCGGCCGGCGGGCAGGAGGAGCAGCCCTGGCTCGTGAAGAGCTCGACAACCGCGCGCGGCGGATCCGCCAAGGCAGTCTGGGGGAGGACAGGCTGCAGGAGGGCGGCCAAGCCGAGGGCCGCCAGGGTCAGTGTCAAACGGGACGCCATGATGGCCGCCATGGAACACGAAATCGGGCGGAAGGGAAACTCACGTTACCTTGAGCGCCAGAACATCGTGCGAAAAAGTAGAGCATCGGATCAGATCCCAAAAGCCGATTCCACTTTTGGGTCTTATGCTTTGGCAGGCACGCGCCAGCGCCGATGCATCCACAGCCATTGCTCGGGATATTCCCGCACCCACTCCTCCACCACCGAAGTCATGGCCTGCATGGCGCCCTGCACGTTGATCTGTCCGTCGGGATCGCGCGGCAGGTCGAGAGGCGGCGTGAGCTGCAGGCGGAAGCGGTGGTTCGGGAGGCGGATGACCCGCACCCCATGGACCGGGCAGTCGAAGCGGCGGGCGAACTTTCCCAGGATCGGGTTCACCAGGGCCGGGCGGCCCATGAAGTTGACGATCACGCCGCGGGTGAAATGCTGGTCGATGAGCATGCCGAGATGGCCGCCCTTCTCCAGCGCCCCCTGCATGGCGAAGGCTGCGCCCTGGCGGGCCGCCTCCAGGCTGCCCATGGTCTCGCTGCGGATCTCGTGCAGGACGCGCCCGATGGCCGGATCGTTAGGGGCGCGGAACACCGCCGTGGCATCGAGCCCGAAGCGCGCGGCGCAGATGGCGGGCAGCTCCCAGTTCGCCAGATGGGACGAGAAGATGATCCCCGGCTTGCCGTCGTCCCTCAGGCTGAGGAAGTGGTCGATGCCGTCGACCTCGGTGCGGCCGGGAATCGTGCCCTCGGGATCGAAATCGAACAGGCGGCCGAGATGCGGATACTCGCCGCCGGTGCGGCCGAGATTGTCCCAGGCGGCGCGCGCGATGGCCTTGACCTCGGCCTCCGGCTTCTCCGGATAGGCGGCGCGGATATTGGCGAGCGCCGTCCGGTGCGGCTTCAGCAGCGGGCCGATCCAGCGGGCAAGCGCCGCCCCCACCGCACCCGAGCGCTCGGGCCCGAGTGCCCGCGAGAAGGCGAAGACGCCGCGCACAAAGCCGACCATGACCGTTCCGAGGAAGCGCGAGACGAGGTTGCGGGAACGGTGGGGCTTGTGCACGTCGGAGAAATCCTGGCCTGAAAAGAAAAGTCCCCGCGTCATTTCGCGAGGAGGCGGTTTAGTCAAGGACTGATGGCGCGACCCTTTTACCAGAGATCGGCTCGCTTTCCTGCTGTCTCCCACGGCTCTCATGCTGAGAGGCTGGCTCATCAATCTCTGACCTCATCCTGAGGAGATCGCGAAGCGATCGTCTCGAAGGAGGATCCAGAGTGCACTGGAAGCGCCCTCGTCCTTCGAGACGCCGCCTGCGGCGGCCCTCAGGATGAGGGCTCAGGGGGCAGAAACCCTTTATGAGCCAGACTCTCAGAATAAGTTCCGCAGAGCTTGATGCGCCAGACTTGCAGTCAGAACGTCACGACCACTTTGCCGAAGACCTTGCGGCCCTCGAGCCGCTCCAAGCCTTGTCGGAATTCGTCCAGCGGGAAAACCGCATCGATCACCGGGGTCATGCCGCCGGCCATCTTCTCCAGCGACTGCGCGATGTTCTCGATCCGGCAGCCGAAGGACCCGAAAATCCGGTATTGCTGCTGGAAGAGCTGCATCAGGTTCATGGTGGTGGAGACGCCCGAGGTCGAGCCGCAGGTGACGAGGCGTCCGCCGCGCTTGAGGCACAGTAGCGAGCCGTTCCAGGTCTCGGCGCCCACATGCTCGAACACCACGTCGACGCCCTTGCGCTTGGTGAGCCGCCGCACTTCGCCCTCGAAGCGCTCGGTGCGGTAATTGACCACGTAATCGGCGCCGAGCGCCTTCGCCTTCTCGCCCTTCTCGTCGTCGCCCACCGTCGTATAGACCGTGCAGCCGATGGCCTTGGCCATCTTGATCGCCGCGGTGCCGATGCCGGAGCCGCCCGCGTGGACGAGGATCGACTCGCCCGGTTCCAGCTTCGCGTTGTCGAACAGCATGTGCTGCACGGTGCCGAAGCCGATCGGCGCGCAGGCAGCCTGCTCGAAGGACACGCCCTTCGGCACCGGGATGACGAGGCGTTCGGGCCGGTTGATCAGTTCGCGGGCGAAGCCGTCGATATGGAAGCCCATGATGCCGGCGACATTCTCGCACAGATTGTCCCAGCCCTTCAGGCAGGCCTTGCAATGGCCGCAGGTCTCGGCGCCGTACATGGTCACCGGGTCGCCCGCCTTGAAGCGCGTGACGCCCTCGCCCACCGCGGCGATCTCACCCGAGGCCTCGACGCCGACGGCCTGCGGCATCTTGCGCTTGGCGAAGGCCATGCCGCGAAAGCCCCAGACATCGAGATAGTTCAGCGCCAGCGCCTTCACCCGCACCTGCACCTCGCCGGGAGCGGGAGGAGGAGGCGCCTCCATCTCGGTGATGCGAAGGTCACGGTCGCCGAAGAGTTGTAGGGAGCGCATGAAAGCCAATCCTGATCGCGTTTCCGCTTGCGTCTCAAAGCGCAGCGGTCACGGAGAAATTCTTTTCCGGCGGCTTAAAGGGCGAGCGGGTGAATGGCAAGCTCCGGGCATTCCAGCAGGACGTGACGATGCTGTCCGGCCGGTCCTGTTCACGTCATGGCCGGGCTCGTCCCGGCCATCCCGACGCAGCAGAGCGCGGCGCCTCCCGGATCGAGATCGCCGGCACAAGGCCGGTGATGACAGTGCCAAGCTGGTTTGCGCGATCCCGGATCGCCTGCGGCGTCCGGGACGACACTCATGGTCACCGATGTACGCCGAGCATCGAGGTGAGCCCGCCGTCGATGGGGAGCACCGTGCCGGTGATGTAGGCGGCGGGTTCGCTCATGAGGAAGGCGGCGAGGCCGGCGATCTCTTCCGGCTTGGCGAAGCGTCCGGCCGGGATCTGCTTTTCCATGTTGTCGCGGTAGGCCGCGTAGGGCGCCATCATGTCCGTGTCGATGAAGCCCGGCGCAATCACGTTGACCGTCACATTGCGCTTGGCGGTCTCCACGGAAAGCGTGCGGCAATAGGAGATCAGGGCGCCCTTGGAGGCGGCATAGGCGGCATTGCCCGGATTGCCCTGGAGCGCGGCCACCGAGCCGATGGCGACGATGCGGCCGGCCTTCGCGCGGATCATGCCGCGCATGAGCGCCTTGGCGATGCGGGTGAGCGACCAGAAGTTCACCTGCATGGCCGCCTCGGCCTTGTCCTGCTGCATCATGGCGGCGAGCGCGTCATAGGGCTGGCCGGCGTTGTGGATGAGCCCGAAAAAGCTCTCGCCTTCGATGCCCTCGCAGAAGGCTTCGAGCGCGGCCTTGTCGGCGAGATCGACCTCATGCGCCTTGATGGTGCGGCCGGGATTGGCCTGCATCAGCTCGTCGGCCAGCGCCTTCGCGGCGTCTCCGGACGAGCGATAAGTGAAATCGACATCGTGGCCGGCGGCCACGAGAGCCCGCACGATGGCCGCGCCGACGCCTTTACCGCCGCCGGTGACGAGAATGCGGGTCATGGTCTCAAGCTCCTTTCGGCTCGGCCCCGAAGACGAGGCAGGTGTTCTGGCCGCCGAAGCCGAAGGAATTCGAGAGCACGTAATTCACGCTCGCATCGCGCGCCACGTTCGGCACCACGTCGAGGGGAATTGCGGGATCCGGCACCTGATAATTGATCGTCGGCGGAATGCGGCCCGTCCCGAGCGTCAGGAGCGACATCACCGCCTCGACAGCGCCGGCGGCGGTGAGCGTGTGGCCGATCATCGACTTGTTCGAGGAGATCGGAAGATTGGCCATGCGCTCGCCGAACACGGCGGTGCAGCTCATGGCCTCCATCTTGTCGTTCTCCGGCGTCGAGGTGCCGTGAGCATTGATATAGTCGATATCGTCCGGCGCGAGGCCGGCGTCGTCGAGAGCCTGGCGGATCGCCGTGATCGCGGGCATGCCGTCCGGCGAGGAGCGGGTTCGGTGGAAGCCGTCGCCCTTCTCGCCGCAGCCGAGCACATAGCCGAGGATTGTCGCGCCGCGCGCCTTTGCGCTCTCCGCGTTCTCCAGCACGAGCGCAGCACCCCCCTCTCCCATGACGAAGCCGTCGCGGTTCTTGGAGAAGGGCTTCGACGCGCCTTCCGGGTTCTCGTTCTGGGTCGAGAGCGCCGAGAGCAGCGAGAAGCGGATGAGCGATTCCGGATTGACCGAACCGTCGGTGCCGATGCAGAGCGCCGCCTGCGTCTCGCCGCGGCGGATCGCCTCGACGCCGAGCTGGATCGCGGTGGCGCCGGACGAGCAGGCGGTGGACAGCGAGATCGGCGAGCCCTTGGTGCCGAAGCGGTCGGCGACCCGGTCGGCCACCGTGCCGAAGATGAACAGATCGTGCCAGGGCTTGAAGCGGCCCGTGGCCGCCGCCTGGAGAAGATCCTTGTAGGTGACTTCGCCGGTCTGGCCCGACGCTTCGGCCAAGGCCTCGCGCTGCGGCCATTCCATCTCGACCGGCGGCACGGCGATGAAGAGTGCGCCCGGGAAGTCCTCCTGGGCGAGGCCCGACTGGCCCACCGCCTCCTCCGCCGCCAGCATGGCGAGGCGCTCGGAGAGCATCGGCGCGCAGAAGGGCTCCACCTCGACCGAGTCGATGGTGCCTGCGATCGTGGTGCGCAGGCCTTCCGTGGGGAAGCGGTTGATGCGGTGGATGCCGGATTTGCCGGCCGTTAGGGCGGCCCAGGTGTCGTCCTTGCCCTGGCCGAGGGACGTGACCACGCCCATGCCGGTGACGGCGACGAGGGGACGGCCCTGTTGATCGCGAAGCGCCATTGCCTTCTTCCTCAAGCTTTGGTGATGCGGATGGCGCCTTCGCCGCGCCAATGGCCGACGGAGGTCACGAGCGCCTCGCCGGCCTTGCCCCCAGCGATCAGCCCTGCGGCGAGCGCGACGCCCGTGGCAGCCTGGGCCTCGAGCGTATGGCCCACGAGATCGCCGGTGGCATGCACGGCAGCCTTCGGCGCGATGTCCTTGAGCGCCGCCTGCTCCTCTTCCGTGATGCCCTTGATGCCGGTGGCGCCGGACAGCACGAGATCTGGCTTCGCATCAAGTTGCTTCGACAGGGCGTGGAGCGCTCCCTCGACGCTGCCGGCCTTGCGGCGTGAGCGGTCGGAGGCGACGCCGGCAAGAACCGCCAGCGGCTTTGCGCCGCGCGCCGTCGCATGCTCGCGGGATTCGAGAACCAGGAAGCAGGCGCCCGAGCCGAGGATCATGCCGCCGCCATCCGCCGGGCGCTCCCAGACGGAGGCATAGGGCTTCTTCCAGAGGAACCCGCCCATCTCGTAGATGAGCAGCACGTCGGGACGCTCCGCATTGTAGGCGCCGCCGACCAGAAAGATGTCGTCCTGCCCCGAGGCGATGCGCTCGCGGGCGATGCGGATCGCATCGACCCCGCTCGATTCCTCGCCCATGAAGGTGCGCGAGGCTCCGGTGACGCCGTGGACGATGGAGATGTTGCCTGCCAGGAGATTGGAGAGCTGCGCGAGAAACAGCGTGGGGCGCAGATCGCCCATCAGGCGCTCGTTGAGGAAGATTCCGGGATTCTCGGCCTTCGCCAGGCCGGTGAGGATCTGCCCGTCGACCGCGTAGTCGCGCTCGCCGCCGCCGGCAGCGACGATGAGCTGCATGCGGCTCTTGAGGGCTGCATCCTCCTTGGCGCCTGCGGCATCGAGCGCGAGGCCCGCGGCATAGCAGCCGAGCCTCTGCCAGGCTTCCATCTGCCGCTGGTCGGATTTCTTGGGGATCTGCCGGTCCCATTCCAGGGTGCCGACTGGATTGACGGTGAAGGGTGCGAAGGTCTCCGCATCCCTGTTCGAGGCGCCCCCGCTCGCCAGCGCCGTCAGATGCGCCTCCAGGCCTTCTCCGGCGCTGGAGACGAGACCTACGCCCGTGATGACCACATCCCGCATCAAATATTCTCCTCGAGGAGGCCGATGCGCGTGGCTTGCGCACGCATCAGGCCGTCCATGCCTTCCGGGAAGGGCATGATCCGGAAGCGCAGCTCCGCGTCGCAGATCGGCTTGCCCTCGGCCGCGATCTTGGCCTTGGTCACCGCATAGCCCGAGCCCTCGTGCTCCAGCTGCGCCGTGACGGTGAGCACCGTACCCGGTCCTACGAAGGTGCGGAAGCGCGCCTTGTCGACGCCCATCAGGAACGGCATGTGGGTGAAGCCCATCAGGCCCAGCACGAGATAGCCGGAGGCCTGAGCCATGGTCTCGGTGAGAAGGACGCCGGGCACGAGGGGGTGGCCGGGGAAATGCCCTTCGAAGACGGGGCTGTCCTGCGGAACGGTGGAGGACGCTTCGATCCGCTTCGCATCGCGGTCGAGGCTCGTCACCCGGTCGATCATTTCGAAATATTCGAGGCGCATCCGGCTCTCTTACCCTCTTGCTCCCGGCAGGTTCAATGGGAAGAGAATCCATGAGGCGGAGGGGCTGATGGATCGCCTCTTCGAGCCGGCCTCGATCGGCCGGCCCGCCGGGATGATTGATGTATCTTATGCCTGCTTGGCGGCAACCAGCGCGTCGATGCGCGACACGAGGTTCTTCAGGACGAAATATTCCTCGGCCGGGGCCTTGCCCTCGTTCACTTCCTGCGTCCACTGCTCGAGCGGCAGCTTGATCCCGAAGGCCTTGTCGATGGCGAAGGCGATGTCGAGGAAGGCAAGGGAATCGATGCCGAGATCCTCGATGGCGTGGCTCTCGGGCGTAATCTGCTCGCGCGGGATATCGGCGGTTTCCGAAATGATGCCGGCGACGGTCTCGAAGGTGGACGACATGACGCCGCTCTCCTGAACTGCTTGTTGGTCTCAACGATCCAGCGCCGGCAAGCTTTCGAAGGCCCGGTGTCCAGCCGCTCTTTTCGTCAAGGAGGGTTGTTTCGAACGGCACCCCTTACACGAGAGGCGAGAGACCGGCAACCGATTGGTTGCATCTGCCGGCTCAGCTTCGATTCGAAGGCCCGAATTTCGCCTGCGGCAACAACTTGGGACTTAAGCAATTGATTAATCGGCTGCCATCGTCGATAAGGGCGGCCTTCGGCCAAACCGAATTATCTTACATTTAAGACAGATTGCTCGGATCCACGTGTTCAACAGGTTCCTCAAGCCTGAAATCCGCTATGCCCGCCGAATGGCCCGCATCGCGCGCTGGGATCGCCCTGTGGAGGGGCTGTCCGGGCGGCTGCGTGCCTGGGCTCACATGCTCGTCGCCGATCACGGGGTCTTCCGTCTCTTCTACCTGAACAAGCATCAGGTCACCGACCAGCTGTGGCGATCGGCCCAGCCGGCGCCACATCAGATCGCCGCGCTTAAAAGCGAGGGCGTGCGGACGATCATCAACCTGCGCGGCGGGCGCGAGCATGGCTCCTGGCAGCTCCAGAAGGAGGCCTGCGAGCGGCTCGGCATCCATCTGGAGGAATTCGTCGTCCGCTCCCGCGGAGCGCCGGACCGGGAGACGCTGCTCTCCGCCAAGGAATTCTTCGACAGGATCGAGTATCCGGCCGTCCTGCACTGCAAGTCGGGCGCGGACCGGGCCGGCTTCGTCGCCGCCCTCTACCTCGTGGTCTTCGAGGGCAGGTCCATCGACGAGGCCCAGCGCCAGCTCTCCATGCGCTACGGCCATTTCCGCTTCTCGAAGACGGGCATCCTCGACGAGTTCTTCGATCTCTACCGCCGCGAAGGCGAGGCCAAGGGCATCCCCTTCCTGACCTGGATCGAGACCCGGTACGACGCCGAGGCCCTGGAGCGGAACTTCCGTCCCAGCTTCTGGTCGAGCCTGCTGGTCGACAGGATCATGCGGCGCGAATAGCGCGCAGGCCCACCCTGAGAATCAGGCAGGAAAACCTCTGCACGTCATGGCCGGGCTTGTCCCGGCCATCCCGATCGTTCGAACCACGGCGCTTCATGCAATCGAGATCACCGGCACCGATCCCCGGATCAAGTCCGGGGACGTGACGACGTGGGAAGGTGATGGTCGGCCGAGCCCTTAAGACGACGCCACGAGGCTCGGCTCGTCGTCGGACAACTGCAGGCGATGCAGGCGGGCGTAAGTGCCGCCCCTGCCGATCAGAATCTCGTGCGATCCCGTCTCCGCGATGCGCCCGTTCTCCATCACCACGATCTTCTCGGCATTGCGCACGGTCGAGAGCCGGTGGGCGATGACGAGGGTGGTGCGGCCCTTCATCAGGCGGCGGATGGCATCCTGCACCAGGCGCTCCGATTCGGAATCGAGGGCGCTGGTCGCCTCGTCGAGGAGCAGGATCGGCGCGTCCTTGAGAAAGGCGCGGGCGAGCGAAATCCGCTGGCGCTCGCCGCCGGAAAGCCGCCCGCCCCCGGGCCCGACCACCGTGTCGTAGCCGTCCGGCAGCCTCATGATGAAATCGTGCGCCGCGGCGGCCTTGGCCGCGTCCACGATCTCCTCGTCGGTGGCGTCCGGGCGCCCGAAGGCGATGTTCGCCCGCACCGTGTCGTCGAAGAGAATCACGTCCTGGCTCACCACGGCGATGTCGCGGCGCAGGCTCGCCAGGGTCACGTCGCGCACATCCTGCCCGTCGATCAGGACGGCACCCTGGTTGACGTCGTAGAGGCGCGGCACGAGGGCGAGCAGCGTCGACTTGCCCGAGCCGGAGCGGCCGACGAGGGCCGTGGTCTCGCCGGCCTCGGCCACCAGATTGACGCGGTCGAGGGCGACCGCCTCGCCGTCATAGGAGAAGGAGAGATTCGTGAACCGGATCTCGCCGCCCGAGAGCTTGAGCGGCCTGGCATCGGGCCTGTCCTGGATGCGCGGCGTCTCGTCCATGATCGCGAAGGTGCGCTGGAGCGCGGCGGCCGCTTCCTGAACGATGGCGTTGAGGTTGCCGAGGGCCCGGACTGGCTGCGCCGCCATGACGAGGGCGGTGACGAAGCCGGTGAAATCGCCGACCGTGCTGCCGCCGGACAGAATCCGGTGCCCGATCAGAACGAGCACGATGGCGACCGCAAGGCCGCCGCCGGTCTCGAGGATGGGATCCATCCGCCCGCGGGCATTGGCGGCCTTCATCTTCAGGGCGCGCACGTCGTCGAAGGTCTTGGCCGCCTTCGCCTTGAGATAGCGCTCGAGCCCGTAGGTCTTGGCGATCCGGGTGCCGGCGAGGCTCTCGGTGATGAGGCTCGCCATCAATCCCGACTGTTCCTGGGTCGAGATCGCGACCCGGCGCAGTTTGCGGCCGATCTTGTTGACGGGATAGGCGAAGAAAGGCGCGATGACGGCTGCCACGATCGTCAGGACCGGGTCGATCCACAGCATCGCCCCGATCAGGGCGATGATCGTGGTGATCTCGCGCAGGAACACGGTGGAGAGGCGGGTGAGCGCCTCCCGGATGAAGGCGAAATCCGTGGTGAAGCGCTGGGTCAGCGCGGCCGGGCTCTCGCGTCCGATCTGGGCGAGATCCGCCTCGATCATGTGGCCGTAGAGCGCCGTCTGCATGTCGGCCTCGATCCGCGTCACCACCTTGTTGGTGAGGATCGTCAGCGCGAGCAGCGAGAAGCCCTTCACGGAGGTGACCGCGATCACGAAGAGCGGCGCCAGCGCGATGGCCTGCGCATCCTTGGCGTCGAAAGCATCGAAGGCGGCCTTGATCAACACCGGATAGAGGCCCGTCGCGCCGGAGACCAGCACCACGAGCAGCAGCACCAGGGCCAGCGTCTTTGCGTGCGGACGCATCCAGTCCCGCCACAGGCGGCGGATCAGCGGAAGGGTATCGCCCCGGAGGAGGCTTTCACGGGCCATGCTCTGCCTAAATCTTTTTCTGAATCTGTTGCTTTGGCTGGCTCGCGGTTAGCACGCCTTGGCCCGTACCGGCAAATCCAGAACCGTCCTGGGTCTCTGCAAGCGCTGCTTTGCCGCTTCCCGGCAGGGGCGATGCCCTCGACAGGAATGAGGTTCTGTGGCTGCATGGCGCGACCAAACAGGGAAATACCATGACGCTCGAGACTTGGCTCGCCTTCACCGCCGCCTCCGCCGTGCTGCTCGTCATTCCGGGTCCGACGATCCTTCTCGTCGTCTCCTATGCCCTGGGACAGGGCTGGCGCACCGCCCTGCCCATGGCGGTCGGCGTGGCGCTCGGGGATTTCACCGCCATGAGCCTGTCGCTCCTGGGGTTAGGCGCGGTGCTTGCGGCCTCGGCCAGCCTGTTCACCGTGCTGAAATGGTGCGGTGCCGCCTATCTGGTCTGGCTCGGGATCAAGCTCTGGCGGGCCGGCGGAGCGCTCGACGCCAAGCCGCGCACGGATGCCGTCTCCGCGCTGAAGATGCTGGGCCATGCCTGGCTCGTCACGGCGCTCAACCCGAAGGGCCTGACCTTCTTCATCGCCTTCCTGCCGCAGTTCATCGACCCGAAGTCGGATTTCCTGCCGCAGATCGGCTTGTTCGGAGCGACCTTCCTCACCCTCGCCTTCGCGAACGTGATCACCTACGCCCTGATCGCCTCGCGGGCCCGCAGCGTGGTGCAGAGCCCGCGGACCATGCGCGTGATCAACCGCACCGGCGGCAGCCTCCTGATCGGCGCCGGCGTCGCGACGGTGGCGCTGAGAGCTGGGCAGGCCTGAGAGTTTGACCATACCCCTAAGCCCTCATCCTGAGGGCTGCCGCAGGCGGCGTCTCGAAGGACGAGGGCGCCTCCAGTGAGCACTTGATCCTCCTTCGAGACGCAGCTGCGCTGCTCCTCAGGATGAGGTCAGAGAAATCTCCTGTAGGCGCCGAACCGCTTTCATCACACCGCCCGCAAATGCCGGATCGGCCGGCCGGGGGCGATCATCTCGGCGGCGGCGATGATGCCATGGGCGTCGATGCCGAAATGGCGGTAGAGGTCCTTGATCGTGCCGGTCTGGCCGAAATGCTCCACACCCAATGAGCGCGTGCGGTGGCCCATGACCGAGCCCATCCAGGCGAGCGTCGCCGGATGGCCGTCGATGACGGTGATCAGCCCGCAATGGGGCGGCACGTCGCCGAGCAGGCGTTCCACATGTGAACGGGCATGGACGAGGCCGCGTTCGCGGGCGCGCTGCGCCGCCGTCCAGCCGGCATTGAGCCGGTCGGCCGAGGTGATGGCCAACAGCCCGATGTCGCGCCGGTCCTCGGCCATGAGCCCGACCGCCTCGATCGCTTCCGGCGCCACGGCGCCGGTATAGGCGACGACGACCTGGGCGTTCGGCCCGGGCTTCCTGAGCCAATAGGCGCCGGCCCTGATGTCGGAGGCGAGCTCCGGCGTCATCGCGCGCTGCGGCTGCTCGAGGCTGCGGGTCGACAGGCGTAAGTAAACCGAGCCGCCGGTCTCGTCGCGCAGCCAGGTCTGCTCGTCCGCCTCGCCCTCGCCGTCGCGCTGCAAGTAGTCGAAGGCCCAGCGCATGATCACGGCGAGCTCGTCGACGAAAGCGGGTTCGAAGGAGGCCAGGCCATCCTGCGCCATGCCGACGAGCGGCGTGCCGATGGATTGATGCGCGCCGCCCTCCGGCGCCAGCGTCACACCCGAGGGCGTGGCGACGATCATGAAGCGGGCATCCTGATAGCAGGCATAGTTCAGCGCATCGGCGCCGCGATAGATGAACGGGTCGTAGAGCGTGCCGATGGGCAGGATCCGCTCGCCGAAGAGGGAATGCGAGAGGCCGAGCGCCGAGAGCAGGATAAACAGGTTCATCTCGGCGATGCCGAGCTCGATATGCTGGCCCCCCGGCGAGAATTCCCAGTTGTAGGTCGAGGGAATGCGCTCCTTCTTGAAGGTGTCGACCAGGCTTTCGCGGGCGAACAGGCCGCGCCGGTTGACCCAGGCGCCGAGATTGGTCGAGACCGTCACGTCGGGCGCCGTGGTGACAATGCGGGAGGCTAGCGCCTCGTCGGAGCGGGCGAGCTCGTTGAGGATGAACCCGAAGCCCTGCTGGGTCGACATGGCGGGATTGGCCGGGAAGGAAAGCCGCTCCGGCACCGGCACCTGCGGCGCGGCGTAGCGCCTCGTGCCCTTCTGGACGAAGGGCACTTCGGCCAGGAACCTCTCGATCTCGGCCTGCGGGGTCTTCAAGCCCTCGAACTTGTCCCATTCATGGCCGGGACGCACCCCTTGCGTCTTCTGCCAGGCTTCCATCTGGCCCGGCGTCAGCAGACCGGAATGGTTGTCCTTGTGGCCGGCGAGCGGCAGGCCGACGCCCTTGATCGTATAGGCGAGGAAGCAGACCGGACGGTCGTGCTCTCTCGCCTTCTCGAAGGCGTCGAGCAGGCTCGGCAGGTCGTGGCCGCCGAGATTGGACATGAGCTGCGCCAGTTCCTCGTCCGAGCGCTTCTCGATCAGCCGCGTCACCGGGCCCTGATCGCCGAGGTCGTCGAGCAGGCGCTTGCGCCAGGCGGCGCCGCCCTGATAGGTCAGCGCGGAATAGAGCTGGTTCGGGCAGGAATCGATCCAGTCCCGCAGACGCTCTCCGCCGGGCTCCTTGAAGGCCGCCTGCATCAGCGCGCCGTGCTTGAGGATCACCACCTCCCAGCCGAAATTGCGGAAGAGCGACTCGAAGCGCTCCCACAGGCCCTCGCGGATCACCGCGTCGAGGCTCTGGCGGTTGTAGTCGATGATCCACCACGTGTTGCGGATGCCGTGCTTCCAGCCCTCGAGCAGCGCCTCGAAGATGTTGCCCTCGTCCATCTCCGCATCGCCCACGAGGGAGATCATGCGGCCTTCGGGCAGGTCCTTGGCCCAGCCATGGGCCTTGACGTAATCCTGCACCAGGCTGGCAAACAGCGTCTGCGCCACGCCGAGGCCGACCGAGCCGGTCGAGAAATCGACGTCGTCCACGTCCTTGGTGCGGGAGGGATAGGATTGCGCACCCTTGTAGCCGCGGAAATTCTCCAGCTTCTCGCGGGTCTGGCGCCCGAAGAGATATTGGATCGCGTGATAGATCGGGCTGGCATGAGGCTTCACCGCCACCCGGTCCTCCGGCCGCAAGCCGGAGAAATACAACGCCGTCAGGATCGTCGAGAGCGAGGCCGAGGAGGCCTGATGCCCGCCGATCTTCAAGCCGTCCTCGTTGGACCGCAGGTGATTGGCGTTGTGGATCGTCCAGGTCGAGAGCCAGAGCACCTTGCGCTCGAGTTCCTTCAGAATGCTCAGGTGCCGTGCGTCGGCCATGGCTTCCTCCCAATTCTTGGGAGAAGTCTAACGCGGGGTGCTTGGCAGACGAGATCAAATTGACGGTCTTGCGCGGATTATTTTAACTCATTTCACCAATTTTGACTGCGTATTTGGTGAATCATGGCAGATCGCAAGCTCGACGATATCGACCGCCGCATCCTGGCCGCGTTGCAGGCTGACGGTCGCATGACGGCCCAGCAACTGGCCGACCGGGTGGGCCTCTCGCCCTCTCCCTGTGCGCGGCGCGTGCGCCTGCTGGAGGAGGCCGGGATCGTGAAGGGCTATGTGGCCGTGATCGACCAGGCCAAGGTCGGGCTGCCGATCAGCGTCTTTGCGTCGGTCAAGCTGGAACGGCAGCGGGAGGACGATCTCGACCGCTTCTCGCAGGCGGTCGCGCGCTGGCCGGAGGTGGTCGATTGCTATCTGATGACCGGGCAGAGGGACTATCTGCTGCGGATCGTAGTGGGCGATCTCGAGTCCTACGAACGCTTCATCAAGGATAAGCTGACGCGTCTCGACGGCGTGGCCTCGATCGAGTCGAGTTTCGCCCTGGGACAGGTGAAGCGGTCGAACGCGCTGCCGATCCCCCTGCTCGCCTCGAAACGAGCCGAATGAAGCAAGGATAGTGCGGAGCATCGGATGAGATCCCAAAAGCGGGTCCGCTTTTGGATCCGATGCTCTGGGCCAGACAGCAAAAAACCGCCCGAAGGCGGTTTTTGGAGTTCCAGTGGGTTCTGGAAATTGGAGCGGGCGAAGGGATTCGAACCCTCGACCCCAACCTTGGCAAGGTTGTGCTCTACCCCTGAGCTACACCCGCGCTCCGCGACGCCGAGGCGCCGTTGCGAGGCCCGTGATGTGCCCGAAATCGCGGCGCTTTGCAAGAGGGGCGGGCAGAACTTTTCCGGCAAACCCTTGAGCCTGCCCTTGAGCCTGCTTCATCCGGTCGCTAGAAGCCCAAGCAAGATTTGGAGGTTCGCCTTGACCCATCTCTCCCCGCAGGAACTTCTGGATCGCCTGTCCTCGCTCGGCATCAAGGCCGAGACCGTGGAGCACGCGCCGGTCTTTACCGTGGCCGAATCGAAATCGGTCAAGGAGCAGGTGCCGGGCGCCCATTCCAAGAACCTGTTCGTGAAGGACAAGAAGGGTCGCTTCTTCCTGATCTCCGCCAAGCACGACACCGAAATCGACCTCAAGCGGACGCACGCGGCCATCGGCGCCACGGGCCGCCTGTCCTTCGGCTCGGCCGAGCAGCTGCGCGCCCTGCTCGGGGTCGAGCCCGGCTCAGTCACCGCCTTCGCGGTGGTGAACGATACGGAAGGCAGGGTGACGATGGTGCTCGACGCAAACCTGATGGAACATGAGCGGGTGAACTTTCACCCGCTGATCAATTCCATGACCACCGGCGTGTCGCGGGAGGATCTGATGGCGTTCCTGCACGCCACGGGGCACGATCCGCTCATCTTGCGCCTGCCGGAGCCGGCGGCGGAATTGCCAGCCGACGCTCAAGCTCCCATTTAGGGATCGTTCCTTCCACGACTCTCACTTTTCGAGGATCGCATGCTCTCCGACAATCCCGTTCCCTCCGACGATCTCGTGAAGGACACCACCACGGCGACGTTCCGCCAGGACGTGCTGACCGAATCCATGCAGCAGCCGGTGCTGGTGGATTTCTGGGCGCCCTGGTGCGGGCCCTGCAAGCAGCTCACCCCGATCCTGGAAAAGGCCGTGCGCGCCGCCGGCGGCAAGGTGAAGCTCGTCAAGATGAACATCGACGAGCACCCGCAGATCGCCGGCCAGCTCGGCGTGCAGTCGATCCCCGCCGTCTTCGCCTTCCAGCGCGGCCAGCCAGTGGACGGCTTCATGGGCGCCCTGCCGGAAAGCCAGATCAAGGGCTTCATCGAGCGCCTCGTCGGGCCGCTCGGGCCGAGCGCGGTGGATGAACTGCTGGCCGAGGCCGACGGGCTGGCGGCGGAGGGCGATATCGGCGGAGCGGCCGAGCTCTATTCCGGCGTCCTCGCCCAGGACCCGGAAAACGTGGCGGCCCTTGCCGCCCTCGTGAAGCTCCATGTGGAAGTGGGCGATCTCGAGGGCGCGAAGAGCTTCCTCGCCATGGCGCCGGAGACCAAGGCCAACGATCCGGCCATTGCCGGCGCGCGGGCGGCGCTCGAGCTCGCCGAACAGGCGGGCTCGCTGGGCGACCTCGCGGATCTGCAGCGCCGGATCGAGGCCGATCCCGCGGACCATCAGGCCCGGTTCGATCTCGCCGTCGGCCTGAACGCCCGTGGAAGACGCGAAGAAGCAGCCAATCACCTCCTTGAAATCGTCCGCCGCGACCGCAATTGGAACGAGGACGGCGCACGCAAGCAGCTCGTCCAGTTCTTCGAGGCCTGGGGCCCGACGGATGCGATGACGCTGGCAGGACGGCGGAGGCTCTCCTCGCTCCTGTTCTCTTGACGCCATAAGCGCTTTGGGAGATCCGGATGGGAATGAACGCGGTATACCGAGGGCCGGAGGATTGCCCGTCGGTCATCCCGGTTTTCCCCCTGCCCGGCGCGCTGCTGCTTCCGCGCGGCCAGATGCCCCTGAACATCTTCGAGCCGCGCTATCTGGCGATGGTGGATGAGGCGCTGAGGGGCGAGCGCGTCATCGGCATGGTGCAACCCGATGCCGACAACGATTCCCATGCCACAGTCCCGAAGCTCTATCGGGTCGGCTGCGCCGGGCGCATCACGCAGCTCGCGGAAACCGGGGATGGGCGCTACCTCGTCACGCTGATCGGCGTCGCGCGCTTCCGCATCGAGGAGGAGCTGGCGCAGAACGATCTTTTCCGGCGCTGCCGCGTGAGTTTCGAGCCCTTCGGCTCCGACTTCACGGCGCGGGCCGGAGAGAACGAGGTTGACCGGGCAGGCGTGGTGAAAGCCCTGCGCGACTTCGTCGAGGCGGTGCACGTGAAGGTCGATTGGCGCGGCATCGAGGAGGCGCCGAACGAGGCGCTCGTGAATGCGCTCTGCATGATGAGCCCCTTCGGCGTGCGCGAGAAGCAGGCCCTGCTCGAGGCGCCGAACCTCAAGACCCGCGCGGAAGTGCTGATCGCACTCACCGAGATCGAGCTCGCCCGCGGCGGCGCCGGCTCCGACTCGACCCTGCAATAGACGAGCTACCTTAGGAATAACGACGATGGTGCCCGAGACCACCCCGAGCGACGAGCCTCAGCCCGTGGAGGCGACGCGGATCGATCCCAAGCTCCTGGAGCTTCTCGTCTGCCCGCTCACCAAGGAAACCCTTGAATACGACGCCGCCCGGCAGGAGCTGATCAGCCGCCGCGCCAAGCTCGCCTACCCGATCCGCGACGGCATCCCGATCATGCTGCCGGAAGAGGCAAGGCCGCTGGGGGATTGAGTTCGTTCAAGACGCTGTCATCCCGGACGCTGCAGGCGATCCGGGATCGTCGGACGAGAGTAGCGCGGGTATCCCCTCCCTCCTTGTGGGGGAGGGCTAGGGAGGGGGTGTGAGCGCCATGCTGGTTCCAGTCTTGCGCAGCACCCCCCTCTCCACCTCTCCCCCACAAGGGGGGAGAGGGTCCCAGCGCCTCGTCCTGCATGCGATCCCGGATCGGCTTCGCCGTCCGGGATGACGCTCACTCCCCTCTTCCCGCAATCGCCTCAGCCAGCGCCAACGTCCTCTTCGCCATTTCCGCGTGCAGCCGCTCGACCATGCGGCCGTTGAGGCTGATCGCGCCCTTGCCAGCGTTCTCCGGCTGCTCGAAAGCAGCCACGATGGCGCGGGCATTCTCCACCTCGCCGCCGGAGGGCGCGAAGATCTCGTTGGCGGCGGCGATCTGGTCCGGATGGATCAGCGTCTTGCCGTCGAAGCCGCAATCGCGGCCCTGCTCGCATTCGGTGCGAAAACCCTCCGCATCGGACAGGCTGTTGTAGACCCCGTCGAGAATATCGATGCCGTGCGCCCGCGCGGCAGCGAGCGCGCTCATCAGCCAGGGCAGCATCGTCGCACGGCCCGGCAGCAGGCGGGCGCGGGTGTCCTTGGCGAGGTCGTTCGTGCCCATCACGAAGCAGGACAGGCGCGTGTCGACGTCGTGCGCAGCACTCGCGATCGATTCCGCCCGCAGGATCGCGAGCGGCGTCTCGATCATGGCCCAGATCCGGGTGCGCTCGGCTGCGCCGAATTTGCGCAGGCGCAGGCCGACCGCCGCGAGCGGCTCGGCAGAAGACACCTTCGGCACGAGGATCGCATCCGGCGCCGCAGCAATCGCCGCGGCGAGATCCGCCTCGCCCCAGGGCGTGTCGAGCGCGTTGATGCGAATCACCAATTCCCGCTTCCCGTAGCCGCCCGCCTGCACAGCGGCGCAGACTTTCTCACGCGCCTCGGCCTTCGCATCGGGCGCCACCGCGTCCTCGAGGTCGAAGATCACCACGTCCGCGGCGAGCGATTTGGCTTTCTCGATGGCCCGCGCATTGGAGCCGGGCATGTAAAGCGCGCTGCGGCGCGGACGAATGGGGGTCATGGCGTTTTCCTCGAGCGACAGAGCGGTTTTAGTGGTGGTCCACGGGGAAGAACAGTGTCATTCCCGGCCTGCGGAGGAACATCAGGTATGTGGGTTGCGGGCGTCGACGGCTGCCGCGCCGGCTGGATTGCGGTGCTCATGCGGGTGGAGGATCCGAACGTCCATCGCATCGTCACGGCACCGACGCTCGAGGCCATTGCCGATGCGCCGGAGCATCCGGCCGTGATCGCCGTCGACATGCCCATCGGCCTGCCTGAGCGCACACAAGGCTCGGGGCGCGCGCCGGATCAGATGATTCGCCCTCTCCTCGGCGAGCGGCAATCCTCCGTCTTCGCCATCCCCTCGCGCCGCGCCGTCGAGGCCATGGACTATGCCGAGGCCTGCACGATCGCCGCCGCCACCTCGGATCCGTCGCGAAAGGTCTCGCGGCAGGGCTTTGCCATCTTCCCGAAGATCCGCGAGATCGACGCGCTGCTGCGCGCAAGGCCCGATCTCGTGCCCCGCATCTACGAAGTCCATCCCGAACTCGCCTTCTGGGCCCTCAACGGCCGCCGGGCTCTCACCCAACCGAAGAAGGTGAAGGGCACGCCTCATAGACCGGGCATGGATCTGCGGCGTGACCTTCTTAAGGAGTCCGGCCTTCTGCCCGGCGCCCTGATCGAGGCCCTTCCGCCGCGCGGTGCCGCCCAGGACGATCTGCTCGATGCGCTTGCGGGGTTGACCGTGGCGCTCGATCTCGCGAGAGGTGGAGGACAATCCTTTCCCGACCCGCCCGGCCGCGACGCTCACGGCCTGCCCGTCGCCATCTGGACGCTCCGCCCAAAGCCTTGAAGGTTCGACCATGACCATCACCCGCACCGAGATCGAAGCGGCCCATGCCCGCATCGCCCCCCATATCCGCCGCACACCTCTCCTGAACTTGGGAAGCGCCTTCGGTCATGACGGGCCGGTGAGCCTGAAGCTGGAATTCCTGCAGCATGCGGGCTCGTTCAAGACCCGCGGCGCCTTCAACACCCTGCTGTCGAACGAGGTGCCGGTGGCCGGCGTCGCGGCCGCGTCCGGCGGCAATCACGGTGCGGCGGTGGCCTATGCGGCGAAACAGGTCGGCGTGAAGGCGCGCATCTTCGTGCCGGAGATCTCGAGCCCCGCGAAGATCGCCGTCATCCGCTCGCACGGGGCGGAGGTGGTGATCGGCGGCGCGCGCTATGCGGACGCCCAGGATGCCTGCGATCTTTATGTGGCCGAGAGCGGCGCGCTGCGCATCCATCCCTTCGCGGCCGAGAGCACCGTGACCGGCCAGGGCACGGCGGGGCTCGAATGGGAGCAGGACGGCCCTGCCCTCGACACGGTGCTGGTGGCGGTGGGCGGCGGCGGCCTCATCAGCGGCGTGGCAAGCTGGTGGGCCGGGCGGGTGAAGGTGGTGGGTGTCGAGCCCGAAGGCTCGCGCGCGCTCCATGCGGCGCTCGAAGCGGGCGGTCCCGTCGATGTGGACGTGGATTCGGTCGCCGCCGATTCGCTCGGCGCGAAGAACACCGGCGATCTCGTCTATTCGATCTGCCGCCGGAGCGTCGATCACGTGGCCCTCGTTGCGGACACGGCGATCCGCGACGCCCAGCGGCTCTTGTGGCGCGACTATCGCATCGCGTCCGAACCCGGAGGCGCCGCGGCTCTGGCAGCGCTCATCTCCGGGGCCTATAAACCCCGCTCGGGCGAGCGCGTCGGCGTGCTTCTGTGCGGCGCCAATGTCGAGCTCGCCAAGCTTGCCGAGATCACTCATCCGTAATGGAAGGACGACCATGTTCCCGCAACGTCTGACCGAAGGCTACCGTGCGTTTCTCGACGACCGCTTCCCGCGCGAGAAGAACCGCTTCGAGGCTCTCGCGGAAAAAGGCCAGTCGCCCGAGGTCATGATCATCGGCTGCTGCGACAGCCGCGTCTCGCCGGAGGTGATCTTCGATGCGAGCCCGGGCGAGATGTTCGTGGTCCGCAACGTGGCCAATCTCGTTCCGCCCTTCGAGACCGGCGGCGATTTCCACGGTACCTCGGCGGCGCTCGAATTCGCCGTGCAGGCGCTTCGCGTGAAGCATATCGTGGTGCTGGGACATGCCCGCTGCGGCGGCGTACGCGCCTTCGCGGACGATACCGCACCGCTCTCGCCGGGCGACTTCATCGGCCGCTGGATGAGCCTCATCAAGCCGGCCGGCGAGCGGCTGGGACCGAACAAGGGCGATCTCGAGGACTATCTGCCGCGGCTCGAACTCGCCGCCGTCGAGAACAGCCTGAAGAACCTGATGACGTTCCCCTGTGTGCGCATCCTCGTCGAGCGCGGCAAGCTCCAGCTCCACGGCGCCTATTTCGGCGTCGCGTCCGGGGTGCTGCTGGTGCGCGATCCCGAGACCGGGGAATTCAAGCCGGCGGTGGAAGGTGTTCCAGAGCGGTTTTCGATGTTTTCGGCGCGCGACGCGGGGCCGCTCTGAGAGGTTTGTCTCTCTGTCATTCCGGGGCGCCGCAGGCGAGCCCGGAATCCATAACCGCTGATGGTTCAGAAATAGACGCGGCGCTGCTCGTTCATTCTTGAGACATCGTGTTTATGGATTCCGGGCTCCGCTGCGCGGCCCCGGAATGACAGTGGAGAGCACTTCAGAAACGAAAATGGCCGGGACGAGCCCGGCCATTGCGATAACGATCGATCGACGACTTAAGCCGCCTGCTTCTTCGGCTTCAGCAGGCCGCGATTGGCCATGGCTTCGGCGATCTGGACGGCGTTGAGCGCCGCGCCTTTGCGCAAGTTGTCGGAGACGCACCAGAAGGACAGGCCGTTCTCGACCGTGATGTCCTCGCGGATGCGGGAGATGTAGGTGGCGTCTTCGCCCGCTGCCTCGTGCGGGGTGATGTAGCCGCCGGGCTCGCGCTTATCGACCACCATGATGCCGGGCGCCGCGCGCAGGATATTGCGCGCCTCATCCGCCGTGATCGGCTTCTCGAACTCGACGTTGACCGCTTCCGAATGGCTGATGAAGACCGGCACGCGCACGCAAGTGGCGGTGAGCTTGATCTTCGGGTCGAGAATCTTCTTGGTCTCGGCCACCATCTTCCACTCTTCCTTCGTGTACCCGTCCTCCATGAACACGTCGATGTGCGGGATCAGGTTGAAGGCGATGCGCTTGGGGAACTTCTTCTCCTGCACGTCCTGCAGGGAATAGAGCGCCTTGGTCTGGCGGTCGAGCTCGTCCATGCCATCCTTGCCGGCGCCGGAGACCGACTGGTAGGTGGCGACGACCACGCGCTTGATGGTGGCGGCGTCATGGAGCGGCTTCAAGGCCACGACGAGCTGGGCCGTGGAGCAGTTCGGGTTGGCGATGATGCCCTTCTTCATGTCGCGCAGCGCCTCGGCGTTCACCTCGGGCACCACCAGCGGCACATCCGGGTCGTAGCGCCAGGCGGAGGAGTTGTCGATCACGACCGCGCCCTGGGCGGCGATCTTCGGCGACCATTCCTTGGAGACCTCGCCGCCGGCGGACATGAGGCAGATATCGACATCGGAGAAGTCGTAGGTGTCGAGGGTCTTCGTCTTGAGCGTCTTGTCGCCGTAGGAGACTTCCGACCCCTGACTGCGGCGGGAGGCCAGCGCCACCACCTCATCGGCCGGGAAGGCCCGTTCCGAGAGGATGCTCAGCATCTCGCGGCCCACATTGCCGGTCGCACCGACGACGGCGATCTTGAAACCCATTGGACTTCTCCTGTTGTCGCTCTCCCCGGAAACCGAAAAACCCTGTTCGGGTGTCGCCTCTCGCCCCGAGGGAGAGAGGACCGGGGACGACGAGGCTTATTCGGCTGTTGTCGCAGCCGTTGTGGCGGTTTTCGTTTTGCTCGTCGTCTGAATGAGCAGCGCCATTGCCATCGTCCATCTGAAAGCCCGGACCGGGCTTCGATACGCCGCCAGCAACACACCAAAGTCACGCTGCCGTCAAGCGTTTCCTCGCCCGCAAAAGCTTTCAATCGCCGGTCAGCACATCGGTCGAGAGATTGAAGCGGTAGAAGACCTTGTTCATCCGCTCGGCGCCGAGGCGCTCGTAGAAGGCCTGCGCGCCGGCATTGGTGCCGTCGGTGGTGAGATCGATGCGCGTCAGCCCCTGCGCCCGGGCGAAATCGGCGAGCCAGCGCATCAGCACGACGCCCACCGCCTGCCCACGGGCGTGGCTGTCCACGAAGAGTTCCTTGACGAAGAGCAGACCCGTGAGCCGGAAGCCGGGCCGCAGCACGGCAAAGCAGGCAAGGCCCACGGCGCGGCCATCGCGAAAGGCCAGGGCATAGCGCGTGCCCTCCGCTTCCCGCATGGAGCGCTCGACCATCGCCCGTGTGGGCTCGAGGGGCTGCGCCACCTCGGGGCCGACATAATGCAGGTCCACCGCACGGACCAAGGCTGCGACCTCGGCCGCGTCCTCCGGAGTGGCAAGGCGGACGGCGATATCGGGCATGCGGGACTCTGATCGGTTAAGCTCTGGTTTACCTTGCTTAGCAAAACCTTTCGATGCCTGGCCAGTGTCACGCTAGAACATGTTGATGACAGGGTTTCGGGACTTGATTGGTTTTTAGCGATGCCGCGGGCGGTTTATGCGGAATGGGATGAGGAGGACGTCGCCGATTGGGTCGACGAGCGGCCGTCCCGTCGCCTGCGCCGGAAGCGTCTGCCCTGGTTTCGCATCGTCCTGATGTCGTCCTGCAGCATAGCCGGGCTCGTCTATTTCGCCCTCGAACGCGAGCAGAACGGGCGTCCGGCCGAGCGCGCGAAGGCCGTTCCCACCGCGGCTCTGCTGGCCCCCGCCCCGTCCTGGACGCCGCTGCCGGCCTCAGGCCCGGTTTATTCTCTCGCCAACGCCCCCGGTCAGATGACTTCCGAAGCGCGCCAGCATGCGGACGGGGCGCGGGAGGATAGCCTGATCCTCGGACGCTTCGGCGATTTCCGCTATGCGCAGCTTGCGCTCACACAGGGAAATGCCGAGACGGCGGGGAGCTTCTACATCGACATCGTCCGCCGGGCAGCCCGATCGGGCCTCGCAGTGGCGCATCTGGGCCAGGGTCGCATGATCGCGACGAAGTTCGGCCCGGTCGAGGCCGCTCCCCTGACCCTGTCGGCCAGGACCGAGCAGGCCTGCCAGGCCTTCCGCTTCACCGACGAGGATTCCGCCTTCGCCTTCCAGGGCTGGCTCTGCGGTTCCGTCGCCCCCGACGACGCGCAGGTGGCCTGCTTCATCGACGGCCTCACGCTCACAGGCGGCAGCAATCCGTCCCTGAAGGCCGTGTTTGTCCGGGCCGAGCGCAACCGCACGGAAGCCTGCGGGCCGGCCGCCCGCACCGCCTCGGTCGCCGTCAAACCTCCGGCCCGACCGTAATCCGCACCCGGTGCATGACGTTGCAGCCGTAGCCGTTCGGGTTCCAGTTGGCGGCATGGAAGGGCTGGGCGCGTCCTTGGGAATCGGTGGCGCGGGCAAAAATCTCGTACGTGCCGTCGCCCGGCAGAGGCAGGGAGGCCTGCCAGCGCACCCAGTCGTAGCGATTGCGCGGCTTCGTCATCGTCGCCTCGACCCAGGTCGCACCGCCATCGAGGGTCACATCGACCCGCGCCACGCCATCGTCGCCGGCCCAGGCTGCACCCCGAACCGCGAGGGAGCGCGTGCCTTCGGGAAAGCGCGCGCCGTCGGCAGGCGAAGACAGGATGCTGCGCACTGGCATCGATTCGAGAACACGCAGCGCGACTCCCTTGCCGTCGGAACCCGGCGCCAGGGGATTTACCGGCAGGCGATAGGACAGGCCGGTCATGCCCGGTCCGTCATGCTCGCGATCGCGGATCCAGATCCGGGTAAGCCATTTCTGGCTCAACGATCCCGGCCAGCCCGGCACGATGAGACGCAAAGGGCCGCCATGGAGGAAGGGCAAGGGCTCGCCGTTCATGGCCCAGACGAGGAGCGTGTGCTCCTCGAGAGCCTTGGCGATCGGTACCCCGCGGGACATGGCCTGGTGCTCGCGGCTGCCATGCTTGTCGGGATCGGCTCCGAAATGGCCGGTGAACAGGGCGGTTTCCTTCAGGCCCGCTTCGCGCAGGACGTCGCCTAAGGAAATGCCCGTCCATTCGGCGCAGCCGGCGCCGCCATTCGTCCAGGGATTGCCTTCGGCTGCGGGTTCGAAGAAGGAGCGGCCGTTGCCGCCGCATTCGAGCACCATGCGGTAGGTCTTGTGCGGGAATCGACGCTTCAGATCCGCGAGCGTCAGGTGGAGCGGGCGCTCTACCTCGCCATCGATGACGAAGCTCCAGGCTTCCGGATCCTCAACGGGCTCGGGCATCAGGCCATTGTTGCGCACGAAGAAGTGCGCGATCGGCGTCGTCTCGTCGTCGAGCAGCTCCTCGGGCGTCTCGGCGACCAGCGGGAGTTCGCCCAAAAGGCTCAGACCCTTTTTTACCGATAGAGCGCCACCAAGCTTGGGTTTATCCTGCATCGGCCGTTGCCCCTCTTAAGCCCACCGTAACGTTACGCTTCGACGGAACCATTTTAACAGCCTCGCCTTGTTCTGACAGTATCCGACGGTATCTGCACGTGTTGACGGCGCACAACATGAAGGTCCATGCGCCATTCTTGGAGGTTCACCCATGCGCCGCTTCGCACTTTTGGGTTTGGCTTCATTGGCTGCGCTCACCGCGCTTTCGGTGGCGGCGGATGCACAGACCCGGGATCGCCCCCTCGTTCTCCGCGTCCAGCCCCGCAGCTTCCTCGATCCGGGGCCGGTCGTGCCGGTCGGCTCGATCAATCCGGGCTATACGGGCTATGGTCAGGCCCAGTCCTATCTGTCGACCCCGCCCTATGCTCCCAACGGCGCGGGCTTCGGGGTCGCCACGCTGCCAGATCCGATCACCAACGGACCTTACGTCGGATCGCGCAATCCCTTCCCCATGTTCGGCGTTCCGGATGTCGGGGTGACGGGCTCGATCCGATAATCACCCTTTGAAAAAGAAAGCCCCGGGCCGTGGCCCGGGGCTTTTGCTTTTTACGACTGGGCTTCCAGTTCCTTGACGATGGCGTCGCCCACGTCCTGCGTGCCGACCGCATTCGCGCCTGGCGCCGCGATGTCCTTGGTGCGGGTGCCGGAGGCGAGCACGCTGGCGATCGCCTTGTCCAGGCGATCCGCCTCGTCGGTGAGGCTGAAGGAATAGCGCAGAGCCATGCCGAAGGAGCCGATCATGGCGATCGGGTTGGCGAGGCCCTTGCCGGCGATGTCCGGCGCGGAGCCGTGCACCGGCTCGTAGAGCGCCTTGCGCTTGCCGGTCGTGGGATCCTCCGCGCTCAGCGATGCGGAAGGGAGCATGCCGAGCGATCCGGTGAGCATGGCGGCGATGTCGGAGAGAATGTCGCCGAACAGGTTATCGGTGACGATCACGTCGAACTGCTTCGGATTGCGCACCAGCTGCATGGCGCAGTTGTCGGCGAGCACGTGCTCGAGCTGGACGTCCGAGAACTCGGCCTTGTGGATGCGGGTGACAACCTGGCGCCAGAACACGCCGGTCTTCATCACGTTGAACTTTTCGGCCGAGGAGACCTTGTTGCGGCGCTTGCCCGCGAGATCGAAGGCGACGCGCGCGATGCGCTCGACTTCGTGGGTGTGATAGAGCTGCGTGTCGACGGCGCGCTGGGAGCCGTCCTCCAGGGTCACGATCTCCTTCGGCTCGCCGAAATAGACGCCGCCGGTCAGCTCGCGCACGATCATGATGTCGAGGCCTTCGACGACTTCGCGCTTGAGCGAGGAGGCATCGGCGAGCGCCGGATAGCAGATCGCCGGACGTAGGTTCGCAAAGAGGCCGAGATCCTTGCGCAGGCGGAGAAGGCCGGCCTCGGGACGCACCGCATAGGGAACCGTGTCCCATTTCGCGCCGCCGACGGCGCCGAAAAGCACCGCGTCTGCCGCCTGAGCGCGATCCATGGCCGCTTCCGAGATCGCCGCGCCGTGCGCGTCATAGGCCGAGCCGCCGACGAGATCCGTCTCGGTCTCGAAGCCGACGCCCCGCTTGCGGAACCAGCCCACAATCTTCTCGACCTCGCGCATGACCTCCGGGCCGATGCCGTCGCCGGGGAGAAGGAGAAGCTTGTGCGTTGCCATGTTGCAGTGTCCTCAGCTCGATTGTTCGCTTCGTCGTCCCTGTCTTACCGAACTCAAACCTCATCCTGAGGAGGATTGCGTGAGCAATCCGTCTCGAAGGAGGATCCAGTGCCCTCTGGAACCTCCTTCGAGACGCAGACTTCGTCTGCTCCTCAGGATGAGGTCTTGGAAGAGAGCATCTCACGCGAAGGCAAGACGTGGATGGCCGGGTCGGTCCCGGCCATGCCGAGAGGGTTTAGGCGCGCGACCCTTGCCTTGGCAAGCATTTGTCGTGTTGGCCGTTAGGCGAATTCGCCGGAAATATCCGCCATCCGCCGGTCCCTCGGCGTCCGCACCACGGTCACCGAACAGGGGGCTTCCGCCACCACCTGGGACGAGACGCTGCCGAGATAGCGCCGGAGCGCCGAGGAGGCGCGCGCACCGATCACGATGTGATCGACATTGTTGCGGCGGGCATAATCGACGAGGGCCGCCGCCGGGTCAGGCGCCTCCAGCACGCTGTAGGAGATCCTCTCGCTCGGGATGTCGAGCGTGGCGCCCCAATGCCTGAGCTGCACGAGGCGTTGGACATGCAGGCTCCTCCCCTCCTCGTCCTCCAGGATATCCACCGCGATGCGGGAGGTTTTCAGGACATTGACGCAGGCGATGCGCGCCTCGCCCTCGATGGACAGGATCCGCCCGATCATCAGGCGCTGGGCCTCGGCGAGATCCTCGGCTCCGGGCGACAGATCGATGGCCACGAGCACGATGGGCGCACGGGACAATTGGCCCGCGATGTTGGGTGCCTCGAGAGGCTGAGCCTTTCGCGCCTTGAGCCAGCGCCGGAACGTCTTCACCCCGCCGTCCCGTTCCAGGCGTGCGGCACGCTCCGTGAGCTTCACATGCGCAGGATTTTCCAGGTCGAGCGCGAGCAGGGCCGCGGTGGCATAGCGATCCTGCGGATCGACCTCGAGGCAGCGCAGGATCACCTCCTGCAGCCAGGGCGGGCAATCCGGGGCGAGTGCCCGCGGCGGCACCGGATCGCGCCACAGGCGGCTGCGGATCTGGCCGCCGCGCGGATTGCCGAAGGGGCGCTTTCCCGTAACGAAGAAATACAGCATCACGCCGAGCGCGAAGAGATCGCTGCGCGGATCCGCCCGATCCTGCAGCACCTGTTCCGGCGCCATGTAGGGCGTCGTCCCGAAGGGCTCGCGGAACTCCTCGGCCAGAAGGTCCGGCAGGCGCTCGTGGCGGGCGAAGCCGTAATCGATGAGAACCGCCTCGCCGGTCTCGCGGATCATCACGTTGCTCGGCTTCACGTCGAGATGGATCACATGCTGCCGATGGAGGTCGTGCAGCGCATGCGCCACCTTCGCGCCGATAGTGACGACCTCGGGCCAGGGCAGCGGCACCGCGTCGAGATGTTTTTTGAGCGATTCGCCGGGGATCCGCTCCATGACGATGTAGGGCATCGGCTCGAGCGGACCGGTCGCCACGAAACGGGGCACGTGCACGCCCGAAAGGCGCGGCATGATCATCTGCTCGGTCTCGAAACAGACGATGGGCAGGGGATCGTCGCTGTCGACGAGCAGCGGGATCTTCATGACCAGCGGCGTCGGATCGCCTTCCCGGGTGACCGCCCAGAGCTGCGCCATGCCGCCGGTGCCGAGATGTTCGAGAAGCGTGAACCCGTCGATCTCCGTTCCGGGGCTGAGGCGCCAGCGCATGCGCTACCGCCCCTCTTCGAGGCGCAGCGCCAGCTTTTCCGGCAGGCCCGCCTCCCGCACCTTCCGGGCGGCCGTCGCATTGTCGTAGGGCACGCGCAGGTAGCGCAGGGTCTGGCGGGCCGTGTCGAAGACGGCATAGTTCGCGGCCGGCACCCCGTCGCGCGGCTGCCCGACGGCGCCGATCACCGCGAGCCAGGTGCGGCTCGGCAGAAGCGGGATGTCGTTGTCGCCCACCGGCGAGAAGGCGCCCACCTTGGCGGTGGTGCTCATGTGGTAGAGCATGGGCACATGCACATGGCCGCAGAAGGTGATGTGCGCGTCGACCCGTGAAAAATGCCGGATCGCCTCCATGGGGCCCGACATGTAGTCCCAATTGCGCGGCGCGTAGCCGTTGGCATGAACATAGAGAACGCTGCCTTCCTCATGGATGAGCGGAAGGTCGGCGAGGAAGCGGCGCTGCTCGAGCCCGAGCTGATTGCGCGTCCAGCGGATCGCCTCGCGGGCGACGCTGTTCATGTCCTCGTCGGAGCCGTCGATGGCCGCATCGTGGTTGCCGAGAAGCGCAATCGCGCCCTTGTCCACCAATCCCCTGACCTGATCGACGACCCAGGCCGGATCGGCGCCGTAGCCGACGAAGTCGCCGAGGAAGATCAGCCGGTCGACGCCGATGAGACGCGTATGGGCAAGGCAGGCCGACAACGCCTCGCGGTTGCCGTGGATATCGGTGAGGAGGGCAATGAGCATGGGGACAGTACACTCCCAAACTCACAGGCCTTGCAACCTGCCTGATCGCTGATCGAGCGCGCGAGCTTACCCCCGCAGCGCCTGCAGCACCTTTCCGCCGGGCCGGCCGCGCGGTTCGAGACCGATGCGGCGCTCCACGTCCTTGATGGCTTCGCGGGTCTTGGCGCCGATCTTGCCGTCCGGCTCGCCCACATCGTAGCCGCGGGCGGTGAGGAGCTGCTGCAATTCGCGGCGCTGGGCGCGCGAGAGCGGCGGATCGTCGGTCGGCCAGGCCGCCTGGATGCCGGACAGACCTTTCAGGCGGTCACCGAGGAGCGCGATGGCGAGCCCGTAGGATTCGGCAGCGTTGTAGGAATAGACCGCATCGAAATTCTTGGTGACGACGAAGGCCGGGCCGTTCACGCCGGCCGGGATGAGGATGCCGGCGGCGTAATTGCCCGAGAGCGGGCGCCCGTCGATCCGGGTCACGCCCATGGCGGCCCAGGTGGCGAGCGGCTTCTTGTTCCTGCGCCCGGCGAGACCCGAATTGAAGTTTTGCGGCAGGCGCACCTCATAGCCCCAGGGCAGCCCGTTCACCCAGCCGGCTTTCTTCAGGAAGTTGGCGGTGGAATGCACCGCGTCCGGCACGGAGGTCATGATGTCCCGGTGCCCGTCCCCGTCGCCGTCGACGGCGAGGCGCTGGAAGGTCGAGGGCATGAACTGGGTATGGCCGAAGGCGCCGGCCCAGGAGCCGCGCAAATTCGCCGGGTTGATGTCCCCGTCCTGCACGATCTTGAGCGTCGCCATCAGCTCGCCCTTGAAATACTCGTTGCGGCGCGGCGCGTAGCAGACGAGCGTCGTGAGCGACTGCACGAGCGGCCTTCCCCCGATATCCTTGCCGAAATTCGATTCCACACCCCAGACGCCGGCGATCGCATGGCGGTCGACGCCGAAGCGCGCCTCGGCCGCGGCGAGCGCCTGCCCCCATTGCCGCATGGCGGTGCGGCCGTCCTGCACGCGCTCCTCGTCGACGAGGGCGGCAAGATAGTCCCAGATCGGCGTCTTGAACTCCGGCTGGTTGCTCATGAGGTCGAGGATCGACAGATCCGGCGTGACGCCGCGGGTCGCGACGTCGAAGGCTTGGGCCGACACGCCCTTGGCGGCGGCCTGGCTGCGCAGGGAGGCGAGGCAGGAGCCGAAATCCGCCTGGGCCGAGGCCGGGGTCGCGAGGCCGAGGGCGGCGAGAGCGAGGAGAACGGGGGCAAAAACGTGCTTCATGCCCCGCACCTTGCAGGAAATTTGGTTAATCTTGTGAAAACGGAGCGGCTGCTCACGCTTTCGTTAGATTGGGCTGTCCTGCCTCGTCACGTCATGGCCGGGCTCGTCCCGGCTATCCCGATGCCGTGAAACGCAGCGCTTTTCCTAAGCGAGATCACCGGCACCGATCCCCGGATCAAGTCCGGGGACGTGATGACGTGGTGGGACAGCGTTGCCAGGGTTCATCGCGTGCAGCGCTTCGACCTCGGGGCTCTTCAGCCAAGCTCGGGATCGGGAAGGTTCGTCTGGATCCAGCGGTCGCTGACGTGGACGTCGGTGGTCTCCAGCCGCCCGGGGCCGAGATTGACGAATTTGTGCGGAACGTTGGCGGGCCCGAGAACGACCTGGCCCGTCTCGCATTCGAAGCGCTCGTCGCCGACGGTGAAGAGCGCCCGCCCCTCGCGGATGATGAAGATCTCATCGTAGGGGTGGACATGCCATTTCGGGCCACCTCCGACCTCTTCCGTGGCATAGAAGAGCACGGTCACGCCGGTGCCGAGCCGATGCCCCTCCACATGGCCCTTCCAGAACAGATCGGGATGAGTCGCCCAATCGGCGCGGCTGAGAATCCGTGGCTTGCCCTGTGTCATCTCCACCCTCCTGTCATTCCCGGCCGAAGCGAAGCGGAAGGGAAGGGAATCCACGTCCATGCTCAACGCCATGGATCCCCTTCCCGGCCTTACGGCCGCCGGGGATGACACTGAAGCATTTAAGCCCAGGCGCGCTCGGAGAGCTTCTTCTCGAAGGCGTCGATGGCGGGCGCCTTTTCCATGGTCAGGCCGATGCCGTCGAGGCCGTTGAGCAGGCAATGCTTCTTGAACGGGTCGATGTCGAAGGTGACCGTGCCGCCGTCGGGGCCGCGGATCTCCTGGCGCTCCAGGTCGATGGTGAGCGTGGCGTTGGCGCCGCGCTCTGCATCGTCGAAGAGCTTTTCCAGGTCTTCCGGCGAAACCTTGATCGGCAGGATCCCGTTCTGGAAACAGTTGTTGTAGAAGATGTCGGCGAAGCTGGTGGAGATCACGCAGCGGATGCCGAAATCGAGCAGCGCCCAGGGAGCATGCTCGCGCGACGAGCCGCAGCCGAAATTATCGCCCGCCACCAGGATGTTGGCCTTGCGATAGGCCGGCTGGTTGAGCACGAAATCCGGGTTCTCCGTGCCGTCCTCGCGGTAGCGCATCTCCGAGAACAGGCCGGTGCCGAGTCCCGTACGCTTGATCGTCTTCAGGTACTGCTTGGGGATGATCATATCGGTGTCGATATTGATGATCCGCAGCGGCGCCGCGACGCTTTCCAGCACGGTGAACTTGTCCATGGTCCTCACATCCCTGAAGGCGGCCGCCTCGCCGCTGTCAGGTGCCTCTTATCAAAGGCTTCTCGCCACCGCTAGGCCAACGATGGTCGCGGCAGGATTGCACGGCCATCAACGCCAGAGATTCGTCTTGGCGAGATCGTAGACCTCATCGCCGCGGCCGCTCAGGATCGCCTTCACCATGTAGAGGGTGAAGCCCTTCGCCATGTCCAACGTCACCGAGGGCGGCATGGCGAGCTCCGCGCGGTTGACCACCGCATCGACCAGAACCGGCCCGTCATGGGCAAGCGCCGCGGCGATCCCCTCCTCCACCTCGCCCGGATCCTCGAGCCTGATCCCGCGGATGCCGATGGCCTCGGCCATGCCGGCGAAGTTCGGGTTCTGCAGCTCGGTGCCGAAATCGAGGAAGCCGGTGGATTTCTGCTCGAGCTCGACGAAGCCCAGCGTCCCGTTGTTGAACACCACGATCTTCACCGGCAGCTTCTGCTGCGACAGGGTGAGGAGATCGCCCATCAGCATTGCGAAGCCGCCGTCGCCGGAGAGCGAGACCACCTGTCTTCCGGGGAAGGCAGCCTGGGCGCCGATCCCCTGCGCCATCGCATTCGCCATCGAGCCATGCCAGAACGAGCCGACGAGCCGGCGCTTGCCGTTCATGGCGAGATAGCGCGCAGCCCAGACGACGGGCAGGCCGACATCGCAGGTGAACACCGCATCCTCCGCCGCCCGGTCGCTGATCGCTTTGGCCACCTGCTGCGGATGGATCGGCCGCTTGCCCGGTGTGCCTTCGGCGAGTTCATCGAGGGATTCGCGCGCCTTGGCATAATGCTTCCGCGCCTGGGCGAGATGCGCATCGTCTGTCTTCTGCACGAGCAGAGGCGACAGGGCCGCCAATGTCGCACGCACATCGCCGACGACGCCGACATCGACGGGCACGCGGCGGCCGATATTCTCACCCCTCAGATCGACCTGCGCGATGCGCACCTTGGCGCCGTCCGGATAGAACTGACGATAGGGGAAGTCGGTGCCGAGCATCAGCAGCACGTCGCAATCGCACATGGCGTAATAGCCCGACGAGAAGCCGATCAGCCCGGTCATGCCGACATCGTAGGGATTGTCCCATTCCACGTGCTCCTTGCCGCGCATCGCATGCACCATGGGCGCCTGAAGACGCTCGCCGAGCGCCATCAGCTCGTCATGGGCGCCGGCGCAGCCGGAACCGCACAGGATCGTGACGCGCTTGCCCTCGTTGAGCAGGGACGCGAGGCGATCGAGATCCTCCGCAGCCGGCGCGACGACGGGAGCCGAGGGCAGCAGGCCTTCGAACTTGGTCGCGGGCGCCGCGGCCGGCTGCAGCGCGACGTCGCCGGGGATCACCAGCACCGATACGCCGCCCTTCGCCCTCGCCGTGCGGATCGCGGTCTCGAGCATGCGCGGCATCTGGCTGGGAGCGGAAATCAGTTCGCAGTAATGGCTGCATTCCCGAAACAGATTTTCCGGATGCGTCTCCTGGAAATAGCCGCTGCCGATCTCGGGCGAGGGAATATGCGCCGCGATGGCGAGCACGGGCACCCGCGAGCGGTGGCAATCGAAGAGGCCGTTGATGAGATGCAGGTTGCCCGGCCCGCAGCTGCCGGCGCAGACCGCAAGCTCGCCGGTCAGATGCGCCTCGGCGCCGGCGGCGAAGGCTGCCACCTCCTCATGCCGCACGTGGATCCACTCGATCCCGCCCTGGCGGCGGATAGCGTCCGTGAGACCGTTGAGGCTGTCGCCGACGATGCCGTAGACGCGCTTTACGCCTGCAGCGGCGAGGATCTCGACGAATTGTTCCGCCACATTCTTCGCCATGAAGCCTCTCCTCCCTAGGGACGGATCGCGGCCGCCGGGCGGCGAGCCGGTTTGTCGTGGAGCAGGACTAAGTGGCGCAGCGTGAGTGCGATGGTAGCCTCAGGCTCACCCCGCCGCGGCCTCGATCGCCTCCATGTCCTCGTCGGAGAGGCCGAAATGGTGGCCGATCTCGTGTACCAGGACGTGGGTGACGATGGATCCGAGGCTCTCCTCGTGCTCGGCCCAGTAATCGAGGATCGGGCGGCGGTAGAGCCAGACCATGTTCGGGAACTGGCCCGTCTGCATCATCGCGCCGCCCTGGGCGAGGCCGATGCCGCGAAAGAGGCCGAGCAGGTCGAAGGGCGTCTCGCAGCCCATCTCCTCCATCGTCTCGTCGTCGGGAAAATCCTCGACCCGGATCACCACGCCCTCGCAGAGCCGGCGGAACGCCTCCGGCAGGCGCGCATAGGCATCGCGCGCGAGCGCCTCGAGATCGTCGAGGGAGGGGGCCTGGAGATTGGCGATCGATGTCATGACGTCAGAGGATCCTCAGCTGGACCAGAAGCCAGATGGTGAGGATGACGACGCCGATCAACGACAGGGCGCGGCCGATGCGCCTTCCCCAGAGCTCGATCGGATCGGTGCCGCCGCCCTCGGCCGCACCGACGGCGTCCTTGGCCCCGAAATGATCGCCGGCCTGCCGGCCCATCCGCGCAAGCGCCGAGGAGCCGAGAGTTTCCGTATCCCGCTGGACGCGCTCCAGCGCTTCGCGGGCCTCGGCGGCCTCGCGGGTTTCCCTGTCCCGGTCGCTCATGGATCCCTCCTCGCTCTTCATCGTCCCTTAAGCATGAACATTCGAAAGCCGCTTCGCAACGGAACGCCTTCCTCCCTGCGCCGTTAACAGCCCCGGATAGTGAAAGTTTAACGAGGTAACAATGCGTAAGGTGTTCGGTATCCTGGCTGCGGCCGGGCTGGTGGTTCTCAGTGCCAATGCGGCGTCGGCTCAGGGTGTGGACGTGCGATTCGGTCCCTCAGGCGTCCGCGTCTCGCAGGAGCGGCATTACGCGCCTCGCTACCGCGAGCGCATCGTCGAGCGCCGCGTGGTGCGCCCGGCCCGGACCCGCACCGTCTGCCGCACGGTGATGGAAGAGCGCGTCCGTCGCAACGGCGTCGTCGTTCGCCGCCCCGTCGAGCGCTGCCGCTCGGTCGTCGCCGGCCGTCGGGTCTATGTGGACTGATTTTTTAGAGAACTGATCATGAAAAGGCCGTGACTCGTGTAGTTCACGGCCTTTCATTGCTTGTCAGAGTGGCCCGGCCGTCTGTTGGCAGGTCTCGTTGTATTCGGTCATCCGCTGTTGAAGCGTGCGATTTGGCGGCAGGCCCAACGCCTTCCACTCTTTAGCGTCTTGCGCCTCTTTGTTACGAAAATAATTGAGGCATTCCGGAGCTTCGTTTCGGCGCCACTGATCGATCTGAATATCTCGCCTCAGCTGCTCGCGCCTGTTGTAGCACACCGGGTAGTCGGGCTTTTCACCCGCTTTATTGGCAAGCGCAAAACGCAGTTCTGCATCCGGATATTTCCGCAGCGTACCGAGGGTTCTCGTGAACTGATGCTGCTTCCAGAAACAATCCGATGGAGGCTGCCGACCGGCGGCATCTCGTTTCTGCGCGAGGGCAGGATGGCCTGCCGACAGCAGGACTGCGAACATCAGAGAGAAAATCGGCCATGAACATTTCATCATGGCCGGATATTATATCAAAACGAGCGAATGTCCACGAAGCGGCCGGCAATTGCTGCCGCCGCCGCCATGGCCGGCGAGACGAGATGGGTGCGTCCCTTGAAGCCCTGGCGGCCCTCGAAGTTGCGGTTCGAGGTCGAGGCGCAGCGCTCGTGTGGTGCGAGGCGGTCGGCATTCATGGCAAGGCACATGGAGCAGCCGGGCTCGCGCCAGTCGAAGCCGGCTTCCTTGAAGATCTTGTCGAGGCCCTCGGCCTCGGCCTGCATCTTCACGATGCCGGATCCGGGCACGATCATGGCGTTGACGCTCGCCGCCACCCGCTTGCCCTCGACCACCTTGGCCACTTCGCGCAGATCCTCGATACGGCCGTTGGTGCAGGAGCCGATGAAGACGCGGTCGAGCGCGATGTCGGTGATCTTGGTGCCGGGGGTCAGGCCCATATATTCCAGCGCGCGCCACTTGGAGCGGCGCTTGTTCTCGTCCTGGATGTCATCCGGATTCGGCACCACGCCGGCGATCGAGACCACGTCCTCAGGGCTCGTACCCCAGGTGACGATGGGCGGCAGATTGGCTGCGTCCAACCGAATCTCGGTGTCGAAGAAGGCGCCCTCGTCGGTGCGTAAGGATTCCCAATAGCGCACGGCCGCATCCCAAGCCTCGCCCTGCGGCGCCTTGGGACGGCCTTTCAGATAGGCATAGGTCTTCTCGTCCGGGGCCACCATGCCGGCGCGGGCACCGCCCTCGATCGACATATTGCAGATCGTCATGCGGCCTTCCATCGACAGCGAGCGGATAGCCTCGCCCGCATATTCGATCACGTGGCCGGTGCCGCCGGCGGTGCCGATCTCGCCGATGATGGCGAGGATGATGTCCTTCGCCGTGACGCCGGCGGGCAATTGCCCGTCCACGGTCACGCGCATGTTCTTGGCCTTCTTCTGGATCAGCGTCTGGGTGGCGAGCACATGCTCGACCTCCGAGGTGCCGATGCCGTGAGCGAGCGAGCCGAAGGCGCCGTGGGTCGAGGTGTGGCTGTCGCCGCAGACGATTGTCATGCCCGGCAGCGTGAAGCCCTGCTCCGGACCGACCACGTGGACGATGCCCTGGCGGGTGTCGAGCTCGTTGAAGTACTCGACGCCGAATTCCTTGGCGTTCTGGGCGAGAGCCGCGACCTGGGTGGCGGCTTCGGGATCCTCGATGCCGTGCGAGCGGTCGGTGGTCGGCACGTTGTGGTCGACCACGGCCAGCGTCTTGCCCGGCTGGCGCACCTGGCGGCCGGTCATGCGCAGGCCTTCGAAGGCCTGCGGGCTCGTGACCTCATGGACGAGGTGGCGATCGATGTAGAGAAGGCACGTCCCGTCATCCTGCTGATCGACGACGTGGTCGTCCCAGATCTTGTCATAGAGGGTGCGGGCTTTGGCCATGGGTCTCTTCCAGCAGTCGAAAATAAATGGTTTGGCGTTTTTAGCGGCAGCGCGCAGGCACGGGAAGATGTCCTGAGCGCACACCGCCTTGAAACGATCGCATAGCAGACGCGCGACCTCGCGCAATTATATTTTTGTCGCGATCGGCTCGTCCGTTCAGCAAAAAGGCGCGGGTTGAGCCGCGCCTTCGAAAATTCTGACGATCGAGACGAGAGCCTTACTCGGCAGCAGCCGGGGTCCCGGTCTTCTTCTCGGCGCGCTCGGCGATACGGGCCGACTTGCCGCGACGGTCGCGCAGGTAATAGAGCTTGGCGCGACGCACCGCACCGCGGCGCACGACCTTGATGGAATCGACGTTCGGCGAATAGATCGGGAACACGCGCTCGACGCCTTCGCCGTAGGAGATCTTGCGGACGGTGAAGCTCTCGTGCAGGCCGGCACCGGAGCGGGCGATGCAGACGCCCTCATAGGCCTGGACGCGGGTACGCTCGCCTTCCTTCACCTTCACGTTGACGATCACGGTGTCGCCGGGCTGGAAGTCGGGAATGGTCTTGGCGAGCTTGGCAATCTGCTCCTGCTCGAGCTGCTGAATGAGGTTCATCGTAATACTCCTGCCGTTGCGTGGTCCTGAGCGATCTCAAAACCCGCGGGATTTCGGCGTCCTGTTTTAAGTTGAGGCCGCGCCTATACAGCAGTTTCGGGGGGTTGTCGAGCCTGCAAGCCGCCTGTCAACCCACCCGCAACGTCATCCCCGTCCCCGGACTTGATCCGGGGATCATCCCGGGGACCCACCGTCTTGGGAACCACAGCGGTGCAAAGACGTGGGTGGCCGGGACAAGCCCGGCCATGACGAAACAGGGACCGGTGCCCTTAGATCGCTGACTTTCGTGAGGCCTGCCCCACCTCCGCGAACAAATACCGCTCGAACCAGTCCGGAAACGCCCGCGCCAGAGCCTTAGGCCCATCCACCGAGATGCCCATCCGCTGCGCCTCGGCAAAGCTCACGTCGCCCCGCCACCAGGCGGCCAGGGCAGAAAGAGAGCCGCGCACGCAGAGCGGCTCGGGAAAGCCCGGATTGCGGCCACAGAGCGAGACGTCGGCTTCCTTCAACAGCAGGAAGCGCGGCTGGCGCTGCCCCTCGATCTCGAAGCGGATGACCATGGGCTCGCCCGGCAGTGCCTCGGCTCGGACCCGCCGCTCCATGTCGACGAGAATGGGCTCGAGGTCGAGATCCTCGGTCTCGGCCCGCCGCGGCAGCCAGCGCTGGCCCCAGGTGCCGAGAGCCCCGACGATGCCCATCAGTTCCCGGCCGGCCTCGGTGAGGGCATATTCCGGGCCGTGCTCGCCCTCGACGCGGGTGATGACTCCGACATGCACCAGGTCCTGCAGGCGCTCGGAGAGCATGGTGCGGGAGATGCGCGGGATGCCGCGGCGGATGTCGTTGAAGCGACGGCTGCCGCAGAGAAGCTCGCGCACCACGAGAAGGGTCCAGCGCCCACCGACGGCCTCATGGGCGCGGGCCACGGAACAGAATTGACCGTAATCTGCCATGGAGGAAGCGCTAGCATGGCAGCGAAACCGGGAGAAGTCCGGATTCCGGACCTGACGAGCGAACCATCCCGGTTTACCGAGGATCGACCTTTTTGGACGGCACCCATGACCCAGCAGCCCCGCACAATCCTCGATCGCATCGGCAATACGCCGCTGATCCCGCTTCGCCATATCCGCCCCGCCAACGGCGCCCGCATCCTGCTGAAGCTGGAGACCGAGAATCCGACGGGGAGCATGAAGGACCGGATGGCGCTCGCCATGATCGAGGCGGCGGAAGCCGACGGGCGCCTGAAAGGCGGCAGGTCGGTGGTGGAATACACCGGCGGCAGCACCGGCGTTTCCCTGTCGCTGGTCTGCGCGGTGAAGGGCTATCCTCTCGACATCGTCACCTCCGACGCCTTCTCCAAGGAAAAGCTCGACCACATGCAGCTCCTCGGCGCGACGCTGCATATCGTGAAGAGCGAGAGCGGCCGCATGACGGAGAAGCTGACCAAGGACATGATCGAAGAGGCCCGCATCATCGCCGAGGCGAAGGGCTCCTTCTGGACCGACCAGATGAAGAACCGCGATCAGCTTTCCGCCTATCACCGGATGGCCGACGAGATCTGGCAGCAGAGCGAGGGCCGCATCGACGGCTTCGTCCAGAGCGTGGGAACGGCGGCGTCCTTGCGCGGGATCGCGGAGGGCCTACGGCAGAAGAGATCGATCGCGATCGTCGCCGTGGAGCCCGCCGAATCCGCCGTCCTCTCCGGCGGCCCGTCCGGTGCGCACAAGATCGACGGGATCGGCGCCGGCTATGTGGTGCCGCTCTGGGACAAAGGCATCGCCGACGGGATCGAGCGGGTGTCGACGGACGAGGCGATGGCGATGGCCTTCCGGCTCGCCCGCGAGGAGGGGCTGTTCGCCGGCACGTCGACGGGCGCCAACGTGATCGCGGCCCTGCGCCTTGCCGAGACGCTCGGCCCGGACGCGACCATCGTCACGGTGATGTGCGACACCGGCATGAAGTACCTGAAGATCTTCGGCGCCAAGCTCGGAGCGGAGGCTGCGTCAGGCTAACGGCTGGCGCTCCAGGAACTCGACCACGATGCCGTCGGGATCCTTGCAGAACGCCACTTTTCGGATGAGCTCCGCATTCACCGCCTGACGCGGCGGGACAGTGAACTCGACCCCGGCGGCGCGAAGCTTCTCGTAGATCGCATCGACATCCTCGACGCGGAACGTGATGTGACGGATACCCGCCTCGGTGATCGGCACCTCGCGCGCCGGCGTTTTCGCACCGGCAGCGGGCTCGACGATTTCGAGCATGACGCCGCCGATCTCGAGAAAGGCGATGCGCCCGCCCTCCCCCGTGCGCTTGACCAGGGTCTCCTTCAAGCCCAGCAGGCCGCAATAGAAGGCGATGGTTCTGTCGAGATCGCTGCTGACCATGCCCACATGCTCGAAACCCTGCACCATCGACGCGTCTCCTTTGCCATAGAGCGTAGTTTGATGGATCAACGCTCCAGCAGATCAGGCCGCCGCTCGCGCGTGATGCGCTCCGATTCCGCGCGGCGCCAGCGCTCGATCATGGCATGGTTGCCGGAGAGCAGCACGTCGGGAATCGGGCGGCCCTCCCATTCGCGGGGCCGGGTGTAATGCGGATATTCGAGGCGGTTCGTCTCAAAGCTTTCCTCGGTGCCGGAGGCCTCCTTGCCCATGACGCCGGGGAGCAGACGCACGCAGGAATCGAGCACGATCATCGCCGCCATCTCGCCGCCGGAGAGCACGTAATCGCCGATGGAGACTTCCTCGAGGCCCCGCGCCTCGATCACGCGCTCGTCCACGCCCTCGAAGCGGCCGCAGACGATGACGATTCCGGGACCAGCCGCGAACTCGCGCACGCGGCTTTGAGTCAGCGGCTTGCCGCGCGGGCTCATCAGAAGTTTTGGACGCGGATCGTCCTGCGCGACATTGGCGTCGATGGCGGCAGCCAGCACGTCGCAGCGGATCACCATGCCGGGACCGCCGCCGGCCGGCGTATCGTCGACAGTACGGTGACGGCCAAGGCCGTGATCGCGGATGTTCTTCGCTTCAAGCGACCACACGCCGCGCGCGAGCGCATCGCCGGCGAGCGATATGCCGAGCGGGCCTGGAAACATCTCAGGGTAGAGGGTGAGGATGGTGGCGGAAAAGCTCACGCCTCGTCCTCGGAATCGGGGGCGGGTTTCGCCTGTTCGAACAGATCGCCCGGAGGTGCCGCGACGATGCGTTTGCCGGCGATATCCACAATCGGCACGAAGGCCTTGGTGAAAGGCAGAAATGCGGTCGGGCCTTTCTGCAAAGGCGCGATTTCCAGCAGATCGCCGCCGCCGTAATTGGGCACGTCGACCACCGTGCCGATGGTCTCGCCCGCTTCGTTCTGGACGGACAGACCGATCAGGTCCGCGAGCAGAAACTCATCCTCCTCGTCGGGGGAGGGAAGTTTTTCGCGCGCGACGTAGAGCTCGACGCGGTTGAGCGCCTCGGATGCCTCGCGCGTCGTCACGCCATCGACGACGGCGATGAGCAGATCGGGCGCGCCGCCGGGCGCGGGCCGCACGTTCTTGAGGGAATAGGTTTTGCCGTTCGATGCGATCAGCGGCTTGTAATCGGCGATCGCCCGCGGATCGCCGGTATGGGATTTCAGCCGCACCTCGCCCTTCAGGCCATGGGCGCGACCGAACTCGCCGACGAGGACGAGATCGTTTGTTTGCAGAACGCCGCGGACACCCTCCCCTGGAGGGGGAGGGTCGGACCGCAGGTCCGGGGTGGGGTGGGAGCGCGACGTAGGAGAACGAGGTGTTTCCACCCCACCCCGCTGCTGCTCACGCAGCATCGACCCTCCCCCTCTAGGGGAGGATGAGTTGCGCCCCCTTACCATCAGCCTTACGCAGCCTCGCCTTCGCCGGCGGCAGCCGCGGCGGCCTTCTCGGCGGCGCGCTCCTGGGCCTTCTTGCCCGGAACGGCCTTCTGCGGGTTGCTGCGCGGGGAGCGCTTCAGGAGGCCGGCAGCGTCGAGGAAGCGCAGGACGCGGTCGGTCGGCTGGGCGCCCTTGGCGAGCCAGGCCTGGATCTTCTCGTTATCGAGAACGACGCGGCCGGCATCGTCCTTGGCCTTCATCGGGTCGTAGGTGCCGACCTTCTCGATGAAGCGGCCATCGCGCGGGGAGCGCGAATCGGCAACGACGATGCGGTAATAGGGACGCTTCTTCGCACCACCACGGGTGAGACGGATCTTCAGGGACATGGGATACTCCTTTTAGTGTCCTGTGATCAAACCTTCTCCCGTCATCCCCGCGAAGGCGGGGGTCCATAACCGCTGACGACCCTTCATTGTGCGAAGCCGGCGTTTATGGATTCCGGGCTCCGCTGCGCGGTCCCGGAATGACGGTTAACTCGAAACCTTATTTCTTCTTCCCGAACGGGAAGCCGCCGATTCCGGGAAGACCCGGGATCTTAGCCCCGCCGAGACCCGGAAGCCCCGGCGTGCCCTTCGGCATGGCCGGAAGACCGCCGGCGCCGCCGGGGAAGTCGGGCAGCTTTCCGCCCATCTGCTTCTGCAGCGCCTCGATCTGCTCCGGCGTCGGCTGGGGCATGCCGCCCATGCCTCCTGCCCCTCCGCCGAGGCCGAACATCTTGCCGAGCGCGCCGGCCATGCCCTTGCCCTTGCCGCCGCCCATCATCTTCATGACGTCGGCCATCTGGCGGTGCATCTTGAGAAGCTTGTTGATCTCCTCGACCTTCGCGCCGGCACCTGCCGCGATGCGCTTCTTGCGCGAGGCCTTGAGGATGTCCGGATTGCGGCGCTCGGAGGGCGTCATGGAATCGATGATGGCGCGCTGGCGCTTGATGATCCGGTCGTCGAGATTGGCGTTCTCGAGCTGCGACTTCATCTTCGCGACGCCGGGCAGCATGCCCATCATGCCGGAGAGGCCGCCGATCTTCTCCATCTGCGCGAGCTGGTCGCGCAGGTCTTCGAGATCGAACTTGCCCTTGCGCATCTTCTCGGCCATGCGCTGGGCCTGCGCCTGGTCGAAATTCTCCGCCGCCTTCTCGACCAGCGAGACGATGTCGCCCATGCCGAGGATGCGGTTGGCGACGCGGCTCGGATGGAATTCCTCGAGCGCATCGACCTTCTCGCCCGTACCGATGAGCTTGATCGGCTTGCCGGTCACGGCGCGCATCGAGAGCGCGGCACCGCCGCGGGCATCGCCGTCCATTCTCGTGAGCACGATGCCGGTGACGCCGAGGCGCTGGTCGAAGGCACGCGCGGTGTTGACCGCGTCCTGGCCGGTGAGCGCATCGGCGACGAGCAGCACCTCATGCGGGTTGGTGGCGGCGCGCACGTCGGCTGCCTCGACCATCAGCACCTCGTCGACCGTCACGCGACCGGCGGTGTCGAGCATCACCACGTCGTAGCCGCCGAGCCGTGCGGCCTCCATGGCGCGCCGCGCGATCTGCACCGCCGACTGGCCGGCGACGATGGGCAGCGTATCGACGCCGACCTGCTTGCCCAGCACCGCGAGCTGCTCCATGGCAGCCGGGCGGCGGGTGTCGAGGGAGGCCATGAGCACGCGGCGGTTGTCGCGATCCGTCAGGCGCTTGGCGATCTTGGCGGTGGTTGTCGTCTTGCCCGAGCCCTGCAGGCCGACCATGAGGATTCCGACGGGAGGAACCGCGTTGAGGCTGATCACCTCCGCATCCGAGCCCAGCATCTCGACGAGCTGGTCATGGACGATCTTGACCACCTGCTGGCCGGGAGAGACCGACTTGACCACCTCGGCGCCGACCGCGCGGGAGCGCACCTTGTCCGTAAACGAGCGCACCACCTCCAGGGCCACGTCGGCCTCGAGCAGGGCGCGGCGGACCTCACGAAGCGCCGCGTTGACATCCTCCTCGGTGAGCGCGCCGCGGCGCGTCAGCCCGTTGAGAATATTGGAAAGCTTGTCGGAAAGGCCTTCGAACATGGTCACTCAATTCCTTTTGCGATGAGGGGTACATCGCGATCCGCAAGTGCCTTTTCAAACTGGTCGATCGCCGCCTTGAACTTGTCGCGGCAGCCAGGATTGCAGAAGCCGACCACCTCGCCGCGATAAAGGGTGAGCGAATCCGCCGCGATCGGCTTTCCCGACCACGGGCAGGTCTCGTTGACCGCGTCCTCGATGCGCAATGCGTCGTCCGACATCCGTTTCATCCTTTTTCGTCATGGCCGCACTTGATGCGGCCATCCACGTCTTACAAGCCTAGGGCAAAGGCGTGGATGACCGGGACAAGCCCGGTCATGACGGCGTAGGGCAAAGCCAAATGAAAGCGCGCCCGAGGGCGCATCGCGCTGTCGGACGTTGACCTCCAGCCTCTCGGGCTGGTCGGCGGCTCAAAAGGGCTCGCTCTACAGATTTGCGGTCAGCGCTTAAGGGGAAAAGGCGGCGGAGTCAAGGAAAGGGTCGGAAACGGAGAGGCTTGAGGCTTATGCGGCCTTCTTCCATCCCTCAGGATCTCAGGAACTCCCCGCGTTGTAACTCTCTCGACGTCATCACCGGCCTCGTGCCGGTGATCTCGATTAAGAAAAGCGCTGAGCTCCACCGTATCGGGATGGCCGGCACGAGGCCGGCCATGACCTGGCGCGTGTGACGGGACGTTCTCACCCAGCTATACCACCCCACCCTACCCCTCCCCGCAAGGGGAGAGAAACACGCGCTCTATTCTGTGCCCGATCCCGGATCGGCTTTCGCTGTCCAGGATGACCCTACGAAGTCTTGCGTATCCGCACCCGCATCCCCACGCTTAAAGCTTCACCACAGATGATGCCCTGATGAACCGCCGCACCCTTCTCAAAGCCCTCGGCCTTCCCGTTCTCGCCGCCACGGGCGCTCTCGGCTGGATGACCGCCGCCCGGGCGAGGAACCGCTATTACGAAGGCCCGGTCACGGATCATTTCGACGGGGTGCGCTTCTTTTCTCCGGGGCAGCCGCAGGACAAGGGGTTTCTGGAGCTGGCCCGCTGGCAGCTCGGCGGCGGGCGCAAGGACTGGCCGGAGACCTTTTTGAGCCCGTTCCGGGACAAGCCGCCGGCTGCGGTCGAGGGCCTGCGCTCGGCGCTGATCGGCCATGCCTCGTTCCTGATCCAGGTGGCGGGGCTCAACATCCTCACCGATCCGGTCTTTTCCGAGCGGGCGAGCCCGGTCTCCTTCGCCGGCCCCAAGCGGGTCAATCCGCCCGGCATCGCCTTCGAGGACCTGCCGCCGATCCACGCGGTGCTGATCACCCACAACCATTACGACCATCTCGACACCGAGACCTTGGGAAGGCTCTGGCAGAAGCATCGCCCAAAGATCGTAGCACCCCTCGGCAACGATGCGGTGATCCGGGCCGAGCATCCCGAAATCCCGGTCGAGACGCGGGACTGGGGCGGCTCCTTCGACCTGGGACGCGGCGTCACGGCCCATGTGGAGCCCGCCTATCACTGGTCGGCGCGGGGCATCAACGACCGGCGCATGGCGCTCTGGTGCGCCTATGTGCTCACCACGCCGGCGGGCACGATCTACCATATCGGCGATACCGGCTTCGGCGACGGAAAAATCTTTCACGGAATGCGCGAGCGCTTCGGCAAGCCACGTGTCGCCCATCTGCCCATCGGCGCCTATGAGCCGCGCTGGTTCATGGAACCGCAGCACATGAACCCGGAGGATGCGGTGAAGGTGCTGCGCATCGTCGAGGCGGAGCAGGCGCTCGGCCACCATTGGGGCACGTTCCGGCTCACCAACGAGGGCGTCGACGAGCCGCCGCAGGAACTGGCGGCGGCGCTTGAAGCGGCCGAGATTCCGGGGAGCCGGTTCAGGCCGTTGCGGCCGGGCGAGACGTGGACGCCGTCAGCGTGAGGATCGCCTCCTCCAGCCCGTGCGGATCGTCGACGAGGCGGGCCGCGCCCGCATCCAGCAGCTCCTGCCGGGAGCCGTAGCCCCAGGTGACGCCGATGGACGCGATGCCGTTGGCCTTCGCACCGATGGCATCGTGCTCCCGGTCGCCGATCATCACGGCATGCGCCGGATCGAAGCGCTCTTGAGCGAGAACATGCCGTATGAGATCGCGCTTGTCGGCATTCCGGTTGTCGAGCTCCGAGCCGTAGATCTCGATGAAAAAGCGCGACAGCTCGAAATGATCGAGGATCCGCCGTGCGAAGACCTGGAGCTTCGACGTCGCGACATAGAGGCGGACGCCCTTCTCCTGCAGGTTCTGCAGCAAGCCCGGGATGCCGGGATAGACCTCGTTCTCGAACATGCCGACATCGCTGTAGCGTTCCCGGTAGAGGCGCACGGCCTCCGCTGCCTCCGCCGGCTCACGCAACAGCTTCGTGAAGCTGGCGATCAGGGGCGGACCGATCATCCAGGTCAGCGCATCCGCCTCCGGCACGGGCCGCCCCAGCCTCTCAAGGGCGTATTGGGTCGAGCGCGTGATGCCCGCTTTCGGGTCCGTGAGCGTCCCGTCGAGGTCGAAGAGCGCGATCATTCTTTCGGCTGAACGTAGATGTTCACCTCGAAATTGGTGTCCTGCGAATCCGTGAACTCGCTCACGTATTCCTCGATGAAGGCGTCCTTGGCGACGATCTCCTTGATGTCGAGATAGGCCGTGATCGTCTCGTAGGTGCCGTCGATCTCGTCATAGGCGTCCTTGTGCACGAAGCGGAAGGACTTGCCCTCCGGCGTGCGGCCGAACTTGATCTCGGGGGTGAGCTCGGTCTTGCCCTCGGGCACCTTCGCGATCGGCACCATGGCCTCGTATTTGAAGCCGTTGTCGTCGGTATCGACGAAGATCGTCAGCGGCCGGCCGGCCGGCGCGATCCCGGCCTTCTTCATCTCGCCCGCGATCTTGGTGAAGGCGTTCTTCAGGTTGTCGAAGGCCTCGTCCCAGGTGCTGGTGCCCGAGAACACAAGAGTGGGCTTGGAGAGCAGCACACCCTCTTCCACCCCGGTCGGATCGCTCGGACCGGGGAAGAGGGTCGTACGATCGGCCTGCTGCACCGGCGCGGGGGCTGCAGGAGCAGGCGTGGCCGGGGCGGATGTCTGCGGATTGGCCGGAGCAGGGCTCGGAGCGGATTGCGTCTGCGGGGCCGCCGGAGGTTCAGCGGGAGCGGGGGCCGCCGGCGCGGCGGGAGCAGCGGGTGGCGGAGAGGCGGCTGGGGGCGTCTGCGCGAGGGCGACGCTCGAGCAGAGGGCGAGAACGAGGAGGACACCAGAAGAGCGCAGCCGCATGGGAAGGACGCCTTGACCCGAATCAGGAGGGATAATGTGCTGCACCATAGGAGGCTTTCTTGGCAGCGGCGAGAGCATCCGGGGGCGGCGGCGCGACGTCTTTAAGGCGAGATACTGGGGCTTGGCGACCATCAGGCTCACGGAGTGTCGCGACCCCCCTCGCGATTTTCGGCGTTTTGAGCCATATACGGCCCCATGAACACCCTTTCGAACAGCCGCTTCCTGAAAATGAACGGTCTCGGCAACGAGATCACGGTGCTCGACCTGCGCGGCTCGAGCCATCGCGTGAGTGCGGCGGAAGCGCGCGCCATCGCGTCCGACCCGCGCTCGCGCTTCGACCAGCTCATGGTCCTGCACGATCCGGTCACTCCCGGCACCGATGCCTATATGCTGATCTACAACACGGACGGCTCGGAATCGGGCGCCTGCGGCAACGGCACCCGCTGCGTCGCCTGGGCGATGACGGCCGATCCGGTCATGAGCCGCCCGGTCGCGGGCGACCTCGTGCTCGAGACCAAGGCCGGGCTGCTGCCGGTCGAGCGCGTTTCGGACAAGGTTTTCACCGTCGATATGGGCCCGCCGCGGCTTGAGTGGAACGCGATACCCTTGCGCGATCCTTATCCGGACACCCGCACCATCGCCCTCGACACGTCGCTGCCCGAGGCGCCCGAGCTCAAGACCCCCTCGGCGGTGAGCATGGGCAACCCGCACGTGATCTTCTGGGTAGAAAACGCGCTCGCCTACGATCTCGCCAAGATCGGCCCGGTCTTCGAGCACGATCAGGCCCTGCCGGAGCGCGCCAACATCTCGTTCGCTCAAGTGGCAAGCTCGGACCACATCGTGCTGCGCGTCTGGGAACGCGGCGCCGGCGCGACCCGCGCCTGCGGCTCCGCCGCCTGCGCCACCCTCGTCGCGGCCGCGCGCAAGGGCCTGACCGGCCGCAAGGCGGTGGTGACGCTGCCCGGCGGCGATCTCGTCATCGAATGGCGCGAGAGCGACGGCCACGTGCTCATGACCGGCCCGACCGAGCTGGAGCACGAGGGCATTTTCTCGCCTGCCCTGTTCACCGAGGTGGCGTGATGGCGGTTGAGGTCGTCACCTTCGGCTGCCGGCTCAACACATACGAGTCGGAGGCGATGCAGCGCCACGCGCAGGAAGCGGGCTTGGGCGAGGTGGTGATCGTCAACACCTGCGCCGTGACCGCCGAGGCGACGCGCCAGGCGCGCCAGTCGATCCGCAAGCTCGCCCGCGAGAAGCCCGATGCCCGCATCATCGTGACCGGCTGCGCCGCACAGGTCGAGCCGGAGACCTTCGCGGCGATGCCGGAGGTCTCTCAAGTCGTCGGCAACCACGAGAAGATGAAGGCCGAGACCTGGGCCGGGATGCGCGACTTCGGCGTCGGCACGAGCGAGAAGGTTCTCGTCAACGACATCATGGCGGTGAAGGAAACCGCCGTGCATCTCATCGACGGCATGCGCGGGCGCACCCGCGCCTTCGTGCAGGTGCAGAACGGCTGCGACCATCGCTGCACCTTCTGCATCATTCCCTACGGCCGCGGCAATTCCCGCTCCGTGCCCATGGGCGCGGTGGTGGATCAGGTGCGGACCCTGGTGGAGCACGGCTCGCGCGAGGTGGTGCTCACCGGCGTCGACATCACGAGCTACGGCAAGGACCTGCCCGGCGAGCCGACGCTCGGCGCCATGGTGAAAAGCCTCCTGCGCCACGTGCCGGAACTGGAACGCCTGCGCATCTCCTCCATCGATTCCGTCGAGGCGGACAACGATCTTCTCGACGTCATCGCCAGCGAGTCGCGCCTGATGCCGCATCTGCATCTCTCGCTGCAGGCCGGCGACGACATGGTTTTGAAACGCATGAAGCGGCGCCATCTGCGAGGCGATGCGATTGCGTTCTGCAACCAGGTGAAGCGCCTTCGCCCCGACATGGTCTTCGGCGCCGATATCATCGCGGGCTTTCCGACGGAGACGGAGGAGATGTTTTCCCGCTCCCTCGCCATCGTCGAGGAATGCGGCCTGACGCATCTCCACGTCTTCCCCTTCTCGCCCCGCCCCGGCACCCCGGCCGCACGCATGCCGCAGGTGGCCCGCGACGTGGTGAAGGATCGTGCGAGACGATTGCGCGCAAAGGGCGAGGCCGCCCTGCTCAAGCATCTCGGCGAAGAGATCGGCGCGCGCCGCAACGTTTTGATCGAGTCGAACCGGCTCGGCCGCACGGAAGGCTTCACGCTGGTGCGTTTCGACAAGCCCGTGACCCCGGGCGAGATCGTGCCCGCCACCATCGCGGGGCACGACGGCAAGGAATTGCTCGCGGCCTAATTTGGCGGATCATCTCAGCGCGAGGAGGCAGCGCGTTTCTTCCCTTCCCCCTTGCGGAGAGATACAGGACGGGGTCGGAAACTCGGAGTGCTGCGCTTTTTACGCTCTCTCGACGTCATCACCTCCCCGGACTTGATCCGGGGACCAGTGCCGGTGATCTCGATTGAGAAAAGCGCTGAGCCTCACCGTATCGGGATGGCCGGCACAAGGCCGGCCATGACGTGGCGGGGGTGACGGGACGGGCTCACCCGGCTGCACGACCCCCACCCCTGCCCCTCCCCGCAAGGGGGAGGGACACGCGCTCTATTCTGCAAACGCTCCCGGATCGGCTGCGCCGTCCGGGATGACGCCGCACGCTTTCACCCGCTCCCGCATATGCTCCGGCACAGGCGCCTGCACGGTGATCGGCGGCTTCTTCGGATAGAGCGGGAGGGTGATGCTTCGCGCATGCAGATGCAGACCCGGGCCGCCGAAGCGCGGCGCCGTGCCGTAGATCGGATCGCCCAGAATCGGAAAGCCCGAGGCAGCGCAATGGACGCGCAGCTGATGGGTGCGGCCGGTGATCGGGCGCAGTTCGAGGAGGGTCAGGCGCTTTTCACCCTCCCCTTGAGGGGGAAGGTCGGAGCGCGTCAGCGCTCCGGGGTGGGGTGGCAGCAAGACAGTCTCAGATTTGGAGTTTCCCACCCCCTCCCGCGCCTCCGGCGTGACCTCCCCCCTCAAGGGGGAGGTGTGGCTCCGCCCCAGAACCCGCCACCGCGTCAGCGAGGGCTGGCCCTTGGAATCCACCTTCATCCACCAGCCGCGGTCGGGCGATTTCGGCGCGAGCGGCAGATCGATCTCGCCCTCCTCGGCTTCCGGCCCGCCTTCGACCACCGCCCAATAGACCTTGTCGACCTCGTTCCTGCGGAAAAGCTCGTTCAGCCGGGCGATGGCCTTGGGATGGCGGCCGAGCACGAGGCAGCCGGAGGTGTCCTTGTCGAGACGGTGCGCTGCTTCCGGACGGCGCGGCAAACCGAAGCGGAGGGCGTCCAAATGATGAAACAGAGTCTCGCCGCCCTTGGGGCCGGGATGCACCGGCAGCCCGGCGGGCTTGTCGATCACGAGCATCAGGGCATCGCGATAGAGCAATCGGCTCACTATCTCTTCCGCATTCATGGTGTCTCGGCTAGAGCATCGGACCCGAAAGTGGAAGCAACTTTCGGGATCCATCCGATGCTGAAGCTTCATGCGGGCGCATGGTGGGGCGCCGAAAACCGGGTCCACTTTTGCGCATGATGCGTTATGAGGCACGCACGTTTCATTCTTGAAAGGCACAGCGAGACCCATGGCCGAGAACAAGCCCGGATTTCTTTCCCGTCTGTTCGGGCGCAAGGCGGAAGCTCCTGCGGCTCCCGTGCCGGCGCCGGAAACGCCGCTGCCCGGCGCCCTGCCGGAAGCCGGCGGCCATCCGGAAACGCTGCCCTCCCCGCCCGCGAATGCCGCCGACGATCTGACCGCTGCCCCCTCGACGGTCACCACCGCCTCGCCCGATACGCCGGAGGAGGACAAGACGCCGGCGGAACTGGCCGGCGCCGATCTTCAGCCCGTCGAGGGCATCGATCCGGAGAACACGGCTCCCCTTGAGCCGCTGCCGAGCATTGCGACCGAGGCAGGCCCCGTCCTGCGCTCGGACATCGCAGCCGCGGACCTGCCGGCACCCGAACCCGCTCCCGCCGAGGTGCTTCCCACGCCAGCCCGGGAATTGCAGCCGGCCCCGGGCCGGGGCTGGTGGCAGCGCCTGACGGATGGCATGCGCCGCACCTCGTCGTCCCTGTCGGACAGCGTCACCGGCCTCTTCACCAAGCGCAAGCTCGACGATGCCACGCTGGAGGAGCTTGAGGATGCACTGGTCCAGGCCGATCTCGGCGTACCCACCGCCATGCGCATCACAGAGGCCATCGCCGCCGGACGCTACAACAAGGAGATCTCGCCGCAGGAGGTGAAGGCGATCCTCGCCGGCGAGGTGGAAAAGGCGCTCCAGCCCGTCGCCCAGGCACTTTCCGTCGACAGGACGAAAAAGCCTTTCGTGATCCTGATGATCGGTGTGAACGGGGCGGGCAAGACCACGACCATCGGCAAGCTTGCCCAAAAATTCCGGAGCCAAGGTCTGAGGGTGATGCTCGCCGCCGGCGACACGTTTCGCGCCGCGGCCATCGAGCAGCTGAAGGTGTGGGGCGAGCGGGTCGGCGCGCCGGTGCTGGCCCGCGCACAGGGCGCCGACGCGGCCGGCCTCGCCTACGATGCGCTTGAGGAAGCGAAGGCGAACGGCTCCGACGTGCTCCTCATCGACACCGCTGGGCGCCTGCAGAACAAGGCCGGCCTCATGGCCGAGCTCGAGAAGATCGTGCGCGTGGTGAAGAAATTCGATCCGAGCGCGCCGCATGCCACGCTTCTCGTCCTCGACGCGACGGTGGGCCAGAACGCCATCAGCCAGGTCGAGCTGTTCCAGAAGGTTGCGGGCGTCACGGGCCTCGTGATGACCAAGCTCGACGGCACGGCGCGGGGCGGCATCCTGGTGGCACTGGCTGCCAAATTCGGCCTGCCGGTGCATTTCATCGGCGTCGGTGAGGGGGTCGAGGACCTGGAACCTTTCACCGCACGGGATTTCGCGAAAGCCATTGCCGGGTTAGAAGCAACCTCATGACAGAAGAAAAGCGCCTCCCTCCTCTCCTCAAGCTTGTCCTCGAACTGGGCCCGCTCGCCCTGTTCTTCTTCGGCAACGCCTATGGCGACCGCTTCGGCTTCGCGGAAGATCATCGCATCTTCGCCGCCACGGGCATCTTCATCGTGGCGACCGTGATCGCGCTTGCCATCAGCTATCTCCTCGTCCGCAAGCTGCCGATCATGCCGATGGTATCGGGCATCGTGGTGGTGGTGTTCGGCGGGCTGACGCTGTTCCTGCAGGACGAGACCTTCATCAAGCTCAAGCCGACCATCGTGAACACCATGTTCGGCCTCGTGCTGCTCGGCGGCCTCTATTTCCGCAAGCCGCTCCTCCAGATCGTGCTCGACAGCGTGTTCGAGCTCGACGAGGAGGGATGGCGCAAGCTGACCTTGCGCTGGGCGCTGTTCTTCTTCGCGCTTGCCGCGCTGAACGAGATCGTCTGGCGCACGCAGACCACGGATTTCTGGGTCAGTTTCAAGGTCTTCGGCATCATGCCGCTGACCATCGCCTTCGCGCTGGCGCAGACGCCGCTTCTGCTGCGGCACGAGGTGAAGAAGGCGGGAGAGGTTTAAACACCCCTCTCACGTCATGGCCGGGCTTGTCCCGGCCATCTCGATACGATGAGACATCGGCGCCTCTCGTAATGGGATCACCGGCACAAGGCCGGTGATGACGTGGCGTGTGGTATCAACCTTCACCCCACCGGCTTCATCAGCACCATCTTCCGCGTAACCCCCGGCAGGGGCTCGCAGGCGACCTCGCACCAGAGATCCGCCTCGCCCGCCGCCATCACGGCTTCCTGTGAAGCGAGAAGCTCGCAGCCGGCGGCCTTCGTCGCCTGCTCGATGCGCGAGGCGATGTTGACGGTCTCGCCGACGACGGTGAATTCGAGCCGGCTCTCGTCGCCGACCACGCCGCAGAACACGTCGCCCGTGTGAATGCCGATGCCGAGCCGTACCGGCGGGTTGAAGCCGCGCTTGGCGTTCCAGCGCTCGATGAGGGACAACAGGGTCTGGCCGCAGGCGAGCGCGCGCTGTGCGTCGCCGTCCCGCGCCCCCGGCACGCCGAAGAGGATCAGCGCTCCGTCGCCGGTGAACTTGTCGATGACGCCGCCATGGCGCGACGCGGCCCGGATGACACGCCTGCGGAAGGAGGTGATGAAGACGGCGAGCTGCGCCGGTTCCATGGTCTCGCCGAAGGTGGTCGAGGCGCGGATATCGACGAAGAGCAGTGTCACCGGAATGCGCCGACCCTGACGCAGGGACGCGAAGGACTGGTCGGTGAGGATGGGCGCGAGCTCGCGCGGCAGGTAGCGGGTGAGCGTGACGCGCAAGGTCGTCTCGCGCACGGCCCGCTCCAGCATCAGCCGTCCCTGGCGCGCCACCAGGATCAGGATCAGGCCGGCCGCGAAGACCATGACGATGCGGACCATGTTGGCCTGGGCTGAGAACAGGGCGCCCATGGCCGCGAGGTCCTGCTGCCGCTCCTGCGGGCTCATCACGTCGCTTCCGAAGGCGAGCAGCGACAGGCCCACCACGTAGACGGCGCCGACGAAGACCTGCAGACGGGGCTGATAATGAATCGCGGCGGCAGCCATGGTGATCGGCACCACCCAGGCGACCGGAAAGACCGAATAGAAGCTGCCCGGCACGCCCAGGCCCCAATGGCTGTAGGCCAGATTGCCGAGGACCAGGACGGCATCGAGCAGGGCGGTGATCACCGGCAGCTGCTCGATGGCGATCCGCTTCGAGGCAAGCCATGCACCGACCCAGCCCAGCATGCCGAACAGGGCCAGGGTCAGCTCCGCGGCCCAGATCTGCTTGACCGCCATCGGGTTGGTGAAATCGATGCTGGCGGTCGCGATCACGACGGCCAGCAGCAGCAGCCCGCCGGTGACGATGCGCGCGATGCCCGCCCGCTGCAGCGCGCCGGTATCGGCCTCGCGGATCAGCCGATGCGTGGCATCGCTGAGCACGGGGGTGGTACGCAGGTTGTTGATCAGGCCGACAGCGGCGCGGATGCGGGATCGAGGGGTCACAGGTTTCTTTTGGCTCCCGGCCGGATTGATAATCTGGAGCTGGTTCCACGGTCGTGGAATCATCTCCCTTCGTTGGTTTGCCGCATTTTTGGCGGCGAACCGGGTCCACTTCGCCCAAGAATGCTCTAAGGCTCTGCAGCCACGGCTCTTGCTGGCCGGTGATGCCGTCACGACCCACCGGTCGGCCGAAAGCCGCCCCCGCCCGAAGGATATATGGTCCATGGACGAGACCTTCCAGCCGATCACCCTTTACGTCGACGCGGATGCCTGCCCGGTGAAGCCGGAGATCTACCGGGTCGCCGCCCGCCACGGGGTCAAGGTCTTCGTGGTCTCGAACGCCTTCCTGCAGGTGCCGCAGGACCCGCTGATCGAGCGCGTCATCGTCGGCAGCGGCTTCGACGCCGCCGACGACTGGATCGCCGAACGCGCCTGTCGCGGGGCCATCGTGATCACCGCCGACATTCCGCTGGCGAGCCGCTGCGTCAAGGCCGGCGCCGAGGTGATCGGCCCCACCGGAAAGCCCTTTTCCGAAGCTTCCATCGGCATGGCGCTCGCCACCCGCAACCTGATGGAGGACCTGCGCGCCATGGGCGAGGTGACAGGCGGGCCGAAGGCGTTTTCACAAAAGGACCGCTCAGCCTTCCTCTCGGCGCTCGACGTGGCGATCAACCGGCTCAAACGCGCGGGATTTGGCTCAAGCGCTCCTTGAACGCCCCGAAATTCTCGGGCGTCAGCGGCCCGATATGCTTGTGGCGGATGGTGCCGTCGGGACCGACGATGAAGGTTTCGGGGACGCCGTAGACGCCCCAATCGATGGAGGCGCGGCCGTTCGGGTCAGTGCCGACGGCCGCATACGGATTGCCGAGGGTGCCGAGGAAGCGGCGGGCGTTGTCAGGATTGTCCTTCTGGTTGATGCCGACGACGCGGATCGACGGATCCTTCGCGAGATCGACCAGCAGCGGGTGCTCCTGGCGGCAGGGGGCGCACCAGGAGGCCCAGACGTTCACCACGGTCACGCGGCCCTTGAGGTCCTCGTTCGAGAAGCCGGGCACGGGCCGGCCGTTGGCGAGCAGGCCTTCGAGCGGCGCGAGGCTGAAGACCGGGACCGGCTTGTTGATGAGGACCGAGGGCACCTCGGCCGGGTTTCTCCCCGAGATCAGCTGCATTCCGAAAAGCACCACCAGCGCGATGAAAACCAGCGCCGGCAGCAGGAAGAGGAGGCGCGAGCGTGGGCGCTCGACAGCCTCAGCCACGGCGCGACCTCCGGCCGATGCCGCGCGATTCGAGATCGGCGAGCGCGTTCACCTGGATACGGTGATCGATGACGGCGCGCAGGATCAGTCCGAGGACGACGAGAGCCGTCAGGATATAGGAGAACGCGATGAAGAAGCCGTGCGACATGGTTCAAGCCGCCTGTGCGTCGAGGCGCTCGGCCTCGAGGATGGTGAGGGTGCGCACCCGGCGGCGCAGGATCTCCGTGCGCATGCCGGAGAGATGCAGGGCCACGCCGACGAGGGTGAAGGCGAGCGCCATGATCAGAAGCGGCACGAGCATGGAGGCATGGATCGTCGGGCCGTCGAGGCGGAAGACCGAGGCCGGCTGGTGCAGGGTGTTCCACCAATCGACGGAGAATTTCACGATCGGCACGTTCACGGCGCCCACAAGGGTCAGGATCGACACGGCGCGGGCGGCGCGGTTGGGCTCCTCGATGGCACGCCAGAGCGCGAGGATGCCGAGATAGATCAGCAGCATCACGAGCATGGAGGTAAGCCTGGCATCCCATTGCCAATAGGTGCCCCACATGGGTTTGCCCCAGAGCGAGCCGGTGACGAGGCAGATCAGCGTGAAGGCGGCACCGATGGGGGCGGCCGCCTTCTGCGACACGTCCGCCAGCGGATGGCGCCAGACCAGGGTCCCGAGCGCCGAGGCCGCCATGGTCATGTAGAAGAACAGGGACAACCAAGCCGCCGGCACATGGATGTACATGATTTTGACCGTCTCGCCCTGCTGGTAATCGGCGGGCGCGGTGAACCAGACCATGTAGAGCCCGATGACTATCAGCAGCGCCGCCAGCCCTCCCAGCCACGGCAGCAGCGTGCCGCTGAGGCTCATGAAGCGGGTCGGATTGGCAAGCTCTCGGATCATGGGCTCGGTGTAGCGGTCTTGAGAAATGCCTGCAACGGAGAGAACGCCGCAAGCCGCGTAACGTTTTCGCCAGGATCGGGGGCTTTTAGGGGTATCGAGGGCGTTCGTGCAGTCAGGACATGTGCGTAGGAGCGTGGCCGCATCTCCCCTCGCGGATGTTGAGTGGCTTGACGGAGCAAGGTCTTGACGTCATGGCCGGGCTTGTCCCGGCCATCCCGATGCTATGAGGCACAACGCTTTTCCAATCGGGATCACCGGCACAAGGTCGGTGATGACGTGGTGTGAAGTGGCTCCGAATTCGCCCCGCCCTTCATCCGCCTCACGAACCGGCCTATACTCCATGCATCACTGTTGCGGAGCGATCATGCGTCTTGGATCTGCCGGCCTCATCGGCCTCGCCCTCCTGTCCAGTCCCGCTGCAGCGCAGGACATTTCCCTGCGCCTGCCGGTGGCCTGCGAGATCGGGCGCGACTGCCTCATCCAGCATTATGTCGACCGCGATCCCTCGCCGTCAGCGAGCGATTATCAATGCGGCACCCTCACCTACGACGACCATAACGGCACCGATATCCGGATCCCGACCATGGCGGCGCAGAAGGCGGGCGTCGATGTGGTCGCGCCTGCAGACGGCAAGGTTTTGCGCGTCCGCGACGGGGTCGAGGACGTTTCCATCGCCGGGCGCGGGCGCGAGAGCGTCGGCAATACCGAATGCGGCAACGGCGCCGTGGTCGATCACGGCAATGGCTGGGAGACGCAGTATTGCCACATGGCCAAGGGCAGCCTCGCGGTGAAGCCGGGCGACATCGTCAAGACGGGCGACCGGATCGGTCGGATCGGGCTCTCCGGCATGACGGAATTCCCGCACCTGCATTTCACCCTGCGCAAGGACGGCAAGCCGGTCGATCCCTTCGCCTACGGCGCCCCCGAAAAGTCCTGCGGCGGCGGCAAGTCCCTGTGGGAGGCCTCGCTCCAGCGGGCGCTGGCCTATCAGGGCGGCAGCGTGCTCAACAAGGGGTTTGCGAGCGGCCCCGTGACGATGGAGGCGATCGAATCCGGCGCGACGGAGCAGGAGGTGCCGACGACCCGCTCGCCCGCCCTCGTCGCCTATGTGCGGGCCATCGGGCTGAAAGGCGGCGACGTGCAGACGCTCACCCTTTTCGACTCCGACGGCAAGCCGGTCGCCCAGAACAAGGCCCCGCCCCTCGACCGCGCCAAGGCGCAGTGGATGGCCTTTGCCGGCATCAAGCAGCCGGCGGGCGGCTTCCGCCCCGGCCTCTACCGCGCCATCTACCGCGTCGAGCGGGACGGCAAGCCCGCCATCGAGCAGGCTTTTGGAATCAGCTTAAGGCCTTGATGCGGGGAGAATGATGGCCGGGACCCTCGGACCGTCTCAAGCGGCTGTATCGGCTTTTGGACTTTCGTCTTGGACATATGGCGATACCCCCCGGTCAAAAGCTCAAGGGGGCAGCGTCGATGGTCGATATCGTCTGTTGTGATCTTTCATGCCGGCACAAGGCCGGCCATGACGTGGGGTAGGTAGACGTGGGGTAATTGAATTATCAGCCAGATTCCGAAGCCTTGACGCCCTCATGCGCCTCGCGGCTGTCGTCGGGCGCCTCCGCGCGCTCGTTCAGGCCGTAATCGCGGATCACTGCCGCCACCCGCAGACGGTAATCGCGGAAGATGCCGGCACGGCCCGCCCCTTGCGTCGAGCGGTGAGAGGGCAGGTTGCGCCAGGCGCGCACCGCCTCCTCGTCGCGCCAGAACGACAGCGACAGCATCTTGTCCGGCTCGGTCAGGCTCTGAAAGCGCTCGACGGAGATGAAGCCGTCCATGCCCGTCAGGTCCGAGCGCAAGGCTGCGGCGAGGCCGAGATAATCCCGCTTGCCGTCCTCCCCGTCCGGCCAGACTTCGAAGATCACCGCGATCATGGCTTCAAGAGCTCCGCATGGGGCGCCGAGGCGAGCCGGAGGAAGATCCGGTCCTCCCGGCGGATGAATTTTTCCTGTTTAGCAAATTCGTAGTTCGCGCGCCCTATCGGGTCGTCCTTCAGGCGGGCGCGGTAGGACTCGTATGCGGCCAGAGACCCGATGTTGTAGACTCCGTAAGCGGTCGTGGCCGAGCCCTCGTGCGGAGCGTAGTAGCCGATCAGATCGGCGCCGCAGCGCGGAATGGCCTGGCCCCAGTTGCGGGCATATTCGTTGAAAGCCTCGACCTTGAACGGGTCGATCTCGTAGCGGATGAAGCAGGTGATCATCGAATCGTGTCCTGTTGCGTCGATGCCAGGCAGATTAGCCGATTGCCCGACATCCATGCTTCGGCTATGATCGAAGTATGAAAGAAGGTCCCGTCATCGCCTCCGTGGCCGCGCTTCTCGGCGATCCGGCCCGGGCCAATATCCTCACCGCTCTCATGGACGGGCGGGCGCTCACCGTGAGCGAGCTCGCCCAGGCGGCCGGCGTCACGCTCCAGACGGCGAGCGGGCATCTCGCCAAGCTCGATGCGGCGAACCTCCTCGTCGCGGAAAAGCAAGGGCGGCACCGCTATTTCCGGCTCTCCGGCCCGGACGTGGCGCAGGTGCTTGAGGCCCTGATGGGCCTCGCCCAGCGCACCGGAGCGACCCGCGTCAGAACCGGCCCGAAGGATGCGGCGCTCCGATCTGCGCGCGTCTGCTACGATCATCTTGCCGGCGAGCGCGGCGTCGCGCTGCTGCAGGGCGCCGAGCGTCAGGGCCTCATCGAGGGCGGCCAAGATCTCGCACTCACGAACAAGGGCCGCGCCTTCTTCGGCGATTTCGGCATCGATCTCGCGAGGCTGGACAAGGGCCGCCGCCCTCTCTGCCGCGCCTGCCTCGACTGGAGCGAACGCCACAGCCATCTCGGCGGCGCTTTGGGCGCCGCGATCCTCGACCGGATGATCGAGCGAAAATGGATCCGGCGCGATGCCGGCCGCGTGCTCACCTTCACCTGCGAAGGCGCGGAAGGGTTCGATGCGGCGTTCGGCCTAGCCTAGCCGCGCTCAAAGCCGCTTTTCGAACCAGTGATGCGCGTAGGGCTCGCTGTTGAAAGCTGCGACCTCCGCATAGCCTTCCCGGCGATACAGCGCCTGGGCCTCGCTCAGGGTGCGGTTGGTTTCCAGATGCAGCCGCGCGAGGCCTGTTTCGCGTGCCTTGTCCTCGAGCGCCCGCAGCACCTTTCGCGCGATCCCGAGGCCGCGGGCGGAGGGTGAGGTCCACATCCGCTTGATCTCGCCCGTGATGGCGTCCGCGAGTTTGAGCGCACCGCATCCGACAGGTTCGCCGTCGAGCCAGGCCACGATGAAGAAACCCGCAGGAGGCGTCATTTCCGCGACGCTGGCGGAATTGCTCCTGGCGGGGTCGAAGCCGAGTTCGAAACGCTGAGCGAGCTCGCCGAAATACCGCTCCAGACAGGATTGCGCCGCCGCGCTGTCCGCGGCCTCGAAGCGCAATTCCACCTCGCCCGCCCGCAGCAGGCATTCGACCTCGGCCATGGCCGCGACGAGGCGGTCGCGCTGCGCGGGATCGAGGGGCGCGAGGAAGGACGCGGCCAGCTCGTCGGACAGGGTATCGTAGGTTGCCCGCTCGGAGCGGCCCTTTGGTGTCAGGAAAGCCTTGCGGACGCGGCCATCACCCTTCCCGCTCCGCACCTCGACGAGCCCCTGTGTTTCGAGCGCGCGAAGCAGACGGCTGACATAGCCCGAATCCAGTTTGAGCCTGTCGCGCAAGGCCCTCACCTCAATGCCCTCTGGTCCGATTTCGTGCAGAAGCCGCGCCTGTCCCAGGGGTCGGCCGCGCCGGAGATAGCTGTCCTCCAGCGCACCCACATGCTGCGTGACGATGCGGTTGAAGCGGCGAACCTGCTCGATCTGGCGCTCGGTCATTCTCTGACTTTAGTCAGAGAATTGGCGCCGCGCAATGGAGCTGTTTCCGGCTCTAGGCCAGACGATACGACTCGACCGTCTCGAAACCCAACGACCGATAGAGACGAAGCGCGCCTGACGGGTTGTCCGCCTCCACCTTCAGATCGACGTGAGAAAAACCTCTGTCGGCAAAGTTACCGAGGACATGGCTCAGCAGGGCCGAACCCAGCCCCTGACGGCGCATGGCGGGGACGACGGCGAGATCCTTCACGAAGGCGCTCGTCCAGCATTGCGCCACGCCGACGATCTCGTCCTGTTCGTTCGCTGCCATGAAAACCAGCGCCGGATCGTATTCAGAATCGTCGCGCAGGCTCGGCCACCAGATCGCGAAGGGTTCGACATAGCCGCCGCCTCGGGCATAGGCCTCCACAAGCAGGGCATGGACCCGTTGCGCATGCCGGTCGGGCTCGAACGGCGCGAGCCGGATCCCGGCAGGCCAGGCAGGCTTCGGGACTGGAGCGGTCAGGGAACGGCGCAGGCGCAGGACGAGACGCTCCCTCATCGGCCTGCTACTCCCCTGACCTGAGCGCCGCCGCCGCCCCCACCGTGCCGACGACCGCCGCGATCAGCGACAGGGCGACCAGCACCAGGAAGGGCGTCATGAACGGGATCGTGCCGCCGAGCGCCGCATTGGCGGCCGAGACCCCGAAGATCAGGGTCGGGATCATGAAGGGCAGGACGAGGATCGCGAGAATCAGTCCGCCGCGCCTGAGCGACGAGGTCAGCGCCGCTCCGACCGCGCCGATGAAGGTGAGAGCCGGCGTGCCGACCAGAAGGGTCGCCACCATGGCCAGCATGCCTTCCGGCGAGAGCGCCACGAGAAGGCCGAGGAAGGGCGCTGCGATGGCGAGCGGCAGGCCCGTCACCAGCCAATAGGCCAGGACCTTGGCCAGAACCACGATCTCCAGCGGAGCATGCGAGAGGCGCAGGAGGTCGAGGGACCCGTCCTCCTGATCGGCCTGGAACAGGCGGTCGAGGCCGATCAGGGTCGCGAGCAGGGCCGCGATCCAGAGGATTGCCGGGCCGATGCGCGAGAGCAGGTTGAGATCCGGCCCGAGGGCGAAGGGGATCAGCGTGACGATCATCAGGAAGAAGATCAGCCCCATCACCCCCGAGCCGCCGACGCGGGCGGCGAGCTTGAGGTCGCGGATCAGGAGGGCGGTGAAGGATCTGAGCATTATCCCTCTCCCCTCTGCGGGAGAGGGTGGCCCGGAGGGCCGGGAGAGGGGAAGGACGACGACGATGACGCCCCCTCTCCCGCCTCGCTCCGCTCGGCACCCTCCCCCGCGGAGGGGGGAGGGTTAGGGATGCGATCGATCTTGATCTCCTTCGCGTCCTTCAGGAACAAAGGCGAATGGGTCGTAGCGGCAATCATCCCTCCGCTTTCCCGGTGACTTTCGAGAATCAGGCGCAACGTCTCCTGCGAGGAGGTATCCAGCGCCGAGGTCGGCTCGTCGAGGAGCCAGAGCGGCCTGTGGGCGACGAGCAGGCGGGCGAGCGCCACCCGCCGGCGCTGCCCGGCGGAGAGGTAGGCGACGGGGAGCCGGGCGGCATGGGCGAGGCCCACAGCATCGAGAGCCTCCCGCGGGGTGAGCGCCGGGCTCCCAAGAAAATCGCGGGCGAAGGCGAGGTTTTCCTCCGCCGTGAGCGCCGATTTGAGGGCATCCCTGTGCCCGACATAATGCAGGCATTCGGGCAGAATCCGCTCGCCGGCACCCTCCAGGCGAATCGCTCCCGCGGCGGGATGCAGGCGCCCGGCCAGGATGTCGAGCAGGGAGGATTTGCCGGCCCCGTTGCGGCCGGTGATCACCAGGGCCTCGCCCGGCGCGAGGTCGAAGGAAACGCCTTCGAAGATGCGGCGTTCTCCCCGGGTACAGGCCAAATTGTTAACGCTGAGACGCAAACCCTTAAGACCCCTGCCCTGATTGCACCCCGGAATGGTTCTAATCCGTGTAGCGGGATGGTTCGAAATGATCTATAGCACCCTCGGCTGCGCCGCGCGCCAAGGCGTCCAATCCGTCTCGCGCGCTTACCCCCTGTCCGGGCACCCCCGGAGCGGCGCGCGCTTATCGCGCTTTCGGCCGAACAAACTGTTCGTAACCCAAATGCACGCGAGGATTCGCCGTGACGCTCAACAACAGCTTCAATGCCCGCCAGACTCTTAAGGTCGGCGACAAGTCCTATACCTATTACTCCCTCGTCGAGGCCGAGAAGAACGGCCTGAAAGGCGCCTCCAAGCTGCCCTTCGCCATGAAGGTGCTGCTCGAGAACCTCCTGCGCTACGAGGACGGCCGCACGGTCACCAAGACCGATATCGAGGCCGTCGCCGCCTGGCTCGACAACAAGGGCAAGGACGAGAAGGAAATCGCCTATCGCCCCGCCCGCGTCCTGATGCAGGACTTCACCGGCGTTCCGGCGGTGGTGGATCTCGCCGCCATGCGCGACGCCATGAAGAGCCTCGGCGGCGACCCGCGCAAGATCAACCCGCTCGTGCCCGTCGATCTCGTCATCGACCACTCGGTGATCGTCGACGAGTTCGGCACGCCGAAGGCCTTCGACCGCAACGTGGAGCTGGAATACCAGCGCAACGGCGAGCGCTACCGCTTCCTCAAATGGGGCCAGACCGCGTTCGAGAACTTTTCCGTCGTGCCCCCCGGCACCGGCATCTGCCACCAGGTCAACCTGGAGTTCCTGTCTCAGACCGTGTGGACCCGCAAGGACACGGCGACCGGCGAGGAAACCGCCTATCCGGACACCCTGGTCGGCACTGATTCGCACACCACCATGGTCAACGGTCTCGCCGTTCTCGGCTGGGGCGTGGGCGGCATCGAGGCTGAGGCCGCCATGCTCGGCCAGCCGGTCTCCATGCTCATCCCCGAGGTGATCGGCTTCAAGCTCACGGGCAAGCTGAAGGAAGGCGTGACAGCCACCGATCTCGTGCTCACCGTCACCCAGATGCTGCGCAAGAAGGGCGTGGTCGGCAAGTTCGTGGAATTCTACGGCCCCGGCCTCAACGACATGTCGGTGGCCGACCGCTCCACCATCGGCAACATGGCGCCCGAATACGGCGCGACCTGCGGCTTCTTCCCGATCGACAGCAAGACCATCGACTACCTGCGCACCACGAGCCGCACCGACGAGCGCGTCGCTCTCGTCGAGGCCTATGCCAAGGCGCAGGGCATGTGGCGCACCGCCGAGACGCCGGACCCGGTCTTCACCGACACCCTCGAGCTCGATCTGAACGACGTGGTTCCCTCGCTCGCCGGCCCGAAGCGCCCGCAGGACCGCGTGAAGCTCGACACCTCCAAGCCCGAGTTCCTCGGCGCCATGGAGAAGGAGTTCCGTAAAGCAGGCGAGATCGGCAAGCGCGTGAAGGTCGACGGCGCCAATTACGATCTCGGCCACGGCGACGTGGTGATCGCGGCGATCACGTCGTGCACCAACACCTCGAACCCGAGCGTAATGATCGGCGCAGGTCTTCTCGCCCGCAATGCGGTGAAGAAGGGCCTGACCTCCAAGCCGTGGGTGAAGACTTCGCTCGCGCCCGGATCGCAGATCGTCGAGGAATACTTCAAGAAGGCCGGCCTGCAGGGCGACCTCGATGCGCTCGGCTTCAACCTCGTCGGCTTCGGCTGCACCACCTGCATCGGCAATTCCGGTCCGCTGCCGGAAAACATCTCGAAGGCGATCAACGACAACGACCTCGTCGCCGTGTCGGTGCTCTCCGGCAACCGCAACTTCGAGGGCCGCGTGAACCCGGACGTGCGCGCCAACTACCTCGCCTCGCCCCCGCTCGTCGTGGCCTATGCGCTCGCCGGTTCCATGCTGGTGGACCTCGTCAACGATCCCCTCGGCACGGGCTCTGACGGACAGCCGGTGTACCTCAAGGACATCTGGCCTTCCTCCGCGGAAGTGCAGGAGTTCATCGACCGCACGATCACGAGCGAGCTGTTCAAGACCCGCTATGCCGACGTGTTCTCGGGCGATGCCAACTGGAGACAAGTCACCTTCGAGCCCGGCCTCACCTATTCCTGGCCGCCCGGCTCGACCTACGTGCAGAACCCGCCCTATTTCGAGGGCATGACCAAGGATCCCAAGCCCGTTACGGACATCCTGAACGCGCGCATCCTCGGCCTCTTCCAGGATTCGATCACCACCGACCACATCTCGCCTGCGGGCAACATCCGGGCGGCCTCGCCGGCCGGCAAATACCTGCAGGAGCACCAGGTCGCGGTCGCCGACTTCAACCAGTACGGCACCCGTCGCGGCAACCATGAGATCATGATGCGCGGCACCTTCGCCAATATCCGCATCAAGAACCAGATGGTGAAGGACGAGAGCGGCCACGTGGTCGAGGGCGGCTACACGATCCATCATCCCACCGGCGAGCGGATGTTCATCTACGACGCCGCCATGCGCTACAAGGACGAGGGCGTTCCGCTCATCGTTCTCGCCGGCAAGGAATACGGCACCGGCTCGTCCCGCGACTGGGCGGCCAAGGGCACGATCCTGCTCGGCGTGCGCGCCGTGATCGCCGAGAGCTTCGAGCGCATCCACCGTTCGAACCTGGTCGGCATGGGCGTTGCTCCGTTCGTGTTCGAGCAGGGCACCTCCTGGGAGACGCTCGGCCTCAAGGGCGACGAGACGATCACCATCAAGGGCCTCGCAGGCGAATTGAAGCCGCGCCAGCGCATGGAGATGGAAGTTACCTCCGCCGACGGCTCGGTGCGCAAGGTGCCGGTGCATTGCCGCATCGATACGCTCGAGGAAGTCGAATACTTCCGCAACGGCGGCATCCTGCACTACGTCCTGCGCCAGCTCGCGGCTTAAGACGATACGACAGCAAAACGCCCGCTCTTCGCATGAGGAGCGGGCGGGTTCGAGACGAATGGGGCGCTCCGGCATGGGGCGCCCCGTTTCGTTTCGCGTCACACGACGAAGAAGTCGTTGTGAGTGAGCGCGAGGTTTTTCGCCAGCGTGGCGATCTTGATCTGCGCCTTCGATCCCGTGCCGTCCTGGTCGTAATAGAGCGCGCCGGTCTTCCTGTCGTAGACGATCCGGTCCTCTGCATCCTGCGCCTTGGTGCTTTTGACGAACATGTCGGAATTAAACTTCTTCGGCTTCGAGAACGTGCCGGCGCCGAGCTTTGTGAAGACCTTGTTGTCGAGAAAGATGCTGTCGTCCTTGACGCTGAAATCCTCGATCCGGTCGACGTTCGTGCTCTTGTTCGGCTTGGTGTCGAACACGAAGATGTCCTTGCCTGAACCGCCTTTGAGCTGATCCTTACCAAGGCCACCATAGAGGCGGTCATCGCCATCTTCGCCGGAGAGAAGGTCGTTCCCGGCTGCACCGAAGACCGTGTCGTTGCCGGCCTCGCCGATCAGCGTGTCGGCGCCGCCGGTGCCCTGGAGGGTGAAGGGCGTGGTCTCGATGGCGTTGGTGACACTGACCGTCACCGTCAGGCTGGTCGATGCGCCAAACTCATCCTTGGCCTCGATGGTGAGCTGATGCGTGGGCTTGGTCTCGAAGTCGAGGGTGCTTATGACCACGAGGCTGTTGCCGCGAATGGCGAAGGGCGAACTCGTGCCGGAAGCAAGGCTGTAGCGAACCTCGTCGCCATCCGCGTCGGTAGCCGAGAGCGTGCCGACCACGGCACCGATGGGCGCGTTCTCCTCCAGGCTGAGATCCGATGACAGGGCGAGTCCGGTCGGAGTGGCATTGGCTCCAAGCAATTCGGCGCCGTCATCGAAGCGGAGGCCCCTCACGTTCTTGACCAGATCGGTGCCATCCGGCCCTTCGACCGTCACGGTTCCGTCGGGGTTTCGCGTAACCTGATACTGCGCGCGCCGCCCGGAAAACACGGCAAGGTCGTTGTCGCCGTCGCCGCCATCGAGCGTGTCGTTTCCCTTGCCACCATTCAGCGTGTCGTTGCCGTCCTCGCCGTGCAGCTCGTCCGCGCCCGCGGCGCCTGCCAGCGTGTCGTCGAAGCCCGTGCCGTAATACTCGTCGTCGAACGGCGTGCCGGTTAGGTTGACCGCCTTCTGGCGCGGATCGACGATCCGTGCGCGCACGCTGGTTTCAGAAGAATCCCCTTGAGGATTGTAATCGGTCCAACTGACGACGAGCCGGCCGTCCGGAAGCTTTGAGAGAGAAGGATCCCACTGCCCTGCTGTCGGGTCGGCAGTGACCCCGACGCTGCCCTGTTGAACCCCGTCCCGATCAAATGTGGCGAGATGGATATCGGAGGGATCGTCCTGGCCTGAAAGCGTGTGACCGAAGGCGATGGCAAATCCGCCATCGTCGAGGGCGACGATGGGATTGGCAGCTGTTGCGACATCGGTCGTGAGAGTTAGGACAGCGCTTGCCGGATTGCCGTTCGCATCGAAGATCTGGCCCTGGAGGTCGTGGGTTTCGAGATTGCCAGTCATCCACGTGACGACGAAGCGACCATCCTTCAGCAAGGTGGCTGAGGGAGATCCGGACTGGTACACATCGGCAGCGACCGTGATGTCCTTGACCACGCCTCCATCCGCGCGTGCAAATATGCGGGCGCGGATGTCCGTCGCCTGACTGCCGTCGTCTACATACACGAGAAGATCGTTTTGAGCCGTCAGGGTCCTGACGACCGGCTTCAGCTGGTCGAAGCCTGCAGTGCCGCTAACCGCCCTTTCATCCCCGGCTTGCCATTGGCCGCCGTCGCCCCGCGCATAGCTGCGGAACCGGACTCCATAGTCCCGACCGTCATCGGCGCCGTATGCTGCCGTGAACCCTCCATCGGCACGGGCGGCAAGGGAGACGTAGCCGAGCGTGCTCCCTGTGAGTTCGCCCAGCACGAAGTCGCTTTCCGGGGCATTGCCCATAGCGTCGAAGGCACGAACTCGGATGAGGGGATCCGGCGGACCATTATCCTGCCAGGCTATAAGGAATCCCCCATCGCTCAGAGCTACGATGTCAGGTTCGTACTGACTGCCCTCCGAGGTGCTGCTGACGACGAACTCCGACTTCTTTACGGTGCCGTCGGGATTAAAGATGCGTGCTCGGATATCAAGGGAACGACTGGTTTCAGCTTGGCTCCAATCGACGAAGCAGACGACGATGCTCCCGTCAGCGAGAACTGCACTGGCCGGCAGGAGCTGCGAACGGGCCGTCGTCTCGTTGACGAGGAATTCCGAACCCCAAAGAACAGGTGCTGCCATATATCGATTCCCACCGAGCGTGCTATCTTATTGTTATAGCGTTAATATATGCCAGAATGGTCGCCTCATTGGAAGCCCGGCGGCATCATCGTCTCATCAAGACGGCCGCCATCATCGGCGACGGGCGATCCTTTGACCTTTCGGCATGCGATCCGGCAGGAACATTTCCCCTGTCCAGCATTCTGTCGGCTCGTATGGTCCGGCACCGAAACTAAGGGATGCGTGTCGGTAGCGGCAAAGCGCCCCGGTTTGAAGCGCCTCGCTCTCGCTTCATGTCAAACGACGAAGAAATCCTTCTCGGTCATCGCAAGCTTCTTCGAGAGGGTCGCGATCTCCACCGCCTTGCCCCTGCCCGAGCCATCGGCATCGTAGTAAAGTACGCCCTTAGTCTTGTCGTAGATCAGGTAGTCGTTCGCATCCTTGGCCTTCGTGCCGATGGTGAAGAATCCTTTCTTCAGTTGGGCCGGATTATCGGACGTGCCGGACTTGCCCAGCTTGGTGAAGACTTTGTTGTCCAGCCAGAGGCTGTCGTCTTTCACGACGAAGTCGACGATCTTGTCCTTGTTCGTTTTCGCGTTCGGCTTGGTGTCGAACACGAAAATGTCGCTGCCATTGCCGCCCGTCAGTACGTCCTTGCCTGCGCCGCCGTAGAGCGTGTCGTTGCCGTCAACGCCGAAGAGGCGGTCGTTGCCCACCGATCCGAACAACCTGTCATTGCCGATGCCGCCCGTCAGGGCATCGTTGCCTTTCGTGCCGGTCTGCGTCTCGACCACATCCGCAACCTGGATCGTGAACACCTCCTCGTAGGTTGCGCCTGCCTTGTCTGCCACCGTGACGCGGATTTGATGGGACTGCGCCATCTCGTAGTCGAGCCTGGCGCCATCCTTGACGAGGAGGAGTCCATCCGCGCTGACCTCGAAGCGCTCGTCGGTGAGCGAGAAGGTGAAGCTGTCGCCGGCATTCGGATCCGTGGCCGAGAGAAGACCCACCAGCGTGCCCCTTGCAGCACCTTCCTGCACCGAAGCAGAGCTGAGGATGATGTCGGTCGGAGCATGGTTTGCCGGCGCCGGCACGTCCTTGATCGTGACGATGAACTTTTGGGTCGCCGTGCCGCCTTTGCCGTCGTCGACCTTCACCCAGATGTTGCGGGTTTCATCCGCCGTGACCTGGATGCCGCCCTTGGTCGCCAGTTCGTACCCGATCACCTCGGCGCCTCTCCTGAGGGGCCGGATGGCAAATTCGCTGGCGGCCGAAACGTCGTTACCGTTTTCGTCCACCAACGTGTAGGTGAGCGTATCGCCGTCCGGATCCGTCGCGCTCAGGGTCCCCACGGTGATCGATGTAGCGCTCTCGCTGATATGGATCGACAGCGTCAGGCCCGTCGGAGGGCGATTGTCATCCGAGGGATCATTGGCGACATCGATCGTGAAGGCTTTTTTGGTCTCACCACCGTGGCCGTCCGATGCAAAGACATGAATGGTGTAGGATCGCACGGCCTGCGGGCCGTCGTATTCGAGCACCTTCCCAGCAGCGAGCCTGACCTGTCCATTGTCATCGATCACGAACATGCCGCCGGCATTGCCGCCGCCTTCGGCGTTCGTGTCGAAGGCCCAGCTGATGGAATCCTCATCTTCGTCGTCGGCCTGGAGAGTGCCGATGATCGTCGTTCCCTCCGTCACTTCACCGGAAAAGCCGTCGAGCCGTATATCGGTCGGAGCCTCGTTCACATTCGTGACGTCGAGCGTGATCCTGTGGATCGTGGAGAGGCCGCCGGCATCCGTGACCTTGATCCAGAGTTCGTGCGGCCCGACCTGCTCGTCATCGAGACCCGTCTTGAGCAGAATCCTGTCTGAATCCGCTCCCGTGCCGACGGCAAAAAGCGGATGTCCGCCGGGAAGCTCGTCGCCATTCGCATTGGCGACGATCTCATAAGTGAAGGCGTCGCCCGCATCCGGATCTTCACCGGTCAGCGTCGCGACGACCGCACCTGTCTCCGCATCTTCCGCAACCGTGCCGCCTGCAACCGAGATGCCCGTCGGAGCGCGATTGTCGTCCGAGGGGTCATTGGCGACGTTGATCGTGAACGAATGCGTGGTCGTGACGCCGAACGCGTTCCTGGCCGTGACGACGATCGTGTAGGTATGCACGGCTCCCGGCCCGTCATAGTCGAGCGCCTTGCCGGGAGCGAGTTTGACGATGCCGTCCTCGATGACGAACATGCCGTCGGCATCGCCGCCGCCCTCAGTCGTGTCGTCGAAGGACCAGGCGATCCCGCCCTGGTCGGCCGTCAGCGCACCGATCTCAGTTGCGCCTTCGACAACGGAGACCTCGTCCGTGCTGGCGGCCAGTTTTAGGCCGGATGGCGTTTCGTCGGCGGTAGAAAGATCGACGGTCAATCCGGCGAATTGGAGAAATTCGATTCCCGTGAGGGTATCCACGCCATCGCCGTCCGGCCGCCTATCGACCACCGTGAAGGAGCCGTCTTCATTCCTGGTGACGGTGTAGTTCTCGAGGGCGCCGGCGAAGACCGCCGTATCGCTGCCGTCGCCGCCATTCAGAATGTCGTTGCCTGCGCCGCCGGAGAGGAAATCGTTATCCGTCCAGCCCTCGAGCACGTCGGCGCCTTCGCCGCCGTCGAGGGTGTCGTTGCCGCCATTGCCATACAGCTGGTCGTTCCCGCCCAGGCCTTCGAGGCGATTTGCGCTGCCGTCGCTGCCGTAGATCGTGTTGTCGCCGTTATTGCCGGCGCCGTCGATGGGGTTGTATCCCTGCAACTCCAGGATTTCGACATGATCGGGGAGGGTGTAGGACACATAGGCCGTCACGAAATCCCTGGTGCCGCCTCCCGCGTTCTCGATGATCGCGTCCTCGGGATCATTGACGACATAGGCGTCGTTGCCCCCGCCCCCTTCCAGGGTGTCCGCGCCTTCTCCCCCATCGAGCCGGTTATCCGCGCCGTTTCCGGTGATGTGGTTGTCGAGGGCATTGCCGGTCACGCCGGCATTCTGATCGGTGTGCTCTTGGCCGTCCGACAGGGAGAAATCTTGGGCCTCGTCGAGGAAGTAGGTGTTCGTAACGGGATCGAATCGATATTGGGCCATGACGCGCGCACTCCGCCGAGCGAAGGTCCGGCCTCTCGCTCAAGGGAGCTCGTTATAGCATATCGTGACAATTTTCATACGTGCGGTCCCTTGCATTTCGGAAAGTCCGGACATCCGAGATCCAGATCCAGGGATTGCCCGGTGCCGCGCCTTGCGTCGTTTTGACCGGTCCCCTACCCCGCCTGAGGACTTAAAACGCCACGCTTTCGCGCCTACGCTCGCGGGGTGCGTTAGGGCGCCGTTAACCCTTTCGCGCGGAAACTGGGTCATTGCCTCTCACCCCTTTGCCAAGAGCCATGAGCGACCTTCTTGTCAGCATCCGCCATGCGAAGCCCGACGATGCCGACGCGTTGTCCAAAGTCTTCGAGGCGGCCTGGCGGGAGGCTTATCTCGGGATCATCCCCGGCGTGACCCTCGACAAGATGATCTCCCGGCGCAGCCAGCGCTGGTGGCGCTCCACCGTTTCCCGCGGGCGGCCGCTCGTGGTGCTCGACATGGGCCAGGGGGCTGTCGGCTACGCGTCCTACGGCCGCTGCCGCGACCGGTCGCTGCCGGCGAAGGGGGAAATCGACGAGCTCTATCTGCTGCCGGAATACCAGGGCATCGGGCTGGGGCGGCGCCTGTTCAAGGCCGTTTGCAACGATCTCCGCCACCGGGAGATGGAGCGGATCGCGGTCTGGGCGCTCGAGGAAAACGGGCGCGCCTGCGCCTTCTATGCGGGCATGGGCGGGCAGCGCATCGCCCGGGTCGAGGAGCGCATCGGCGGAAAGCCCCTGGCCAAGGTCGCCTATCTCTTCCGCTGACCGGGCCTTCCCTCCCGAAAAAGCCCCGAATCCCTTGACATTGAGCGCTTCGAAAAGGGTTCCCCTTTTGCAGCCGATGCTCTAGGGAAGCGTCATTTCTGGTGCCGCCTTCCTCCCGGGGAGGGCGCGGCACACGACGATGCTTCAAGCCCTGTTCCGGAGAACAGCTCTATGCGCCTCGATGCGATCAAGATTGGAAAGAACCCGCCGGACGACGTGAATGTCGTCATCGAAGTGCCCCTCGGCGGCGAGCCCATCAAGTACGAGATGGACAAGGAATCCGGCGCCCTCGTCGTCGACCGCTTCCTCTATACCTCCATGCGGTATCCCGGGAATTACGGCTTCATCCCCCACACCCTGTCCGGCGACGGTGACCCCTGCGACGTGCTCGTCGCCAACACCCGCGCCATCGCGCCGGGCGCCATCATGAACGTGCGCCCCGTCGGCGTCCTCGTGATGGAAGACGACGGCGGCCAGGACGAGAAGATCATCGCCGTGCCGTCGAGCAAGCTGACCCAGCGCTACGACCGGGTCGGGACCTATACGGACCTGCCCGAGATCACGATCAAGCAGATCGAGCATTTCTTCGAGCACTACAAGGACCTGGAGCCCGGCAAATGGGCCAAGATCATCCGCTGGGGCGATGCCGAAGAGGCCCGCCGGCTGATCCTCGAGGCCGTCGAGCGCGCCAAGGCCGCGAAGTAAGGCCCGTTTGCGTCTTTGAAGCAGAGCCCGGCTCGGACATCCGAGCCGGGCTTTTTCCTCCGAACGCGTCGTCCTCAAAGTCTGGCGCGGTGGTCGCTATCCCTAGCCCTCAGGATGAGGCAGGAGATTGATGCGCCGGATTGTCAGATCACGAAGAAGTCCTTGTGCGTGATCTTCAGGTTCTTGCCGATGCTGGCGAACTGGATCGCGTTGGCCGATCCGGACCCGTCCGGATCGTAGAACAGGGCGCCGCTCTTCTTCAGGTACAGGATCCGGTCATCGCCGTCCTTGAACCGGTCGCCCACTACGAAGGCTTTGCTCGACAGCGTGCCCTTGGACAGCTTGGGGAAGGCCTTCTTCGACAGGTGCATCACGTCGTCGACGGGCACGAAATCCGCGATGGTATCGCGGTTCGTTTTGGCACTCGGCCTCTGATCGAAGACGAAGACATCCTTTCCAGCCCCGCCGAAGAGCGTGTCGTTGCCGGTCCCGCCGATGAGCGTGTCGTTGCCGATCTGGCCGGAGAGGGTGTCGTTGCCGCCGAGGCCCGAGAGCCGGTCATTGCCCGACTCACCGGTCAGCTGATCCGCGCGCGACGTTCCGGACCGGACCTGCGGGGTCGTCTCGACGGTGTTGCGCACGGTGATACTGAGGGTCCTGGTGAACTCGCCGCCATAGGCGTCCTGTACCTTGACGGAGAGCGTATGCTCGGTGGCGGTCTCGTAATCGAGGGCCCTCACCAGAACGATCTCTTCGCCGCTTGCATCAAGGCCGAAGAACCCACCAGGATTCGACACGAGGCTGTAGGTCAGGTCGTCGCCGTCGGGATCGGTGCTGTAGAGATTGATCACGCTCTCGCCGACCTGCGTGCTTTCCGAGATGGAGGTGCTCGACACGGAAATATTGGTAGGCGCGCGGTTGGTGAGAGCGATCGTCTGGTCCGAGAACTCTAAGAAGCGGATGTCCGTGACCCGGTCGATGCCGTCGCGTCCACCCACCAGGTCTTCGATGAGATAGGAGCCATTGATGCTCGGGGATATGTCGTAGTTCGCCCGCACGCCGGAGAATACCGCCGTGTTCTCACCCGAGCCGCCCTCCAAAGTATCGTTGCCCTTGCCGCCTTGGAGCGTGTCCTTGCCGCCATTGCCGATGAGTTTGTTGTCGGCATCGTTGCCGATGAACCGGTCGGCGCCGGAGCCGCCTTCCAGATTCACGATGTTGACCAGCGTGTCGGACCCGTAGCCGTTGGTGTTCTGTGAGCCGGATATCGTGAGATTAACCCTCGCTGACGAGGAGCCTGTGTAGCGCGCCGTGTTATTGCCGGTGCCGCCATCGAGGCTGTCGCTGCCTGCCCCACCTTCGAGCGTGTCGTTTCCGCCGCCGCCCACGAGGGTATTGCTGCCGGTGCTGCCGATGAGGTCGTCATTATGCGCGCCGCCGATCACATTCTCGATGTCGAGAAGCGTGTCGTTGCCCTGCCCACTGTTCTCGCCGATGATCTGGATATTCGTGCTGGAGAGATTGACCCTCACACCGGCCGCCGCCTCGGAGTAATCGACCGTGTCGTTTCCGCTGCCGCCATCGATGAAATCGTTGCCTGCGCCGCCGGAGAACCTCTCCGCACCCGCGCCGCCATAGGCGGTATCGTTGCCGTTTCCGAGCTTGATGACGCCACGGGTCGCGGACCCCTGAAGGCCGTCGTAGAAGTCGTTGCCGTCCTGCAGGTCCAGGAGGACAGCGTCGGAAGCCGTTGATGTGGTGTTCAAGGTACCGGTATTGACGATCCTGTCGTTGCCCGCATTGCCCAGGACGGCGAGAGAGGCGGAGGTGATCGTTCCGAAATTTGTGAGCGTGAGGGCTCCGCTTCCCGCGTATTGGATCGCTGACCCATTCCCACCTTCGATGGTGCCCTCGTTGGTCACGAAGGTCGCAGGTCCCGTGAGGTATATGCCGTCGGTCGATCCAGCGACTTTCCTGGTCTTGCGGACCAGGAGGTGATCCACTGCGTTCGCTTTGATGCCCGTCAGAGTGTCGCTGATTACGTCAAGGTCGATCACGAGCAGACCGGCTCCGCTGAATTGCAGCCTTGCCTCCGCTCCGCTCGCGGGAAGGGGATTGGTGTCGTCGAAGATCACTGTGGCCATGAAGCATCCGCAAGGTCTGAAAAGCAGGATGCCACTATATACGTTATTCTATTTCATGAGAAGCATTACACTACCCACCGAGATGCCGTTCCGGTCTCTTCGCAGACGTGAAGGCTTAAGGCCAAAGTGATTGCGTCAGAGCGCCTCACCCTTCAGCAGCCGCGGCGCCTCGCGGCCGGTCAGGCCTGCGGCTTCGCGGATGAAGAAGCGCTTCAGTCCCGGCATGCGGTCGACGAGGCCGAGGCCGAGATCGCGGATTAGGCGCACGGGCAGCATGTCGTTGGAGAACAGGCGGTTCAGGCCATCCGTCATCAGGCCCATGGCGGTGATGTCGGCACGCCGCGCGCGCTCGTACTGATCGAGCACGTCGGCCGCGCCGGGATCCAGCCCCAAGCGCATGGCATCGGTGACGATCTCGGCGAGCGCCGCCGCATCGTGCAGGCCGAGATTGAGACCCTGGCCGGCGATGGGGTGGATCACATGGGCGGCATCGCCGAGAAGCGCCACTCTTTCGCCGACGAAGGAGCGTGCGACACCGAAGGACAGGGGATGGGCCTGCGGGCGGGTCTCGAAGGACAATCTGCCGAGCTGCAGGCCGAAGCGGCGCTCGAGCTCGATGAGCAGGTCTTCGGGGTGGGACTCGAGCAGCGCCGGCACGTTCTCCGCGCGCTCGGTCCAGACGATGGAGGAGCGGTGATGCACGGTTCCGTCGGCCCGGATTTCGTCCTTCAGGGGCAGGATCGCGAAGGGGCCGGAGGGCAAAAAGTGCTCCACTGCCCTGCCCTCGTGATCGCGCTCATGGGCGATGGTGGCGACGATGCCGGATTGCTTGTACGGCCAGGCGATCCAGCCGATGCCGGCCTGCTCGCGCAGGCGCGAGCGCGCGCCGTCGGCGGCAACCAGAAGCGCTGCGTGAAGGGTCTCACCGGCGGTCAGCGCGACATCCGTATGCGCTCCGGCTACGGCAAATCCCTTCACGCCTTCGGCCCTGAGATCGACGCCCGCCTTCCGGCAGGCATCGAGCAGCGCGGCGGTGATGTCGCCCGCGGTCATCATGTGCGCGAAGGGCTCGCCCGCACCCACCTCGCCTGCGAAGGTGAGGAATGTCGGGCGCACCGGGTCCTGCAGCCGGCTGTCGGTGATCTCCATGTCGAGGATCGGTTGCGCCCTGTCCTCAACCTCCCTCCAGACGCCGAGCGCCTCCAGCATCCGGCGGGCGGCCGCGGCGATGGCGTAGGAGCGCTTGTCGCCGTGCGGATCGCGCTTGAGCGCCGGATCGCACATGGTCACATCCACGCCGTCCGAGAGCGCCGTCTTGAGCGCCAGCGCGAGGGACAGCCCGGCCAGACCGCCGCCGGCGATGACGATGCGCGGACGCGTCGGGGATTGGGCCTTCCGCCTTGCTGCGCTCATCGCTTGCGTCTCCATCACTCGACCTTCGGCACTCGAACGTTATAGGTGGGTGTCAGCGATCCATCGGCCAGCGTCAAGCTTGACCTTCTTGAACCTCTCCCCAATGGATGACAGCATCCGATCGAAGGATCTCAAAACCCATGTCCCGCGCCGTTTCCGACCTTCTCGCCATTCTCGACCTCGAACAGCTCGAGGTGAACCTGTTTCGCGGCCAGAGCCCGAAAAGCGGCTGGCAGCGGGTCTTCGGCGGACAGGTGGTCGGCCAGGCGCTGGTGGCCGCAACACGCACGGTCGAAGGGCGCCATCCCCATTCGCTCCACTGCTACTTCATGCTGCCCGGCGACCCCAAGGTTCCGATCATCTACGAGGTGGATCGCATCCGCGACGGCAAGAGCTTCACCACGCGCCGGGTGCTGGCGATCCAGCACGGGCAGGCGATCTTTTCCATGTCGGCCTCCTTCCATCTCGAGGAGGACGGCTTTGCGCATCAGGCGGAGATGCCCAAGGTGCCTGGCCCCGACGAATTGCCGAGCGAGGAAGAGGTGAAAGGCGGCCTGCTCCTCAAGATGCCGGAGCCCATGCGCACCTATTACGAGCGCGAGCGACCGCTCGAAATCAGGCCCGTGGAGATCAACCGCTATCTCTCGCGCGATCCGGGCGAGCCGCGTTTCCATGTCTGGATCAAGACCACCGGCCGCCTGCCCGACGATCCGGCGATCCACCAATGCGTCCTGGCCTACGCCTCCGACATGACGCTCCTCGACACCTCCCTGATTCCCCATGGGCGGACCGTCTTCGAACCCGACATCCAGCCGGCGAGCCTGGACCACGCCATGTGGTTCCACCGCCCCTTCCGCGCCGACGAATGGCTGCTTTACGCGCAGGATACGCCCAGCGCAGGCGGCGCGCGCGGCTTCTCGCGCGGACTCATTTTTAAGCAGGATGGGACCTTGGTCGCATCGGTTGCCCAGGAAGGCCTCATCCGCGTGCGTCGCTGATACCTTCTGCCTAAAATTTCATCAAATAAGCTATTTTATAGCCGAGCTTCCGCTGCCTCTTTTCCAGGCAGGGGCCGATCCCCTATGGCCTCAAGGCCTTGGCACGCTTCTTGCGTAGAGCCCCGCGACACCCGTCCGGACCAGGCCGGGTTCATCGTGGAAACCGCCGCTCGGTGTCGGGCGGACGTCTCAAAAAGGGGGCTCAACCCATGAAAATCGTGATGGCGGTCATCAAGCCGTTCAAGCTCGAGGAGGTGCGCGACGCGCTCACCGCTCTCGGCGTGCACGGCCTCACCGTGACCGAGGTGAAGGGATACGGACGGCAGAAGGGCCATACGGAGATCTATCGCGGCGCGGAATATGCCGTGAGCTTCCTGCCGAAGCTGAAGATCGAGGTCGCGGTGGCGAGCGAGCTCGTGCCCCAGGTGATCGATGCGATCACGGCGGCCGCGCGCACGGGCCAGATCGGCGACGGCAAGATCTTCGTCACCTCGCTCGAGAAAGCGGTTCGCATCCGCACGGGCGAGACCGACATCGACGCCCTTTGATTTCCTGTTTTTTCCGGAGTTCACATCCGATGAAGTTTCGTCATCTCCTCATGCCGGCGCTCGGTGCGCTGGGTTTAAGCCTCACACTCGTCGACCCCACCCTCGCGCAGGACGCAGCCGCACCGACGGTCAACAAGGGTGACACGGCCTGGATGCTCGTCTCGACGATCCTCGTGATCCTCATGACGATCCCGGGCCTCGCCCTGTTCTATGGCGGCCTCGTGCGCACCAAGAACATGCTCTCGGTGCTGATGCAGGTCTTCGCCGTGTTCTCCCTCGTTGCGATCCTGTGGTCGTTCTACGGCTACTCGCTCGCCTTCACCTCCGGCGGCGAAGGCGTCGGCGCCTTCATCGGCGGCTTCTCCAAGGCGTTCCTGGCCGGCGTGACCACGGATTCCACCGCCGACACCTTCACCAAGGGCGTCGCGATTCCGGAATTCACCTTCATCGCCTTCCAGCTCACCTTCGCGGCCATCACGCCTGCCCTGATCGTCGGCGCCTTCGCCGAGCGCATCAAGTTCTCCGCGGTGATGGTGTTCACCGGCCTGTGGCTGACCTTCGTGTATCTTCCGATCGCGCACATGGTGTGGTTCTCGGAAGGCTATCTCTTCGCCATGGGCGCCCTCGACTTCGCGGGCGGCACGGTGGTTCACATCAACTCGGGCGTGGCCGGCCTCGTCGGCGCGATCATGATCGGCAAGCGCGTCGGCTATGGCCGCGACCTGCTCGCCCCGCACTCGCTGACGCTCACCTTCGTCGGCGCCTGCCTGCTGTGGGTCGGCTGGTTCGGCTTCAATGCCGGCTCGAACCTGGAGGCCACCGGCGGCGCCGCGCTTGCCGTGATCAACACCATCCTCGCTCCGGCCGCCGCAGGCCTGTCCTGGATGACCGTGGAAGCCATGGGCAAGGGCAAGGCCTCGCTGCTCGGCATCGCCTCGGGTGCGGTCGCCGGCCTCGTCGCCATCACGCCTGCCGCCGGTCTTGCCGGCCCGATGGGTTCGATCGTTCTCGGCCTCGTCGCCGGCGCGGTCTGCTACATCGCCGTCACCGGCGTGAAGAACGCACTCGGCTATGACGACGCCCTCGACGTGTTCGGCATCCACGGCGTCGGCGGCATCATCGGCGCCATCGGCACCGGCATCGTCGCGGCACCTTCGCTCGGCGGCTACGGCGTCGGCGAATACGCCATCGGCAGCCAGCTGGTGACGCAGGTCATCGCGGTCGTCATCACCCTGCTCTGGACCGGCATCGGCTCCGTGGTGCTCTACAAGATCACCGACCTGGTCGTCGGCCTGCGCGTCACCCAGGACCAGGAGCGCGAAGGCCTCGACCTCGCCGACCACGGCGAGCGTGCCTACAACTACTGAAGAACAGCCTTCCAGAGGCGGAAACGGAAAGCCCCGGCCTCTCGGCCGGGGCTTTTTTGTTGGATAAGGCAGTCATCCCGGACGAAGCGCAGCGAAGATCCGGGATCGCGAGACGAGTGTAGCGCAGGTATCCCCTCCCTCCTTGTGGGGGAGGGCTAGGGAGGGGGGTGTGAGCGCCAACCTCCCAGAATGACGCGCCAGCACCCCCCTCTCCATCTCTCCCCCACAAGGGGGGAGAGGGCTGGTCGCGCTTTATCCTGCATGCGATCCCGGATCGGCTGCGCCGTCCGGGATGACTCACGCAAACCTCACCCGTTCTTGATCAGCTGCCGCAGCTTGGCGCGGCGCGTCTCCTCCGGCTCCTGGAAGTTGGAGGTGCCGTAGAACTCGCCCTTGCTGTCCATCAGGAACAGGGTCGCCGAATGATCCATGGTGTAGCCGTCATCGGTCGGCACCTTGCGGTAATAGACCTTGTAGGCGCGCGCCGCCGCCGCGATCTCGTCCTCGGTGCCCGACAATCCGACGATGCGCGGATCGAAGGAGGAGAGATAGGTCTTCATCAGCTCCGGCGTGTCGCGCGCCGGATCCACCGTGACGAAGGCCGCCTGCAGCCTGTCGGCATCCTTGCCCAGGGCCGCCATGTCCTGGGTCAGATCGTAGAGGGTCGTCGGGCACACCTCGGGGCAATGGGTGAAACCGAAGAAGACCACGAAGGGCTTGCCCTTCAGGTCTGCTTCCGTGAACGGCTTGCCCTCATGGCTCGTGAGCTTGAACGGCCCGCCGATCGGCACCCGGCCGGCGCTCTGCTGCTGCCCGGACGGGAACAGCAGCAGGCCTGCGGTCACCAGCAGGACCAGGAGGCCGGTGGTGAAGACCAGAAGGGGGACGAGAAGACGCTTGAACGTCATGGCTTGCCTCCCGCTTTAGTGCTTGTGCTCGGAGGAGCCTGCGCCGCCCATGCCGCGCACCGAATATTCCACCTCGACGGCGCCCGCCTTTTCGAAGACGAGGGTGCCCTTGATGGTCTGGCCCTCTTTCAGCGGCTCCTTCAGGTCCATGAACATGAGATGGAGACCGCCCGGCTTCAGTTCCACGGTGGCGCCGGGCTTGATCTCGAGACCGCCCTCGACGGGCTTCATGCGCATGACGTCGCCCTCCATGCGCATCTCGTGCACCTCGACCTTGGAGGCGAGCGGAAACGAGCCGCCGACGAGACGGTCGGAGGCCGTGCCCGCATTGGTGATGGAGAGATAGCCGCCGCCGACCTTGGCGCCGCCGGGCGTCGCCCGCGACCAGGGTTGCGCGAGCGTCAGCGCGCCTGCCTTCACGTTCTGCGTCGCGGCCGTGGCGGTGCCGGCGATGCGGATGCCCGGCGCAGGCGATTTCAGGCTGTGCGGATCCTCGCCCGCGGCCGGCACCTGAGTCCATTCCTCGGTCGCAGCATCGCATTCCTGCACCACGGGGAAATAGACCGTCGCACCCGGCTGATAGGCGTCGGTGAAGCGGGCCTGGAACACGAACTCGTCGTAATAGGCATCGTCGAGCGAGCCGGTCCAGACGATGTCGGTAACGCCCTCGCTCACCGCCTCGCCATTGACCTGATAGGCCTTCACGTAGGCGCCCTTGGCGGTCTCGAGCTTCCAGCCGGCCTTGGGCATCGGCTTGACCGCGACGACGCCCTCCGGGATGCGCACGCGCACTTTCAGGGTCGGCTTGCCGGCGCAGCCATGGGGGATGCGCAAGGTCGCCTTGTAGGTGGAATTGGGATTGGCCTGACCGTTCTCGAAACTCACATGGGCGAGCGCGGGAGTGGAAACGGCAACGAAAACGGCGGCAAGCGCGCCGAGGCGAGACGGGATCATGGAAAACTGTCCTTGAGAGAAGGGAAATCGTCGGTCGGCAATCAGCCGAGGCGCGGCGGCGCGCGCGATCCCAGAGGCAGGACAGTGGATGTCAGACGCAGATCGAACGCATCGCCGAGCAATTCGGTCGCCATCGCGACCGGTGCGATGCGCCCGAGGATGGCGGCGGCCGGAGCCGGCCCCGCTGCGCCGGGACTGTGACAGCTTAACGTGCAGCAGAGAGCCTCATGCGCCTTCTTCGGATCGTGATCGGGCGCGCTCGAACCGTCCTGGACGCAGATGATCCCCTGCGCCTCGGCGGCTGCGGCGGCATGAAAGGCGCCGCTGACGGAGAGAAGCACGAGCTGCAGCACGAAGGCATAGGCCATCACGGCCGCAATCGCGGCGCGCGTCCAAACCGTCCGGGAAGCCCTGCCTGACATGGCCGGGACACTGGTCTTTTCGGCATCGGACGTCAACAGGACAGAAGGCCTTTGCACCCTCCCACGTCGTCACCGGCCTTGTGCCGGTGATCCCGATCAAGAAAAGCGCGGCGCTCCGCGGGATCGGGATGGCCGGGACGAGCCCGGCCATGACGGAGCGTGGTACTCCCCCGCGAGCAGGAGCCGGGAAATCCGCGCTCGCCCCCGCCCAATCCGTTTACGGTTAAAGGACCCTTAACCCGGCGCCGCTACGATCCGTAGCAACATTGTCCCGTCCCATGGTTTTCAGAGTGGTTCGATGCGTGCGGCCCGCCGTTCTTCCTCAGCCTATGATGGCCTCTTCAGCGCCTTCCGGGCCTTTCTCGCCCGCCGCGCGCAGGAGCTGACGGGCCTGTGCCTGATCGCCGCCGCCGGTGCGGTCGCGGTGGCGCTCGGCACCTGGTCGGTCGACGACCCGAGCCTGAACAACGCCACCGACCTGCCCGTCCGCAACCTGCTCGGCTGGCCCGGCGCCATCGTCGCCGACCTGCTCATGCAGCTCCTGGGACTTGGCGCCATCGCCGCCGTGCTGCCCCTCGCCCTCTGGGGCTGGCGGCTCATGAAATCCGGCGATCTCGGCCGCCTGCAGCTGCGCCTTGCCCTCTGGGTCATCGGAGCCGGCGCCGCCACGGCGCTGGCGAGCGCCCTGCCCCCGACCCAGAGCTGGCCCCTGCCGACAGGCCTCGGCGGCGTGGTCGGCGATGCGATCCTCGCGGGTGCCAAGGCGGTCACGGGATTGTCCAGCGGGGCCGCCAGCGCCGTGCTCGGCCTCCTGTTCGCCGGCATCGCGATCCTGACCCTCACCGCCGCGTGCGGCCTCGGCCCGGCGGAGGGACGCCGCCACGAGGAGCCGGAGGAGCTCGAAGACCTTCAGCCGGCCCGGCGCCGCAAACTCCAGGATTGGGACGAGGCGGAGGAGATCGGCCACGACGAACCCGGCTGGGGCATCGTCTCGCTCGGTGCCCTCGCCCATGGCCTCATGAGCCTGCGCGCCTCGGCCCGCCGCTGGAAGGAGGGGCGCCGGCAGAGCTTCGACGACGAATATGAGGCAGCGCCAGAGCCGGCGAAGCGGCCGTCGCGCCAGCCCGGCCTGCGCCGCGAACCGGTTCTCGACGGCGCACCTCCGCGTCCGCGCCCGGCACCCTCCTCCGCGCCCATGCACGACGAGGACGAGGCCGGCTGGGACGGGGAGGAGCTGCCGCCCGTCCGCCAGGCCGCCAGGCCCGAGCCTGCCCCGACCCGGGTTGGCCCCGCCCATGCGGCGCCGAAACCCGGCAAGCGCATGGCCCGCGAGGCCCAGCCCTCCCTGCTCGACGAAGAGAATTACCAGCTGCCGCAGCTCGGCCTGCTCGCCGAGCCGAAGCGGCCGTCGGTCCCGACGATCTCGGCCGAGGCCCTGGAGCAGAACGCCGCCCTGCTCGAAGGCACCCTCGAGGACTTTGGGGTCCGCGGCGCCATCACCAAGGTCAATCCCGGCCCGGTCGTGACGCTCTACGAGTTGGAGCCTGCGCCTGGGACGAAGTCGTCGCGGGTGATCTCGCTCGCCGA
>NZ_JAERQD010000189.1 GCF_016735695.1 Microvirga zambiensis WSM3693 | reverse complement strand
GTCTGCTGTGCGAGCCTTGCTGGTGGTTCCGACCGGATTTCAGGCATGACTTCACCACCGCCGAGCCTTCGGCTGGGCGGACGAGGATGGCGGGTTTGCGGGTGGACGGGACAGGGCTCAGGTCAGGGGCGTGTGCGCCCCTGCGATCAGGTGACGAGACGCGGCATCCGGCCGAGGACCACCCGCAGGATCGTCTGGTCAGGACAGGCGCTCGGCAAGTGCAGCCGGATCTGGGTTTTCAGTTCCACCACCCGGGCGGCAATCTTGATCAGCCGCAGCCGCAAGGTATCGCATTGCGCGATGCGCCAGAGTGAGCGCTTCGGCATCAGCACGCGCAGACCCCACATCAGCCAATAGGCGCCCGCGTGCAGAAACAGCCGGAACTGGTTCGCCGTCGCTTTGGTGCAGGAGGTGCGATCGGCCGAGAGATGCGCCTTCCAGGCCTTGATGTGGTTTTCCGCCATGCCCCGCCGACAGTAGATCCGCTCGTAGAGGGTTTTGGCGCGGCCACCGGGAAGATTGGTGACGATGAAGCGCGTGTCGCTGCCCTGCGCGCCGGCCTCGACCCGGGCGATGATGCGCTCGACCCGGCTCCAACTTTGAGCCCCATCGAAGAACTCCGTGAAGCGCCGCACCTTGCCGTTCAGAGGAGCCGCGGCAAAGCGCGCTGCCCGGCGTCAATTAGCTTGAGCGGCATCACCATGGCTCGCAGGCGCTCACCATAGTTGACGCACCGCTCATCCTAATCGTCGCGCTATAGCGCGCCCTGGCGCTCGCCTCCAGGCCCGTGACGTGCCGGCGCAGAGTGGAGGTCGTCGCCACGCCGAGAATGAAGTCGACGCCGTTGGCGCGGCACCAATCGATCGCCAGCGGGCCGCAGTAATGGCTGTCGGCCCGGATCAGGATGCGGGTGCTGGGCCAGTGAGCGCGGATTGCTCGGATGAGCCGGCGCAGGTGAGCTCGGATCTCGCTGCCCTTGGGTCGCTTGGCCGGGCGCAGCACGGCCGTGACGAAACGGCCTTCACCATCGAACACCACCATGGGCTGGAAGCCGTATTCGTCGTAGTGGCCATTGAACAGGCGCAGTTGCTGATCGCCATGGACGGCATCGAAGGTATCGTCGAGGTCGAGCACGATCTGCTTCGGGGCGTGTCGGAACGAGGCGCAGTACAGCTCGACCAGGGCTCGCCCCATGCGCACCAGAGCGCGAGCATCGGGCATGGAACTATACCGGAATGTGGGTGATGACGGATTGAGAAAGGCGACGTATCGAGGCGGGTGTCCAGCCTGCCAGAACCTCTTCAAGAA
>NZ_JAERQD010000188.1 GCF_016735695.1 Microvirga zambiensis WSM3693 | reverse complement strand
CGAATCCGCAGCTACTTTGGGCATCCGTCATTCCGCTATGCCGCATAGTTCAAGTTCACCCAAGCCGGATCAGTAAGGTGCCGCTCCTGTGTCGCTGTTCGAGCGTCGCCGCTTTCCCGTCGAGATCATTCTGCTGTGCGTGCGCTGGTATTGCAAGTAGGAGAGTATGAGGAGTTGTGGGGCAATTAGGCAGCTACCCGGCCATCGCACCTAACATTGTCGTTCATGCCGGAATACCAGTGCTCGAATGTGGCACGCAGCGAGCCATCCAGGGTCTTGGTCCGCGTCTGCAGGAGCAGATGAGCCCCGCGTCGGCTCCACTGCATCTGCTGCTTCTGGGCAAAGCGCTTGCTGATCACCGCATTCACCGTCAACTCGACAAAAGCTGAGGAAATCCGCTCGCCGGACCGGTAGCGCTCGCCATAGTTGATCAAGCTGGCTTCGTTGCTGGCGATGTAGACCTGGGACTCCCGCATGGTGGTCCTGAACTTGCGCAGATTGGGGTAGCGATTGTCGAGAGCTTCGAGATCAAGCACCAGATCATCGATCGACTCACGAGCTCGGCAGGTGTTGCCATGCCAGAGGAACCATTTGATCTGGCGTAGTTCATCGAGCATCGCCATCCCGGCTTCCTTGTCGTGGTGCACCAAGCCCTGCGCAAACTGGCGCAGAACCGTGATCCGCATGGTGATGTGGATCCAGTCGAGCACATGCTCGCTGCACGGGCTGATCCGCTCAGCCAGAGCGCGGACCTCTTCACCGCCATCCATAATGACTGTCAGATCCTGATTGGCCTGCAGGCCCTGGCGCCTGAGAGGGTTGATGATGCGTTGCTGCGGCTTGTGATCATAGCTATGGACGAAGCCGATATACCGGGCCTCTCCCTCTTCGGGCATGGACCGGCCCACGATCAGCTCGAAGTTCCGCTTTCTGTCACTCCAGTCTCGGATGTAGCCGCCGTCCAGACCAATAGCCATACGGCCCTCGGGGGCGCCAGACCCTCCCAATCTCGAGGATCTGTGCCTTCCGTGAATGAGGCTCGCTGCTCAGCGAGATCGTCGCCGGATCATTGGTCTGTCGTTCCTGGGGAACGTAGTAGCGCGGGCTCTTGAGCTGGACATCTCCAAACAAGGTCCGGAAGGTGATCGGGTAGCTGCCCTTGCACCGGAGCTTGCGACCACTAATCGCGCAGTGCCAGTGCTTCTCAAGCCAACCGTTGACCTGAGCCTCGACGATCCGCTGCTGAGCGGCTGCCAGCAGGGCCTTGCCCTGATCCTGCGTCTGCTCGGCCTGGAGTTAAACCGGAAGGTGGGTGATGGGGTCGATCAGGCGACGTTGTGTGTTGGCGTCGTTGTGATCTCGGCGCCGTC
>NZ_JAERQD010000187.1 GCF_016735695.1 Microvirga zambiensis WSM3693 | reverse complement strand
AGCGACTTCACCTATGGTGCGCCTCGTCCCGGATGGTCCGGGGTGCATATGTCTGGAATGCGATGAGAAAGGAGGAAAGGAGAATGCCCTGCCCCTTGCTGTGAGGGGGCATGAGCCCAAGCGGCGGTGACCTGCTGTCAACTGGCAGGGTGACGTAGCCCGCAGGTAAAGGGGATTGAGGCGAAGCCGTTACGCCAAGATGGTTCCCGAGGCTGTAGTATTGGAAGGTTGAGGAACACGAACCGGTTCACCCGCATCTGAGGGCTGGAATGTCGCCTCCGCCTACACGGCTTAATAGGCGGAATGCTGATGATGTCGCCGGACACGTATGACGGCGTGCATCCGAACGGGAGCAGAGATGTAGGACGCTCGCGAAGGGCCTTGGGGAGAACACAGCCAGACCATGGCATCGGCATCGACTTGCAGAATGCAAGGACAAAGACTGCGACCGGCAGCCTCACCAATACGCATGATGTCCAGCATATGAACGAGGGAAGGCATGGTGGAATGCTAAAGGAGTTGACCCTGATGTCCATCATGCTGGCGGAGTTCCCGTAGTAGTCCGCGACAGGGAAAGCCTGTCACATGGCGAAGGGGAACAGTTCAACCTGCTTGAAGTGCAAACTACCTGACCCAATGAGGTGAAGACCTTTGATAATCAGCGAAATGCAGCACAAGCTCGCAACATGGGCCAAGACCGATCCAAACCGCAGGTTTGACCGGCTTCTCCGGCTCATTGCCGATCGGAAGTGGCTTGCCGAAGCCGCCCGGATCGTTCTGGCGTCAAGTGGCGCCCGAACACCGGGCATTGACGGAATGGATAAGCAACGACTTCAGGTCAGACTGGATCAGCATCTGGATGACCTGCGGATGAGCCTGCTGAAGGGCAGCTACTGCCCCAAGCCGGTCAAGCGGATCTATATCCCGAAGTCTAATGGCAAGCTACGACCACTGGGTATTCCGACCCTGACAGATCGCATTGTCCAACGCGCCATGCTGATGGCCATGGAGCCGATCTGGGAAAGCGATTTCCACCGGCTTTCCTATGGCTTCCGGCCTGAGCGGAGCGTGCATCATGCCGTCCGCACCGTGAAGATACAGCTTCAGGATGGAACCGATACGACGAGGGGCCGCTGGATCATCGAAGGTGATCTGGCAAGCTACTTCGATACGGTCCATCACCGGCTGCTTCTCCGATGTGTGCGGCGACGGGTGCAGGACAGGCGATTTGTCGATCTTCTCTGTCGTTTCCTGAGGGCGGGTCACATCGATCGTGACCTGTTCGTGGCCTCCAGCGAAGGCGTTCCGCAAGGTGGCGTTCTGTCACCGCTCTTGTCCAACATCATGCTCCATGAGTTTGATGCGTGGCTAGATGCGAAATACCTCAGCGACAAGGCGCGTAAGG
>NZ_JAERQD010000186.1 GCF_016735695.1 Microvirga zambiensis WSM3693 | reverse complement strand
GCGTGACAGCCGCAGGGGGCAATTTTGGACGCCGATCCCCCACCTCAGAGGGTCAACATTGCATGCCGAAACACAGCGATCGGCTGCTGGCGTTGGGCTGCCCTTATGCAGCCGAGCACCTCGATCATCTTCTGACTGAGGCAGTGGGCGAGGCGATGGCGCCGCACGTCTTCCTGGACCGGCTGCTGGAAGTGGAGCACTCGGGGCGCGAAGGACGGCGGGTGAAAACCTCGTTGAAAATGTCGGGTCTGCCGATCGGCCAGACGCTCGAGAACTTTGACTTCGCCTTCCAGCCGGCGATCGAGCGCTCCCGGATCGACACGCTGGCCACGGGCGCGTGGATCCGCAATGCTGAAACCGTCCTGATGCAGGGCCCTCCGGGTGTGGGCAAGACGCACCTCTCCGTGGCGCTCGGGACCCGGGCGGTCGAGATGGGATTCTCGGTCCTGTACTATCGCTTTGATGAACTGATGACAGCGCTGAAGGTCGATGCTGGCCTGCCGCCTGCGCAGTTGAAACGGCGCCGCTACATGAACATGGCTCTGTTGATTGTGGACGAACTCGGCTTCGAGCCCATGACCCGCGAGGAGGCGAGCTTGTTCTTCCGGCTGGTGACCTACCGCTATGGCCGCGGCGCGATTCTGATTACGACGAACAAGAGCATCCGGGAGTGGACTGAACTGCTCGCCGGCGACGAGGTGCTGGCCACCGCCATTCTCGACCGCCTGCTGCACCGGGCCCATGTTCTCAATATCAAGGGGCGCAGCTATCGCCTCCGGGATCTGGAGGAAGCTCTCCAGCGGGCTCATGCTTGAGCCGTCGTAGAACTGGATGTCGCCTTATCTCGTAAATCTGGGTGTCGCTTGACATTCAGTGCCTTCGGGCTCGCCGCAGGCAAGAAGGAGGTGCCATAACGACCACCGCGCCAGGCTGCCTTTCTCGGCCGAAAGCTATAGCCGAGGAAGTCAAACGACTGCACCGGATAGTCGCCGCGCCGGTTCGTGTCCTTGCAGTAGACGATCTTCGTCTTGGCCGGATGAAGAACCAGCCCGCAGGCCCGAAAGCGGACCTCCAGGGCACTCCACAGCGTACGAGCTTCCTCTTCGCTGCGGCAGTGGCAGATGATATCGTCCGCATAGCGCTCGAACAGGATGGCGGGAAAGCTCCGCGCCATCCACATGTCGAACACATAGTGCAGGAACAGGTTCGCCAAGATGGGGCTGATCACCCCGCCCTGAGGCGTGCCTGTCGTGCGCGGGACGATGCTACCGTCCTGCATCTGGAGATTGTGTGCGTCAAGTTCTGCAAAGCGGGGCGGCTCAGCAGGTTGGCTGAGCGGCTTCGCGAAGCTGATCTTTCTTGTGCTCTTTCAGATCCTCCATGTTGAGATAGCGGTGGGCCTCTAGCCAGT
>NZ_JAERQD010000185.1 GCF_016735695.1 Microvirga zambiensis WSM3693 | reverse complement strand
TTGCACTGTTGGTGTGGACGGCCCCCGACCGGCAACGAAACGTGCCAGAGTGAGTCGTTAACGATCTCAAACGAAGGAGCCGTCCGTGGAGAAGATTATCCGTATCGGCATCGATACCTCGAAGCACGTCTTTCAATTGCATGGCGTCAACGCCGCCGAGCAGCCGATCCTGCGCAAGAAGATGCGCCGCAAAGAGATGGTGGATTTCTTTGCGGAATGCCCACCGACCGTGATTGCGATCGAAGCCTGCGGCGCCTCGCATCACTGGGCCCGGTTGCTGACTGCGCTCGGACATGAGGTAAAGCTGATCGCGCCACAATTAGCGAAGCCTTACGTCAAGCGTGGCAAGAATGACGCGGCCGATGCGGAGGCGCTATGCGAGGCGATGAGCCGTCCGACGATGCGGTTCGTTCCAGTGAAGAGTGCGGATCAGCAAGCCGCATTGATGCTGGTGGGCCTGCGCGAGCGCGCTGTCGCCGCACAGACGCGGCTTGCCAACACGATTCGTGGCTATGCAGCCGAGTTCGGGCTGACTGCGGCCAAAGGCATGCGTCATATCCCGTCACTGCTTGAGCGTATCATGGTTGACGAAACCATTCCGACCCTGGCACGCGATCTGTTCGCGTCTCTCGCCGACGAGTTTGCACAGTTGGACGAGCGCCGGAAAGAGGTGGAGGCAAAACTGATGGCCTGGTACCGGAACAACGAATGCTGCCACCGACTTGCAAAGATCCCTGGTGTCGGACCGATTAGCGCGGTCTTGCTGGTGATGAAAGCGCCCGCGCCAGAGCAGTTCCTGTCCGGACGGCAGTTTGCCGCCTGGATGGGCCTGACACCCAAGGATCATTCGACGGCTGGCAAGGTCAGGCTCGGTATCATTACGAGAGCCGGCGATGAGGCATTGCGCAGCACATTGGTCGTGGGTGCGACCTCGTTGCTTCGACAGATACGAGCGGGAAGAGGCAGAAACGCTTCACCGTGGCTCATCGAGTTGCTCAAGCGCAAGCCCCCAAAACTCGCAGCTGTCGCGCTGGCCAACAAGATCGCCAGGATCGCCTGGAAAATGATGGTGACCGGCGAGGTTTACAGGAACAATGCTGCGCGCTCCCCTCTGGCATGCGCGGCGTGAAGAGATCAGTCGGTCACGGTGAGCAGGATAAAGATGCTACCGTACTGAGCTGATGCGTGAACTTGCAGGAAACGAGCAGATGGTGTGATCGATCGATCCGAGACGCGGGATACTCCGAAGCAGCCAGTGGCCCACTGTGGTCGATGCATTGTTTGGAACCCACGTTGCGGAATCCATCTTGGCCAGCGTTCATGTGTGAGCGCACCGACAGGCCGGACATATGAACGCAAGCGATCCGATCAAACTCTGCCCGACATCTTGCAAGAAGGGGGCCGTCCACATATGGCTGCTCGACGGCAT
>NZ_JAERQD010000184.1 GCF_016735695.1 Microvirga zambiensis WSM3693 | reverse complement strand
GACGGCAGCGAGGTCATCCCGCTGCCGACAAACAGCGCCGCCTGATCGGCCCCATCACCTAAATTCCGTCATAGCTGGCTGGAGCGATATGACCGGCGGGCTGGCGATCACGAGGTGCCGCAAGGCGAGGCGAAGCGGCGCGCCCACGCCGAGCAGATCGGTCGCGATGGTCATCAGTTGCTTGCGGCCATCATGGCTCCTGGTGCGCCAATATGGCTGCGACAGATCCCGGCTGTTGAGTTGTTGCGGCAGGCCTGGGTCCAGAACTTCTGCCTGATCGACGATGCTCCGACCACAGGAACTGCGGCGCCACTTCGGGTGCGGTGGCGGACTGATCAGGAGGGGTTTCCACCCTCCTTGCTGATGGTCGCCTCGCCCTACGATCCGCAGGTGCACTACGCCAAGAAGCAATCAACGATCTGGATCGGCTACAAGGTGCATCTGACCGAGACGTGCGACGAAGGGGGACCACACCTGATAACGCACGTGGCGACCACGCCGGCACCCGTCGTTGATCGCGACGCGCTCGAGGACATCCATGCGGCGCTCGAAGCCAAGGGTCTGCTGCCCGATATCCATCTGGCCGATGCCGGTTATGTTGCGGCTGACCAGCTTGTCGCCAGCCGGAAGAAAGGCGTCACGCTTTTAGGGCCGGCTCCCAAGGATTATCAGTGGCAGGTCCGGTCAGGCGAGGGCTTCACGATGCAGGACTTCCTCCTCGATTGGGAGCGGGAAGTCGCGACCTGCCCGGCCGGGCATCAGAGCAAGAGCTGGAGTCCCGACTACCATCAGATGTAGTAGTCGGTATTTGATCTGACACTTGGCGTCCGAGAGTTGGTCGGGCCTATCTGTCCGATGTTGTGTTCAAGCTGCGATCATCTTCTCCTTCGCTAATGGGATTGCATCCAAGAAGGTCTGCATCGGCGTCTTGCCAAAGCACCACCGGCCCTGGTGCGGCCGTTCCTCATTATAACTCCTCACCCAAGCATCAAGATCGCTCTGCAATTCGGCAATTGAGCCGTAGATCTTCTTGCGGAAGGCCACGCGATAGAACTCGTCCAGCACCGTCTTATGGAAGCGTTCCACGATGCCATTCGTCTGCGGGCTCTTGGTCTTGGTGCGGGTGTGATCCACGTCCTCGACCGCGAGATACAGCTCGTACTCGTGCCGCTCGGGATTGCCGCAGTATTCGGTGCCGCGGTCGGTGAGCACGCGACACAGCTTCACATCATAGGCATCAAAGAAGGGAAGAACCCGATCGTTGACCAGGTCGGCGGCGGTGATCGGCGTCTTGCGGTCGTACAGTTTGGCGAACACCACTTTGGTGTAGGTGTCGATGAAGGTCTGCTGGTAGATCCGCCCCACCCCTTTCATCGTGCCGACGTAAAAGGTGTCCTGCGCCCCACAGTAGCCGGGGCACTCGCTCTCGAACTCGCCGTGCGCGTCCTTCTCGGCCTTGGCCTTCTCCAGGGCTG
>NZ_JAERQD010000183.1 GCF_016735695.1 Microvirga zambiensis WSM3693 | reverse complement strand
GGCGAGCGGCGGAATTCTCGGCTGATCCCCATTCAGGCCGAGCCGGTCGCCGAGATAGGTGAAGAACGACAGCCGGAGCTTGCGGCAGGTCTTCGAAAGCCCCAGCATCACATCCCGTGCGACGCGGCCATCGGCGCTCATTGTGCCGCCGGAGATCTTGCGCTTGATCACCCAGGCGCGCAGGTCGTTCTCGGAGGCGTTGGTGTGCAGCGGGATCTCCGGCCGCTCGAGCACCCGCAGCAATTCGTTCTTCCTCCGCGCCAGGCGGGCCAGCAACTCGTCGAGGTCCTGGTAGCCCGTGCGCAGGCCAAAGATCCGGTCGAACTGTCGCTGGAAGGCCCTCTCCCCACCCGGGGCCGGGCTCTGCTTCCACAGCTTCAGGCCGCGGTAAAAACACCAGATCGCCTCGCGGACCAGCTCCACGGCTTTCGCCTGCTTGGGCGAGGCCGGCATCAGTTTCTGCAGATGCCGCTCGGCATGAACCCAGCACAGGGCATGCGTGGCAACCCGGAACTGCCCCGCATCGTCAGAGACCACGACGGTGTTCGCCATCAGCCCGTGATGCCGGAGCGCGCCCCAGGTGGCGGCTTCATCCAGTAGCTGGCGCAGAGGCCGGTCGAAGATGTTGATTGAGCACCGCGCCAGCCGCTCCAGCCAGTCCATCTGCGAGCTGAACACTCTGCCCTGGAGCTTCGTCACCCGGGCGATCACAGTGGCCTCGACGGATTGCGCCCGCAGATAATTCAGCGCGGCCTCGTTGACGACGTAGTCGTCGCAGCCACCCCGCAGCAGCGTCAGGAAGTTCAGGCGCGATTTCGACCGGCTGGTGCGGAAGACGCAAAAGCGTTCCCCGCCGATCTGCGTGGTCACCGCAGGACGGCGGGCATGGCGCGCACCGGTATCGTCGACGGTGATGTAAGGGGAGGAAACGAGGCCCGCCTGCAGGATTGCACGGTCTTCCTGTTCGAACAGCTCCAGATCTGAGGTGAGCAGACGCACGACCTCCCGCTTGGAGATCGCCAGGCCAATACCGTTCAGCAGATCGGTGAGCCGCTCGGTGGTCACTTGGCCTTGCGTGTGCAGGGCGAGACAGAACCGCCGCACATTGGGACCGAACCCGCCGGTGATGCCGGGCGGCAACGGCGCGATGAGGGTCTGCCCCTCGGGCGTCACCCAGCGTTCCCGCTTGTAGCGTACGACCTCGGCAGCCAGCACCAGATCCCGGTGCACCACCGTCTTGTAGCCTTTGAAGCGCGAGCCTGCCGGCACTTCAGCTCGGATCGCGACCTCGCGCGTGACCCGATCCCGTTTGGCACCACGGCCTGGACGCCGGCCCGGACCGGCAGGCCGCGGCTGGGTGGCTTTCTCCATTCCGGAGGGTTTGAACGGCGGGCGCGGCGGCAGGTGCTTGAGCCGGGCGATCTCGTCCTTCAGGGCCTGGTTGTCGCGGCGCAGGTTGCTGTTCTCGAGGCGCAG
>NZ_JAERQD010000182.1 GCF_016735695.1 Microvirga zambiensis WSM3693 | reverse complement strand
CGTTCGATCTTGCCCATGCGAGCAGCATCGCACGTCAGACCAGATTTCGGAATTACCCGTCAGTGACAGAACACTAGATATAGGAGGCCGTGATCATGAAGATCCTTCGCCAGTGGGTTGTTGCACTCGACGAAATCGACTGCGAACTTCAAAACCGAGGCTATACTTTTATCTTTGCCGGAGGCATGCCGTTAATTGTGCCGATGGCTAAGTAGTGCATCGGGCAGGTAGAGGGGATAATACCGTCTCTCTGATCCAATAGCGGATGCGACTGATCTTCCCTCGCTTTGACGGACACCTCTGATACGCTCCTGCGGGAGCGGGAAGGTGTTTGATGACAAAGACAAGGCGAGAGTTCACCCCCGAGTTCAAGCGAGAGGCCGTCGCCCTGCTAGAGAGCAGTGGCCGCCCAACCATGCAGATCGCGACCGAACTGGGGATCTCCCCATCCATGCTGCGCAACTGGCGGGCCCTTGCCCATGGGGCCGTGCCCCGATCCAGGGCCGCTCCCACGCCGTTGCCGGCGGGCACCACATCCCCGGCCGATCAGGCGGCGGAAATCGCCCGGCTGCGCCGTGAACTCGATCGCACGCGCATGGAGCGCGATGTGTTAAAAAACCGTCGCGGACCGGGTCCGCCTGTGGGGTCAGAAACAACTTGCTGGTAGTCTGTTGCCGGAGGGGAGCGGCCGGTAGCTTATTGGTGGCTCATGACCCCGTTAAAAAACATGGTCCATGGACTGTTGCGTGCTTGAGAGTGGTGACGCCCCAGGGCGATCCCGGTTAGGAAGTTGACCTTTGGCGCAGTCCAGCCCCTCCCACCCCAAGGAGGAGCCGATGAGACGCAAACGAGAAGCCGGCAAAGGTCGGCAGAGCCTGCCGGTGGTTCACCCCCATGCTGCAGCCATCGATGTCGGGGCCACGATGCACATGGCCGCTGTGGGGCCTGACCGGACAGATGAACCCGTGTGCAGCTTCGGGACCTTTACCGCCGACCTGCACCGGTTGGCCGACTGGTTCGAGGTTTGTGGCGTTACCTCCGTCGTCATGGAATCGACCGGCGTTTACTGGATCCCGGTCTTCGAGATCCTGCAGGACCGCGGCCTCGAGGTGTTTCTGGTCAATGCGCGCGACGCCAAGCAGGTGCCCGGACGCAAGACGGACGTGAAGGATGCGCAGTGGCTCCAGCGCCTCCATGCCTATGGCCTGCTGCGCGCCAGCTTCCAACCCAAAGCCGAGATTGCCGAGCTGCGCGCGTATTTGCGCCAGCGTGAGCGCCTGCTCGAGTATGCCGCCTCGCATATTCAGCACATGCAGAAGGCGCTGACCGAGATGAACCTGCAACTGCATCACGTGGTCAGCGACATCACTGGCGCTACAGGCATGCGCATTATCCGCGCCATGGTCTTGCTTCGAAAAAATGGAGAGCTTCTGATGAAGCAGGAGGATCTCCATGCCGAAGACCCGTTTTACGAGAGA
>NZ_JAERQD010000181.1 GCF_016735695.1 Microvirga zambiensis WSM3693 | reverse complement strand
TAGTACTACTGTGTCATAAGCTGACGGATCGAGGTATAGTCGGAAGAGCCATCATACGGAGGGCGTGTGATGAACCTTCCTATCCCATCAGAGACGCGCGAGGCGCGGTTTGCCGCGTATGTTGATGCCCTTGCAGAAGGGCTCGGCCATGCCGATCGGATTGCCCCGATGCAGGCCTACTGTACCGGGCTCCTCCTGCCGGGTGAACGCAAGAGCATCGAGCCCATGGCGGCCCGGCTCGCTCCCGACCGCGCCCAGGCGGCCCACCAATCCCTGCATCATCTCGTGGCGCAGGCCGAGTGGTCGGATGAGATCCTGCTGGCGAGCGTGCGCGAGCAGGTGTTGCCCGTCATCGAACGGCATGGTGCCATCCGCGCCTGGATCGTCGATGACACCGGCTTTCCCAAGAAGGGCACCCATTCGGTTGGAGTGGCCCGGCAATACTGCGGACAGTTGGGCAAGCCGGACAGCTGTCAGGTCGCTGTGAGCCTGTCACTGGCCAACGCTCACGCAAGCCTGCCGATCGCCTATCAGCTTTATCTGCCCAAGGAGTGGGCGCTGGATCCCAAGCGGCGGATCAAGGCCGGCGTACCGGATCCGATCCGGTTTCGCAGCAAACCCACCATCGCACTCGCTCAGATCCGGGCGGCGCTGCTGGCGGGGGTGTCTCCAGCGGTGGTGCTGGCGGATGCCGGCTATGGCTCTGAGACGGCGTTTCGCACGGCGCTGACCACAATGGGCCTGACCTATATCGTTGGCATTGCGTCGAGCACAAGCCTGTGGGCGCCCGGCACCGCGCCCCTGCCGCCGCAGCCCTGGAGCGGGCGCGGGCGTCCGCCCACACTGTTGCGGCGGGACGCTCAGCATAAGCCGGTCTCCGCGCTGAAGTTAGCGAAAGATCTGCCTCGAAGCGCTTGGCACGTGGTCACGTGGCGGGAAGGCTCCAAGGCTCCGCTGACGTCGCGCTTTGCGGCCGTGCGCGTTCGGCCGGCGCACCGCGACTATTGGCGCGCGAGCCTGCGGCCAGAGGAATGGTGTCTGATCGAATGGCCTGAAGGCGAGAAGCGGCCGACCAAGTACTGGCTCTCGACCCTGCCGGCCAACACCGTCCTGCGGGACCTTGTTGATCTGGCGAAACTGCGCTGGCGCATTGAGCGGGATTATCAGGAACTCAAGCAGGAGATCGGTCTGGGACACTTTGAGGGGCGGGGCTGGCGCGGGTTCCATCACCACGCCACCCTGTGCATTGCGGCTTACGGGTTCCTGGTCTCCGAGCGGAGCCGGTTTTCCCCCTCAGCGCCCGTCCGCCTCGCGATCCGCAAAGCAGCGCCACGCCCCTCAAAGGCGGGCGGCCCCTATGGCCGCGCCCATTCGTCCCGAACGTCACGTCGCCCAGTCGATCGCCACCATCCGGGCTGAACTCATCTGCGCTCTCGTGCGAAGGCTCCCACGATGTCCCTGCTGCCACACAAAGTTTATGA
>NZ_JAERQD010000180.1 GCF_016735695.1 Microvirga zambiensis WSM3693 | reverse complement strand
GAAGTCAGCTGCGTTCACAGACGAAGCCTGAATCATCGCCGTCGTGAATGTAAAAATGGCCAACGAGACGGCCTACCGTCCCGAGCACGACCCATCCACGGCCAGACGCTGGGTCGTTGTCGTCGTAGCCTTCCCAGGAGAACTCCGCGCAGGCCGCCCCATCGCGCGAGCCATAGCGGACATCCAAGAAGCCCTTGAGCGCGCCGAAAGCAATCTCCCCGTCCGCTTCGCTCATCAGTGTGAGATGTGCCTCTTCGATCAGATCGAGGAAGTCATTGTCCCAAACATCCATCTCGACAATGCGCCAGCGGCCGGCAAACGCCTTGGCAAAGGCTGGTACCTTGGCCATCAGCGGCTCTGCGCCAGCAACTTGGGCAGGCGCACCAGATTGTAGGCCGCGGCCGCAAACGTGAAGGCCAACTCCACCCGCTCAACACCCCGGAACCGCGTCTTGGCTTGGCCGGCGACAGTTTTGATCCAGCCGAATGCCTCCTCAATGCGCTTGCGGATGCGCTGACTGACCGCGTAGCCCGCATGCCGGGTGGTGCGGCCATCAATGGCCGAGCGCCGCCCGTTCATGTTCTGCGCCACATGCGGTGTGACCTTCATGGTCCGCAACTCACGGACGAAGTCCTGCGTGTCATAGGCCTTGTCGGCGCCGAGCGTGATTGCCCGCGCCCGATCGGCATAGGGCTCCATCAGCGCCAGGGCGGCCGTGCGCTCGGCATAGCCATCAGCGCGCGTCAGACAGGCGCTTACCACCAGGCCAGAGCGGTTCTCCATGACCGCATGTCCGAGGAAGCACAGCTTCGCCTCCTTGCCGGCGCCCTTGCGGTAGAGCCGCGCATCCGGATCGGTGCTCGAGGCATGGGTGTCGTTCGAACGTTTCTCACCCCGGAAGTTGGCCTCAGCGTTGCGCCCGCCATCGGCCGGCGGATCCCCTGCGCCGTCCTTCGGCTTAAAGCTCTTCATGGAAGCCCAGGCTTCGATCAGGGTGCCGTCGACCGAGAAGTGCTCGGTCGAGAGCAGCTTCTTCACCCTGGGCTGGGCCAGCACGGCGGCCAGGAACTGGACCGCAATGTCGCCGTCGAGAAGCCGATCGCGGTTTTTGGAGAAGGTGGAGTGATCCCAGGCGGCATCATCAATGCCGAGCCCAACAAACCAGCGAAAGAGTAGGTCGTATTCGAGCCGGTCCATCAGCTCGCGTTCGGAACGGATGGAATAGAAGGCCTGCAGCAGCATGGCTCGCAGCAGCTTCTCGGGTGCGATGGACGGCCGCCCCATGCGTGGCGCGTACAGAGCCGCCAGTGCAGGCTGAAGCAGGACCAGCGCCTGATTGACAATCTCCCGGATCGCCCGCAACGGATGATCCGCGCGCACCCGGGCCTCCAGATCGACATAGGAGAACAGTTCTCCGGTCCGCTCATCCCGTCCGCGCATTCACTTCCTCCGGCCGCCCGTCTCAAATGAATCACAGCCGAGCCTGCGTCGCCACGGACTTT
>NZ_JAERQD010000017.1 GCF_016735695.1 Microvirga zambiensis WSM3693 | reverse complement strand
AAAACCCTTGACCAACAAGACAGTCGCTCACCCGCGCCTCCGGCGCGACCTCTCCCTCAAGGAGAGGTGAGCCAGCGGCTCTCGAAAAGAAAATCACCGGCACAGGGCCGGTGATCACGTCCGAGCATGGAAGCTTAAACCAGCCGGCTTTGCACCACGGCCGCGTGGATGAAGCTCTCGAAGAGCGGATGCGGCTCGAAGGGACGCGACTTCAGCTCGGGGTGATACTGGACACCGATGAACCAGGGGTGGTTCTCGTATTCCACGATCTCGGGGAGCACGCCGTCCGGCGACACGCCGGAGAAGCGCATGCCCTTGTCCTCGAGCTTGTCGCGATAGGTCATGTTGACCTCGTAGCGGTGGCGATGGCGCTCGGAGATTTCCGTGCCGCCATAGATCTCGGCGACTTTGCTGCCGGGCGCGAGCGAGGCCTGATAGGCCCCGAGCCGCATGGTGCCGCCGAGATCGCCGCTGGACGAGCGCTTCTCGAGCTCGTTGCCGCGCAGCCATTCGGTCATCAGGCCGACGACCGGCTCGGAAGTGGGCCCGAACTCGGTCGAACTCGCATCCCGGATGCCGGCGAGCGAACGCGCCGCCTCGATCACCGCCATCTGCATGCCGAAGCAGATGCCGAAATACGGCACCTTGCGTTCGCGGGCGAAGCGGGCCGCCCGGATCTTGCCTTCGGCGCCGCGCTGGCCGAAGCCGCCGGGCACCATGATGCCGTGGATCCCTTCCAGGAACGGAGCCGGATCCTCATGTTCGAAGATCTCGCTCTCGATCCATTCCAGGTTCACCTTGACCTGGTTGGCGATGCCGCCGTGGTGCAGCGCCTCGATGAGCGACTTGTAGGCGTCCTTGAGGCCCGTGTACTTGCCGACGACGGCGATGGTGACTTCGCCCTCCGGGTTGTGCACGCGCTCGGAAATATTGGTCCAGCGAGAGAGGTCGGGGACCTTGGCCGTATCGAGGCCGAAGGCTGCCAGGACTTCGCTGTCGAGCCCGGCCTGGTGATAGGCCAGCGGCACGTCGTAGATCGAGCGGGCATCCCGCGCCTCGATGACGGCCGTCTCGCGCACGTTGCAGAACAGGGCGAGCTTGCGGCGCTCGTCCTTCGGGATCTCGCGGTCGGTGCGGCAGAGAAGGATGTCGGGCTGGATGCCGATGGAGCGCAGCTCCGCGACCGAGTGCTGGGTCGGCTTGGTCTTCAGCTCGCCGGCGGACGGAATGAAGGGCAGCAGCGTCAGGTGGACATAGATCGCCTGCCCGCGCTCCAGATCGTTGCCGAGCTGGCGGATCGCCTCGAAGAACGGCAGGCCCTCGATGTCGCCGACCGTGCCGCCGATCTCGACCAGGACGAAGTCGAAGCCCTCGTTCCCGGTAAGAACGAAGTCCTTGATGGCGTTGGTGACGTGGGGAATCACCTGGATCGTGGCGCCGAGATAATCGCCGCGCCGTTCCTTGGTGATGATGTCGAGATAGATGCGCCCGGTGGTGATGTTGTCGGCCTTGGTGGCCGGCACGCCGGTGAAGCGCTCGTAATGTCCGAGATCCAGATCGGTCTCAGCGCCGTCGTCGGTCACGAAGACCTCGCCGTGCTGGTAGGGACTCATCGTCCCCGGATCGACGTTGAGATATGGGTCGAGCTTGCGAAGCCGAACCTTGTAGCCGCGTGCCTGGAGAAGCGCTCCCAGGGCCGCCGAAGCCAGTCCCTTGCCGAGCGAAGACACCACGCCGCCGGTGATGAATACGTACCGCGTCATGGACCCCTATCCATAAACATCGGGGGCCGATTCGCAATCGCGAACCGGACCGCCCGAAACCCATCCACAAAAAGAGAGGGCCGGAAGGTCCGGCCCTGGTTTCGCTTACTGCTGAGGCGCTGCCGGCGCCGGAGCGCCGGGAGCGGGTGCCGGGCTCGCCGGCTGTTCGCCCTGGAGCCGCTGCAACTGCTCGAGCACGTTGCCGCCCTGCGGCGCGGCCGGAGCGTGCTGGCCTGCAGCCGGCGCTGCCGGTGCGGCGCCGTCGAGGATGGAGCGCGGAGCCCGGGTAGAAGTCGCCATAACCGTGAGCGCGATGCTCGTCACGAAGAAGAGTGCCGCCAGAATCGCGGTCGCACGGGTGAGCGCATTGGCCTGGCCGCGCCCGGTCATGAAGCCGGAGACACCGCCGCCGCCACCGCCGCCGCCGAGACCCATTCCGCCGCCCTCGGAGCGCTGCAGGAGAACCACACCGATCAGGGAGAGCACGATGATCAGGTGGACAATGATGAGAACTGTTTGCATCGTTTCCAAAAACCTCAAGCGGCTGCGCACAAGGCGTCAGCCGCTCGCAATCCGTTCGTTGCGGCGGCCTGTAGCATAGGTGGGCGCAGGATCAAAGACCCGCAAGGTCGGTTTTCCGCATGCGCGGAAGCCCAAGCCTCTCTATGTCATCACCTCCCCGGACTTGATCCGGGGATCGGTGCCGGTGATCCCGATCAGAAGAGCGCGGCGCTTTTCCTATCGAGATGGCCGGCACAAGGCCGGCCATGACGTGAAATGGGCCATTTTACCCCAGATAAGCCCCGGCAATCGCCAGGAAATCGGCCGCGACGAGGCTCGCTCCGCCGACCAGGGCGCCGTTGACGTTCTCCACTGCCATGAGCTCGGCGGCGTTGGAGGGCTTCACGGAGCCGCCGTACAGAATGCGGACCCGGGCGGAATCGGTCTTGCCGACGAGGCGGCGCAGTTCGTCCCGGATCAGGGCGTGGACCTCGGCCACATCGGCCGCGGTCGGGGTCAGGCCCGTGCCGATGGCCCAGACGGGCTCATAGGCGACCACGAGGTTGTGGCTGTTCGAATCGACCGGGATCGACCCGCGCAGTTGCTTGCGGACCACGCCGAGGGTCTTGCCGGATTCGCGCTCCTCCCGCGTCTCGCCGACGCAGACGATGGCCGTGAGGCCCGCCCGATGGGCGGCGACTGCCTTCGCGCAGACGTCCACGTCCTTTTCCTTGTGGTACTGCCGCCGCTCTGAATGGCCGGCGAGCACATAGGTCGCGCCGGCGTCGGCCAGCATCTCGGCCGAGAGGTCGCCGGTATAGGCGCCCGACTCCTTGGCATGGCAATCCTGGCCGCCGATGGCGATGCGCGAGCCGATGGCGCGCTTGGCGAGCAGGCCGATCAGCGTCGCAGGCGGGCAGACAGCCAGCTCCACCTTGGCCTTGAGACCAGGCGTGTAACCGGCATGGATCTCCTCCAGCACATTGGCCGAGCTTTTCAACCCGTTCATCTTCCAGTTTCCCGCAACCAGCGGGCGCGGCCTATCGACGCTCATGTGAGGCACTCCTGTCACGCTTGATAAGTTGGCACTAGCAGAGGCTTACGCCCTCTTTCAACCAGACTTGCCCTTTTCGTAGAGGCGCTGATCGTTTATCGGCAGGTTTAACGAGTTTTTGGAAAACGGGTTCACGATGCTTCGGAACATGCGCAAGGCTGGGCAGACCGTGGTCGGCAAGGCCATCGCCACGATCTTCTTCGGCGCTCTCATCGTCAGTTTCGCCATCTGGGGCATCGGCGACATCTTCCGCGTCACGCCCGCCTCCACCGTGGCGGAGGTGGGCGGCACCACCATTTCGGTCAATCAGGTGCGCAATGCCTATACCAACGAGATGCAGCGCCTCGGACGCCAGTTCCGCACGGTCATCACCGCTGAGCAGGCGCGCACCTTCGGCCTCGACCAGCAGGTGGTCAACAATCTGGTGAACGAGGCGGTCATGGCCGAGCAGGCCAAGCAGATGGGGCTTTCGGTCTCCGATCAGCTCGTCGCCGCCTCGATCATGACCAACCCCGCCTTCAAGGGCTCCGACGGCCAGTTCAGCCGGGCGCTCTTCGATCAGGCCCTGCGCAATATCGGCCTCTCGGAGCCGGGCTTCGTGCTGGAGCAGCGCGCCGCCATGGCCCGCCTCCACCTCGCCGAGGCGATCGCCGGCGACGTCAACGTGCCGGTGGCCGCCAAGGAGGCCATGCACCGCTACGCCAGCGAGCGCCGCGCCGCCTCCTATATCCTGCTCAACCAGGCAGCGGCCGGAGACATCCCGGCCGTCACGCCGGAACAGCTCCAGACTTTCTTCAACGAGCGCCGGGGCGAGTTCCGGGCTCCCGAGTATCGGGCCGTGAACGTGATGGCTCTGGATGCCGCCTCCCTGGCCAAACCCGCCAGCATCTCCGACGCGGATGCCCGGCAGGCTTACGAGCAGCAGAAGGCGAAGTACGGCACTCCCGAGCGCCGCACGATCCAGGTGATCAACTTCCCGTCCCCGGCCGAGGCGGAGGCAGCGGCTGCCAAGCTGAAGGAGGGAACGACCTTCGAGGCCCTCGCCGCCGAGCGGAACGTGTCGCCCGAGAGCCTCGAGCTAGGCACCTTCACCAAGGCGGAGATGCTCGACCAGGCTGTGGCCGATGCTGCCTTCGCCCTCGATCAGGGCGCGACGAGCGCGCCGATCACCGGCCGCTTCGGACCCGTTCTGGTGCGCGTGACGCAGATCCAGCCCGAGGCCGTGCGCCCCTTCGATGAGGTCGCGGCCGAGCTGCGCCAGGAGCTCGCCGTCCAGCGCGCCCAGGATCAGATCGAGCGCACCCATGACGAGATCGAGGACCTGCGTGCCGGCGCCAAGCCGCTGGCCGACATCGCCAAGGAGAAGGGCCTGACCCTGATCCAGGTCCCCGCCGTGGACGCGAGCGGTCTCGACAAGGCAGGCAACCCGGTCAGCATCCCCGAGAAGGACGCGGTGGTGAAAGCCGCCTTCGCCTCCGATATCGGCGTCGACAACGAGCCTCTGCGCGTCGGCACCGGCTATGTCTGGTACGACGTGACCGGCATCGAGGCTTCGCGCGAGAAGAACCTCGACGAGGTACGCGATCAGGTCTCTGCCCGGTGGCGCGAGGATCAGGTGGACCAGCGCCTGTCGGACAAGGCCCGCCAGTTCACCGAACGTCTCGACAAGGGCGAAGCCATCGAGGCCATTGCGCAGGAGGCCGGCGCCTCCGTCGTGAACGCCACGGATCTCGCCCGTAACACCGCGAAGGACGCTCTCGCCGCCGAGGCGGTGAACCGCATCTTCGCGGTGCCCGTGGGCAAGGCCGGCAACGCGGCGAACGGGCCTGAGTCCCGGGCCGTGTTCAAGGTCACCTCCGCGACCGTGCCGCCGCTGGTCACCACGACGCAGGCGGCGCAGAACACCGAGAACCAGCTCCGCACCGGCTTCGGCGACGATCTGATCAGCCAGTACATCGCCCAGGTGCGCCAGGATCTCGGCGTCAAGATCAACCAGCAGGCCTTGAGGCAGGCGACGGGCGGCGAATTGTAAGCCATGACGATCGCGCCCGATTTCGACACCTTCGCCGCGGCCTATCAGGAGGGCGAAGCCGGCGTTCTGCGGGCGACCCTCGTGGGCGATCTGCTGACCCCGGTCGCAGCCTTTTTGAAGTTGCGGCATGAGCGGAAGGGCTCCGCCTTCCTGCTCGAATCCGTCGAGGGAGGAGCGACCCGCGGCCGCTTCTCCATGATCGGGCTCGATCCGGATCTCGTCTGGCGCTGCCAGGACGGCGTGGCGTCGATCGACCGCTATGCCCTGAGCCGCATGCAGGAATTCCAGGTGGACAAGCGTCCGCCGCTCGAGAGTCTGCGCGCGCTGATCCAGGAAAGCGCCCTGCCCCTCTCAGACGACCTGCCGCCCATGGCGGCCGGCCTCTTCGGCTATCTGGGCTACGACATGGTGCGCCTCATGGAGCGGCTGCCCGAGCCGAACCGGGACGTGCTGAAGGTTCCGGACGCGATCCTGATCCGCCCCACCGTGATGGTGGTGTTCGATGCGGTGAAGGACGAGATCTCGCTCATCACACCCGTACGCCCGCAAGCCGGCGTCTCGGCCAAGGCGGCCTACGAAACGGCGCTCGCGCGCCTCGACGAGGTGACCGCCGCGCTGGAACGCCCGCTGCCGATCGACGATCGCAGCGATCCGACCAAGATCCATTTCGATCCGCAGGTCTCGAACACGACGCCGGAAGAGTTCGAGGCGATGGTGGCGAAAGCCAAGGACTACATCCGCGCCGGCGACATCTTCCAGGTGGTTCTGTCCCAGCGTTTCGAGTCGGCCTTCGCCCTGCCCGCTTTCGCGCTCTACCGTTCCTTAAGGCGGGTGAATCCGGCTCCCTTCCTCTGCTATCTCGACTTCGAGGATTTCCAGATCGTCTGCTCTTCGCCCGAGATCCTCGTGCGGGTCCGCGACGGCAAGGTCACGATCCGTCCCATCGCCGGCACGCGTCCGCGCGGCGCGACGGCCGCCGAGGACCACGCCCATGCGGAGAGCCTTCTCGCGGACCAGAAGGAGCGCGCCGAGCACCTGATGCTGCTCGATCTCGGCCGCAACGATGTCGGCCGCGTGGCCGAGATGGGCTCCGTGCAGGTCACGGATTCCTTCTTCCTGGAATACTACAGCCAGGTAATGCACATCGTCTCGAACGTGGAGGGACGGCTCGATCCGAGCTTCGATGCTCTCGACGCGCTCATCGCGGGCTTTCCGGCCGGCACGGTCTCTGGCGCCCCGAAGGTGCGCGCCATGCAGATCATCGACGAATTGGAGAAGGACAAGCGCGGTCCCTATGCCGGCTGCATCGGCTATTTCGGCGCCAATGGCGAGATGGATACCTGCATCGTGCTGCGCACGGCGGTGGTGAAGGACGGCCGCATGGCGGTCCAGGCCGGCGCCGGCATCGTCTACGATTCCGATCCGGCCTCCGAGCAGCAGGAATGCATCAACAAGTCGAAGGCGCTGTTCCGTGCGGCGGAAGAGGCCGTGCGCTTCGCCAGCCAGGCGAGGGTTGGGCAATGAGGTCACCTTCAATGGTAGTGACTCAGTTTGGCGCGGCCCTGTCATTCCGGGGCGCCGCAGGCGAGCCCGGAACCCATAGCCGCCACCCTTGCAGAAAGCGGCGCAACTCTGCTCATCTCTCTCCTGAGCCGTCGTGGCTATGGGTTCCGGGTTCCGCTGCGCGGCCCCGGAATGACGGTGTGCCGGGCCCCATCGGAACTCAAACTGAGTCACTATCCTCTCGAAGGCTTCCCTTGACCGGGGGCGCCGCTTACGCGAACGTCGGCGCGCCATGACCCGCGTTCTCGTCATCGACAATTACGACAGCTTCACCTGGAACCTGGTGCATCTGCTAGGTCCCCTCGCCACCTCCGTCGACGTGGTGCGCAACGACGCGGTCACGACGGACGAGGTGCTCGGCCATCCGCCGGACGCCATCGTGCTCTCTCCCGGCCCCTGCACGCCCAACGAGGCGGGCATCTGTCTCGATCTGGTCAAGCGCGCCTCTCCCGATATCCCGACCTTCGGCGTCTGCCTCGGTCTGCAGGCCATCGGCCAGGTCTTCGGCGGCACGGTCTCGCGGGCGCCGCTGCCGATGCACGGCAAGGTGTCGGATGTCGAGCATGGCGGCCAGACCGTATTCCGCGGCATCAACGGCTCGTTCAAGGCGACGCGCTACCATTCGCTGATCGTGGATCGCGAAACCTGCCCCAAGGACCTGCTCGTCACGGCGGAGACCTCCGACGGCCTCGTCATGGGCCTGTCGCACCGCTCGCTGCCGATCCATGGGGTCCAGTTTCATCCCGAGAGCATCCTCTCGGAGCACGGGGTGACGATCATGCGCAATTTCTTCGACCTCGCCGCGGACTGGAATGCCAGGCACCGCGCGACCGGCGGCTCCGCCGCTCCAGCAGGATTGTAAGAGAGATGGAATCCTTCAAGTCGTATCTCGCCAAGGTTGCCACCGGTGCGTCGCTGACGCGCGACGAGGCGCGCGATGCCTTCGACGACCTGCTCTCCGGCGAAGTCACTCCGGCCCAGGGCGGCGCCTTCCTGATGGCCCTGCGGGTGCGCGGTGAGGCTCTCGACGAAATCGTCGGCGCGGTCACGGCCATGCGCGGGCGCATGCTGCGCGTCAAGGCGCCCGAGAATGCGATCGACATCGTCGGCACCGGCGGCGACCACAAGGGCAGCTACAACATCTCGACACTCGCCTCGATCATCGTGGCGTCCTGCGGCGTTCCCGTCGCCAAGCATGGCAACCGGGCAGCCTCCTCGAAATCCGGAACCGCCGATGTGCTGTCTGCGCTCGGTGTGAAGCTCGGCCTCGATCCGGAAGGACTGCAAAGCTGCCTCGCCGAGACCAAGCTCTGCTTCATGTTCGCGCAGACCCATCACGCTGCCATGCGCCATGTGGCCCCGACCCGCGTCGAGCTCGGCACGCGCACGATCTTCAACCTCCTCGGCCCGCTCGCCAATCCCGCCGGCGCCAAGCGTCAGCTTCTCGGCGTGTTTTCAGAGGCTTGGCTCGAGCCGCTCACGCAGGTTCTGAAGGAGCTCGGCTCCACCAAGGTGTGGACCGTGCACGGGTCCGACGGCCTCGACGAGATGACCACGACCGGGCCGACCTTCGTGGCGGCGCTCGAGAACTGCGCCATCCGGCGCTTTACCGTCACACCCGAGGAGGTCGGCCTTCCGACCGTGACGCTGGACGAACTTCGCGGCGGCGATCCGGAGCACAACGCGGCACAGCTGCGCGCCGTCCTGGACGGCGCCCGCACGCCCTATCGGGACGTCTCGCTCCTCAACGCGGCCGCCGCCCTCGTCATAGCGGACGAGGCGGCGAACCTGCGCGACGGTCTCGACCGTGCATCGCGTGCTCTCGACAGCGGCGCCTCCAAGGCGACGTTGGAGCGCCTCGTCAAAACCTCGAATGCCTGAGCGGAATGGTCATGGCCGACGTTCTCAGCAAGATCGAAGCCTATAAACGCCAGGAAATCGCCGCCGCGAAGGCCGCCGTCCCACAGGCGGAGATCGAGCGTCTCGCTCGCGCGGCCTCGCCGCCGCGCGGCTTCGCGAAAGCGATCGAGCGTCATCTCGCGGAAGCCCGGCCCGCGCTGATCGCCGAGGTGAAGAAGGCGAGCCCCTCGAAGGGCCTGATCCGACCCGATTTCGATCCGCCGAGCCTCGCCCGCGCCTATGCTGATGGCGGCGCGACCTGCCTCTCGGTTCTCACCGACGAGCCCTCGTTCCAGGGCAGGCCCGAATATCTCGCCCAGGCCCGCGAGGCCTCCGGCCTGCCCGCCCTGCGCAAGGATTTCCTGTTCGAGCCCTATCAGGTCTACGAGGCCCGCGCCTGGGGCGCTGACTGCATCCTCGTGATCATGGCGAGCGTCTCCGACGACGGGGCCCGCGCGTTGATCGATACGGCGCATGACCTCGGCATGGACGTGCTGGTCGAGGTGCACGACCGGGCGGAGCTGGAGCGCGCCCTGCCGCTGGGCACGAAACTGGTCGGCATCAACAACCGGAATCTGCGCACCTTCGAGGTCTCGCTCGGCGTGAGCGAGGAGCTGGCGCCGCTGATTCCCGCCGACCGCATCGTCGTCGGCGAAAGCGGGATCTTCACGCTGCAGGACATCGAGCGCCTGACGAAGGTGGACATCCGTACCTTCCTCGTCGGCGAGAGTCTGATGCGGCAGGCGGATGTGGCGGCTGCCACCCGCAAGCTCCTGTTCGGCGAAGCCGCATGACGACGCTCACGCATCTCGATGCGGCTGGCGAGGCCAACATGGTCGACGTCTCGGAGAAAGACGTCACCAGCCGCACCGCGATCGCGGAAGGATGCGTGATCATGCGGCCGGAGACCCTGGCCCTGATCCGCCAGGGCGATGCCAAGAAGGGCGACGTGCTCGGCACCGCCCGGCTTGCCGGAATCATGGCCTCGAAGCGCACGCACGAACTCATCCCCCTCTGCCATCCGCTTCTGATCTCGAAGGTGAAGGTCGATTGCGTTCTCGACGACACTCTTCCCGGCGTGCGGGTGACGGCGGAGGTGAAGGTGTCCGGCCAGACCGGCGTCGAGATGGAGGCACTCACTGCCGTATCCATCGCCTGCCTGACGATCTACGACATGGTGAAGGCCGCCGACAAAGGCATGCGTGTCGAGAACATCCGCCTTCGCCGCAAGAGCGGCGGCCGCTCGGGAGATTTTGAGGCGCCATGAGCCTGATTTCGGTCGAGGATGCCCTCTCCCGCGTGCTGGCGAATGTCGCCGGGCCGCTCGGGTCCGAAGTCGTGCCCCTCGCCGCCTGCGCCGGCCGTACTCTCGCCGAGGATGTCGGTGCCCTTCGCGACCAGCCGCCCTTTCCCGCCTCGGCCATGGACGGGTACGCGGTCCGCAGCGCCGATTGCGCGACAGTTCCGGCAACATACAAGGTCATCGGCACCAGCGCCGCCGGATCCCGCTTTACCGGGACGGTCGGAGTCATGGAGGCAGTGCGGATCTTCACCGGCGCTCCCGTCCCGGACGGCGCCGATGCCGTGGTGATCCAGGAGGATACGGAGCGCTCCGGGGACCAGGTGATCGTGAAGGAGGCAGCCCGCGCCGCTCGTCATATCCGCGCGGCCGGTCTCGACTTCCGCGCCGGCGACGTGTTGCTGCAGGCTGGCCTTCGCCTCGACTCGCGCCACATCGCCCTTGCCGCCGCCATGGGCCATGGCAGCGTGACAGTGCGCTGCCGACCGAAAGTCGCCATTCTCGCCACCGGCGACGAGCTGGTGCGGGCCGGCGAACCGGTGGGGCCGGACCAGATCACGGCCTCCAGCCTTCCCGCCACCCTGCTGATGGCCGAGAAGGCCGGCGCCGAGGCGATCGATCTCGGCATCGCGCGGGATACGCTCGAATCCCTCGACGAGCGCATCCGGGCCGCACGGGATGCCGGCGCCGATATCCTCGTCACGCTCGGCGGTGCCTCTGTCGGCGAGCACGACCTGGTGCAGAAGGCTCTGAGCCGGCAAGGCATGGATCTCGGCTTCTGGCGCGTCGCCCTGCGGCCGGGAAAGCCGCTCATGCACGGACGCATCGGGTCGACCTTGCTGCTCGGCCTCCCCGGCAACCCGGTCTCGACTCTCGTCTGCACCGTCCTCTTCCTGATCCCGGCGATCCGCGCTCTGCTGGGCGACCAGCGCGCTGCGGACGATCCGACGGAGGATGTGATCCTGGGAGCGGACCTCCCGCCCAACCGGGAGCGTCAGGACTACATGCGCGCCTCTCTCGCGCTGAAGGACGTGCCTCTCGGCCTGGCTCACGGCAGCGAGCGCCTGATGCTGCCCGTAGCGACCCCTCACCTCATGCAGGATTCCTCCATGCTGAGCATCCTGGAGCGCTCCGACGCCCTGCTGATGCGACCGCCACATGCGCCCGCGGCGACAGCGGGAGAGCCATGCCGGATCATCCGGCTGGAGCGGTTCTGTTAAGCTTCGGTTCTGTCGTTTCCTTTTCTGGAACAGGCTCGACCCCAGGGGAGGAGCCGCAACGAACGCTTGTCAGAGAGCCAGTAATTTTATTCCGGCCAAACCAAAATGTCTGTTTGCTCGCACTCAATAATATAAACTATATTACGTTCCATTGGGCCTGCGAGGCAGGCTGATCAGGAGGCCACAATGGCACGCTATAATTTCAACAACGATTTTCCCAACCTCTCGCTGGATGAAGTTTTGGTAGGTGCGGCAGTTCAGAACGCAGCCGCGGAACTTTTCTCACTCAAAAACCTGATCAATGGCTACACCATCGCGTTCAGCGGCGCGAATTTCGCTTACAGTAACGGTATTCCAACTGGAGGCATAATTGCCAGCATCAGCGTGACCGATGCCAACGGCCAGCAGGTTTATGCTGTCCAGAACATCGCCCCAGTTCCAAATTCGCTCGCGACATTTTGGGCTGCGTTTGCTGCTTCGGGCTATCAACGTGCCGGCAGCGCCGCAGCCTTCGGGCTTCTTTTCGCTGGTCTCGACACGATTACGGGCGGCCAGAACAACGACCGGATCGGCGTGTATGGCGCAAGCGATACGGTCATGGGCTTGGACGGCAATGACACCTTCCTCGTTTATGGAGGAGCGACTGACGTTTTCGTATCCGGGACAAACGTACACGGCGACAATACCGGACCACAAGACGATGCGATCGAACTTCATGGCTCCGCACAATTCAGGGCAATCCTGAATGTCGACACACTGCGCTTTGCGAGCAATGGCGTCGCGAAGGTTCTCTCCACCGGAACAAGTAACTTCCATTCGTTCACTCACATCGATGGTTCGACGACTGGCGAAGCCAATGCTATCGAGCTCACGACGGCATCCGAGGCGGTCGATCTCGACATCTCAAAAGTTGTCTTCACGAATTGGGGACGTGCGAACCAGATCATCAGGGTCGATCTCAATACCAATACCGATGCAATCCTGGACGACCGCTTCGTCGGCAGCGCATATGCCGAGCGCGTCACCGCCGGCGTCGGCCGCGATCTGCTCTACGGCAATGCAGGCGACGACTACCTCGACGGCGGCGACGGTATCGACGTGCTCGACGGTGGCGCTGGCAACGACACCCTGATCGGCGGCGGCGGCGAGGGTCCGAACATTCTGATGGGCGGCAACGGCAACGACGTCTACAAGTTCAACGAGAAGCTCGACGTCGTGATCGACACGGGCGGCATCGACAGCTGGATGGTGTCCAAGACCACGACCCTGTCAGCCAAAAGCATCTTCGAAGGTCTCGCGGCCGATGACGCCGTCGGCATGGGAAAAGCCATCAACCTTACCGGCAATGCCAAGGCCAATCTTCTCATCGGTCACGAGGGGCGTAACACGCTCAACGGGCTGGTCGGCAACGACATCCTCGAAGGCCACGGAGGTGGCGACAAGCTCGATGGCGCCGCCGGCCACGACAAGCTTTATGGCGGCCTTGGAAACGACAGCCTCACGGGAGGAGCCGGCCGCGACACCTTCTATTTCGACACCGCACTTGGCGGAGCCAACGTCGACAGGATCGTCGCCTTCTCCACCCGCGACGACAGCATCGCGCTGGAAAGCGACATCTTCACCGCGCTTGCGGGAAGCAGCAAGCTGTCCTCCGCTGCCTTCTATATCGGATCGAAGGCGAAGGATGCCGGCGACCGGATCATCTACAACAAGTCGACCGGCGCCCTCTCCTACGATGCGGACGGCACCGGCACGGCCTTCTCGGCGATCAAATTCGCCACCCTCGACAAGAACCTGAAGCTCACGGCGTCCGACTTCCTGATCGTCTGACGCGATAGTCTTCCTGGCCTGCTAAGACCCGTTCCGGAGCGATCCGGGACGGGTTTTTGTCGGGACAACTCCCTCCGCTTTACCTGGAAACAAATGCGCCGGCCCAGAAGGACGGCGCATGATTTTCCGATGTAACGTATCGTCAACTAGATGAAGAAGAACTCCTTGTAGCCGAAGCCCTTCAACGCCTTGTTGTTGGTGAACGTCGCCATCTCGATCGCCGCCTTGGAGCCGCTGCCGTCGGCATCGTAGTACAGCACCCGCTTCTTGGCGTCGTAGACGAAGTAGTCGTCCTTGTCCTTGGCCTTGTCGGCGACCGTGAAGAACTTCGAGGCCATCGCCAGAGGCTTGGTCTCGCTGCCCTTCTTGATCGTGGCGTAGAGCTTCTTGTTCGCCTTGAACAGGTCGTTGTCGAGCCAGATCGAGTCGTCCTTGACGCTGTAATCCTTGATCGTGTCGAAGTTCACCTTCCGGTCCGTCGCCGACGTGCCGAGCCTGCCGTCGAAGACGAAGACGTCCTTGCCGGCACCACCCCACAGGGTGTCGTTGCCGTAGCCGCCCCACAGCTTGTCGTCGCCGGCGCCGCCGAAGAACACGTCCTTGAAGTTGCCCGTCTTGCTGCCCTTGATGATGTCGTTGAACGGGCTGGCATCGGCCTCGGTCATCACCTCGGCGGTGACGTCGGAGATGTTCATGGTGAAAGTCTGGGTCGCGGTGCCGCCGCGGCCGTCGCTGACCTGCAGGGTGATCGGCCGTGATGCCGCCTGCTCGGCATCGAACAGCGTGCCGTTGGCAACCACAAGCTGGTTGTTGCTCACCGTGAAGTAGCCGTCCGTGTCGACGAGGGCGCCGTTGGCGAGCACGATCTTGTAGCTGAGCGTGTCGCCATCGACATCGGTCGCCGACAGGGTCGCAATGGAGCGGCCGCTCGCTTCGAGTTCCTTGACCGTCACGTTGGAGAGCGTGATGCCCGTGGGGGCGAAATTCGCCGTCGCGGAAACCTTCAGAGATTCTGTGGACGTCTTGTTCTGCGAATCTTTCACGGTAATCGTGAAGGTCGTCTCCTCCGCCGCCGCTCCGGTCGCCTTGTCGCGCGGGTCGAACCGAAGCGCTTTCAGCGCGGCCGTGACTTCACTGTCGGTCCCTTCGATCAGGAAGATGCCGGTCGCGGGATCGTATGTGCCGCCGGTGCCGATCAACGTGCCCTTCTCCGGACGATCCATCTTGATGGTGACGACGAGGCGGCCGACGTCGGAAATGCTGACCGCATCGAAGGGCCGCACCACCGCGCCGCTGTCACGAACCGTTTGGACGCCGGTCGGAACGCCCGTGATGACGGGCGCTACATTGCCTTGGTTGACGACGATGGTGAAGGTTTCGTCGTGGGTCAGCCCACCCTCGTCGGTCACCAGAATCCTCACGGCATACCGGCCGGCGGCCAGCTCTACGCCTCCCCGCACCTGCAGCTGAGCGACATCGCCGTCCATGCCGATCCGGAAGTAGCCACTCGGATCGTCCGCAATCGTGAACTCGACTGTCTCATCGAGATCGGGGTCCTCGAAGCCCAGCTGACCGACGACGTCACCGCCCACTGCGTCCGTGGATATGGTGTCATGAGAGAGCGATATGTCCGTCGGTTTCTCGTTGACGTCCTTGATGGTGACGCGCATTACCTGTTGCACCGGATCGTTGACCGGGTCGTCGACTAGAACGACGAGATCGAAGAACTTGTCGTCCCCCATCCCCTCGAAATCGACGCCATTCTTGAGGGTGACGACGCCCCCGGTCGAAATCTCGAACAACCCTCCGCCGTCGCCGCCCGGCGCGAACGCATAGGTCAGGGTAGTGTCGTCATCGGTCGCGATAACCTTATCGACCGCCGTCGTGTTCTCATTGATGATGATCGCGGCTTCGCCGGTTTTTTCGAAGCGAATTTCCTTCGGCTCCGGGTTCACGGGCAGGATAATGACCGTGATGGGAAAGGGCGTTGTTTTATTATTAGTAGGAGGCAGAATTGTGGGATCATAGGCTTCCACGGACAGTTGCTTAGAGCCCTCATCGCCCTCCACAAATGCTCGGTTCGCTGTAATCTGACCCGTATCAGGGTCGATCTCGAACAATCCGCTCGGATCTATCGTCTTATCGGTGCCCGTTCCATTGGAGAAGCGGAACTTGTTTTGCCGGAAATTTAAGGGCGTATCGTTGTCGATCGCGGTCGCGAGAACGACACTGTCCCCTTCGAGCGTCTTGCCTTCCCGAACCGGGTGCCCGTTCGAGAAACGTACCTCGGTCGGAGCCTCGTTCACATCCTCGAAATGAACGCGCAGCGTTTGGTCTACGTGATTGGTGCCGTCCGAGACACGAACAACGAGATCTACATACTTGATTGTCAAAGCTTCATAGTTAGGGCCGAGGGTTTGATTGATCCGACCGGTTGAACTGTTTATTGAAAAATATGCACCGGGGTTGCTCACTAGCGAATAGGTCAGCGTGTTTGCATCGTTGGCCGTTACGAAAAAATTGGTGATGGCAGCTTCAGGAATTCTGATTTCCTTACTATTCGTCAAGGAAAAGCGGACATTTGTCGGCGCGGGGTTGGCTGGTTCGTCGATAACGTTGTTCAGCTGAACGTTCAGCGAGACCGCATCCACCACAGTCCCTTGCTGCATGAACTGGAAGCTCAAGCCGTTGTGCAGACCATTGGGAAAGGCCGCATCGTCGTAGTCGAAATAACGGGGACCGTCATAGGGACCGACCACGACGAACCACTCGCCAGGTTCATCACCCTGCTCAAGCGCATACCGGCCGCTCAAGTTGTTGACAGCCTGAATAGTGAAATTGCCCTCCGCGACGCCGGTCAGCCTCGCGACGCGCGTACCGGCTAGGATATTTTCGTTGATCCGAACCGTGGACGCGTCCACCTGTTCGCCGTCATCGTTGGCAACCGCTTCAATCGTAATCGGCATCGTTCTCCCCTTTGAATCTGAGTTGATGGGCCAGGGGCCAAGTGTGCAGCGCCCCTCTCCAGGCCTGGTTCAGAAGAAGTTCTCGGTGATGAGTTCCGCAGGACCGCTTGCAAATTCGAGGCTTTACTATCGGGGACAGCGAGCACTGCCCTAACGCATCGTCGGATTGCTTATGCAAACCACAAACACTCAAGAGCGGCTTCCACCTGCGTGGAACCCTTCCTCCTTCTTGGCTTGCCGCATCCTTGGCGCTGCCGAATGCACCTCGCCGAGAACGACTCGAGGCGAAGACCTCCAGGGCCTATTGCCGCCAACGTCTCGGTGAAAAGCTCCCCCGGCGGTCGTCGATGTCCCTCGCACCCTCCCGAAAATGCCAGCGCCGGCCACCAAGGGCCGGCGCATATTGTATATCATTATAACGTATCGTCAACTAGATAAAGAAGAACTCCTTGTAGCCGAAGCCCTTCAGCGCCTTGTTGTTGGTAAACGTCGCCATCTCGATCGCCGCCTTCGATCCGCTGCCGTCGGCATCGTAGTACAGCACCCGCTTCTTGGCGTCGTAGACGAAGTAGTCGTCCTTGTCCTTGGCCTTGTCACCGACCGTGAAGAACTTCGAGGCCATCTTCAAGGGCTTCGTCTCGACGCCCTTCTTGATCGCGGCGTAGAGCTTCTTGTTCGACTTGAACAGGTCGTTGTCGAGCCAGATCGCATCGTCCTTGACGCTGTAATCCTTGATCGTGTCGAAGTTGACCTTGCGATCGGTCTTGGAGGTGCCGAGCTTGCCGTCGAAGACGAAGATGTCCTTGCCCACGCCGCCCCAGAGGGTGTCGTTGCCGTAGCCGCCCCAGAGCTTGTCGTCGCCGAGACCGCCGGTGATCTTGTCCTTGTCGTCATTTCCTTTCAAGACGTCATTCCCGGCATCGCCATTCAGCGTGTCCGCACCGAGGCCGCCATAGATCGAGTCGTTTCCAAGCGCACCGCTCAGGAAGTCGGCTGCCGCGCCGCCGTAGAAGACATCGTCCGCGCTCGATCCCGCCGTCACCTCAGGATTCACGTCTCTGACCGCGATCGTGAAATTCTGGGTATGTGACAACCCGGTTCCGTTCTTGTCCGTGACTCTCACGGTGACCGTGTGCGACGTGAACTGTTCGTAATCAAGCTTAAAGCCGTCTTTGACTTTCAGTTCGTTGCCGACGATCTCAAAGCGACCATCCGAGTTCACAAGCGAATAAACGAAGCCACCGGTGTCGTCCGGGTCGGTAGCCGTAAAGGATGCGACGGTCACCCCGGCAGCCGCCAACTCGTCGACAGAACCACCGGACGAGAGCGCAATCGATTGAGGAGCCTGGTTCGGACCCGTCGTTACCGGATTGACCCTGACCGTGACCTCCTCGACATGGGAGTAGCCGGTACCGCCCTGATCCCTGATGCGCACATAGAGCTTCACGTCCGTGGGCACGCTCACATCCGGCAGGCCGAGGGCCCCGACCGTGATCTCGCCTGTGGTTGCATCCACTGCGAAATTGGATGGGACGGTGATCTCCACCCCTTCGTCGTCAACCAGCACATAGCGGAAGTTGCGATTGGCCGGAGCCGTATCGGGATCGACGACCGTCGGCGTGGCGGCAACCGTGGTGCCGACCTGAGCGTTCTCGCTCATCACGTTCGGCGTATAAGTGGCGTCGGAGATCGCCTCGTTGACGTCGTTCAGGTAGACTCTCACCGTGGTGTAGCCGGACGAGAGGCCTCCCCCGCTCTCCACGGCCCGGACCTCCACGTTGAAGTACTTCTTCTCCAGGGCCGTGCCCTCGTTCTCCACCATCAGGTTGGGATTGTTCTCATATTGCTGAGCCGTGCCGTTGAAGGTGATCACGCCGGCATTGCTGACCGAGAACAGGCCGCCAAAGGTGCTGCGCAGCTCATATCCCAGCGTCGTGCCGCCAACGCCGTCGTCGTCGGATTCAACCGTCGCCACATTCACCACGCCGGCAACCGCTTCCGTCAGATTCAGCACTTCATTATTGACAATATCAGGTGCGCCCGGCGGCGAGTTTACATCGTTCGGATTGATCCTGATTGTGACTTCCTCAAGGTGGGAGTAGCCAGCGCCACCTCGATCCTTGATGAGCACGTAGATCTTGACGTCCGTGGGCACGCTCACATTCGGCAGGCCCGAAGCCCCGACCGTGATCACGCCTGTGTTCGCGTTCACCACAAAGTTGGGGCTGGTGATCTCGACGCCATTTTGGTTCGCCAGCACGTAGCGGAAGTTGCGATTGCCGACAGCCGTATCCGGATCGACGACCGTCGGTGCGGCGGCGATCGTGGTGCCAGCCTGAGCGTTCTCGTTCATGACGTTCGGCGCATAGGTGGCGTCGGATATCGCCTCGTTGACGTCGTTGAGGTAGACTCTGACCGTTGTGTAAATGGATTTGAGCCCGCCCGCGCCACTCTCGGTGGCCCGAACCTCCACGTTGAAGTACTTGCGCTCCTGCGCCGTGCCCTCGTTCTCCACCATCAGGTTGGGATTGTTCTCGTATTGCTGAGCCGTGCCGTTGAAGGTGATCACGCCCCTGCCGTTGACCGTGTTGACCGAGAACAGGCCGCCAAAGGTGTTGCGCAGCTCAAAGCCCAACGTCGTGCCGCCGACTCCGTCGTCCGAAGATTCGACGGTCGCCACATTCACCACGCCGGCAAGCTCCTCCGTCAGAACCTGCACGTCGTTATTGAGGATGGTGGGTGTAGCCGGAGGTGTATTGTTGGGAACGACCGGATTGACAGTGATGTCAACCTCTTTGAGATAGCGCTCTCCGGTGCCGGCTTGATCCCTGATGAGCACGTAGATCTTGATCACCGTGACAACGTCCACATTAGGCAGGCCTTGTGGACCGACGGTAATGAGGCCGCTCACGCTGTTGACCTGGAAATGAGGACTTGTGATCGGGTTGCCTAGTGAATCGGCAAGCGTAAAGCGGAAATTTCGGTTGCTGATGAAGGTGTCGGGATCGATCACGTCCTGATCCCGTATCGTTCCGATGGTGGAATTAACCTGAGCATCCTCGCTCATGGTATTGACGGCATAGGTCGCGGCAGTCGGCGCCTCGTTGACGTCGTTGACATAGACCTTCACGGTCGTCGTGCCGGAATTCAGGCCGTTTGTACCGGTTTCGACAGTACGCACCTGCACATTGAAGTACTTGCGCTCCTGTGTCGTGCCCCCGTTCTCGACGACGAGATTGGTGTTGTTCTCGTAGTTCAGGTTGCTGCCGGTGAAGGTGATCACCCCCGAGGTCGCGTTTATTGAGAACAGGTCGCCCGGATTGTTGGTCAGTTCATAGCGCAGCGCGCCGCCCACGCCGTCATCGTCGGATTCAACCGTTGCAACGTCCATGCTTCCCTGTCCCTCGGTCAGCGCCCGCAGAGTGCCGGTGACGACTTCCGGATCGGACGGCGCCTGGTTCGCCGGGCCTTCGTTCGGATCGTTGGTGATGTTGACTCTCAGCAATTGCGGGAACGACAGGCCACCGCCGTCCGTCGCAATGACCTTGACGATATGAAACTTTGATCCTTCCGGAAGAGCTTCGTAGTCGAGCACGCCGTTGACCACGAGCCGCCATGTGTTGCCGTTTCTGACGACCGTATAAAGGTCACTGTCCGGGTAAAGCGGATCGTTCGGATCCACTGCATAGGTAACACTCGGGCGCCCCCAGGTCGTGTTGATCCCGTCGGGATCGACGACGCCCAGCGTCGCGAGTTGAGTGTTAAGCGGCTGGTTTTCCTGAACCGTGATTTCGGTGGTGCCTATCGAATTCAACCATACGCCCGTCGGCCGTTCGTTGATGTTGTTGAGGTTGAAGGCGAAGCTGCCGGCATCCTCGGATTGCGTCGCGCTGCCGCGGAATCCTTCGACTGTCACCTGATGCTGAGCGGTTCCCTCGAAATTGAAGTTGGTGTCACCTCCAGCGATGACCACAAGATCGAGAACCCTTTGACCGTTGTCCATCCGACTGGCGAGGCCATAACGGGTCGCCCCGGAGGTCTGGCCCGTAATTCGGTAATTGAGGTCAACATCGACGTCGCGGATCGTTCCGATGACGACGCCCGTCGGCTGGTTCTCATCGAACCTGAACAACGTCGTTGAAGTTCCCTCAGGTGTCGCTACGGCAGGATTGTGAGTTAGAGTCAAAAGTGGCATCGGAAACTACTAATCTGATTTTTAATAACGTTTCATTTTCTGGTTGTCGAGGCATCTGCATTGGCAGGCACTGATCGCCAAAAGGCCGATCGGCTCCCTAGATCACACGGAAGTTGTCGTGGTTGAGGGAAAAGGCGTCGAGGACTGCGATCAGGATAGCCTGCTCACCGCCGACACCGTCGAAATCGTACATCAAGTAGCCCATGTTGGGATCATAGATGAGCCGATGCGCTTCGGTTGTTGCCTGATCCCCCAAGGTGAAGGCGTCCTCCGAAACCGCGCCTTCCTGACCGAACGCCTCGAAGATCGACAGCTTCAGGTGGATCTTGTCCTCGGCCGCATTGAAGTCGACCAAGAGATCGACATTCGTCTCGTCGAGCCATGTGTCAAAGACGAACACGTCGGCTCCATCTCCGCCAGCCAACTGGTCGCTGCCATATGATCCATAAAGGGTGTCGTTCCCGCCGCCGCCGTTCAGGTTGTCGTCACCAGAGCTGGCTTTAATCAGATCATCGCCGTTCCCCGCGACCACAACCTCCGTCATGAGATTGATGACGCCAAGGAAGACATCAAAAGGTTGCGATGTGACACCATTGAGCGTGACTGAGATCTTGAGATTATAGAGGCCAAGATCCTCGAAATCGAGCAACACGCCATTTTTGACTCTGAGGAAGTTACCGTCGATGTAAAACCGTCCGCCCGCATCGTCCTCGAGATTGAAGGTGTAAGTACCTGTGAGGTCGCCCCCGATTACCGACAGATCGGTAACGAATGAGTCCGTGGGGGTGAGTTCGTCCACGAATTGCCGAGAGAGCCGCACACCTGTGGGCACGCTGTCCTTCTGATAAAGGACGCTATCGATCCAGACGTTCTCGATGCCCTTGGCCCAGAGGTCGTGCACATAGGCATTGATCTGGTCCCTGGTGGCGGGAGTGCCTTCGTCTCCAATATTCTGCCGAAGAGCATAGACCGTGTCGGCGTCGCCACCTTCGTCGATCTCGACCACGTCGCCCCTGTTTCTCAGGTAGTAGATATCGTCGCCCTTGCCGCCGATGAGGGTATCCGGGCCGCCATCGCCACTATCGAGGATGTCGTTGCCGTCTCCACCATCCAGCCAGTCGCTGCCTTCGCCACCGTTCAAGTGGTCGTCGTCGTTTCCGCCGTAGAGCGTGTCGTTGTCGGCACCGCCATCGAGCCAATCGTTGCCGAAGCCGCCGACGAGAGTGTCCTCGCCTTCGCCGCCTTCAAGACGATCGGCTCCATTGCCGTTGTCCTTGCCGTCCTCCTTGTCGTCGGAGATCAGGTCATTGCCGGCGCCGCCCATCAAGGTGTCATCGTGCGCACCGCCATAGATGGTGTTGTCGTATTTGTTGCCTATGATCTCGACGCCGAAATCGACATCGTCTGCGACCTCGAGGATCTCGACGCCGACACCGTCATCAAGGGTGTAGCTCGCGACATGGATGATGGCGGTATCGATGCCTCCGATCGCGGGATCGACGTCCTCGACGATCGGCGGGCTGTCCTCGTGGACATGATAGACGTTGTTCTCGGGACCGGTTCCTCCACCGGTATAGAGTTCTTCGTCGACATAGACGTTCTCGATACCTTTGCTCCAGAGGTCCGCGACATAAGCGGTGACGTCGTTTTCGTCCTCGACGCCATTGCCATCGAAGTCTCCGATGTTGCTCGAGAGAACCCAGGCCGTGTCGTTGTCGCCTCCTTCGTCGTTCTCGATAACGTCTCCTTCATTCCAAAGGTAGTAGACATCGTCGCCGGCGCCGCCGCGAAGCGTGTCCGGTCCGCCGCCCTTACCGCCGTCGAGAGTGTCGTTACCGTCACCGCCATCGAGCTGATCGTCGCCTTCGCCGCCGTCCAGGGTATCGTCGCCGATCTCGCCGAAGAGCGTATCGTTATCCTTGCCGCCATCGAGCCAATCGTTGCCGAGACCGCCTATGAGAGTGTCTTCTCCGGCCTCGCCCTCCAGCCGATCGTCGCCGCTGCCAGGATTCTTGCCGTCTTCCTCATCGTCGGAAATCAGGTCGTTGCCGTCGCCGCCGCGAAGCGTATCGTTTCTCAGGCTGCCATAGATGGTGTTGTCCTGGCTGTTGCCGTTGATCGTGACGTCGAACGAGAGTCCATCCACAACCGACAAAACCTCGACACCGACGTCCTCGCCGAGCGTGTAGCTCGCGACATGGATGTTGGCGCGGTCGAAACCGCCCTTTGCCGGATCCAGATCCTCGACGATCGCCTCGCTTTCCGGGTAGACCTCGTAGATGTCGTCTTTGCCGTACGCCACCTCCTTGCCGTCGACGTAGATGTAGATCTCTTCGATGCCGTTATCCCGGAGATATTCGGCATAGGCCTCGATGGCATCCCAATCGACTTCGCCATCCGTCGCGAAGTTGTCCGCAACGAGGTAGACCGTGTCGGTGCCTTCATCCTTCCCTGAGCTGAAGTCGATCTCGTCGTCGGCATCCATCAGGAAGTAGGTGTCGTTGCCGGCACCGGCATGCAGCGTGTCGGCCTCGCCGTCGCCGACGGCTTTGCCTTGAGCGTCGAAGAAGCCGCCATTGAGGGTATCGTTACCCTCGCCGCCGAACAACTCATCGGCACCGCCGCCGCCGATGAGCGTGTCATCGCCGTCTTTGCCGTCAAGGACGTTGGCATGCTCGTTGCCGGTCAGCTTGTTGTCGCCGTCGTGGCCGATCAGGCTGGCGCTCCCGGCGCTGCCGTCGAGAATGCCGTTCTCGATGACGTCGTCTAGTTCGTACGCGCCGGTGGTGAACACTACAACCGTGTCGGTGCCCTCGCTGCCGTCCTCTCCGATCGTCTCGTGACCGCGCACGATATACGTGTCGCTGCCCTCGCCACCGTTCAGGAAGTCGTTGCCGGCGCCGCCGTCGAGCGTGTCGTCGCCCGCCTCACCGTAGAGCGTGTCGCCGCCCTCGCCGCCGATGAGCACATCGTCGTCGCCAAGGCCGTAGATGGTGTCGTTGCCCTTGCCGCCGTCGAGCACGTCCTTGCCGGGCGTGCCGAAGATCTCGTTGTCGCCATCGTTGCCCTCGATCACGTCGGTCAGGGTGATCGTGATCTCCTGAGCCGCCGACGGCTGGCTGCCGGCATAGGCCACAACCGTCAGCGTCAGGGTCGCCAGCATCTCGAAGTCGAGCTCGTACCCGTTCTTCACCCGCAGCCGGAAGGCGCCGTTCTCGACCACCACCTCGAACATCTCGGCATGATCGCCGGACAGATCGTAGCCGGTGATCGCGTCTCCTTCCGGATCCACCGCGCTCAGCACACCCAGATCGGTCGTGTTCTCGGCCACCGTCACCGCGGTCGCGCCCTCCAGCTGCACCGTGTGCGGCCCCTCGTCGACGTCCGTGATCGTGATCGTGACGTCTTTGTAATCGGTGAGCCCATGCCGGTCGGTCACGAGGATCCTGAACGAATAGCTGTCCCGCTCCTCGCGGTCGAAGACCGCTCCTTCCGCCACCAGGACGCGCCAGGTGCCGTTGTCGTTGACGATGATGAAGCGTCCGCTCTCATCGATCCGGTCGCCCGGACCCTGCCCGTTCACGAAGCTGAAGCTGGGCGTGTCGCCGACGCTATCGTGAGCCCCGAGGACACCGACTTCATCGCCCTCATGGGCGTCTTCGCGGATCGTGCCGCCGGTGAAGCTGACATTCGTGGGTGCGCGATACAGCTCGCCGTCGATGTAGATCTCCTCGATCGAGCTGTTCAAGAAGGCCGCCATATCGAGCGCTTCGGCCCGGCCCAGGTTACTTCCGGTAGTCAGATGCGCCACGTCATGGCCGCGGCTACCTTCGTCGTAAACCTCATCGTCGACGCTATCGACATAATACGTATCGCCGCCCTCACCGCCGATCAGGACGTCATCGCCCTTGCCGCCGTCGAGCGTATCGTCGCCCTCACCGCCTGTAAGGACATTGGCGCCGTCATTACCGGTCAGCTTGTTGTTGCCGTCGTTGCCGTTAAGGCTTGCGTTCCCGGCACTACCAGCGAGGCTGCCGTTCTCGATGCCACTGGCAAGCGTGAATTCACCATACGCGGTCACGATGACGAGATCGACGTCATTGCCTCCGGTGCCATCGTCGTAGGTCTCATCATCGACGCTGTCGACATAATAGGTGTCGCTGCCCTCACCACCGCTCAGGGTGTCCACGCCCTCGCCACCGTCGAGCAGGTCATTGCCGCCGCCGCCATTCAGTGTGTCATTGCCGGCCCTGCCATAGAGCTTGTTCGCACCATCATTGCCGACGAGAACGTTGTCTTCCTCGTCACTCCCAGTGAGATTGATCGAAGCGTTGCCTTCTATCGCCTGCAGAACCTCGATGCCCGTTCCCGCCTGGAGCGTGTGGTTGAAGTCTACGATGACGGTGTCGTAGCCGTCCGATTCTTCCGGGTCTTCGGATACGACGCCATCTTCGCTATCGACGTAGTAGGTGTCGTCCCCGTAGCCGCCCGACATAAAGTCGTTTCCGGCGCCCCCTTTGAGCACGTCATTGCCGCCATGCCCGTAGAGGGCGTCATTGCCGGCTCCGCCCAGAAAGGTATTGTCGTCCTCGTTGCCTTCGAGTGAGTTGTCTTTATCGGTACCGATAAGGGTCACGCCGTAGCCGCTGGTCGACGAGATCTGCCCGTTCTCGATTCCCTCAGCAAGCTTATAAGTGCCGCCAGGCCCATCGACGATCAGGAGATCGTTGCCGCCACCGGTGTCGGCCTCAACGTCGTCCAGATCGTCCACCCAATAAGTGTCATTGCCGTCGCCACCATTGAGCGTGTCACGGCCCTGATTACCTTTGAGAACGTCGTCTCCGGCGCCGCCATACAGACGATCGAAGCCAAGGCCGCCCGTCAGCTTGTCGTTTCCGCCGTGTCCTTCCAGGGTATCGTCGCCACCCTCGCCCCAAATCTCATTCGCAGCGTTGTTGCCCCAGATGATATTCTTGTCGTCACTGCCAGTCAGCTTGATCGGATTGCCACTGTCGGCTGCCTGGAGGATCTCGATGCCGCTTCCGCCCCGGAGCGTGTAGTCGAAGTTGACGATGACGATGTCTTTGGTCCCGCCGGAATCAAGATTTTCTTCGTAGAAAGTGTCTCCTGGAACCCCGACATGATAGATGTCGTTGCCCGTGCCCCCTTCCATATGATCCTTGCCGGCATTGCCGTCCAGAATATCGTCGCCCGCCTCACCGTAGAGCGTATCGTTGTCATCTCCGCCGTTGATGACGTCATTGTCGTCGCCACCCCACAGGGTGTCCTGTCCGACGTCGCCATTCAAGAAGTCTTTTCCGACGTCGCCTCGAAGCTGATCGTTGCCGTTCCCGCCGTTGAGGACGTCGTCGCCCCCATAACCGTACAGGAAATCATTTCCATCGTGTCCGTTGAGGATATTGGCCTTCTCGTTGCCCTCTAATGTATTGGCGAAACCATTGCCGCTCAGCGTGACTCCGTCGAGGCCGGCGCTGATCTGCCCATATTCGATGCCTTTCGAGAGGATATATTCGCCGTTCGCTTGGGTTGCGATCAGCCGGTCTGAATCACCTGACGTGTCTTCTCCGATAGAATCGCCAAGATCGGCCCAGTAGGTATCGTTCCCTGCGCCGCCGATCAGCGTATCATCGCCTAGTTCACCCTTGAGGACATCGTCTCCGTCGCCGCCGACGAGGCTATCCCTGCCGCTACCACCTAAAAGGGAATCATTGCCGCCATGACCTTCGAGGGTGTCGTTGCCGTCCTTACCGTCGAGGGTATTGGTTCCGTCATTGCCGATGATGATGTTGTTTTCTGCGTCGCTGCCAGTGAGATTAATCGTTGCAGTGCCTTTTTCTGCCTGCAGAATCTCGATTCCGGTGCCCGACTGGAGCGTATAGTCAAAGCTGACAATGACGGTATCCGTGGTGCCACCACCGCTTTTGGTATCGGTCTCAAGGACGCTATCGCCTTTGCTGTCGACATAGTAAGTGTCGTTGCCTGCGCCTCCCTCCATGTAATCGTTACCGGATCCACCATTTAAGGTGTCATTTCCGTCACCGCCGAGCAGCCTGTCGTTGTTGGCACCGCCATCGAGCGAGTCATCACCGAGAGCGCCGTCAAGCCTATCGTCGCCCGCATACCCACTTAATGTATCGTTGCCAGCATCACCCCAAAAGATATTGCCATTGGCGTCGCCCCCGAACACGTCGGCGCCGCTGGATCCGTTGAAGACGTCTATATCGAAATAAGTGTCACCAGTCGCAGCGCCGGTGTTGGTGCCGAGACTGGGATCCAAGAAGACCCTGACAGGCCCTTGACCCGCATAACTGACAGTATTCGTACCGCTTCCGCCTACGAAGACATCGGCGGCCGTATCGGTGCCACCATGCATGTAATTGTCGCCGCTGCCACCTTGGAGATAATCGCTGCCATCATTGCCATATAATTCGTCGTTACCCTGTCCGCCTCTGAGAGTGTCGTTGTGGGCACCACCGACCAGCGAATCGTTGCCGTCGTGACCGGATAGCCGATCGTTTCCACTGCCTCCCAAAAGTGTGTCATTACCAACCGTTCCAGCGTAGTGGTCATCTTGCTGATTACCTACGAAATTGACTTGGTTCCTGCGCACATCAAACGTTTGGCTGCGGATATAGCCGCCGGCCGAATTCCACGCCGTCGTCCACGTGATGGTAAACCTGCCGTCATCATGCGAGATGATCCGTGGGTCGATCTGCGCGCCCCCGTTAATCGTGCTGACGACGAACTCCAGCCCTTCTCTGACTCCGGGAGCAGAGAAAACCTGGGCTTTAATGACACTGGTACCGCCCTGTTCCTCGACCCAGGCCACGACAAAACTTGTACCTAGTGGGCTGGGCAGACTGGCTATAACGGGCTTGCTGTCGTTGCCATCGGTTGTCGGATCGATAATAAACTCACTTCCAACACGATTTCCGTTGGCGTCGACCGCTTGACCGCGCATTGTCGTTCCGGCGGGAGTGACTTCCAGCCATGTCACGACCATATGCCCATTTTTTAAGGCGGTGATCTCAACGTCCTTGAATTCGTACCCAGGTCGGTCGGTAATGGCGCTCTTTAGGACAACTAGAGTATCTTGTGGGGCACCGTACGTCTTGATGCGGAGAACAATCTCGCTGCGAAATTCAGTACCAGTTTGATGATCAGGGTCCCGTCCTCTCGCAAACACTCTTTTCTCTGTTATCGCATGCATTTCTCCAATGGATCCGATATAGGCGAAGTCATAATCGACGGCATACAGGCCAAGGGTGGAATTATCTCCAACAGCGGTGCCGCGTGCGTCAAACTTTTGTTCCCTGAACTCAGTGCGATATTCTAGGTCGGGCCATGGAGGCACAACATTGCCGGTTACTTTGTATAGGACGGAGTAGCTGCCATTTCCGAGATCGACGACCTTCGCATTGGTGAGCGCGCCAGATGTGTGGGACACGGGATCGGCCAAGGTGCTCGATCCATCTGGTCTGACGATCTGAGTAAATATTTTGTTTGCCGACTCATAGGCGACCACAAACGTCCCGTTCGACAGGGCAGTGATGGAGGGCCTTATCTGGTCCATCACACCAGGATAGATATTTAAATCGAAGGCTGCGTTGATAACGGTGCCGTCGAACTCGACAATCTGACCGACGACCTTTGTTATGTTCCGGCCCGGAACCCATTCTTCCCAGACCGTCATCATCGTTCCATCTGGCGCAACGGCCGTCGCCGCACGGTTCTGCGTCTGCGCGATGTTGTGAACCCAGTCCTCGCTGTTCCACCGTGTTACCCCACCAGCCATGACACTCTCCGCGCAGAATACGTTACTTAATGTTATATTAAGGCGTTATCGCATCAAAGCGGCGCGAGATGCAACCCTCTTACGGTCAAAAGTTCACTTTTGATTTACTCTGAGGGTTAACGGACGGACTTTTCGTGCATCCAGATGAAGGCCGAGACAATGGCCGCGGCGAAAGCGCATCCAATAGATCAAATTCAAGGATAGTCTACGTCCCGTCTATTTATATAGGGCAGTAGAAACGTTGTCTTGTGCTTGAACATTCAATTCATACACGACATTACTTTTCGTCAAGATCGCCGACTAGATTTATATTATACTCGTCATTTCTTTCCCATCTTTGCCAATGATCCGACAATAGGATTATTTGTACGTGCAAGGCGCCGGCGATCGAAGGCGCAGCGGCATTGTCCCGCCCTGCCAGCGAGCGAGATTGGGTTCCTACTTCGCTTTATCCCACCACTTATTCCCCAGCTTAGCAGCACACTTGCGGAACACAGCGAGAACGGCTACCTTGTTCCTGATTTGTTTCAGAATCGCTCCGCTGGGGAGCAGTAAGGGCCTGCCATGCTGACGCGTAAACAGCACGAATTGCTCCGCTTCATTCATGAGCGGCTGCGTGAAACCGGGGTTCCGCCCTCCTTCGACGAGATGAAGGATGCGCTCGACCTCAAGTCGAAATCCGGCATCCATCGCCTGATCACGGCGCTCGAGGAGCGTGGCTTCATCCGCCGCCTGCCGAACCGGGCCCGGGCGCTGGAGGTGATCCGCCTGCCCGAGAGCACCAGCGGTGCCGGCAGCCAGCGGCGCTTCACGCCGAGCGTGGTCGAGGGCGGCCTTGCCGGCAAGGCGAAGGCCGCGCCGCAGCCCCAGGCCGATCCGCGCGACCGCGAGATGTCGATCCCGGTCATGGGCCGGATCGCCGCCGGTGTGCCGATCTCGGCGATCCAGACCCGCAGCCATTCGATCACGCTGTCGGGCGATTTCCTCTCGCAGGGCGACCATTTCGCCCTGGAGGTGCGCGGCGACTCGATGGTCGAGGCCGGCATCCTCGACGGTGACCTCGTGGTGATCAAGCGTCAGGATACGGCCAATACGGGCGACATCATCGTGGCGCTCATCGACGACGAGGAGGCGACCCTGAAGCGCTTCCGTCGCCGCGGCTCCTCCATCGCGCTGGAGGCCGCCAATCAGGCCTACGAGACCCGTGTGCTCGGCCCCGACCGGGTCAAGATCCAGGGCAAGCTCGTCAGTCTGGTTCGCCGGTACTGAGATCCTCGTCAGGAAGATCCTGCTCAGGGACAGGCCGCGCGCGCCGCGGCTTTTCCTGAGCGCGAGAGGCGACGGATTGTGAGGGATTTGGCGTCGACCAGGGCCGCACCTCCCGCCCCTCCCTGACCGACAGGATCTCGACATCCTTCGGTCCGAAGCGCAATGTCGTCGCGCCGCGCTCCTTCAAGGCATTGCCGTCGAGGAGAAGATCGACCGAACAGGTCGGCGGCGCCTCGAGCCGGGAGATAATCACGGACGCTCTTCGACAATCCTCCTCGAAAGCAGCGACGTTCTGCACGAAGGCAATCCGCCTTCCCTGTTCGGCAATGACGACGCATCCGGCATTGTCACATCGGGAATCCTGCCTGAGCCCCGCATCGTCGACGCTCCGCCCATCCCCATCGGCCCGAAGCCACTGTTCCACGACGAAATCGGACGGCCGTCCGACCAGGGTGAGTTTCCCTCCGGCGCTGCGGATGGCGGCGCCTGCCCCGTCCCGGTCGACGAAGAGGTCATAGCGCGCCGGCATGGCGGCCATGGCGAGCCCTGCGCCGGTAGGCAGAATTGCAAGCCATCGCAGAGCCGATACCGGAATCGTCACCACGAGCAGCGCCAGGCTCAGAAGCGCCAGCGCGCCGATGCTCAGGGCCGGCACGACGAGCGTCGATCCGTTGAAGCCTCCGACCCAGGCGGATACCTCGAGCACCTGCGATACGGCGGCTCCCATGAGCTGCCAGACCGGCCGGTCGAGCCCGAACGGATAGGCGAGTACGCCGAGAACAGCCGACGGCATGACGACGAGAGAGACGAGCGGCAAAGCCAGTGCATTGCCGATGAGGCCGTAAGGGTTGAGGCTTTGGAAATGATAGGCCGAAAAAGGCGCGGTCGCGAGGCTCGCCACCAGCGTCGTGATCAATAATCCCAACACGGCCTGAAAGCCCCATCTCAGCGCTCGCTCAAGCAATGTGGCGGGCCCCGTTTCGCGCCTCGACTGCATCATCGGAACGAGCGCCATCATTGCCGCGACGGCGCCGAAGGACATCTGGAAGCTCGGGCCCAGCAGCGCCTCGGGCTCGCGCGCAAGAACGATAAGCGCCGCGATCGACAGGTTGCGGATGCTCAAGGCAGGCCGGTCAACGAGCATCGCGCCGAACATCACGAGGGTCATGACGAGCGAGCGCTCCGTGGCGACGTCGGAACCGGAGAAGATGCAGTAGATCGTCGCGCCGATCATGGCTGCAACCGCTGAGATCTTCTTCACGGGCCAAAGCAGGGCGGCCGCAGGAGCAAGCGCCAGCAGGGCGCGCACCAGCCAGAAGAACGTGCCGGCCGCGAGCACCATGTGAAGTCCCGAGATCGACACGATGTGATAGATGCCCGCGCCGCGCAGCACCTCGTTGGCCGGCTCTGGAATGAGACCGCGCTTGCCCGTCACGAGCGCCGCGCCGACGCCCCCGGCTGCGCCTCCGATGGAGGAGGCGATACGATGCGTGAGTGCATTGCGGGCCTCGTCGACCTGTGCGGCCAGAAGCAGTGTCCATTCCGGCTTCGCGGGCGAATCGAGAACCCGCACCTGCCCGACCATGGAACCGACGGCGCCGATCCCCTTGTAATAGGCGTCGCGCGCGAAGTCGTAGCCACCGGGCCATGCGGCTTCCGGCGGTGGCAGCAGCCGGGCCGTGCCGGAGACGAACTGCCCGGCATTCAACACCGTCCCTTTGCGGATCGTGACCCGCACGAGCCGAGGCCGCTCCGCTTCCGCGACACCCTTCATCTCCGACACGCGCAGAAGAAGCCGCTGCCCCTCCTCCCGGTCTTCCACCGCTTCGATGAAACCGGCGAGCGGGGCGATGACGATGCGGTTGAGAACGGGTGCCGACACGCTGCGCGTGCGAATGGTTCCGGCGGCAAAACCGGCGAAGATCGCCGCAAGGGCAATCGTCATGGACAACGCCAGGATGCGGCCGCGCAGGATGAAAGCGGCGAAGCAGGAGATCGCGAATGCCCCGAGCGGCGCCCAGAGCGCGGGCGGCCCGTCGGCCTGGAAAAACAGGAGGATGCCGATACCGAAATACACAGCGATCCAAGGGAACAGCCGGCGCTGCTCGATCTCCCGGGCAATCGCCCGCGACAGCCAACTGCGCCCGTCGAAGAGGCTCCAATCGATGCCGGCGCCCCAGGCCCGCGGCAAAGCCACCGCGCGTGCCGAGGCGCGCGGGATCCTGCTCGGTTTTGCCTGGTTGTCTTGCATCGCTGGTTCGGCTTAACGCGGGTTCCGTTGCATGCTAGACGACCGCACCGCTCCGGCCCAAGCCGCCCTGTGGATTGAGTCGGCTGACGTTGCGGCGTATAGGCCGCGCGAAATCACGTTTTTCAGTCAAGGTTTTCTGCGATGACCGTTGTCACCCGCTTCGCCCCCTCGCCCACCGGCTTCCTGCATATCGGAGGCGGACGCACAGCCCTGTTCAACTGGCTCTATGCCAAGCGGCATGGGGGAAAGATGCTGCTGCGGATCGAGGACACGGACCGGGAACGCTCCACGAATTCCGCCATTGCGGCGATCCTCGACGGCCTGAAATGGCTCGGGCTCGACTGGGACGGCGACGCGATCTACCAGTTTTCCCGCGCCGCCCGCCACAAGGAGGTGGCCGAGAGCCTGCTGGCGCAAGGCCGCGCCTATTACTGCTATGCCAGCCAGCAGGAGCTGGAAGAAATGCGCGAGAGCGCCCGCAAGGAAGGCCGGCCCCTGCGCTATGACGGCCGCTGGCGCGATCGCGATCCGTCCGAGGCCCCGGCGGGCGTAAAACCCGTCATCCGCCTGAAGGCCCCGACCGAGGGCGAGACGGTGGTCGAGGATCAGGTGCAGGGCCGCGTGGTCTGGCAGAACAAGGACCTCGACGATCTCGTGCTTCTGCGCTCGGACGGCACGCCGACCTACATGCTCGCCGTCGTGGTCGACGATCACGATATGGGCGTGACCCATGTGATCCGCGGCGACGATCATCTCACCAATGCCGCTCGCCAAACCCAGATCTACCAGGCGCTTGGCTGGGGCGTGCCGACGATGGCGCATATCCCGCTCATTCACGGGCCGGACGGCGCGAAGCTGTCGAAGCGTCATGGCGCCTTGGGCGTCGAGGCCTATCGCAGCATGGGCTATCTGCCGGAGGCGCTTCGGAACTATCTCGTGCGGCTTGGCTGGAGCCATGGCGATCAGGAGATCTTCTCGACACAGGAGATGATCGACGCTTTTGATCTCGGCAGCATCGGGCGCTCCCCGGCCAGGTTCGATTTCGCCAAGCTCGAGAACATCAACGGCCACTATATGCGCCAGTCCGACGACGAGCATCTGGTGCGCGCCCTTGAGGATCTGCTGCCGGAGCTGGAGAAGGACGAGCACCATCTCGGCCGCACCTTCAAGCCGGCCCTGCGGGAGAAGCTGGTCGCCGCCATGCCCGGCCTGAAGGAGCGTGCCAAGACCCTCGTGGAGCTTCTCGACAGCGCCTATTACCTCTACGCCCAGCGCCCGCTGCATCTCGACGAGAAAGCCGCAGGCCTGCTGGCGGACGGCCGATCCCGCCTTACCGGTCTGGACGCGAAGCTCGATGGAGTTTCCGATTGGTCGGCCCAGAGCGTGGAGGCGGTCGTGCGCGAGCATGCCGAGGCGATCGGGGCCAAGCTCGGCCAGGTGGCGCAGCCGCTTCGGGCGGCGCTCACCGGGCGCGCGACCTCGCCCGGACTCTTCGACGTGATGGCGGTTCTCGGCAAGGATCAAACGCTGTTGCGGTTACGCGATCAGCTCAAGGATGCATCTGCTGCATAGCAAGCGTTTGTCGCCTTTAGACGTGCTTGCCCCCACCATACGGATAAGCTACCCAAGGCGCCATAATCCTACCCGACCGGCAAACCCTGGTTCGGCAGCCCGAAGGGCTACCCTGCCTCCATGGCTGCACTAGGTTCTGCCCGGCCTCCGTTTTGAAAGGGCCATGACGCATGAGTTCCCCCACCAGCACCGTCACCGTTGACAACAAGTCCGTGGAACTGCCGGTCAAAGAAGGCACGATCGGCCCGAGCGTCATCGACATCTCGAAGCTCTACGGTCAGACCGGGATGTTCACCTACGATCCCGGTTTTACCTCGACCGCGGCCACCGAGTCGAAGATCACCTATATCGACGGCGACGCCGGCATCCTGCTCTATCGCGGCTATCCGATCGATCAGCTCGCAGAGCATGGCGACTTCCTCGAGACCTGCTATCTGCTGCTCTACGGAGAGCTGCCGACCGCAGCCCAGAAGGCCGATTTCGACTATCGCGTCACGCGCCACACCATGGTGCACGACCAGATGCACCGGTTCTTCACGGGCTTCCGCCGCGATGCGCACCCGATGGCGATCATGGTCGCCTGCGTCGGCGCGCTCTCGGCCTTCTATCATGACTCGACCGACATCTCGGATCCGCACCAGCGCATGATCGCCTCGATGCGCATGATCGCGAAGATGCCGACGCTCGCCGCCATGGCGTACAAGTATTCCATCGGCCAGCCCTTCGTGTATCCGCAGAACGATCTCGACTACACCTCGAACTTCCTGCGCATGTGCTTCGCGGTCCCGGCGGAGGAGTACAAGGTCAACCCGGTGCTCTCGCGCGCGCTCGACCGGATCTTCATCCTGCACGCCGATCACGAGCAGAACGCCTCGACCTCGACCGTGCGTCTCGCCGGCTCGTCGGGCGCCAACCCCTTCGCCTGCATCGCTGCCGGCATCGCCTGCCTGTGGGGTCCCGCTCATGGTGGCGCCAATGAGGCGGCGCTGAAGATGCTGGAAGAGATCGGCACGCCGGATCGGATTCCGGAATACATCGCCAAGGCGAAGGACAAGAACGATCCGTTCCGCTTGATGGGCTTCGGCCACCGGGTCTACAAGAACTACGACCCGCGCGCGCGCATCATGCAGAAGACGACGCATGAGGTGCTCAACGAGCTCGGCATCAAGGACGACCCGCTTCTGGACGTTGCCATCGAGCTCGAGCAGATCGCGCTCAAGGACGACTACTTCGTCGAAAAGAAGCTCTATCCGAACATCGACTTCTATTCGGGCATCACGCTGAAGGCGATGGGCTTCCCGACCTCGATGTTCACCGTGCTGTTCGCGCTCGCCCGCACGGTCGGCTGGATCGCCCAGTGGAGCGAGATGATCGAGGACCCGTCCCAGCGCATCGGCCGCCCGCGCCAGCTCTATACCGGCGAGACGGAACGCGACTACGTGACGGTCGCCCAGCGCGGCTGAGCGAATTGCTTAAGCTGAAGAAAAGGGGCCGAAAGGCCCCTTTTTTGTTGCTCCGCCTAGTTAAACCTCTGACGTCATGGCCGCACTTATTCCGGGGATGACGCGCAGGGAGAATGCTACCCTGAACGCCTCTTTCAGCCGCGCTTTTTCGAGTCGAGCACCTCTTGCACGACGCGCGCAGCCCGCTCGCTCGGCACTTCCTCACCGATCTTCATGAGAGCATCGAGCCTGGCGAAGGCTTCGATCTGCCTTTGGCGCTCGGGCGTGTCGCTCAGAAGCGGCAGAAGCGCGTCGGCGAGTTTCTCCGGCGTGCAATCCCATTGGATCAGCTCGGGAATGACGTTCTCGCCGAGCACCAGATTGGTGAGAACAATGGAGGGTGCCTTGATGAGGTATTTCAGCACTTCCTCGATCTTCGAGACGCGATAGGCCACCACCATCGGCACGCCGGAGAGGCCGAGTTCGAGCGTCACGGTTCCAGACGCCGCAAGAGCGGCATCGGCCTCGCGGAAAGCCGCCCATTTGGCGTCCTCACCTTCGACGATCCGCGGCTTTACGCTCCAGCCTTCGGCCTGTGTCCGGATCTCCTGCGCGAGATGGGAGACGGCGGGGATCGTGACCTCGAAAGGACGCGGTGAGCGCTCCTTCAGCAGCGCCAAGGCGGCCCCGAACGGCTCCATGAGACGGCCGACCTCGGAGCGGCGGCTGCCTGGCAGGACCAGAAGCCTGATCGGCCCATCGGCATTCCCGCCGCGCTCTCCGCGTGCGGGGCGGATCTCGCCGAGACGCTCGATCAGCGGGTGACCGACGTAGGTCGTCGGCGGGCCGCCGAGTCGCCTATGCGCCTCAGGCTCGAAGGGCAGCAGGGCCAGAAGGTGATCGACATAGGCGCGCATCTTCGGCGCGCGGCCCGGCCGCCAAGCCCAGACGGAGGGGCTGACATAATCGACGATGCGGATCTGCGGCGCGCGCTGTCGTACGGCCTTGGCGACCCGGTGGGTGAAATCAGGACTGTCGATGATGACGAGCAGGTCCGGCCTCGCCTTCACCACCGCATCTGCCGTGAATCGGATGCGCTTCAGGATGGAGGGGAGCCGGGCGATGACGGCGGAGAAGCCCATCACGGCGATCTCTTCGAGCGGAAACAGGCTGGTCAGGCCCTCCCTCGCCATCGCATGGCCGCCAACGCCGCCGAAACGCAGATTGTCCGCACCAAGACGGGTCTTGAGCGAGCGCATCAGCTTGGCGCCGAGCTGGTCTCCGGATTCCTCACCTGACACGATCCAGATCGTCAGCGGCTTCGTCTCAGGCAAGCGTTTTCTCCATCCAGGGCAGGTCGACACTCGTCAGAAAGAGGCCGAGACGATCCGCAATGCGCAGGGTCTCATCCTGCTCCAGCACGAAGGTCGAGCCCGCTCCGATGGCGATGCCGGACAGGCCCGCCCTTGCCGCCTCGACGACCGTCTTCGGCCCAATGGTCGGCATGTCGACGCGCAGATCCTGTCCGCGCTTCGCGGCCTTGATCAGCACTCCGCCCTCCTCCCGGCGGCGCAGGCCGAACAAGGATTGCCGCATCTTCCGCACGCGCCGCATCATGCGGTCCGTTCCCTCGGGCCCCTCGATGGCCAGCACATGGCGGTGAGCGACGATGGCGCCCTGGCCGATATCGAAACCGGACAGGGATGCGAGAAGATCGATGCCGATGCCGATGGCTTCCCGGTCTTCCATTCCGGCCTGCCGCGCGCCTGTCAGGTCACGGGATGCAACGAGATCGGGAGCGAGTTCATGGGCGCCGACCACCTTATGCCCGCGCTCTTCGAGCAGCATCACCGCACCGCGCAGAACCTGATCATCTCCGCGGCTGATGACCTCCTTCACCTCGTGCATGTTCCGCAGCAGCGAGTAGGCGCTCAACAGCGCCGAGAAGCCGGGACGTCGCACCGCGCCCACGAGGGAAACGGCCTGCGGCCGCCAGCCCTCGAGGGTGCTCATGATGGTTTTGAGGTCGAGAAGGTCGACGGTGGCATGGGCGCGGCGCTGCAGCTCGGCTTCCGCGAAGCCGCGGAAAGCCAGCACCCGGACCTCCTGCCCCTTCCGCTCGAGATGGTTCAAGAGCTGAATGGGAAGCTGCCCGGCCCCGGCGAGGATCGCGATGGGGCCTTGAGGCATGGTCATCCCGCCGTGCTGACGGGATCCCTTGGCGTGCAGATGGCGCGATCCTTGCCCTCACGGATGAAGTCGAGGATCTCATGCACGAAGGGGTGATCGTCGAACTCGCCGGCGACGTCCTCGACGCGCTCGGACAACGTGCCCTCGTCCGCAAACAGCAGGCGATAAGCGCGGCGGATGTCGTGGATCTGCTCGCGGGTGAAGCCGCGCCGGCGCAAACCGATGATGTTGAGGCCGGCCAGATGCGCCCTGTTGCCCATGGCCATACCATAGGGAATCAGGTCGTTCTCCAGGCCCGACATGCCGCCGACGAAGGCGTGCGAGCCGACGCGGGCATACTGGATCACGGCCGAGCCGCCGCCGAAGATCACGAAATCGCCCACCGTGACGTGGCCTGCCAGCATCACGTTGTTCGACAGGATGCAGTCGTTGCCGACCTTCGTGTCATGGCCGACATGGGAATTGGCCAGAAAGGCGCAGCGGTCGCCGATCACCGTGCGCAGGCCGCCGCCTTCGGTGCCGGGATTCATGGTCACGCCTTCGCGGATCATGCAATCGGCCCCGATCTCAAGGGTCGAGGATTCGCCCTTGTACTTCAGGTCCTGCGGAATGTGGCCGATCGAAGCGAAGGGGAAGATCCGCGTCCGGGGGCCGATCTTCGTCCGCCCCGCCAGAGCGACGTGGCTCATGAGCTGGCAGCCCTCGCCGAGTTCGACCTCGGGGCCGATTGTGCAGAACGGACCGATCTTGGCGCCGGCGCCGATCTTTGCGCCATCCTCGACGACGGCTGTCGGATGAATCAGCGTTTCCATTATTCAAGCACCAGCATCGCACTGACCTCGGCCTCGCAGACGACCTTGCCGTCGACCTTCGCCTCGCCCTTGTACCACCACATGTTGCGGCGGTTGTTCAGCTTGCGCATGTGAAACTCCACCCGATCGCCCGGCTCGACAGGCTTGCGGAACTTCACCTTGTCGATGGTCATGAAGAACACCTGCTTCGGCTTCGCCTGCTCCGCGATCTTCGCCTTGACGCAGATGGCCCCGGCCGTCTGGGCCATCGCCTCGATCAGGAAAACGCCCGGGAAAATCGGGCGAGAGGGGAAATGGCCGCTGAATTGTGGCTCATTGAAGGTGACGTTCTTGATGCCGATGCAGGAATTGTCCCCGTCGATCTCGATGATCTTGTCGACCAGGAGGAAGGGATACCGGTGCGGCAGAAGCTCCAGGATCTCCATAATATCGGCGGTTTGAAGCGTGGCTGGCGCTTCGGACATGGCTTGAACTCCGGAGAAAAGTGTATGCCTTCAACGAACGTTATGAAGACGCGTCGTCGTCTTTGGCCGAATTGTCACCGGATGCAAGCTTTTTCAGAGCCATGATCTCGCGGAACCATTCCCGCATCGGGCGGGCCGGGATGCCGCCCCACCGTGCGCCTGCCGGAACGTCGCCGTTGACACCGCTGGTCGCGGCGATCTGGGCACCCATGCCGATCCGCACATGACCCTTCACGGCGACCTGCCCGCCGAGCGCCACGTAATCCTCGATTGTGGTGGAGCCTGCGATACCGACCTGGGCGACGATCACGCAATGCCGCCCGATCACCACGTTGTGGGCGATCTGGACCAGGTTGTCGATCTTGGTGCCCTCGCCGATCACCGTATCCCGGCTCGCGCCGCGGTCGACGGTGGTGTTGGCACCAATCTCCACATCGTCCTGGATGATCACGCGCCCAACCTGCGGCACCTTCAGATGCCCCTGCGGTCCCATGGCGAAGCCGAAGCCGTCCTGGCCGATGCGCACGCCTGGGTGAAGAATGACCCGGTTGCCGACGAAGGCATGGGAGACGGTCACGTTGGCGGCAATCGAGCAGTCCCGGCCGATCTTCACCTGGGGACCGATGACCGCGTGGGCGCCGATCAGGGTGCCTGAGCCGATTTCCGCATGCGGGCCGATGACGGCGCCGGGATCGACGCGGACCCCGTGTTCCAGCCGGGCCGAGGGGTGGACGAAGGAGCCGGGGGAGATCCCCGCCGAGGCGAACGAGGATTCCGGCCGCATCGCAGACGGAAACAGGATTGCCAGCACCTGCGCGAAAACGCGATACGCCTGCGGGGTGACGAGGGCCACCGTGTGCGCAGGCACCTTGGCGGCAAAGCGCGGAGTGACGAGGCAGGCCGCAGCGCGCGTGGCCGCCAAAGCGCCGCCATAGGCCGGGTTGTCCATATAGGCGAGGTCGCCCGGCCCCGCGCTCTCAAGCGGCGCGACGCCACGAAGCAAAAGCTCCCCGTCGATGCCGTCGGGGAGCTTTGCATTCGCCATCTCCGCCACCTGACGTAGATTCAACGTCTGGCTCTGCGGAAAGAAATTGGATTCTGTCATGAATAATAAGTGAGGGCGCCGCTGCGCCCTCCCCGATTAGAAGCGTGTGCCGCCGGAGAACCGGAAGGCCTGAGTCTGGTCTGCACCGATCTTGGCGCCGTTCGCCAGAGGAACGCCCTCTTCCTTCGAGAGAGCATACGCGTAGTCGAAGCGGATCGGACCGAGGGGCGACGACCAGAGGATGGAGGCGCCGATCGAGGACCGGATCATCTTGCTGTCGAGCACTCTGATGCAGTTCTGCGGCTCGTTCGGGTTCTGCACGCAGCCGCTGATCGGATCCAGGATGCTGCCGGTACCCGTGTTGAACGTGGTCGGGCCTTCGTAGCCGTAGAGCGTACCGGCATCGGCGAAGATGGCGCCCTTCAGGCCCAGCTCCCGCGGCAGACCCCAGATCGGGAACTGCACTTCGAGCGTGCCGCCGAAATAGGTGGTGCCGCCAACGGCGTTCGCACGGCTGTCGAGGCTCGAGATATCGCGCGGGCCGATGCCGTTGGGCGCGAAACCGCGAACCAGCGACGGGCCCATGAAGAAATGGTCGACGATGCGCAGGTCGCCGTTCGTCCCATCGTCGTCGCCGCTATTGAAGCCGATGATGTGGCCACCCTGGATGCGGGCGATACCGACCACATCCTCGAACAGCTCGCGGTAGTACCGGGCATCGCCGGTCGTACGGAAGTAACGGGAGTCACCACCAAGGCCGGCGAAGTCCGTCTTCACCTCGGCATAGAAGCCGTTGCGCGGCTCGCGGATATTGTCGAGCGTGTTGTAGTTGAAGGTCAGGCCGGCCAGCGACGTGAGCGTGTCGCCCTGCGATTCCTTGATGGCAAGCGAGGCCTCGCCGTTGCCTTCGCAGAACGCACGGTTCGGCGTGCCGTTGGCGTTGAGCAGCGTGTAGCCGGGGATCGGCGCCGAGCAGTCGTTATAAGGCTGCTCGAGGTCGTTCGGGATGGTGAGATTCTGCTGGTACAGCGAGTAGCGGGCCGTAACCGTGAACTCTTCCGTCATCGGAAGTCCGAGGCGCAGCGTACCGCCGGTCATCCGGTTCTCGTAACGGGAATACCGGGTCTGGTCGCTGAACTTGGAGAACAGGTCGATACCCGCCGACATCCGGTAGCCGAGGAAGTACGGCTCGGTGAAGGAGAAGTCGATACCATGCGCGCGCTGGCCAAGCTGACCGGCGAGACGGACGAACTGGCCACGGCCGAGGAAGTTGGTCTCGGTGACCGAAACTTCGCCGATGAAGCCGTCGGCCGTCGAGTAGCCGCCCGAGATCGCGAACGAACCGGTGGACTGATCCTCCACATCCACGTTGACGATCACGCGGTCGGCCGAGGAGCCGGGCTCGTTGGAGATGCGGACGCGCTTGAAGTAGCCGAGGTTGTTCAGGCGGCGCTCGGCGCGGTTGATGAGCACCTGGTTGTAGGCATCGCCCTCACCCAGCTCGAATTCGCGACGGATCACGTAGTCACGGGTACGGCTGTTGCCGCGAACGTTGATGCGCTCGACGTAGATCCGAGGGCCTTCCTCGATCACGTAGCCGAGGTTGACGGTGCGGGTCGAGGGATCGCGGGTACCGACCGGGCGAACCTGAGCGAAGGGATTGCCCTGACGCCCGACGCTGATCGTGATTGCCTGAACGGACTTCTCGACGGCCTCCGCGTTATAGACGGAGCCTGCCGAAGTCGAGACATCCCTGCGCAGCGCATCGCCATCGACACCCGGGAGGCGGGAATCGACGCTGACATTGCCGACCCGGTACTGCTCGCCCTCTTCCACCGCGATGGTAATCACGTAGCCGCCGGCATTGGGGTCGAACGTGACGTCATTCGAAATGATCCGGAAGTCGGCATAGCCGTTCTTCAGGTAGTAGCGGCGGATCAGGTCGAGATCGTTCGAAAGACGATCGGGATCGTAGACGTCGGTGCTCTTCAGGAAGCTCAGGAGATTGGTCTCGGTGGTCTGCATGAGGCCGCGCAGACGGCTGGACGAAACCTGATTGTTGCCGACGAAGCGGATTTCCTTCACGCCGGTCTTGTCACCCTCGTTGATGGTGTAGACCACGTCGACCGTACCGTTGGGCAAATCGACGAGGCGCGGGGTCACGGAGGCCAGACCGCGACCGGAACGGCGGTAGATCTCGAGGATCCTCTCGACGTCGGCGTCCACGGCAGCCTGATTGTACGGAGCGCGGGCGCGGGACTGAAGCTGATCCTCGATGAGAGCCTTCTCGACCTTCTTGTTGCCCTCGATCACGACCCGGTTGACGACGGGGCCCTGCGCGGTCGAAGCGCGGCGATTCCCCGGAGTTCCCTGCGCGAAGGCGGTGTCCGCGGCCGTAATCCCGGCCATCAGCGCGCTGATCGCGATAACGGCGGTGGTGGCCGGCTTTTTCCGGCGAGGCGTGGTCGTCGACATCATCAACTGGCCCGTTTCTTTTATCTTCTGTCCTAGCGAGGGAGGCCCCGCAGGTTGGAAACGAGTGCCCCCAACCTTATCCGTGTGACCGCTTGTACAAACTTTCGCCGCCATTGCAAACGGCACATCCACAACAGAGTACCAATTTTTAAAGGGCGTGGCGTCCTTGTCACGATCCCTGCGCTAGGAAACTACTGCCAAGGTGAACAAGGTCATTCCAAGTGGCGAAAAGCATGAGCATCGCCACCAGGGCAAACCCGATTCTGAAGCCGATTTCCTGCGCTTTCTCGCTCAGAGGACGCCCGCGAACCGCTTCAATGGCATAGAACAGAAGATGCCCTCCATCCAGCAGCGGAATGGGAAAAAGGTTAATAAGGCCTATCGAGACGGACATGAAACCTATCAGGCTGACGAGGCTATAGACCCCTCCCACATCGAAGGCGGTCCCGGAGGCCCGGGCGATTCCGATTGGCCCCGAGAGCTGATCGGCCGATTCCCATCCCAGCACCAGGCGACGGATGAAATTGAGAGTCCGGTCGACCAGATTCCAGGTTTCCACCGCCGCCGCCTTGACGGCTCCCCAAGGGGAATAGGTCAGGCGTTTGATGGCCGAGGGGTCCCGCGAAGCCTCGACGCCGAGAAGGCCGATGCGCTGCTTGCCGAAGGGGCTGGTGCGCTCGACGAGATTGGGAATTGCCGTCAGAGCGACCGTTTCGCCGTTGCGCTCGACGGTAAAATGCAGAGGCTCGCCGGCGCTCGAGCTCACGATGAGCTGCATGTCGGCGAAGGTCTGGATCTGTCGGCCGTCGACCGTCAGGATCAGATCCTTGGGCAGGAAACCCGCCTTTTCGGCCGCACTTCCGGCCTGAACGGCCTCGATCCTGGGCTCCAGAACCTGCCGTCCGTTGAAGTAGTTGAAGCCGGCAAAGATGGCGATGGCCAGGATGAAGTTGGCGATCGGGCCGGCGGCGACGATAGCCGCTCGCTTGGCGACATTCTGATGGGGAAAACTAACCGCTCGCTGGTCGAGGGGCATCCGATCGAGCTGTTCCTGGTCGGGAACGCTGGCCGCGTTGAGATCGCCGACGAACTTGACGTAGCCGCCGAGGGGAATCGCCGAGATCTTCCACCGGGTGCCCTTCTTGTCGGTCCAGCCGAACAGCTCGCGCCCGAAGCCGATGGAGAAGGCGGTGACGCCGACGCCGCAGAGACGGCCGACCCAGAAATGGCCGAACTCGTGGATGAATACGACCACCGTGAGCACCACGAGGAAGGAGATCAGGGTCAGGAACAGGGAACCTGTCGCGCCGCTGATCATCGTGAGGTATTCCATCTTCGTCCCTTTCGCGCTCGGTCAGAGCTGCGTTGTCTCAGGCATGGGCAGGCATGAGGCCCATGGCCGCCTCGCGCGCTTCCCGGTCAATCTCCAGGGCGTCGGCAACGATCGCCGGTGCCGATAGCCGTCTTCCCGAAAAGGTCGAGCAGACACTCTCAACCATTTCTGAGATATCGTAAAATCGGATGCGGCCCGCCCTATAGGCCTCGACGGCGATTTCGTTAGCGGCGTTCAGGACGGTCGGCATCGCACCTCCAGCCTTCAGCGCAGCCTTGGCCAGAGATAGGCATGGAAACCGCTCTTCGTCAGGTCGGTCGAAGCTTAAACGGCCAATCGCGGCAAGATCGAGACGCGGCAGGTCCATCTGAAGCCGCTCCCGATGCCGCAGGGCGTTGGCGATCGGCACCTTCATGTCCGGCAGGGCAAGACCGGCAGTGACCGCACCGTCGCGCCATTGCACCAGCCCATGCACGATGGCCTCCGGATGGACCAGAACGTCCAGACGCTCGGCTTCGAGGCCGAACAGGTGATGCGCCTCGATGAGTTCGAGCCCTTTGTTCATTAGGGTGGCGGAGTCGATGTTGATCTTCGAGCCCATAGACCAGACCGGGTGGGCGGACGCCACGTCGGCATCGGCCTGGGCGATGCGCTCCTTCGACCAGGTCCGGAAAGGGCCGCCGGAGGCTGTTATCACCGCCTTTTCCACATCCCGGTTGAGGCCCGCCGCCAGAGCGTGATCGAGAGCGTTATGCTCGGAATCCACCGGCATGATCTCGACCCCGAGACGGCGGGCATCGGCCATAAAGGCCTCTCCGGCACAGACAAGGCTTTCCTTGTTGGCCAGGGCGATGCGCCTGCCCGCCTTCAGAGCGGCATGCGTGGGGGCCAGCCCGGCCGTCCCGCTGATCGCAGCAAGAACGACGTCAGTCTCGCGCGCGACCGCTTCGAGGATCGCGGACTGGCCCGCCCCACTCGCGATCCCCGTTCCGGACAACGCCTCCTTGAGGGTCTCGCCCCCCCGTTCATCGGAAAGGGCTGCGAACCTCGCCCCAAGGCGCCGGGCGACCTCAGCCAAGGCGGCGGCATCGCGCCCGCCGACAACGGCCTCCACGCGGAACTCGTCCCTGTGCGCCAGGACAACATCGGCCGTGGAGCGGCCGATCGAACCGGTGGCGCCGAGAATGGTGAGAGAGCGGGTCATCGATCCCTATGCGGTGAAACGAAGGGTCAGCAGCGAAAGCCCGACGATGAGGCACACGGCCCAGAAGCCGTCGAGTCGGTCCATGACGCCCCCGTGTCCCGGGATGAGGGCGCTCGAATCCTTGACGTCGCAATGGCGTTTGAGCGCCGATTCCCCAAGATCCCCGATCTGGCTCGCGATGGAGGCGATGACCGAGATGACCGCGACGCCGAACAACCCGAAGGGCAGCTTCAGGCCGTAACGGCTGCCGACCCAGCCCACCAGAACCCCACCGAGCGCGGCGGCAACCACCCCGCCGATAAAGCCCGACCAGGTCTTCTTCGGGCTGATCGCGGGGCAAAGCTTGGGACCTCCGAAGGCCCGACCGGTAAAGTAGGCGGCGATGTCGGTCGCCCAGACGACCGCAAACATCCACAGGAGAGCGAGGATTCCGAGATCGAGATGATCGCGCACGACGGGCGGCACGAGGACGATCACGGCGGCATAGGCGAAGCTCGCGACCGCCCACACCTTGTTGGTTGTCCCGCGCGTCGCGAGGGCAGCCGCAAGCGGGAAGACGATCGTAGCCCCGAGTACCAGTCCCAGGCCAGCGTCGGTCATCACGAGAATGCTCAGGACAACGAGGCCCGCCCCGAGGATCCCCTGCACGAGCCGGCGCGGCTCAGTGCCCGTCATGTCGGTCCATTCGACCATGATCGCGATGCCGGCGGCGAGCCAGAGGAGCGCGAAGGGCCAGCCGCCCCAATAGGCTGTCACGAGGGCGATGGCGATCATGACGATGGCGGAAAGAACGCGGGTCGTCAGTTCCTGGGACGGGGTCGGCTTGGGCTTGGATGGCAAGGACGAGCCTTGGTCTGGGGCCATCGTCAAACCGCCCGGGCGCTCAAGCCGCCGAAGCGGCGGTCGCGCCTGAAATATTCGTCGAGCGCCGCCTTGAACGCCGCCTCGTCGAAATCCGGCCAGAAGCACGGCAGGAAGACGAATTCGGAATAGGCCGTCTGCCAGGTCAAGAAGTTCGATACCCGCTGCTCGCCCGATGTCCGGATGACAAGATCGGGATCCGGGATGTCGTGGGTGTCGAGAGCGGCTCCCACCGTATCCATATCGATCGCCGCAGGGTCGAGCGTGCCTTCCTTCACCCGCCGGGCAAGGTCGCGCATCGCCGAGACGATCTCCTGGCGCCCACCATAGTTGAAGGCGATGACGAGGGTGAGGCCCGTATTGACGCGCGTGAGATGCTCCGCCTCGTCCAGCAGGAGCCGGATGTCGGAGGCAAGTCCCTCACGCTCGCCGATGATCCTGACGCGGATGTTGTTGGCGTGCAGCTCGGCGAGATCGTGCCTGACGAAGCGCTTGAGCAGGCCCATCAGGTCGGAGACCTCCTGGGCCGGCCGGCGCCAATTCTCGGCTGAGAAGCTGTAGACCGTCAGGTAGCGGATGCCGAGATCGCCGGCTATGCGCACCGCCCGGCGGATCGCCTCGACCCCGCGCCGGTGCCCCTCGAAACGGGGCAGGCCTCTCTGCGCGGCCCAACGGCCGTTCCCATCCATGATGATGGCAACATGGGCCGGCATCCCCTCGCCCGCTTCCCTGCGGGCAAGATCGGGAGCCGTCCGTTTGGCTTCGCCGCTCATATTTCCGTCCCAATGCACGCCTTGAGGATCAGACGTGCATGATTTCCTTTTCCTTCGCCGCCAGCAGAGTGTCGACCTCAGCGACGAACTGATCCGTCGCCTTCTGCACCTGGTCGGCGTGGCGCTTTCCGTCATCCTCGCTGATGGCGCTGTCCTTCTCAAGCTTCTTGAGCAGGTCGAGACCGTCGCGGCGCACGTGGCGCACGGCGACCTTCGCCTCTTCGGCGTATTTGTGCCCGACCTTCACCATCTCCTTGCGGCGCTGCTCGTTCATCTCAGGAATGCGCAGGCGGATCACCTGCCCCTCGGTCTGCGGGTTGAGGCCGAGGTCGGATTCCCGGATCGCCTTTTCGACGGCGGCAACCATGCCCCGGTCCCAGACCTGGACGCTGAGCAGGCGCGGCTCCGGCACGTTCACGGTGGCAACCTGCGAAATCGGCATCATCGCGCCATAAGCGTCGATCTGAATCGGATCGAGCAGGTTCGGCGAGGCGCGGCCCGTGCGCAGGCTGGCCAGGTCGTTCTTGAAAGCGTTGATGGCGCCCTGCATGCGGCGCTTCACATCGGCGAGATCAAAGGTCGTAGCCATCAGATTCTGTCCTTACGCGAACTCTTTAACGGGCTTACGCTTCCAAGGGTCCTGCATCAAGACCCTTGGATCAAGGGGCGACGACCGTCGACGGCACTTTCCCCTGAAGAAGGGCGGTCACGGAGCTGGGAGCGTGGACCGAGCCCACGATGATCGACAACCTGCTCTCGCGCGCCAGCGCGAAGGCGGCCGTGTCCATGACCTTCAGGTCCCTGGCAATGGCCTCGTCATGGGTCAGGCGATCGAATCGGATCGCGCTGGGGTCCTTCTTGGGATCCGCCGAATAGACGCCGTCGACCTGGGTGGCCTTCAGCACGGCGTCGCAACGCAGCTCGGCGGCCCGGAGGACGGCCGCGGTATCGGTGGTGAAGAACGGGTTGCCGGTGCCGCCGGCCAAAACCACCACCTGCCCCTTATCCAGATGGTGCAGGGCCGGCTGGCGGGCATAGGTCTCGCAGATGGTCGGCATGGAAACGGCCGACATGGTCCGGGCGGGAACGCCGGCTGCGTTCAGGGCGGTCTCGATCGCCAGCGAGTTCATGACCGTGCCGAGCATGCCCATGGAATCGGCCGTGGGGCGGTCGATCCAGCCGGCGGCGCTCATGCGGGCGCCACGGATGATGTTGCCGCCGCCGATGACGACGGCGATCTCGAAGCCGGCGCGGGTGGCGTTGGCGAGATCCTCCGCCAGGGACGACAGGATCTGCGTGTCGAGCCAGTACCCGTCGGGGGCCATCAATGCCTCACCCGAGAGCTTCACCAGGATGCGCCGGAACCTTGCCATCGTCAGACCTTTCTTTTCGAATCCTCTCATGAAAACGGCGGCCCGAAAGCCGCCGTTTTACTTGGGGTCGATTTAGGCCTTGAGACCGGCCTGGGCGGCGACTTCCGCCGCGAAGTCCGGGGCCTCTTCCTTCTCGATGCCCTCGCCGAGAGCATAGCGGACGAAGGCCTTGAGGGTCACCGGCTTGCCGGCCTTGGACTCGGCTTCCTTGAGCACCTGGGTCACGGTCTTGGAGGGATCGTGCACGAAGGGCTGCTCGAGGAGCGTGACTTCCTTGAAGTAGCTCTTCAGGCCGCTCTCGATGATCTTCTGCATGACATGATCCGGCTTGCCGGCGTTCTTGTCGCGCAGGATGGCGCTCTCGCGCTCGACGGTCGCCTGGTCGACGCCGGAGGCATCGAGGGCCACCGGGTTCGTGGCGGCCACATGCATGGCGATCTGGCGGCCGAGCGCGCCGAGAACGGTCACGTCACCCTCGGACTCGAGCGCCACGAGGACGCCGATCTTGCCGAGGCCTTCCGTCACCGCGTTGTGGACATAGGTCGCGATCACGCCCTTGGACACTTCGAGCTTGGCGATGCGGCGCAGGGTCATGTTCTCGCCGATGGTGGCGATCAGCTCCTGCAGGCGGTCCTTCACGGTCGTCTGCGAACCGGGGAAGTGAGCGGCCTCGAGCGCCTCGATGGTACCGTTGCCCATGAGACCGATCTTGGCGGCTTCGCGAACGAAGGCCTGGAACTGGTCGTTGCGGGCGACGAAGTCGGTCTCGGAATTGACCTCGAGGATCGTCGCGGTGTGACCGGACGACTCGACGGCGACGAGACCTTCGGCAGCGACGCGGCCAGCCTTCTTGGCAGCCTTCGACAGACCCTTCTTGCGGAGCCAGTCGATTGCGGCCTCCATGTCGCCATTGGTCTCGGCGAGGGCGGTCTTGCAATCCATCATGCCCGCGCTGGTCGTCTCGCGCAGTTCCTTCACCATCGCAGCGGTAATGTTCGCCATGGCTTTTCCTTTCAAAGGTTCATGCATAGAGGGAGCCCGGCGCTCGTGGAACGCCGGGCTCGATCAATCGTTCAAGCGGCGCTGCATGACGCTGCGCCGGGACAGTTACGCAGCAGCGGCTTCGATCATCGAGCGGGCCTGGTTGATCCAGCCATCACGCTCGAGACGGCCGTTCAGCTTCAGGTCCTTGTCGAGCTGGGCGACATCGCCAGCCTGCATGGCGGCAAGCTGCCAGTAGTGGAAGATGCCGGCTTCGTTCAGCTTCTTCTCGAGCTGCGGGCCGACGCCGTTCAGCTTGGTCAGATCGTCCGGAGCGCCGCGGGGGGCTGCCAGACGCTCGAACTGCTCGCCCTCGTAGGCGGCGGTCGCCGTCTCTGCGGCCGGGAGCTCTTCGGCCATCGGATTCTCGGACTCGCCGATATCGATGCCCATGGCGCCGGCGCCGCGGGATATGCCGTCGAGAGCGGCGCGGGCGACGAGATCGCAATAGAGCGAGATCGCGCGGCCGGCGTCATCGTTGGCCGGAACCGGGAAGGTGATGCCGTCCGGATCGCAGTTCGTGTCGACGATGGCAGCCACCGGGATGCCGAGGCGCTTGGCCTCCTGGATCGCCAGCTGCTCCTTGTTGGTGTCGATGATGAAGATCAGGTCGGGCGTGCCGCCCATGTCCTTGATGCCACCGAGAGCGCGCTCGAGCTTCTCCTTCTCGCGGGCGAGCATGAGGCGCTCTTTCTTCGTGAGGCCCTGGCCGCCGCCGGCGAGGATCTCGTCGACCTTGCGCAGGCGCGAGATCGAGCCGGAGATCGTCTTCCAGTTGGTCAGCATGCCGCCGAGCCAGCGGGCGTTGACGTAGTACTGGGCCGAACGCTTGGCCGCATCGGCGACGGCGTCAGCAGCCTGACGCTTCGTGCCGACGAAGAGCACGCGACCGCCCTTGGAGACGGTGTCGCTGACGGCCTGGAGGGCGCGGTGCAGCATCGGAACCGTCTGGGCGAGGTCGATGATGTGGATGTTATTGCGGGTGCCGAAGATGTATTGACCCATCTTCGGGTTCCAACGGTGGGACTGGTGTCCAAAGTGCGCGCCAGCCTCAAGCAGGCTGCGCATCGAAAAATCGGGAAGCGCCATAGTCTTTTCTCCGGTTAAGCCTCCGCGGAACAGTGGACCGGCTCTGCCGGCCACCGGGGGTATCCTCATGGGCTCATGAGGGGATTCCGCGTGTGGGATGTGGGCGCATATAGGGGTAAAGGCGGTGAAATGCAAGCCGGAGAATGCCCCGCCCTGGAAGGGGCATTGGGGAGCCTTGTAGGGTCCTGCGCCGCAGGACTACCGGCCGGCCTCATGCACGGGCTCGGTCGACCCCTGCCCGATTCCAGCCACGGCCGCCATCTCCATAGGCCTCGTGGCCGGCAGCCGTTATAGCCACCGTATCCTCAAGCTTTATGAAACCTCGCCGAGGGTGCTGGAGCGTCGTCTCGATCGAGACGACCATGCCCGCCGGCAACGGAAGATCCCGGTCATAAGCGGAATAGGGCCACGGGCTGCTCGCGGTAAGCCGAGGAGCCTCATGGCTGATCAGCCCCATTCCATGCGCGACGAAGCTCGCCTTGCCAGCCGTCAAACGCTGCATCGACGGCTCGACGGCAGCATAGATTTCCGCCCCGATCACCCCATCCCTGAGTGGCTTTCGCGCCGCTTGCTGGACCTCGTCGATCTGCCCCAGCAGGTCACGGAGTTCGGCGTCGGGCTCACCCAGGATGCCCATGCGGCAGAGATCGCCGATATAGCCCCGGTGGTTGCCGCCGGAATCCAGCGACATGATATCGCCCTCGACGAGAACCTGATCCGAGGGGGCACGGTTGAGGCTCGTCCCGGCGGTGATCAAGCAGTATTCGAAAAGCAGACCTCGTATCGTCTCTTCGCGCCGGAGGGCTTCAACGACTTCGCGCTTGGTCTGGCCTGGACACACGGTGGAAAAGACCGCGAGCATGGCTTCGACGACACCTTCGGATGCCTGCCGCAGCAACTGCAATTCGGCCTCGGTCTTCACGGCTCGCAGCCGCTCGAGCGTGAAGACTGCATCAACGATCTCACACCCTTGAATCGCATCCTTCAGGACGAGATACGCATCGGCCGGCAGAAAACCCGCCTCGATCCCGATACGCCTCAAGGGGCAGCCGAGGTGGCGGAGATGCTCGACGCACAGTTGCATGGCGTCGGTTGTCGCCCGTGCCTTTGCCTGAACGTCGGGGACCCAGAAGCGCCCCAGTTCCTGCTCGTAGGTTTCGTGCGGGTTGGCGATATAGGCGCTATCATCGGGGCGTCCGCGGCAATAGACGAAGATCGGGAGATAGCGGCTCAATCCGATCGCATCCATATAGTCGAACATGAAGAACCGATAGCCGCCCAGCATATATTGAACGTTATGCTTGGACGTGACGATCAGGACATCAAGGCCTGCGGCCTCCATCAGCGTGTCGAGGCGCCGATGGTCGAAGGGAGGAACATCCAGGTCGGAAGGCGTGTTGGAGGCGATCTCGGAGGTCATAGACGTCTCCCGATGCTGCCGCGGAACCCAGGCTTGAGCTTATCACAAGCGCCAAGATCGGAATACTCTCCACCTCGTCCGGATGCGGTCTACCGAAGGCTTGTTTTAATGCGCCGTTTCGGGAGGCGGAAACCGCTTTTGCAGGAAGAACCGGGCATGCCCCTGAGGCCGCTCTCCCGCTCGGTTCTCCAGCATTCCGAACGTCTCATAGCCCAACTTCTCATAGAAGCGCTTGGCGCGCCGGCTTGATGTGTCGAGCCAGGCCCCATGGCATCCCCGCACTTGGACGACGTCCTCCGCGAGCGCCATGATTCTCATGCCCAGCCCCTGCCCGCGGGCCTCGTCAGCGACCCACAGCATCTTGACCAGCAGCCAGCCATAGGACGTCCCACCGATCAGGCCGCCAAGGATTTCGCCCTCGGCATTCCGGGCCACGATGCCGAAAGCGGCATAGTCGCTTGCGGGAATGTTCTGCCGCAAGGACTCGAGGAGGCGCGCCTCGATCTCCTCCGCGAAGGAATCGGGATCTGCCTCGACGGTGAGGCGGATGTCGGAAAGCGGGCGATCCATGCAGACAGGTCTTCCCGATAACTCCCGAACGGGATTTCTCACCCCGTCGGTCAGCGCTTAGTTCATATGCACGTCGACGACACCCGGCACAGCGCGGAGCGCCCCGGCGATCTGCGGCGTCGTCATATATTTCTCGCGCAGCTTGACCTCGACCTCCCGGTCGCCGTCATCGAGGATGAGTACTAGGGACACCTCCCCGTCGCCGCGCATCTTGAGCCGCTCGAAGACGCTGGAGATGGGCTTCTCGTCACGCAGGAAGATGCGCATGCTCTTCTGATGCTTGGCCACCGCCTCGTCGAGCGGTTCCGCCATGCCGATGCGCGCCCTCACCTCCTCGCCCTCCAGGCCGGCTTGGAGCATGAGAACGACGGCGGTGCCGGGCTCGAGCACATCGCGGAGACGTACCAGCCCCTCCGAGAAGATAATGGCTTCGAACTGCCCGGTCTGATCCGACAGGGTGAGAATGCCCATCTTGTTGCCGGTCTTGGTGCGGCGCTCCTGCCGGTCGAGCACCGTGGCGGCAACACGCCCCACGGAATTGCCAGCCTTCACCGAGCGGCAGAACTCGACCCAGGTCTGCACACGCAGCTTCTTGAGAAGGTCGCCATACTCGTCGAGCGGATGGCCGGACAGGAAGAAGCCGACGGCGTCATATTCCCGCTGCAGCCTCTCGGCTGCGGGCCAGGGCTCGTAAGGCCCGATCCTCAGCTGCACACCTGCGGCTGCGACACCGCCGAACATGTCCATCATGCCGCCATTGGCGGCCTCGTGCGATTGCTGGGCGAGGCTCATCATCGCATCGATGGAGGCGCAGGCTCTGGCCCGATCCGGCTCCAACTCGTCGAAGGCGCCGGCTGCGATCAGGTTTTCCAGCGTGCGCTTGTTGAGCATGCGCGGATTGATGCGCCGCGCGAAATCGGCGAGATCCTTGAACGGCTTGTCGCCCCTCGCCTCGATCACGCTTTCGATGGCCTGACGCCCGACGCCTTTGACGGCGGCGAGAGCATAGAGGATCTCGCCCTTGCCCTCGGCATCGTATTGCACGTCGAAGACGACGCCCGAGCGGTTGATCGACGGCGGGATGACCTTGAAGCCGAGACGCTGCGCCTCGCGGCGGAATTCGGACAGCTTGTCGGTGTTGTCGAGGTCGAGCGTCATGGACGCCGCCAGGAACTCGACCGGGTAGTTGGCCTTGCAATAGGCCGTCTGGAACGCGACGAGCGCATAGGCGGCCGCATGGCTCTTGTTGAAGCCGTAATCGGCGAACTTCGCGAGGAGATCGAAGATCTCGTTGGACTTCGCCTTGTCGAGGCCGCCCTCCTTCGCACCCGACACGAAGCGCTCGCGCTGGGCGTCCATCTCCGCCTTGATCTTCTTGCCCATGGCGCGGCGCAGCAGGTCGGCGTCGCCGAGCGAGTAGCCGGAGAGGACTTTCGCCACCTCCATCACCTGCTCCTGGTAGACGATGATGCCGAAGGTCTCGCGCAGGATCGGCTCGAGCTTGTCGTGGGGATACCAATCCTTCTTGTTGTGCTCGTCCTTTCCGAGCTTGCGCGCGCAATAGACCGGGATGTTCGCCATCGGGCCCGGACGATACAGCGCAACGAGGGCGATGATGTCCTCGAAACGGTCGGTCTCCATTTCGACGAGGGCCTTGCGCATGCCCGCCGATTCCACCTGGAACACGCCGACCGTCTCGCCGCGCCGGAGCATCTCGTAAGTCTTGCGGTCGTCCAGCGGCAGCGCCGAGAGATCGACCTCGACTCCCCTGCGCCGGATGAGATCGACGGCGGTGCGCAGGACCGTCAGCGTCTTCAGGCCGAGGAAGTCGAACTTCACGAGGCCCGCCTGCTCGACCCATTTCATGTTGAACTGGGTCACGCGCATCCCGGTCTTCGGGTCTCGGTAGAGCGGCACCAGCTCCTGCAGCGGACGGTCGCCGATCACCACGCCGGCGGCGTGCGTGGATGCATGCCGGTGCAGACCTTCGAGCTTCTGCGCGATGTCGAGCATGCGCTTGACGACCGGCTCCTCGTCGATCGCCGCCTGCAGCTTCGGCTCGCCCTCGATGGCCTGTGCGAGCGTCACCGGGTTGGCCGGGTTCTGCGGCACGAGCTTGGTCAGCTTGTCGACCTGGCCATAGGGCATTTCAAGCACGCGGCCGACGTCGCGCATCACGCCGCGGGCGAGCAGCGTACCGAAGGTGATGATCTGTGCGACCTGCTCCGCGCCGTAGCGCTGCTGAACGTATTCGATGACGCGCTCGCGCCCTTCGACGCAGAAGTCGATGTCGAAGTCCGGCATCGACACGCGTTCCGGATTGAGGAAGCGCTCGAAGAGGAGCGCGAAGCGCAGCGGATCGAGATCAGTGACGGTAAGTGCATAGGCGACGAGCGAACCCGCACCCGAACCGCGGCCAGGACCGACCGGGATGTTGTGATCCTTCGCCCATTTGATGAAGTCGGCCACGATCAGGAAGTAGCCGGGAAATTTCATCTTGCGGATGATGCCGACCTCGAAGGCGAGACGGTCGCGGTAATCCTGCTCGGTCAGGCCGGGTGCCGGACCATGCGCCGCGAGGCGCCTCTCGAGGCCCTCCTCCGCCTGGCGCTTCAGTTCCTCGCCCTCATCGAGAGTTGCGGCGTCGGGACCCGTGCCGAAATTCGGCAGGATGGGCTTTTGGGTCCGTACGCGCGTGGCGCAGCGCATGGCGATCTCGACGCTCGCCTGCAGCGCATCCGGCAGGTCCGCGAAGAGCTCCATCATCTGCTGGCGCGTCTTGAAATGATGCTCCGGCGACAGGCGGCGGCGCTTGTCGTTGGAGACGATCTGCCCTTCCGCGATCGCGAGCAGCGCATCATGCGCCTCGTAATCTTTCGAAGACGAGAAGTAGGGCTCGTTGGCGGCAACGACGGGCAGGCCGTTGCGCTCCGCCAGCGCCAGCAATTCGCCCTCGATCAGGCGCTCGTCCTCCAGGCCATGGCGCTGGAGCTCGACATAGAGCTGATGGCCGAAGGCGCTCTTGAGGATGTCGAGCCGCGCCTGCGCGAGATCCTGGCGCCCGCCGTTGCGCAGGGCGGAATCGAGCGGCCCCGTGAATCCGCCCGTCAGTGCGATCAGCCCTTCGCCGTGAGCGGAGAGCAATGGAGCGGCAACGCGCGGATCCTCGCCGAGCGGCACGCCGAAATAGGCGTGGCTGACGAGGCGCATGAGATTGCGATAGCCCTCCTCGTTCTGCGCCAGCAGCACGACATTCGCCGGCTGCGGCACCACGCGGGCAACCGGATCCGCCTCCTCGAAGCAGACCGAGAGCTGCACGCCGGCGATGGGTTGGATGCCGGAGCCCGCGAGCTTTTCGGAGAACTCAAGGGCGCCGAAGAGATTGTTGGTGTCGGTGAGCGCAAGCGCCGGCTGCTTGTCCGCTGCCGCGAGCTTGGCGAGCTGCGCGACCTTCAGGGCTCCCTCGAGCAGCGAATACGAGGAATGCACGTGGAGATGAACGAAGCCGATATCGTGAAGGATGCGCGCCATGAAACTCTACTCGTCGACGGCGCGCATTCTGGCACGATTCTTTTCTAAGAAAGGATTGAAGGACTTCCTTCCTGTGAATCCACAGGATCTCCTGTGGACGGCTGCTATCAAGCAATGGGAGAAAGGACCAGAGCCCAGATTGCCACGGCGGATCCGAACATGGCGAGGGAAACGATCTCGGCGGCGGTTTCGATGATGAAGCGAAGCATGGTCTGATCTCCGTGTTCCCAATATGTTCATATTTGTTCATTGGATGTTCTGTGTAAAGCCTGGGAACAACCCGCCGTTATGGCGGAGTCAACGAAGTCTTAACGACCCAAACGCAAACGGCCGGCGCATGGACGCCGGCCGTTTTCATTCAATCGATCGTAAAATGCTTTTAGAGCGTGAAGAGGTGGAAATGCGCCGCCGTCAGTGCCGTGCCGGGCGTCAGCTTGGCGAAGGCCACCTGCCCTGTCGGGCCTGATCCGTCGGCATCGTAATAGAGAGTACCACTCGCCTGATCGTAGACGATCCGCTGCGCGTCGGTGCTCGCCTTGAGCCCGGTCTTGAACAGACTTGGCGAGAGCAAGCCGCCGGCGAGGCTCGACCACGCGGTATCCGCCACTGGCGCAAGGCCGAATGCCGTCGTCTCCAGCGAGATCCTGTCCTCAAATGGGCTAAAATCCGCGATCGTGTCCACATGCGCAGCCCGTGGCTTGGTATCGAAACGGAACACATCGCTCCCGGCGCCGCCGACCAGCAGGTCGCTTCCCTCGCCGCCGGACAGGGTATCGGCGCCATCCCTGCCGTTCAGAGCGTCGTTGCCGCCCCCTCCCTTCAACAGGTCGTCGGAGGCACCGCCCATCAGGATCGCATCTCCGGCGGCGATGCTGCCCGCGGCGGCAGCCTTCGTCGCGCCCGGCGACGCGTACGGCACATCGTAACTGAGCTTGTCGAGATCGCGCGGGCCGACATAGGGCACATAGCCTGTCTTCGAGACGTCCTTGAGATAGGTCGAGATCGCCTCCTTGCCGGACAGGTATTCGACGTTGAGGACGAACTTGCCCGCCTTGCGCGCGATGTCGAGAAGCTTTCGGCTATAGGCGATTTCCTGGGACGTATTGCGGATGCCGTCGCCATCGAGACCGTAATAGAGATCCTCCTTGGCGATCCCGTCGATGACGGACAGGTACTTGCGCGATTTGAGCAGCCCCTCGCCGTTCTGCGGGATGATGAGGAAGTTCGGATTGATCGCCCGCGCCGCCGCTGCGATCTTCTCGACGAAATCGACCATGTCCTTCGCGGCGCTCGGACGCCGCGACGCGAAGTACTCGTACGCGTCGACGATATCGAGATAGGCGCCGTCATAGCCGACCTTCGCGACCTCCCGGATCCGGTCCAGCGTCAGCTTCTGCCACTCGGGATGCCAGTAGCGGACCTTGTAGTTGCCCTCCCAATCGGGATTCTCGCGCTCAAGCCATGCGGGCTTTGTCGCCGCCCATCCCTTCTTCCAGTAATCCCGGTAATCCTCGGCCTCGCCGATGCTCACATAGGAAACGAGCTTGTGCGCCCCCTTCGCCTTCATCAGCTTGATCTCGCGGGCGCTGAAGCTGCCGTGGCCATCCTGCTCGTAATCGATGACGATCAGATCGTGGCGCGATTTGGCGATGGTCGCAGGCTTCGCATTCTGAAGCTGATAGCCCCAGTCCTTCGGCTTGTACTTAGGCATCCTGACTCCCGCACGACATCGCTCACATCATCTGATCGATAATGGAAATATGACGCAACGGAAATATTTCTTCCTGTGAGTGCGCCCTCCGGTGACATACACCCTGGAATGATCAGATAAAAAAAGCCGGCCCACCGGGCCGGCTCTTCGCGCTTCATGTCTTATTCCGACGCGTCGCGTCAGAGAGTGAAGAGCTGGAAGTGGGCGGCCGTGAGCGCCGTCCCGGCCGCCACCTTGGCGAACTGCACCTGTGCCTGACCGCCGAGACCGTCCGCATCGAAGTAGACCGCACCGCTCGCCTGATCGTAGACGATCCGCTGCGCGGCGGTCGTGGCGGAGGTGCCGAGCTTGAACGCACTCGTTGTAAGCGTTCCGTTCACCGGGCTGCCCCAGGCGTCGTATGTCACCGGCGCAAAGCCGAACATCCTTGTCTCGAGCGCGATCTTGTCCTCCGCGGCGTTGAAGTCGGCCAGCGTATCCACATTGCCTGCGCTGGCCCGCGTGTCGAAGCGGAACACGTCCCGCCCGGCATTACCGAGCAGCCAGTCGAGGCTCTCACCGCCCGAGATCGTGTCGGCGCCGTCGCCGCCCTCGATGTAGTCGTTGCCCGAGAGGCCATGGAGCTCGTCGTTGCCGCCCCAGCCATAGAGCGTGTTGCCGATGCCGTTGCCGGTCAGGGTGTCGGCATGGTTCGAGCCCTGCAGGCCCTCGATCGAGACGAACACGTCGCCGGCCGCATCGCCCAGGGTGCCGCCACCCGCCGCAAGGTTGGCGACCACGCCGGAGGCCGCACCCCAGTACACCGCAAAGTCGAAGCCGTCGCCGCCGTCGAGCTGGTCGCCGCCGCCGCGGCCCTCGAGCACGTCATCGCCCGCGCCGGCATAGAACCCGTCCCAGCCAGCGGTGCCGTAGAACTGGTCGGCATGGCCTGAGCCGAGCAGGCCTTCGATGGAGACGTAGACGTCGCCCGAGGCCTCGCCGGTATTGCGGCCCATGGCGAGCAGATCGACCAGCACGCCGGAGGCGGCGTCGGCATAGACCGCGAAGTCGAAATCGGCGCCGCCGTCGAGCAGGTCGGCGCCCTCGCCGCCGGAGAGATGATCGCCGCCTGCTCCGCCCGAGAGCGTGTCGGCGCCGCCGAGCCCTTTGAGCAGGTCATGGCCCGCATCGCCCCAGAAGGTGTTGGCCGAGGCGCTGCCCTCGATCGTGTCGCTGTGGGTCGAGCCGTCGATCACCTCGATGGAGACATAGGTGTCCCCCTCCGCCTCGCCGGTGTTGCGCATGACGTCCCAGAGATAGACCTGCACACCGGACGTGGCATGGTAATAGCTCGCGGTATCGCGGCCGTTGCCGCCGTCGAGCCGGTCGCCCCAATTCCCCCAGCCGCCTTCGAGCTTGTCGTCGCCGTCGCCGCCCGCGAGCGTATCGCTGCCGCCATGCCCGTTGAGGGTGTCGTTGCCCGCGTCGCCCCAGAACGTGTTCGCGTCGGTGTTGCCTTCGATCACGTCGTCAAACCGCGTGCCGTCGATCCCTTCGATATCTTTGTAGGTGTCGCCCTTGGCGCCGACATTGTAGTTCTCGGACCACATGTAGATCTGAACGGCGGTGAGGCTCTTGTAGTAGCTCACCGTGTCGTGCCCTTCGCCGCCATCGAAAGTGTCGGCGCCGCTCCCGCCGATCAGGACATCGTCCCCATCGTCGCCGTAGAGATCGTCGCTGCCGCCGGCCCCGTCGATGGTGTCCTTGCCACCGCCGCCTTCAAGGCGGTTGCTGTAGTTGTTGCCGGTGATTTTGTCGTTGTGCTCGGAGCCGACGATGCCCTCGACGGCGCCGTAGCCGTCGCCGGCCGCATCGCCCATATTGTGGCTCACATCGGCCATGTTCACGACGATGGCGCTGGAGGCAGGCGCGTAGCTTGCCATGTCGAACCCGTCGCCGCCGTTGAGCTTGTCGGCTCCCGCACCGCCGACGAGAATATCCAGGCCCTGCCCGCCGTTCAGGGTATCGTTGCCATTGCCGCCGTCGAGCACGTCCATGCCATAGGGGTCGTCGGCTCCGGTGAGCACGTCGTCGCCACCCAGGCCGTTCAGCATCCCCCCGCCGGCGAGCTCGTCATGTCCCTCGGTGCCCTCTTTATAATTGAGATACTGAGCCCCGGTACCGGTTTGGATGACCCTGATGCGACCGTCCTTGAGCGCATCGATCAGTTCAATCCGCTCCCTCTCGATGCGAAGGGTGTCTTCGAGCCTCATGCGCTCAATGAATGCGTCGTCAACACCTAGGAGCTGCAGAGAACTAGAGCCCCTTTCGCCAGTATATTCACGTTCAGGGTCCCTTATTACCATGGTCGACCCATCCGAGAATCTGATGGTCGTCGTCGACTGCACGAACGTCTTATCGCGGTATGTGTCTGTTCTAGCGAATCTGGCCTCTGTATTCACCTCAACTTGCGTGGGTATGTAAACAGTCCCCTGGTCTTTCGGCAGAACTACTTTCTCGCCTTTGTTTTCAGCGGCAGTAGTCGCTGGCGTCGTAGTGACTGTTACAACCCCCTTTACACTCGTGACGATCGTAGTGATGCTCCTATCATCATTCTCGATTACTTTCTTCTCTTTAATATTTTCGCCATTCGTATTGACGCCGCCGTTGGGAAGAATTCTAACGTCAATACGAACGCTTGTGCCGCCGCTCACGCCGTCGACGCCGCCAACGCCTGCACCTGCCTGGGCACCCCAATAGATAGGCTTCTTGCCGCCGGCCCTGCCGCCGAAATTTGTTATGTACGCCAAATAAGCGGCTTCAAGTGGGCTTAGCATAGCGCGCCTCCGTTCGCAGACATCGGGCAGCTCGTGACTCCACAGGGCCGCCGACGCTCTATCGATGAGGCGAAATAGAGAAAACTGAAACTCTCGATTCAGATAGGATTTTTATTGTAATTTAACTTTTTTGCTTGGGCCTATTACTGCAAGATATACATTCCGATACGTCAAATATCTCACACGTTGCAGCCGACTGCCGAGACAGAATCCTCAAGCTCTCTTGTAGCCGGTGAGCCGCGACAGACGAGTTCCATCTCTTCGAGATGGCGGTCTTAGTCTAGATAGATGCCTGATTGCTCGCGACAGACGTTACGGCAACTGCACCACCAGCCCATCCCGTATCGTCACCCGCCGATCCATTCGCGCGGCGAGATCCATATTGTGGGTGGCGATGAGGGCGGCGAGCTTGGAGGCTCTCACGATGGCGACCAGGGTCTGGAAGACGCGGCCGGAGGTGTTGGGGTCGAGATTTCCGGTGGGCTCGTCGGCGAGCAGAAGGCGCGGGGCATTGGCGACCGCGCGGGCGATGGCGACGCGCTGCTGTTCGCCGCCGGAGAGTTCGCCTGGACGATGTTCGAGGCGCTTGCCGAGGCCGAGGAAAGTCAGGAGCTGCGTGGCGCGATCCTGCGCTTCCGCCTTCGACAGGCCGCGGATGAGCTGCGGGATCACGACGTTCTCGAGGGCCGAGAATTCCGGCAAGAGATGGTGGAACTGGTAGACGAAGCCGAGTTCCTCGCGGCGCACCCGCGTGCGCTCCTTATCGGTCATGGCAGCGGTCGGCTTCGAGCCGACGAAGACCTCGCCGCCATCGGGCTTTTCGAGCAGGCCAGCCACATGCAGCAACGTCGACTTGCCGGTGCCCGAGGGTGCGACGAGGGCAACGATCTCGCCCGGCCAGATCGCCAGATCGGCGCCGCGCAGAACGTCGAGAAAGCTGTCGCCCTGCGGGTAGCGACGCTCGACTTTGGACAGGTAGAGGGCGGGTTGGGATTGGGCTGCCGACATACTCAACCGTAACGCAACGCTTCGACAGGATCGAGCTTCGCGGCCCGCCAGGAGGGATAGAGAGTAGCCAGCAGCGACAGCACCATCGCCATGATCAGGATCGTCGCCACCTCGGTGGGATTCACCTCTGCCGGCAGCCGGCTCAGGAAGTAGAGCTCCGCCGGGAAAAGATTGGTACTCGTCAGACGCGAGATGACATCGCGGATCGTCTCGACATTCAGCGCCAGCAGCAGGCCGAGGCCGAAGCCTGCGATCGTTCCCACGATGCCGATGGAGGCGCCGGTGATGAGGAACACGCGCATCACGGAGCCGCGCGTGGCGCCCATGGTGCGCAGGATCGCGATGTCCTCCGACTTGTCCTTCACGAGCATGATCAGGCCGGAGATGATGTTGAGCGCAGCGACCAGCACGATCAGGGTGAGGATCAGGAACATCACGTTGCGCTCGACTTCGAGCGCTCCGAAAAAGGTGCGGTTGCGCTGGCGCCAGTCGGTCATGAGGATCGGACGGCCCGCGGCTTCGTCGATGGCGGCGCGGGCCTGGTCGACCCGGTCGGCATTGTCGAGATAGACCTCGATGAGCTGCACGTCGTTCTGGCGGTTGAAATAGTTCTGCGCCTCGGTCAGCGGCATGAAGACGAAGGTGGAATCGAACTCCGACATGCCGATCTCGAAGATCGCCTTGACCGGGTAGCCTTTCACCCGCGGCGCGGTGCCGAAGGGCGTCGACGCCCCGCGCGGCGTGATGAGCGTAAAGGTGTCGCCGGCCTGCAGAGAGAGCGCATCGGCAAGGCGGCGTCCGATGGCGACGCCCTCGCCGTTCTCGAAATCGTCGAGGCTGCCCTGGCGCAGATTGCCGGCGATGTGTTCGATCTTGCGCAGATCTTCCGGGCGGATGCCGCGCACGAGCACGCCGCTGCCGTTATATTGCGACGAGCCGAAGGCCTGGCCTTCCACGAGCGGAATGGCGCGCTTCACCCCCGGCACCGCCGCGATGCGGGCGGAGACCTCGGGATAATCGGTGAGCGGGCTTTCCAGCGGCGCAACGAAGATATGGCCGTTGATGCCGACGATCTTGTCGAGCAGCTCCTTGCGGAACCCGTTCATGACCGAGAGCACGACGATGAGCGTCGCGACGCCGAGCATGATGCCGAGAAAGGAGAAGCCGGCGATCACCGAGACGAAACCTTCCCGCCGGCGCGTGCGCAGGTAGCGTCCGGCGAGCATCCACTCGAAAAGCGAGAAGGGTTTCGTCCCTGAAGATGCCGTCTTGGCTTCCGATGTCTTGGCTTCCGATGTCTTGGCCATGAGCGCCTATTTATGGCTCGTCAGGCGGGCAACCACGTCGTCGAGCGAGAGCAATTCGCGCTCGCCCGTCGCACGGCTCTTCAGCTCCACCTTGCCTTCGGCAAGGCCCTTCGGGCCGATCAGCACCTGCCACGGCACACCGATGAGGTCGGCGGTGGCGAACTTGCCGCCAGGCCGCTCGTCGCGGTCGTCATAGAGCACGTCGCGCCCGGCCGCTCCGAGTTCGCGATAGAGACGCTCGCTTGCTGCGTCCGTCGCGGAGTCGCCGGCCTTCAGGTTCAGGATAGCGACGTCGAAGGGCGCCACCGCCTCCGGCCAGATGATGCCGTTCTCGTCATGGCTTGCCTCGATGATGGCGGCGATCAGACGGCTCGGACCGATGCCGTAGGAGCCCATATGGACCTCCCGCTCCTGCCCGTCCGGCCCCATGACCTTCGCACCCATGGGCGCGGAATACTTGGTGCCGAAATAGAAGATGTGACCAACCTCGATGCCCCGCGCCGACATCTTCTTGTCGGCGGGAACGGCCTCGAAGGCATCGGCCTCGTGCATCTCGGAGGTCGCGGCATAGAGCGACGTCCACTTGTCGACCGTGCTCTGAAGACCGGGAATGTCGTCGAAGTTCGTGTCTGCCGATGGAATGTCGAAATTCAGGTAATCCGCGTGGCAGAACACCTCACTCTCGCCGGTCGAGGCCAAGATGATGAATTCGTGGCTCAGGTTTCCGCCGATGGGTCCGGTATCCGCCCGCATCGGGATCGCCTTCAGGCCCATGCGCGCGAAGGTGCGCAGATAGGCGACGAACATCTTGTTGTAGGAATGCACGGCGCCGGCCTGATCAAGATCGAAGGAATAGGCATCCTTCATCAGGAACTCGCGCGAGCGCATCACGCCGAAGCGCGGGCGCACCTCGTCGCGGAACTTCCACTGGATATGGTAGAGGTTCAGCGGCAGATCCTTGTAGGAGCGCACATAGCTGCGGAAGATCTCGGTGACCATCTCCTCGTTGGTCGGCCCGAACAACATGTCGCGCTCGTGGCGATCCTGGATGCGCAGCATCTCCTTGCCATAGGCATCGTAGCGGCCCGATTCCCGCCACAGGTCGGCTGACTGGATCGTGGGCATCAGCAGTTCGATGGCGCCGGAGCGGTTCTGCTCCTCGCGGACGATGGCATTGACCTTGTTGAGCACCTTCAGACCCAGCGGCAGCCAGGCATAGATTCCCGCAGCCTCCTGGCGGATCATGCCAGCACGCAGCATCAGCCGGTGAGAGACGATCTCCGCTTCCTTCGGCGTCTCACGGAGAATGGGGAGGAAGTAGCGGCTCAAACGCATAAGGGACGCCCTTGGGTCTCGATCGGAACAGGTAATAGGTAGCGACTCGCTTCCAGCACACAACACAGGCGCCGGGCAAAAGACAAGCTGTCATCGCCCTGCCTGGCCTGCGGCGAGATGGATTAGACCAAAGATCAATACAAGAAATGCCGAAAAATGCATCAGGGCGTGCCTATAAAAGGTGACACCGCTAGGTAAGGTGATTATAAGCAAAATCCTAACGTCTCAGACCTTCAAAGGTCCGAGGCTACGGTCCGAGTTTCGGGAGGAACAAGGTCCCCAGGCGCCCCGAGGCGCCGGCCTTAGAAAGCCAGGGATGAAAAATTGCCAAAAGGCAGTATAGCAAGGCGAAAGCCTTGCTTTTTCTTTTTCAGCGTCGATTTTTTGCTTGAATATCCGAGGTGGTCGACTTGCGTGGGACCACCTCTTTTTTGTTTCTCCGCATTTTTGTCGGCGAACCGGAGCCACTTGGCCGGAAAATGCTTCAGAGACCCGTCAGCGGAAAGACCGCCGCGGCGCCGATGAGGACGATGGAGGCGACGAGAGTCGTCCAGATCGCCTTTTCACGCAGGGCAGGCAGGGCCGGAGCGCCGGGCTCGCTTCCGCGGACCACCTCCCCGGCTTCCACCTGACTGCGGATTCCGAAAGGCAGAACGGCAAAGAGCAGAATCCACCAGATCACGAAATACAGAGCAAGACTGCCGCTGACCCGCAGACCGAATGCGTTGACGGAGATGGCAACGGCAATCGCCGAAATGACTGCCACCACGGCAAGGGTGGACCAGAGCGATCTGGCGAGTGTTTTTACAAGGCTTATCAACGGCTTGTCCTCAGGCCTGCTCGAGTTCGACGAGGGTGCCGTTGAAATCCTTCGGGTGCAGAAAAAGCACCGGCTTCCCGTGGGCTCCGATCTTCGGCTCGCCGGAGCCCAGCACTCTGGCCCCGGAATTCACAAGCTTGTCGCGGGCGGCGTGGATATCGTCCACCTCGAAGCAGATGTGGTGCATGCCACCGTCCGGATTCTTCTCCAGGAACTTGGCGATGGGAGATTCAGCGCCGAGCGGCTCCAACAGCTCGACCTTAGTGTTCGGCAGCGTGATGAAAACCACCGTGACGCCATGCTCTTCGAGCGCTTCCGGAGCGGAGACTTCGGCGCCAAGGGTGTTGCGATAGACGTCCGAGGCCGCAGCGATATCGCGGACGGCAATCGCGACATGGTTGAGACGTCCGATCATGGCACCCTCCCCTTCGTTTCTCAGGCCTCGATCACCAGCACGTGGCAAGCGGGCTTCTTGCCCCATTCCTGGTTCACGGCGGCGCGGACCGCCCGATGTACCGCGTTCTCTACGGCCTCGGGATCCCGGCGCTTTGCTTTGGAGAGCCCATCGAGCAGATCGGCGACTGTGTCGGCGATGATATCGGTCATCTCGCGGCCCTGGCGGTTCTTGTCAGGCAGCCCCATCGCATCGATGACCGGGTCGCCGACGAGCTCGCCCCTGTCGTCGATGGCGATGGCGACGGTGACGATGCCGGCGAAGGCGAGCTTACGCCGCTCCGGCAGAGCCCGCTCACCTGCGCCGATGACGATGTTCCCATCCCGGTAGAGGCGCCCGGCCGGGATGTTGTCGACGATCTCGGCCGGTCCCGGCGCAAGGCGGACGAGCGTGCCGTTACGGGCCTTGACCACTTCCGGCACACCCTGAGCCCGCGCGAACTTGGCATGTTCACTCAGGTGCAGGGCCTCGCCGTGGGCGGGAATCGCGATGCGCGGACGGGTCCACTGGTACATCTGCGCGAGTTCGCCCCGCCGGGGATGGCCGGAAACATGGACCAGCTCCGTACGGTCGGTGATCACATCGACGCCCTGCTCGATCAGCTTGTTGATGATGGAGCCGACTTCCTTCTCGTTGCCGGGGATGGCGCGGGACGAAAAGATCACCCGGTCGCCGGCGGAGAGCGCGATGTCGGGATGCTCGTCCTGCGCGATGCGTGCGAGGGCCGCGCGAGGCTCGCCCTGGGACCCGGTGAGGATGGCGACGACCTTGTCGCGCGGCAGATAACCGAAATTCTCGGGCGATCGGAATTCGGGCAGGTCGTCCAGATAGCCGCATTCCTTCGCCACCTCGACCACACGGTCCATGGCGCGGCCGACCACGATCACCTCGCGCCCGCACTCGCGCGCCGCCTGGGCGACCGAGCGGATGCGCGCCACATTGGAGGCGAAGGTGGTAACCGCCACCCGGTGCGGCGCATCCTTGATCAGTTGCGCCAGGCTCTTGGAAACGTCAGATTCGCTGGGGCTCGTGCCTTCGCGGACTACGTTGGTGGAATCGCAGACGAGGGCGAGGACGCCCTCGTCGCCGAGAGCACGGAACGACTCCTCCGATGTCAGGCTGCCGAGATAGGGTGTGTTGTCGAGCTTCCAGTCGCCGGTATGCACCACGAGACCTTGCGGGGTGCGGATGGCAAGCGCATTCGATTCAGGGATCGAGTGAGCCACGGGCACGTACTCGATCTCGAAGGGACCGAGCTTCAGCCGCTGGCCGGGCACGATCTCGTTCAGGTCGACCTTCGGCGCATTCGCCTCGGAGAGGCGGCGTGTTTCGAGAAGGCCGATGGCGAACTTCGTCGCGTAGACCGGCACGCGAAGACGCGGCCACATCTCCACGAGAGCGCCGATGTGATCTTCGTGAGCATGGGTGATGAAGATGCCGAGGAGGTTATGGCGTTCCTCTTCGATGAAGCGCAGATCCGGATAGACGAGATCGATGCCAGGAAGGTTCTCCTCGCCGCCGAAGCCCATGCCGCAATCGACGAGAATCCACTGCCGGTCGTCCTCCGGCCCGAAGCCGTAGAGCGCAGCGTTCATGCCGATCTCGCCGAGTCCTCCAAGCGGAAGAAAAACCAATTCGTCCTGGTGAGAAGCCATTAAGTTCGAAACCCTTTCGTGCCAGCGTCAGGCTTGGCTATATCGTGTTGCAAATTGGGAAAATAAAGGTCGCCCGCATCGATGAGTTCCATCCCGTCGGCGCTTTTCAGCTGCAGTCGTCCGAACCGGTCGAGACCTTCGAACACACCCTTCTTCTCACCTGCGGGCAATCGAAGCCTCACTTCCTGCCCTACGCCCGCTGCCCGTTCGAGCCAGAGCCGGCGGATCGCACCGAATGGATCCGACGCGCTCATGCGGGACGACGCGCGCCACGCCGAAAAGGTCCTGGCGAAGGCGGCCGCGAGAGATCGGAGCAAGACCTCGCGCGTCAGATCCGGCCTGACCGACTTCAGCGCGATGGCTGGATAAGGGGTGCCCGTCGGAGCGAAAGCCACGTTGACGCCGAAACCGATCACGATGGCCAGAGGGCCGTCCGTCTGAAGCTTGTGCCCTTCGAGCAGAAGACCGGAGACCTTGGCCCCGTCGAGCAGAAGGTCATTGGGCCATTTCAGAGAGAGTCGCGGCGCGCCGATTCCCGTGACTTCCTCCACTGCTTCGTGCAAGGCCAGACCGGCGACGAAGCCCAGTTGCGGGGCAACTGCCACCTCGCACGGATCGATCAGAAGGAGGCTGGCATAGAGGTTGCCCTGGGGCGACGACCATTGCCGGCCATGCCGCCCCCTGCCTGCGAGCTGCTCGGCCGCGGTGATCCAGAGTTGTCCCGGATCGCCGGAGCGAGCGGCCTTGAGAGCATCGTCATTCGTCGAGTCCGTCGCCTCAAGCGAGAGGAGCCTGTAGCCGGCAGCCTCGGTCTCTGGCGACAGATCCACGACTAGAACAGGGACCGGGCAGCAGCACCGGCTGCGGCCACGAGGGGGGCCGGAACGATGCCGAACAGGACGACGAAGACGCTGCTCACGGCGAGCACGAACTTCACGCCGAACGGCATGGCGTCGTAGCGCTCACCCGGCGCATCGAAATACATCACCTTGACGATGCGCAGGTAGTAGTACGCGCCCACCACGCTCGTCACCACGCCGATTACGGCCAGGGCGACGAGGTTGGCCTCGATGGCGGCGGCGAAGACGTAGAACTTGGCGAAGAATCCGGCCAGCGGCGGGATGCCGGCGAGCGAGAACATCATCATGGCCAGGCAGAATGCCAGCGCGGGATGGGTGCGGGCGAGACCCGAGAGATCGTCGATCGACTCGTACATCACGTTGCCGCGCCGCATGGCGAGGATGATCGCGAAGGAGCCGAGCGTCATGGCGAGGTAGATCGCCATGTAGATCGCGACGCCCTGCACGCCTGCCGGCGTACCTGCGGCCAGGCCGATCAGCGCGTAACCCACGTTGCCGATGGATGAATAGGCCATCAGGCGCTTCAGGTTGCGCTGCCCGATGGCGGCGAAGGAGCCGAGCGCCATCGAGGCGATGGAGATGAAGACGATGATCTGCTGCCACTGCACCAGGATGCCGGGGAACGCATCGATGAACACGCGGGTCGCCATGGCCATGCCAGCCATCTTGGGGGCGGCGGCGAAGAACGCGGTCACGGGCGTGGGCGAGCCCTCATAGACGTCCGGCGTCCACATGTGGAACGGCACGGCCGAGATCTTGAAGGCGATGCCGGCGGCCACGAAGACGAGGCCGACGATGGCGCCGATACCGACGGTGGTGCCGGTCAGGACCGAGGCGATGGTCGGGAAGGAAACGCTGCCGGTGAAGCCGTAGATCAGCGACGCGCCGTAGAGCAGCATGCCGGAGGACAGGGCGCCGAGCACGAAGTATTTCAGGCCGGCTTCCGTCGAGCGCACGTTGTCACGGTCGAAGGCCGCGATCACGTAGGACGACAGGCTGAGGAGTTCGAGGCCGAGATAGAGGGCGATGAGGTCGTTGGCCGAAATCACCATCATCATGCCGATGGTCGAGAGCACGATCAGGATCGGATACTCGAAACGGCTGATGCCCTCGCGGCGCATGTAATCGAGCGAGAGAATGACGCCGCCGGCGGAGCCGAGCAGCGTCAGGGCCTTCATGAACTTGGCGAAATCGTCGACGACGAAGGAGCCGGCCATGGTCTCGACCCGCTCGGACGGCAGCATCAGCACCGCCAGGAAGGTGACGGCGAGAAGCGCCAGAGCGATGATGTTCATGCCGTAGCCCGGGCGCTCGCCGCGGAAGGCGCCGAACAGCACCATGACGAGAACGCCGGCCGCCATGAGGATCTCTGGCAGCATCGGACCGAAGGCGGGAATGGTGAGGGCGGGATTCATCGTGACCTCAGTTCGCGGCAAGAGCTGCCGTTTTCACGGTGGCGAGCGCGGCCTGAACGCTCGTCATGAGCGCATCCGTCGGCGCGGCGAAGGCGTCGAGGATGGGGCCGGGCTGGATACCGTAATAGATGATGAGCAGAATGAGCGGCGCGAAGGTGATGATCTCGCGGCGGTTCAGATCGGTGATGTTCTGGAGTGCCGGCTTGTCGAGCTCTCCGTAGACCACGCGACGGTAGAGCCAGAGCGCATAGGCTGCCGAGAGGATCACGCCGGACGCCGCGAAGAACGCGACCCAGGTGTTGGAGCGGAAGGCGCCCATGAGGGTCAGGAACTCGCCGATGAAGCCCGACGTGCCCGGCAGGGCGACGTTCGCCATGGTCAGGATCAGGAACACCACGGCATAGAGCGGCATCCGGTTCACGAGGCCGCCATAGGCCTTGATCTCGCGGGTATGCATCCGGTCGTAGATCACGCCGACGCTGAGGAAGAGCGCGCCGGAGACGAGACCGTGGGAGATCATGGTGAACATCGCACCCTGGATGCCCTGCTCGTTCATGCTGAACAGGCCCATGGTCACGAAGCCCATATGCGCCACGGAAGAATAGGCGATGAGCTTCTTGATGTCCTCCTGCATCAGGGCGACCAGGGAGGTGTAGATGATCGCGATGACGGAGAGGGCATAGACCAGCGGTGCGAAATAGAGCGACGCATCCGGGAACATGGGCAGGGATACTCGGATGAAGCCGTAGCCGCCCATCTTCAAGAGAACGCCTGCCAGGATCACGGAGCCCGCGGTCGGCGCTTCCACGTGCGCGTCGGGCAGCCAGGTATGGACCGGCCACATGGGCATCTTCACCGCGAACGAGGCAAAGAAGGCGAGCCACAGCCAGATCTGCAGGTTCGGCGCGAACTTGTAGGTCAGAAGGGTCGGGATATCGGTCGTGCCGGCGGTCCAGTACATGGCCATGATGGCGAGCAGCATCAGGACGGAGCCGAGCAAGGTGTAGAGGAAAAACTTGAAGCTCGCATAGATGCGCCGCTTGCCGCCCCAGATGCCGATGATGAGGAACATCGGAATAAGGCCCGCCTCGAAGAACAGATAGAAGAGCACGAGGTCGAGGGCGACGAAGACGCCAATCATCGTGGTCTCGAGGACCAGGAAGGCGACGAAATATTCCTTGACCCGGTTCTCGATCGAATCCCACGACGCCAGGATGCAGAACGGCATCAGGAACGTGGTGAGCAGGACGAGCGGCATGGAGAAGCCGTCGACGCCGAGCTTGAAGCGGATCGTCTCGGTCAGCCAGGAATGGCTTTCCACGAGCTGGAACGAGGCCGAGGCAATATCGAAGCGGGCCCAGGCGACGAGGGACAGCAGGAAGGTGGCGATCGTCGTCGCCAGGGCGGCCCAGCGGGCGTTCGAGCGAGCGGCCTCGCTGTCGCCGCGCAGGGTCAGGATGAAGGCCGCGCCGACGAGCGGCAGGACCAGGAGGCCGGAGAGAATGCCGAAGCCGAGCATTAGTGGGCTCCCCTGAAGAGATAGAAGGTCACGAGAGCCGCAACGCCGATCAGCATCGCGAAGGCATAATGATAGACGTAGCCGGTCTGCACCCGCACCACCCCGCGCGTCACGTCGAGGACGCGGGCGGAGATGCCGTCAGGGCCGAGCCCGTCGATGATCTTCTGGTCGCCGGTTCGCCAGAAGAAGCGGCCGATGGCCATCGCCGGACGCACGAAGATCGCATCGTACAGCTCGTCGAAGTACCACTTGTTCAGGAGGAAGCGGTACAGGATCGGGTGATCGGCCGCGAGCTTCGCCGGCTGCTTGTTGTCGATGATGTACATGTACCAGGCGAGCACGAAGCCCAAGACCATCATGATCGTCGGCAGCAGCGGCACCCAGCCTGGGAGATGATGCATCTCTTCCAGGATATGGTTGTCCGGACGGGTGTAGAGCGCACCCTTCCAGAACTCCTGGTAGCCCTCGCCGATGAAGGCGCCGTGGAAGACGATGCCGGCGATAACCGCGCCCGTGGCGAGCACGATGAGCGGGATCAGCATCACGAGCGGGCTCTCATGGGGGGTATGGTCCCCATGGTGGCCATGGTCATGCTGGGCATGGCTCGCCGGCTCCACGTCGCGGTTGTGATCGTCGTGCTCGACTCCCTCATGGGAGTGCGGGGCGTGAGCGTGATGATCATGATGCCCCCAGCGTGCGGTTCCCTCGAAGGTGAGGAAGAACAGGCGCCAGGAGTAGAACGAGGTCATGAAGGCCGCGACGACGGTCGCCAGGAATGCGAAGGAGCCGGCCGAGGAATGCGCGGCGTAAGCCGCCTCGATGATCGCGTCCTTCGAGTAATAGCCGGCGGTGAACGGGAAGCCGGTGAGTGCCAGCGTGCCTATCGCCATCATCGCCGTGGTCAGGGGGATGTAGCGGCGGAGCGCTCCCATGTGGCGGATATCCTGCTCATGGTGCATGGCGTGGATGACCGAGCCGGCGCCCAAGAACAGCAGCGCCTTGAAGAAGGCGTGCGTGAACAGGTGGAACACGCCTGCGCCATAGGCGCCGACGCCGAGGCCCACGAACATGTAGCCGAGCTGCGAGCAGGTCGAATAGGCGATGACGCGCTTGATGTCGTTCTGGACCAGGCCGACGGTGGCGGCGAAGAAGGCCGTGATGCCGCCGATGACGGTGACGACGGCGAGAGCAGAAGGCGCATATTCGAAGAGCGGCGACAGGCGCGCGACCATGAAAACGCCGGCGGTCACCATGGTGGCGGCGTGGATGAGGGCCGAGACCGGGGTCGGGCCTTCCATCGCGTCCGGCAGCCAGGTGTGCAGGAGGAACTGTGCCGACTTGCCCATGGCGCCCATGAAGAGCAGCAGGCAGGCGATGGTCAGGGCATGCCACTCGATGCCGAGGAACATGAAGCGCGCATTCGCGAACTCGGAGACGCGCGGGAAGATCGCGTCGAAGGTGACGCCGTTGAACAGCACGAAGACCGTGAAGATGCCGAGCAGGAAACCGAAATCGCCGACGCGGTTGACGATGAAGGCCTTCATGGCCGCCGCGTTGGCGGAATCCTTCTGGTACCAGAAGCCGATCAGCAGGTAGCTCGCGAGGCCCACGCCTTCCCAGCCGAAAAACATCTGGACGAGGTTGTCCGCTGTCACCAGCATGAGCATGGTGAAGGTGAAGAGCGACAGATAGGCGAAGAAGCGCGACCGGTGCGGATCCTCGTGCATGTAGCCGATGGAGTAGAGGTGCACGAGGGCCGAGACGGTGTTCACGACCACCAGCATCATGGCGGTCAGCGTGTCGATCCGGAACGCCCAATCGACCTGAAGGTCGCCGACCGACATCCACTGGGCGATCTGGATCCTGGTGGCGCCGTCGCCGAAGCCGACCTGAATGAAGGACACCCAGGACAGGACGGCCGCCACGAAGAGCAGCGCGGTGGTGACGATCTCGCTCGGCCGCGGCCCGAGGAGCCGGCCGAAGATGCCTGCAATGAGGAAGCCGACGAGCGGCAGGAAGACGATTGCGTGATACATGTTCGTTTACTTCGCCATTCCGTTCGGGCTCATGGCCGACGCATGATCTTGATCAGAAAACCGGTTCCCACTTTTCCGGATCATGGTCCTAGCCCCTCAACCTGTTGATGTCCTCGACCGCGATGGAGCCGCGGTTGCGGAAGAAGACCACTAGAATGGCCAGGCCGATCGCCGCCTCCGCCGCCGCGACCGTGAGGATCAGCATGGCGAAGACCTGGCCGACGATGTCGTTCAGGTGGGTCGAGAACGCGACCATGTTGATGTTCACGGCGAGCAGGATCAGCTCGACGGACATCAGGATGACGATCACGTTCTTCCGGTTGATGAAGATGCCGAACACGCCGAGCGTGAAGAGGACGGCGGCGACGGTGAGATAATGACCCAGTCCGATAACCATGGCGCCTCTCCTTAGATGCCTTGGCGGAAGGGAACCTTCCGCACCTCGACCGCAGTCTCCTGAGTCCGGGCGTTCTGCTTGGAAATGTCCTGGCGCCGCACGCCGACCCGCTCGCGCAGGGTCAGGACGATGGCGCCGATCATCGCGACCAGAAGGATCAGGCCGGCCGCTTGGAAGAAGTAGAAGTAGCGGGTGTAGAGCACCTGTCCGAGGGCCTCGGTATTGGTCATGACGTCGGCAGCGGGGATCGGCACGGCGGGGGAGCGCACCAGACCGGGATCGATGGTGTAGGTCCCGACCACGAGGATCAGCTCGAGGAGGAGGATCACGCCGATCAGGCCGCCGATGGGCAGATACTGCAGGAAGCCCTGCCGGAGCGCGGCGAAATCCACGTCGAGCATCATGACGACGAAGAGGAAGAGCACCGCGACCGCGCCCACATAGACGATGACCAGGATCATCGCCAGGAACTCGGCGCCCATCATCAGGAACAGGCCCGCCGCATTGACGAAGGCCAGGATGAGGAACAGCACCGACTGCACAGGGTTGCGGGAGGCAATCACCATGAAGCCGGAGGCGATCGTGATCGTCGCGAACAGATAGAAGAAGGCGGCGGTAACCGTCATGCTTGAGCTCAAGCCGCCAAAGGCGGCCCCTTCCGACGTGGCGCCGGAGAATCCGGCGGCCTGTCTATAAAATCCGAATCCGGCCGGCACAACCCGCCGGACATGCTTGCCCCCTGCCCTCGCCGGGCAGGACGCCCCTTACCGATAGGGGGCGGTCTTCGCGAGGTTCCTCGCGATCTCGCGCTCCCAGCGCTCCCCGTTATCGAGAAGCTTGGCCTTGTCGTAGTAGAGCTCCTCGCGGGTCTCCACCGAGAACTCCAGGTTCGGGCCTTCCACGATGGCATCCACCGGGCAGGCTTCCTGGCACATGCCGCAATAGATGCACTTCACCATGTCGATGTCGTAGCGCGTCGTGCGGCGGGTGCCGTCGTTGCGACGCGGACCGGCCTCGATGGTGATAGCCTGGGCCGGGCAGATAGCCTCGCAGAGCTTGCAGGCGATGCAGCGCTCCTCCCCGTTGGGATAGCGCCGCAGGGCGTGCTCACCGCGGAAGCGTGGGCCGCGATGACCCATCTCGAAGGGATAGTTCAGGGTCGCCTTCGGCTTGAAGAAGTACTTCATCGTCAGGACGAACCCTGAAATGAACTCCTTCAGCAGGAGGGATTGGGCGATGCGGTCGAGCTGCATGGCCGATCTCCTTTAGCGGACGCCCGGCGCATTGCCGGTGACCATCAGAACAGCCGCCACGACGATGACCATGGCGAGCGACAGCGGCAGGAAGACCTTCCAGCCGAGGCGCATGAGCTGATCGTAGCGGTAGCGTGGCACCAGGGCTTTCACCATGGCGATGAGGAAGAACAGGAAGCTCGCCTTCAGAACGAACCAGATCACGCCCGGGATCCAGGTGAAGGGCGCGAAGGGGATCGGAGAGAGCCAGCCGCCGAGGAACAGAATCGTGCCGAGGGCGCACATGGTCATGATGGCCACGTACTCGCCGAGCATGAAGAGCAGATACGGCGTGGAGGAATATTCCACCATGTAGCCGGCCACGAGTTCCGATTCCGCCTCGGGCAGATCGAAGGGCGGACGGTTGGTCTCAGCCATGGCCGAGATGAAGAACACCACGAACATCGGGAACAGCGGCAGCCAGTACCAGCCGAGGATGCCGAGCCGGGTGTTCTGCGATTCCACGATGGCCGACAGGTTCAGCGTTCCGGCACACATGAGCACGGTGACGATCACGAAGCCGATGGAGACCTCATAGGACACCATCTGCGCCGCGGAGCGCAGCGCGCCGAGAAACGGATACTTCGAGTTCGAGGCCCAGCCGCCCATGATGACGCCGTAGACGCCGAGCGACGAGATCGCGAAGATGTAGAGGATGCCCACGTTGATGTCGGCGATGGCCCAGCCGGCATTGAGCGGGATGACCGCCCAGGCCGCCAGCGACAGGGTGCACATCACCAGCGGCGCAAGCAGGAACATGCCCTTGTTAGCCGGCGCCGGGATCACCGGCTCCTTCAGCACGAACTTCAAGAGGTCGGCAAAGGACTGGAAGAGACCCCAGGGGCCGACCACGTTCGGGCCGCGGCGAAGCTGGACCGCCGCCCAGACCTTGCGGTCGGCATAGAGCGCGTAGGCGATGAAGATGAGAAGAGCCACGAGCATGAGCAGGCTCTTGCCCAGCATGATCGCGACTGCGAGGACGATATCTCCGAAATCCATGATCCGTTCCTCTTACTCCGCCGCCTCGAGCTTCAGCGACCGGGCGAGCGCGGAGCACTCGGCCATGACGCCGGAGGCGCGGGCAATCGGGTTCGTCAGGTAGAAATCCTTCACCGGGCTCGCGAAAGCCTCGCGGCCGAGGGTGCCGCCGATATTCGCCAGCGCCTGAATGGCGGCAAAGCCATCGGCGGGCTGGATCGTATCGATGGCCGCAAAGTGCGGATAATGCGAATAGAGCTTCGCCCGCAGCGCATTCAGCGAGTCGAACGGCAGGCGGTGCCCGAGCACATCGGAGAGCGCACGCAGGATCGCCCAATCCTCGCGAGCCTCGCCGGGAGCGAAGGCGGCGCGGTTGGCGAGCTGGACCCGGCCCTCCGTGTTCACGTAGGTGCCGGACTTCTCCGTGTAGGTCGCGGCCGGCAGGATCACGTCGGCGCGGTGCGCGCCGCGGTCGCCATGGGTGCCCTGATAGATCACGAAGGCGCCGGGGGCGATGTCGATCTCGTCCGCGCCGAGATTGAACAGCACGTCCACTTCACCCTGAGCCATTGTCTGAGCGTTCAGACCCCACTCGCCCGGCACGAGACCGAGATCGAGGGCGCCGACGCGGGAGGCGGCCGTCTGCAGGACCGAGAAGCCGTTCCAGCCGTCCTTCACGGCACCCACGTCGCGGGCGAGCTGTGCCGCGGCCGAGAGAACGGCAAGGCCGTCGGGGCGGGAGAGAGCACCCTGCCCGACGATGACCAGCGGACGCTCGGCGGCGCGGAGCTTCTCGATGAAGCTGTGACGGCCGGCCGCGAGCTCGGCCAGGGTCTCGGGCCCAGCGCCGAGATAGTCGTAGGGGTAGGTCAGGTCGGCATGCTCGCCGATCATGCCGATCGGCGGCGGCGCCATGCGCCAGCGCTTGCGGATGCGCACATTGACCAGCGAAGCCTCGATGCGCGGGTTCGACCCCACAGTCAGGATCGCGTCCGCATCCTCGATGCCGGCGATGGTGCTGTTGAAGATGTAGGAGCCACGGCCATAGACCGGCGACAGCAGCGATCCATCCTGACGGGCGTCGATGTTGGTGACGCCAAGGCTCTCCATGAGCAGCTTCAGCGCATACATCTCCTCGACGGCAGCGAGGTCGCCGACGATGGCGCCGACGCGTTTCGGGTCGGTGCCCTTCACGCGGCTTGCAATGGTGGCAAAAGCCTCCTGCCAGGTGGCCGGACGCAGGCGGCCGTTCTCGCGCACGAAGGGGCGGTCGAGGCGCTGCAGGCGAAGACCGTCCACGATCTGGCGGGTCTTGTCCGTGATCCACTCCTCGTTCACCGCCTCGTTCACGCGCGGCAGGATGCGCATGACCTCACGGCCGCGGGAATCGACGCGGATCGCGGAGCCGACCGCATCCATCACATCGACGGAATCGGTCTTGGTGAGCTCCCATGGCCGGAAATGGAAGGATTCCGGTTTGTGGGTGAGAGCGCCGACCGGGCAGAGATCCGCCACGTTGGCCTGCAGTTCCGAGCCGAGGGCCCGCTCGAGGTAGCTGGTGATCTCCATGTCCTCGCCGCGCCACAGGGCGCCGAGATCCGGCACGCCTGCGACCTCTGCGGTGAAGCGCACGCAGCGGGTGCAGTGGATGCACCGGTTCATGGAGGTGCGGACCAGCGGGCCAAGATACTTGTCGGCCACCGCACGCTTGTTCTCGTGATAGCGGCTGGTGTCGACGCCGTAGGCCATCGCCTGGTCCTGCAGGTCGCACTGGCCGCCCTGGTCGCAGATCGGGCAGTCGAGCGGGTGGTTGATGAGCAGGAACTCCATCACCCCTTCCCGCGCCTTCTTCACGGTCGGCGATTTGGTCGAGATTTCCGGCGGCTCGCCGTTGGGGCCCGGACGGCAGTCGCGCACGCCCCAGGCGCAGGAGGCCACCGGCTTCGGGGCGCCCTTCACCTCGACGAGGCACATGCGGCAATTCCCGGCGATCGAGAGCCGCTCGTGGTAGCAGAAGCGCGGAATTTCCGCTCCCGCCGCCTCGGCGGCCTGGAGCAGAGTGTATTCCACGGGAACGTCGACCTCGACGCCATCAACGATGATTTTCGCCATCTTCAATCTCACTCCGCCGCGATCAGGACGGATTCGGAATGCGGGTTAGCCGCGTAGTCGTCGATCCGCTTCTCGATCTCGTGACGGAAGTGGCGGATCAGACCCTGGACCGGCCAAGCCGCCGCGTCGCCGAGCGCGCAGATGGTGTGGCCTTCGATCTGGGTCGAAACTTCGAGAAGCATGTCGATTTCGCGCTTCTGGGCGCGGCCCTCGGCCATGCGGTTGAGCACGCGCCACATCCAGCCCGTGCCCTCGCGGCAGGGCGTGCACTGGCCACAGCTCTCGTGCTTGTAGAAGTACGAGATGCGGGCGATGGCGCGCACGATGTCGGTCGACTTGTCCATCACGATCACGGCGGCGGTGCCGAGACCGGACTTCAGATTCCGCAGGGTGTCGAAATCCATGTAGGCGTCGGCGATCTCATGAGCCGGAACGATCGGCACCGAGGAGCCGCCGGGAATGACGCCGAGCAGGTTGTCCCAGCCGCCGCGGATGCCGCCGCAATGGCCGTCGATCAGCTCGCGGAAGGTCAGGCCCATAGCCTCTTCCACGTTGCAGGGCTTGTTCACGTGGCCCGAGACGCAGAACAGCTTGGTGCCGACGTTGTTGGGACGCCCGATGCCGGAGAACCACGCAGCGCCGCGACGCAGGATCGTACCGGCAACAGCGATGGACTCGACATTGTTGACCGTCGTCGGGCAGCCGTAGAGGCCCATATTGGCCGGGAATGGCGGCTTCAGGCGCGGCATGCCCTTCTTGCCCTCCATGCTCTCGATGAGAGCCGTCTCCTCGCCGCAGATGTAAGCGCCTGCGCCGTGGTGAACGTAGAGATCGAAGGGATAGCCGTGGATGTTGTCCTTGCCGATGAGCTTGGCCTCGTAGGCCTCGTCCACCGCCCGCTGGAGCGCGAGACGCTCCGCCACGTACTCGCCGCGGATATAGATGTAGGCGGCATGCGCGCCCATGGCGAAGGAGGCGATGAGGCAGCCTTCGACGAGAAGATGCGGATCGTTCCGCATGATCTCGCGATCCTTACAGGTGCCCGGCTCCGACTCGTCCGCGTTCACGACGAGGTAGTGCGGGCGGCCGTCCGACGCCTTGGGCATGAAGGACCATTTCAGGCCCGTGGGGAAGCCCGCGCCGCCGCGGCCGCGCAGGCCCGATGCCTTCATCTCGTTGACGATCCAATCGCGGCCCTGCTCGAGCAGGAACTTGGTCCCGTCCCAGTTGCCGCGCATCTTGGCGGCCTTAAGGTCAGGCGACTGGAAGCCGTAGAGATTGGTGAAGATACGATCTTTGTCCTGAAGCATTCCCGATCACTCCATCAGGACGACTTGTTGTCTTTGTCGACGGTAACGCCCGGCTTGCTCTCGCTGCCGTCGCGTCGGCCCTTGGCCTTCGAAGGCGGCTTGCCGGCCTCGGGCGTCGTAGGGCTGGCAGGCACTGCCTCGCCTTCCTTCTTCGGCGTCGCCACATAGGACTTGCCGCTCTGGGGGGCCGGCTGCGCACCCGCCTCCTTCGGCTCGACCTTGGTCGCCTTGGACGGATCCGCGGCTTCCTTCTGATCCGTGTGGCTGATCGGCCGCTCGCCTTCCTTGGCGCGCTTCGCCGGCGTGTCGGCGGCATCGGTCTCGGTGGCGCGGCCTGATGGCGGCTTGGCAGCCTTCCCGTCCTGCGGAACGCTGGCGACCGCAGCAGCGGCCTCACCGGTTTCGGCCTTCGCCTGTTCCTCGAAGCGCTTGCGCCAGGCTCCGACGACCGAACCGTCGTAGAGAGCCGGATCCAGCAGGGTGTTCACGCCCTCGAAGGGTTCGGACCGGTTGCGGCCGATCTGGGAACCGACATGAACGGGACGTCCGGCGGCGAGATCGTCGAGAAGCGTCTCGAAGTTCTCGGTCGTCAGGTCCTCGTAATAATCGTCGTTGATCTGCACCATCGGCGCGTTGGAGCATGCGCCGAGGCATTCGACTTCGAGCCACGAGAACGTGCCGTCCGGGGTGACGTGGTTCTGATCGCCGATACGGCGCTCGAGTACGCGTTTGATGTCACCCGCGCCACGCAGGACGCAGGGCGTCGTGCCGCAGAACTGGATGAAGTATTTTCCGACCGGCTCGAGGTTGAACATCGTGTAGAAGGTCGCCACTTCCATCACGCGGATGTCGGGCATGTCGAGCTTTGCCGCGACCGCCTCGATCGCCTTGCGCGGCAGCCAGCCGCCGGCCTGCTCCTGAGCCTTGGTCAGCAGGGCGATGACGGCCGAGGCCTGGCGGCCCGGCGGATACTTGGCGATTTCCTTGTCCGCGAAAGCTTCGGTCTCAGGGGAGAGAACGAAGCTTCCGGGCTGCATGTTTTCAGGCGCGAGCTTGCGAACGGCCATACACTCTTCTCCTCATCGTCATGGCCGGGCGAAGAGCCCGGCCACACGACTTGAACCAGTTCAGCACGCTTCAAAGAGCGTGACTTCCTGCTCCGGCTTCGGGGCAGGTATTCGTTAGCGGTCGACCTCGCCGAACACGATGTCGATGGAACCGAGAATTCCCGCAACGTCGGCCAGCATGTGGCCGCGGCACATGAAATCCATGCCCTGAAGGTGGGCGAATCCCGGGGCGCGGATCTTGCAGCGATACGGCTTGTTGGTGCCGTCCGACACGAGATACACGCCGAACTCGCCCTTCGGAGCCTCGACAGGCACGTAGACCTCGCCGGCCGGCACGTGGAAGCCCTCGGTGTAGAGCTTGAAGTGGTGGATCAGCGCTTCCATGGAGCGCTTCATGTCCTTGCGCGAAGGCGGCGCAACCTTACCGTCAAGCGTCGATACGGGCCCTTGCCCGTCCGGCGCCCGCAGTTTGTCGAGGCACTGGCGCATGATCCGCACGCTCTGGCGCATCTCTTCCATGCGGATGACCTGGCGGTCGTAATTGTCGCCGTTCAGGCCCACGGGGATGTCGAAATCCATCTCCTCGTAGAGCGAGTACGGCTGCGACTTGCGCAGGTCCCAGGCCACGCCGCAGCTGCGGACGATGGCGCCGGAAAAGCCCCATTTCCAGCAATCGTCCAGCGTGAGAACGCCGATATCAACATTGCGCTGCTTGAAGATGCGGTTGCCGATGACCAGGGTGTCGAGGTCGTCGAGCACCTGCATGAACGGATCGCAGAAGGCCTCGATATCGTCGATCAGGTCCGGCGGCAGATCCATGCTCACGCCGCCGGGACGGATGTAGTTGGCGTGCATGCGGGCGCCGGAGGCGCGCTCGTAGAAGATCATCAGCTTCTCGCGCTCCTCGAAGCCCCAGAGGGGCGGCGTGAGCGCGCCGACGTCCATCGCCTGCGTGGTCACGTTGAGGAGGTGCGAGAGAAGGCGTCCGATCTCGGAATAGAGCACGCGGATCAGCTCGGCGCGGCGGGGCACCTCGATGCCCAGCAGCTTCTCGACCGCCATGCAGAAGGCATGTTCCTGGTTCATCGGCGCGACATAGTCGAGCCGATCGAAATAGGGATTGGCCTGAACGTAGGTCTTGTATTCGATCAGCTTCTCGGTGCCGCGGTGCAGCAGGCCGATATGCGGATCGACGCGCTCGACCACCTCGCCGTCCAGCTCCAGCACGAGACGCAGAACGCCGTGTGCCGCAGGATGCTGCGGGCCGAAATTGATCGTGAAGTTGCGGATATTATGCTCGCCCATGGGTCGCCTTCCGCTCCTTTAAGTCTTGGCTTTCTCGTCGCCCGGCAGCACGTAATCCGTGCCTTCCCAAGGCGAGAGGAAATCGAAGTTGCGGAACTCCTGATTGAGCTTCACGGGCTCGTAGACCACGCGGCCCTGGCCGTCGTCGTAGCGGACCTCGACATAGCCGGTGAGCGGGAAGTCCTTGCGAAGCGGATGCCCTTCAAAACCGTAATCGGTCAGCATGCGGCGCAGGTCCGGATGGCCCGAGAACAGGATGCCGTAAAGATCGTAAGCCTCGCGCTCGAACCAGTTCGCCGCCGGCCACAGGCCGATGAGCGAGGGAACCGGGGTCACCTCGTCGGTCTCCACCTTGACGCGGATGCGCTGGTTATGATGCGGCGCAAGCAGGTGGTAGACCACGTCGAAGCGCTTCTCGCGGGCCGGATAATCGGCGCCGCAGATATCGATGAAGCAGACGAACCGGCAGAGCGGGTCGTCCCGCAGAAATGTCGCCGCCCGGACGATATCCTCGCGGCGGACGACGATCGTCAGCTCGTCAAAGGCGATGGCCCTGTCCTCGACCGCCTCGCCGAGGGACGAGGCGATGTGATCGCTCAGGGCTTGGAGATCAGCACTCATGCAATGACCTTTGCTCAGCGCTCGATGGTGCCGGTGCGGCGGATCTTCTTCTGCAGAAGCAGCACCCCGTAAAGGAGCGCCTCAGCCGTCGGAGGGCAACCCGGCACGTAGATGTCAACCGGCACGACGCGGTCGCAGCCGCGAACCACCGCATAGGAATAATGATAGTAGCCGCCGCCATTGGCGCAGGAGCCCATGGAGATGACGTAGCGCGGCTCCGGCATCTGGTCATAGACCTTGCGCAGCGCGGGGGCCATCTTGTTGGTCAGCGTGCCGGCAACGATCATCACATCGGATTGGCGCGGCGAGGCGCGCGGGGCGAAGCCGAAGCGCTCGACGTCGTAGCGCGGCATCGACAGCTGCATCATCTCCACCGCGCAGCATGCCAGGCCGAAGGTCATCCACATGAGCGAACCGGTGCGCGCCCAGGTGATGAGATCCTCGGTCGAGGTCACGAGGAAGCCCTTGTCGGACAATTCCTCGTTGAGCGAGAGGAAATAGGGGTCCGTCGCGCCGACCGGCTTGCCGGTATTCGGGTCGATGATGCCGCGAGGAGCGGGAGCGACCAGGGTCGACTGGTTATCGGAGATCAATCCCATTCGAGGGCTCCCTTCTTCCACTCGTAAATGAAGCCGATCGTCAGGACGCCGAGGAAGATCATCATGGAGATGAAGCCGAACCATCCCAGGTTCCCGAAGGTGATGGCCCAGGGGAACAGGAAGGCCACTTCCAGGTCGAAGATGATGAACAGAATGGCGACGAGGTAGAACCGCACATCGAACTTCATGCGGGCATCGTCGAAGGCATTGAACCCGCACTCGTAGGCGGACAGCTTCTCCGTATCGGGGCGGCTATAGGCGACGATGAACGGCGCCACGAGCAGCGCCACTCCGATCAGGAGCGATACGCCAATGAAGATTACGAGAGGCAGGTAGTCGGCGAGAAGATTCGTCATACGACACCTAGAAGGAACAGAGCTCGGGCCGAAGCCGGCAACAGAACGCATTTAAGCCGCAGAAAGGCCGGACAAAAGCCCCTGCGACAACGCGCTGATTGCGCGGGAGGCTTAGCCGAGTTCCCCTTCCGTGACAAGTGTTTGCACTGCCGCAAAAAGAACCATTCCAAACTGGTTTCTGGCCCCTTCTACCGCTTTCGCCGCCGTCCAATTGGCTGCTCCGCCCTCTCGGCCGGCAGCGATTCTCAAATCCAGGCCTCGTCCTTGCAACCCATCCCGATGAGTCGCTCCGATCACGCCGAGCTTGGCCGAGGACCGGGAACCGATGGGAAAATGCACATGCCGTCGAAAAGTGCCGCTTCCACGCGGCTATGCCGGCTGCCGACGGGCACCGAGACCCTCGAAGCAGTCGTCGAACTTTGACTTTTAGGGGAAAGTGGCGCGGGCGACGGGGCTCGAACCCGCGACCTCCGGCGTGACAGGCCGGCACTCTAACCGACTGAGCTACGCCCGCGCATCGGACCGCCGAAGCGGTGTGGGTGCGGTTTAAGGTTCACCCCGACCCCTGTCAAGGGTCCAACGCGCTCATTTTCCAAACCCTCTCGGAAACCCGATCTTCCAAGGCGAAAAAGGGTCGGCCGACAAGGGTGAATCCCTTGCGATATTGAGGTTTCATTCGGCCAGCGGCGGCCCGCTTGCGCCCTTCAAGGAGGTGAGCACCCGATCGCATTCATAGAGTTCGTCGAGCGCGGCCTGAAGACCCCGGAGGGCCTCCGGAGACAGGCTGCGCTCGAATGAGACACCCGCTACCTTGCTCTCATCCGCGAAGCGATCATCCTCGGGCGGTCCCACGGCCTCCGGCTCTGCATCGATGGTTTCCGGGTGAAGTGCGGCGACGCTCTGCTCACCGCGACCGATCGCATGAACGAAGCGGACGCCCTCCTCCTTCAGGATGCGCTGAACGCCCTTGATCGTGTAGCCTTCGCCATAGAGAAGATGACGGATCCCCTTGAGCAGGTCGACGTCGTCGGGACGGTAATAACGCCGTCCGCCGCCGCGCTTCAGCGGCTTGATATGGCTGAAACGGGTTTCCCAGAAGCGCAAAACATGCTGCGGGACGTCGAGATCCTCGGCGACCTCGCTGATGGTGCGGAAGGCATCGGGGCTCTTGTCCATGGCGCCGCTCGCCATAACGGGATCAATCCTCGCCTTCGAAGGTCTCACCGTTGATATGGGCCTTCAAGACATTCGAGGGCTTGAAGACCATAACCCGGCGGGGATCGATCGGGACCTCGACGCCGGTCTTGGGGTTGCGGCCGACACGCTCGCCCTTGCTGCGCACGATGAACGAGCCGAAAGAGGACAGCTTCACTGTCTCGCCCGCAGCCAGGCTATCGCAGATCTCGGCGAGAACGCGCTCCACCAGTTCGGCCGATTCGGTCCGCGAGAGACCTACCTTCTGGTATACGGCCTCGCTCAAATCCGCTCTCGTTATCGTCTTGCCAGCCATTGAGCTCCCCAGCGCGAATGAGTTCGTTGGTCGTCGTCGATAGACGCTATGCAGATGACCTCCAACGGTCAACCGCCAAGGTAGAACCGTTGGTTACCACCTGAGTCGAATTGCCTTTATCCTACCAGCGGATCAAGGCACTTCCCCAGGTGAAGCCGCCGCCGATGGCCTCGATCATCACGAGGTCGCCATCCTTGATCCGCCCGTCCTTGCGCGCAACGTCCAATGCCAGCGGAATCGAGGCGGCTGAGGTGTTGCCATGTCTGTTGACGGTGATGACGACCTTGTCCTGGGCGATACCGAGCTTGTCGGCGCTCGCGGTGATGATCCGCTTGTTTGCCTGATGGGGCACGAACCAGTCCAGCTCCTCGGCGCTCGTGCCCGTGGCAGCAAAGGCATCCTGCACCACATCCGCAACCATGCCGACGGCGAACTTGAAGACCTCGCGGCCTTCCATCTTCAGGACACCCGTGGTCTTGGTCGAGCCGGGGCCGCCGTCGACATAAAGCTTGTCCCGGTAGCGACCATCGGAGCGCAGATGGGAGGTCAGCACGCCGCGATCGGCAGAGGTTCCCTCCCCCTCCTGAGCTTCAAGGACGATCGCTCCGGCGCCATCGCCGAAGAGCACGCAGGTGGTGCGGTCGTTCCAGTCGAGGATGCGGGAGAAGGTTTCGGCGCCGACCACGAGGGCGCGCTTGTGCGAACCGGATTGCAGGAACTTGTCGGCGGTCGCCACCGCATAGACGAACCCGGTGCAGACGGCCTGCAGATCGAAGGCCGCACCGTGCGTCATGCCGATGCCGGTCTGGATCATCGTCGCGGTCGACGGAAATGTGTAGTCCGGCGTGGAAGTGGCGCAGATGACGAGGTCGATATCGCTGGCCGTCAGCCCGGCATCGGCAAGGGCCGCCTCCGCCGCCTTTATGCCGAGAACCGAAGTGGTTTCATCATCGTCAGCAATATGGCGCGCCTCGATGCCGGTGCGCTGCACGATCCATTCGTGCGAGGTTTCCACCTGCTTTTCGAGGTCCTGGTTCGTCAGCCTGCGCCTCGGCAGATAAGAGCCGATGCCGCGTACGATGGAACGGGTGCGTTTCAAGATGCGTCTTCCTCAGGCCGTCTGGCCAACCGGGTCCTGCTCAAGCATGGCCCGGATCGTGTTCATCAATTCAAAATGCGCCATGTCGTAAGCGACATCGATGGCGCTGGCGAAGCCGAGATCGTCCGTCCCGCCGTGGCTTTTCACGACCACCCCTTCGAGACCGAGAAAAACGCCGCCATTGACCTTGCGCGGGTCCATCTTGTCCCGAAGAGCGTTAAAAGCCTGTTTCGCGAACAGATAGCCGATCTTGGCCATCAGCGTGCGGCTCATGGCGGAGCGCAGATACTGGGCGATCTGCTTGGCCGTTCCCTCGGCGGTCTTCAGGGCGATATTGCCCGTAAAGCCTTCGGTCACCACCACGTCGACGGTCCCCTTGCCGAGGTCGTCGCCTTCGACGAAGCCGCGGTAATCGAGGTGCGGCAGGTTCGATTCCTTGAGAATGCGCCCCGCTTCCTTGACCGCCTCGATGCCCTTGATCTCCTCCGTGCCGACATTGAGAAGCCCGACGGTCGGGCGTTCCAGGTCGAACACGATATGGGCCATGGCAGAGCCCATGATTGCCATATCCACCAGATGACCGGCATCCGCGCCGATGGTCGCACCGACGTCGAGCACGATGCTCTCGCCCCGCATGGTCGGCCACATGCAGGCGATGGCAGGGCGCTCGATATGGGCCATGGTCTTCAGGCAGATCTTGGCTGTCGCCATCAGGGCACCGGTATTCCCGGCCGAGACCGCGGCATCCGCTTCCCCGTCCCGGACCGCCTGCACGGCGCGCCACATGGACGACTTGCCGCGCCCCATCCGAATGGCCTGGCTCGGCTTCTCATCCATGGAAATGGCAATATCAGTATGGCGCAGCTCGGTTGCCTCCTTCAGCTTCGGATGAGCATTCAGAAGAGGCGCAACGATCGCCTCGTTGCCGAACATCAGGAAGCGGAGGCCGGGATGGCGCTCCAAGGCCAAGGCCGCCCCCGGGACCACGACGGAGGGACCATGGTCGCCCCCCATCGCATCGAGCGAAATGCGCACCGGCTTCGGCATGAACGATTGTTCTTTCTTTTAAGTCATTCAACGGGGGCGGAAAATAGCGGTTTGCGAAGGCTCCGCAACTGAATTCTATGGCCCCGGAATCCGCCTCCGCATGCCTCACATATGCCCTATGGGCCGCCCCCGCCAGCCTTATTCGGTCCCCTTCAGCTTGCCCAGGGCTGCAAAGGGCGAGTCCTTCTCGTCCGAGGGTTCCTGATAGCTGAAGTCGATGCCCGGCTTGCGGGGATAGGGATCGAGCCCGAGGGCCAGGAATTCGGACGTCAGAGCCCCCAGGTCGATCTGGCCGTTTACGATCTCGTCGGGCGGATCGTATTCGTTGATGTCGGTCGGAGACTCGGCGGGCATGCCGGAGGGTTCGGCGAAATCCACCTCGACCTCCTCCTCGATGAGGGAATCGAAGGGTTCCAGGGTCATGACGCAGATCTGGGTGATCGACGCCTTGACCAGCCCTGTGACATTGATGCCCTTGGCCGAGGTCTTGAGCTGGTAATCGCCGGAAAGAGCCTGAATGGCGGGAAGACCGAAATCCCTGGCGAGAGCGGCACATTCCTCCGGCGTTGCGACGATCTGCACCTCCTGCCCACGCGGGGGAACTCTTCCCACGTCGACGAGCCGCGACAAGGGGCCTACGGTTTCGGGGGTCATCGGGTGCCTCCTTGCGCAAAGGTCTCGGGATCGGGGAATGTTGGCCCGGCCGTCAGCAGGCTGTCCAGATCGCCCGTCCGGAAGCCTTGAGCGGCTGCGAAAGCATAACGCGCCAGGGATGTGGCGGGTGCCTCGCCGCCATAGACATTGCGGCCGAGAGCAACAGCAAGCTCGGCTTCATCCTGGCCGTTAAGCGGCCCGTCATAGGCGTGAGCACGGCCGTAGAAGGACTCTGCGATCTTCTTCATCCGCTTCGGCACCACCGTATCGCCCACCCCCATCTCCCGTAAGGACGCATCCATGTCCCGGAAGAAAGCGTCAGTCAGGTCCTTGGCGACCTCATCGGCGGGTGCCGGCAGTTCGCGCAGCGCCCGCAGTGCCAGGACCATATGCAGGGAAAGGGCTTCGAAACGCCCTTCCAGGGTATCGGGAACGCCGAGGACCGCATAGAGACCGGGGGCACGCGACGCAGTGGCGATTCTCTTATAGAGAGACGCGATGGCGACGCGGCGGGGATCCTTGCGGAAGAGACTGAAGATCAAAGCTCTGCCCTTCCAAGCTTGTCAAAATCGTAGCCTCGGGTTACGCCATCACCATCGAAAGGCGCAAGCTCGTCAGCGCCGCATTTCTGGAAGAACCGTACGATGCGTCGATATCAAAGCCTCTTGGTGCGCCTGGCGTCCGCCGCCGCTCTCGCCTCGTCCGTCGCGGCCTGCAACGGCGTGGGCGAGGAGTTCCGTCGCGGCTATGTCGTAGATGAGCGGGCCATCGCTCAGGTCAAGAAGGGCATGAGCGCCGACCAGGTCCTGCAGACCCTCGGTACGCCTTCCACCGTATCCACGGTCGGTAATCGCAACTGGTACTACATCAGCCAGAAGTCCCGCCGCACGCTTCAGTTCATGGGCGAGCAGGTGGTGGACCAGCAGGTCACCGCCGTCTATTTCGACCCGGGCCTCAGGGTGGAGCGCGTGGCGCTCTACGGCCTGCAGGACGGCAAGGTCTTCGACTTCATCAGCCGCACCACGCCGGCCGGCGGTGAGGAATCCAGCTTCATCGGCCAGATTTTCAAGGGCGTGACGAGCTTCAATCCGTTCAGCTGATCGATCCGCTGACTGAATTCAAAAATGGCCGGGCCTGCCCCGGCCATTTTTCTTTCAAGTCATCGCACCAACGAAAAACCCGCGGCTTTCGCCGCGGGTTCGGATTGCTCTGAGCTGCCGCCCCTATGAATGGGCCAGAATCGCCAGAAGCAGAAGCGCGATGATGTTGGTGATCTTGATCGCCGGATTCACGGCAGGGCCTGCCGTGTCCTTGTAGGGATCGCCGACGGTATCGCCGGTCACGGAGGCCTTGTGGGCTTCCGAACCCTTGTGGTGGGTCGTGCCGGAGGCATCCGTGAAGCCGTCCTCGAAGGACTTCTTCGCATTGTCCCAGGCGCCGCCGCCCGAGGTCATCGAGATGGCGACGAACAGGCCCGTGACGATCACGCCGAGCAGCATGGCGCCCACGGCCGAGAAAGCCTCGGATTTGCCGGCCACCCAATAGACCACGAAGTAGGTCACGATCGGCGCCAGCACCGGCAGCAGCGAAGGAACGATCATTTCCTTGATCGCGGCGCGGGTCAGCATGTCGACCGCGCGGCCGTAATCGGGACGGTCCGTGCCGGCCATGATGCCCGGACGCTCGCGGAACTGCCGGCGCACTTCCTCAACCACCGACCCCGCCGCACGGCCCACCGCCGTCATGGCGATGCCGCCGAAGAGGAACGGGATGAGACCGCCGAACAGCAGGCCGACCACCACATAGGGATTTGTCAGCGAGAAATTCGGCGCCACACCCTGGAAGTACGGATATTGCGCCGCGTTCTGGGTGAAGTAGTTCAGGTCCGAGGTATAGGCTGCGAACAGCACCAGGGCACCGAGACCGGCGGAGCCGATGGCGTAACCCTTCGTCACGGCCTTCGTGGTGTTTCCGACCGCGTCGAGGGCATCAGTCGACTTGCGGACCTCCTTGGGAAGGCCGGCCATCTCCGCGATGCCACCGGCATTATCCGTCACCGGGCCGAAGGCATCGAGCGCCACGATCATGCCCGCGACACCCAGCATGGCCGTCACGGCGATGGCGATGCCGAAGAGGCCGGCGAGCTTGAAGGCGACGATGATGCCCGCGATGATGACGACGGTCGGCAGCGCGGTGGATTCCAGTGAAACCGCGAGGCCCTGGATCACGTTCGTGCCGTGGCCCGTCACGGAGGACTGGGCGATGGATCGCACGGGGCGGAACCCGACGCCGGTGTAGAACTCGGTGATCACCACGATCAGCGCCGTCACCGCAAGGCCGATGACCGCGCACCAGAACAGGGCCTGGCCCGTGAACTGGGCGCCGGCGACCGGCCCGAAGCCGATCATCTGCCATGTCACGAGACCGATGGCGACGGCCGAGAGAACGCCCGTCACGATCAGACCCTTGTAGAGCGCGCCCATGATGGACTCGTTCTGCCCGAGCTTCACGAAGAAGGTGCCGATGATCGATGTGACGATGCAGGCGGCGCCGATGGCGAGCGGATACATCATCATGGTGGTGAGGGTAGCCTGACCGGCGAAGAAGATCGCTGCGAGCACCATGGTGGCAACGATCGTCACCGCGTAGGTCTCGAAAAGGTCGGCCGCCATGCCGGCGCAGTCGCCGACATTGTCGCCTACGTTGTCGGCGATGGTGGCCGGGTTGCGCGGGTCGTCTTCCGGAATACCGGCCTCGACCTTGCCGACGAGATCGCCGCCCACGTCGGCCCCCTTGGTGAAGATGCCGCCGCCGAGACGGGCGAAGATCGAGATCAGCGAAGCGCCGAAGCCGAGGGCCACGAGGCTGTCGATGACCACGCGGTCGGAGGATGCCAGGCCGCCGATGCGGGTGAGATAGCCGTAATAGAGCGACACGCCGAGAAGGGCGAGGCCCGCCACCAGCATGCCGGTGACCGCGCCGGCCTTGAAGGCGACGTCGAGGCCGCCGCCGAGGGATTGGGTGGCGGCCTGGGCGGTACGAACATTGGCCCGGACCGACACGTTCATGCCGATGAAGCCGGCAACGCCGGAAAGGACCGCGCCGATGGCGAAACCGATGGCGACCCGGAGGCCGAGGAAATAGGCGATGACGACAAAGAGAACGACACCGACAATCGAGATCGTGAAATATTGCCTGCGGAGATAGGCCTTCGCGCCTTCGGCAATCGCCCCTGCGATTTCCTGCATGCGCTGAGAACCGGCGTCCCGCTTCATCACGTCGCTAATGGCCCAGAAGCCATAGGCGATCGAAAGAAGGCCGCCCAGGATAATTAGGGTAAGTGCCATCATGCCATCCTTGTTATGGGAAAGCAGAAAGCCGCTCATCAAGGCTGTTTCCCAGCCTTGATCGGCCCTACCCTCCAGCGAACGTCATATTTGGTGGCAAAAAACTAGGCAGTTCGCAATCATCCCCCAGGCCAAACTCACAGGAAGGCCTTAATACTTTAAGCGGGTACGATCCCCTTGGTCCTCTGCTGCCACGCTAGCAGAACTAGCGCGACCAGGACGGGCGGGAAGACCATCCAGGTCACGGTTTCCCAGCCGCCCGCATTCAGGAGCTTTCCCGAGGAAAACGAGGCCAGGGCGACCGAACCGAAGATCAGAAAGTCATTCGCCGCCTGGACCTTGGCGCGCTCTTCCGGGCGGTAGCAGTCGGTCACCATGGCGGTCGCGCCGATGAAGCCGAGGTTCCAGCCGAGCCCGAGAAGCACCAGCGAGATCCAGAAATGAGCGATGGTGATTCCCGACAGGCCGACGATCGCGGAGAGGGCGATCAGCACAAGGCCGGTCGCCGTTACACGTGCCTTGCCGTACCGGGAGATCAGGCGTCCGGTGAAGAAGCTTGGGCCGAACATGGCGAGGATATGCCATTGAATTCCCAGCGCCGCTGCGCCCACCGGATGGCCGCAGCCGATCATCGCCAGAGGCGCCGCCGTCATCATGAAGGTCATGAGGCTGTACGAGACCAACCCGGTGACGGCCGCAACGATGAAGCGGGGCTGCCGGAGGATCTGGCCAAGCGGCCTTCCGCCGCAGCTCGTCGAGGCCACGCTGACTGGGGCTGGTCTCAGGAATGAAACCACGATCATCGACAGGAAGGCGAGTGTCGCCTGCCCGAGGAAGGCACCGGCGAAGGGGGCCGCCGGCACGGCATCCCGGGTCCAGATCACGGTCTGAGGTCCAATGATTCCGGCCACCAGCCCCCCGGTCATCACCCAGGAAATTGCCTTCGCCTTGAAGGCGTTGGAGGCTGAATCCGTCGCGGCGAAGCGGTAGCTCTGGTTGAAGGAGCCATAGCTGCCGATGATCAGGGTGCCGAGGCAAAAGAGAACGAAGCTGTAGGAGGCGATCCCGAAGGCTGCAAGGCAGCCCCCTGAAAGGCCGATCCCGGCTCCGACCATATAGCCGATGCGCCGCCCTGCCTTGCGCATCAGCATGGCGGCCGGAACGGTGCCGAGGGCGAGGCCGAGATTCAGCAGGCTGACCGGGAGCGTCGCCAGTTCCTTGTTGGTCGCGAGAGCCTGCCCCACCAGGCCACCGAGAGAGACGACGATGGCGGGGCTCGAGCCGCCGAGCGCCATGGCGGCAGCGAGAACCACGGCGTTGTGCCTGGCGACCGCGTCGTTGCTGGCAGATGGCTGGAACGAGGTATCAGAAATGCTGGTAGGAGCCGACATCGAAGCGTCTTTCGCGACCGTTCATCCGAAAGACGGGCAAGTCGTGCCCTTCGACGACTCGACCGATGACGGACAGGGGGATGCCGACGCTATCGGCCTGTTCGCGAAATCTGTCGAGGTTCTTTTCCGGCACGGAACAGATAATCTCGTAATCGTCGCCGCCCGTCAGGACCAGGTCCAGAAGGTCCGGCGAGGCTCGAACCGCCTCGACCGCCGCCGCCGAGAGCGGAATCCGATCGGCCTCGATCTGCGCCGTGACGCCGCTCCCCCGCATCATCTTGGCGAGATCGCCGGCGAGGCCATCGGAGACGTCCATGGCGGCGCTGGCGTGATTTCGCAGCGCTTCTGCAAGCCGGTGACGGGGCCTCGGGTGGAGATAGCGGTCGGCGAGATGCGCTCGGTCTGCCGGCGAAAGGCCCTGCGCCCAGGCCGGGTCGTTTCGTAGCTTCAGGCCGAGCGCCGCGTCGCCGATGGTGCCGGTGACGCAGATCAGATCGCAGGCCTGGGCGGTGGTGCGCAGGACCATGCGGCCCGTCGGTACCTCGCCGACGGCAGTGACCGAGAGCGTCAGCGGCCCCTTCGTCTTGACGGTGTCGCCGCCGAGGAGCGGACAGGCGAAATCCCGCGCCGCCTCGCCGAGGCCGGCGGCGAAATCGGCGAGCCAGCCTTCGGTCCAGGTCTCGGGCAAGGCGAGGCTCAGCAGGAAGCCGGCCGGATCGGCGCCCTTCGCGGCGAGGTCAGAGACGTTCACGCCCAGCGCTTTCCGGGCGACGGAGCCTGGAGCGTCTTCGGGCAGGAAGTGGATGCCCTCGACCAGCGCATCGACGGTGAGGACGAGGTCGTGGCCTGGTTTGGGGGTGAGGCGGGCCGCATCGTCCTTGAGTCCGAGACCGCCCTCGCCGGCGATGGGCGCGAAGAAGCGGGCGATCAGGCTGTCTTCGGAGGGTCTTTGCACCTTCATGGACAAGCGCTGCTCCCACCCTCTCCCTTGTGGTGAGGGATCGAGCGCGGGGGTACGAGCACTAGAGCATGAGGATGTGGCGCTGTCTCACCTCTCCTTGAGGGAGAGGTCGCGCCGGAGGCGCGGGTGAGGGGTTGCGCCCTCTCCGGATAAACCTGTGCCCCCTCACCCTCGCTTTCGCTCGACCTCTCCCCACCGGGGAGAGGTGTAGCTGCGGGAGCCTCATTGCTGAACTGGAAAAGCGCAGCGCTCACACCCTCTCCTCCAACTCCTCCCCACAGGGGCGAGAGATCTCGACTACCGCGATTGTCTTACCGCTTGCCCTGCCCGGCTGATTTCTTCTCCAGCTCACCCGGACGGACCTCCCGGGCGAGCTTGTCGAGGACGGCGTTGACGAGACCGGGCTCGTCGTCGCCGTAGAAACCGTGGGTGACATCCACATATTCGGTGATCACGACGCGGGCGGGCACGTCCTTTCGGAACATCAGCTCGTAGCCGCCGGCGCGCAGGATGGCGCGCAAAACCGCCTCGACGCGCTTCAGCGGCCAGTCGGTCGCGAGCGCGTTGTCGATCTTCACGTCGATCTCGCGCTGGTTCTTGACCACGCCCGAGAGGATATCGCGGAAGAAGGTGTTGTCCGAGGGTTGGAACGCGATGCCCTCGACCTCGCGGCCGATCCAGAAGGTCTCGAACTCGGCGAGCGCGTCGAGGACGCTCTTGCCGGAAATGTCCATCTGGTAGAGAGCCTGGACGGCAGCGAGACGAGCGGCCGAGCGCTCTGCTGGCTTCGTCATGATCAGGCCTCCAGCTTCTGTTTGATGCGCAAAACGGCGAGCGCCGCTTCCACCGCGCCCCCGCCCTTATTCAATTCATTCACGCGCGCGCGGGTCCAGGCCTGCTCGTCGTTCTCGACGGTGAGGATGCCGTTGGCCAGCGGAATGCGACGCGCGATCGACAGGTCCATGAGGGCGCGGGCGCTCTCGCCGGCGACGATGTCGTAATGGCCCGTCTCGCCGCGGATCACGCAGCCGAGCGCGACGACGGCATCGTAGGGCTTGCCCGCCTTCTCGGCCGCATCGAGCGCAATTGCGATAGTGCCGGGGATTTCGAGCGCACCGTCGAGGGTCAGCACGTCCATGCTGGCCTGCGCCGCCTCGACGGCGGCCCGAACGCCGCGCAGGAGCTCATCGGCGATATCGTCGTAGAACCGGGCCTCGACGACCAGGATGCGGGCGCCGGGAACCGGCGGACGGGGAGTTTTGGGCTTATCGGAAGGCGCGACCATGGGGACCGTTCTGATTCAAAATGCCTCCGCCCTCATCCTGAGGAGCCGCGCAGCGGCGTCTCGAAGGAGGTTCCAGAGAGCACTGGAAACGCCCTCGTCCTTCGAGACGGACCTTACGGTCCTCCTCAGGATGAGGGCTTTGTTGAGGAAAGTTGAAAGTCCCTACTCCCCCCGGCGCGCATCCGCAAGCCGCGCGGCGTAGCGGGCCATGAGATCGACTTCGAGGTTGAGCTTGTCGCCGACCTGCCGCTCACCCCAGGTGGTGACGGACAACGTGTGCGGGATGATCAGCACGGAGAACATGTCGTCGTTGACCGAATTCACGGTGAGCGAGGTGCCGTCGAGGCAGACGGAGCCCTTCTCGGCGATGAACTGCGCCAGGGCCTGGGGCGCCTTGAGGACGAAACGGGCGGTCGGGCCCCATGGGTCGTCGCCGGCCGTGATCGCCTCCTTGGCGACGATGGTGGCGATGCCGTCCACGTGCCCGGTCACGATATGCCCGCCGAGCTCGTCGCCGATCTTGAGCGAGCGCTCGAGATTGATCTTCGTGCCTGCCTTCCAATCGCCGACCGTGGTCCGCTCCAGGGTTTCGGCGGCGGCGTCGACGTCGAACCAGCAGCCGCCCTCCCGCGGACCGACGGCGACGACGGTGAGGCAAGGCCCGCCGCAGGCGATGGACGCGCCGAGCGCGATGCCGGCGGGGTCGTAGGAAGCATGGATGCGCAGCCGCTTGAGCGTCCCCTGGGAGCCCTCCGCCGTCGCAATCTCACCGACATCGGTGACGATACCCGTAAACATCAGGGTCTCTCCCAGAACATGAAAAGATCGGGGCCGATCTGCTCTTCGGCCCGCACATTGAGAGCATCCATGCGGTCCTGCAGCGCCGGCCCGAGGGCGGGCATGTCGCCCTGCCCGCGCGCGGACCGTCCGGTGATCAGGACCAGCTCGTCGATGAGATCGGCATTGGCAAGCGCATCCGCCAGAGCGGGACCGCCCTCGCAGAACACGGTCGTGATGCCGCGCGTGCCGAGAAGCCGGAGCGCTTCGTCGAGATTCACCTGTCCGCTCTCGTTCGCCGAAACGCGCATCACCTCGACGCCCCGTGCTACGAGCGCCCGCTCCGGCTCGACCGGCGCATCGATCGTGGTCACGATCCAGGTCGGGACCTCGCGGGCACCGGCGACGAGACGCGCCCCGGCAGGCGTGCGCAGATGGGAATCGACGACGATGCGAACCGGAGAGCGGTCTTCCAGGCCGGCCAGGCGCACGTTGAGCAGCGGATCGTCGGCGAGCACGGTTCCGGCGCCGACCATGATCGCGTCCGCATGGGCGCGCATCAGGTGGACTCTCGCATTGGCCACCTCGCCCGTGAGCATCAGCCGAGGCCCTTGGCGCGAACTGGCGAAGCCCTCGGTGCTGCGCGCGAGCTTGACGGTTACCGCAGGCCGCCCCTTCGAGACGCGGGTGATGTGGCCGCGATGAAGCCGCGCGCCGTCTTCGGCGAGGCAGCCGCCGCTCATCGGAATGCCGGCACGAAGAAAACGCTCCGGTCCCTGCCCGGCCGCATGGGGGCTGGGATCCTCGACGCTGACCACGAGCCGGCCGATACCGGCCGCCACGATGAGATCGGTGCAGGACGGGCCATGATCACGGCTGCTGCGTGTGGCGCAGGGCTCGAGGGTCACATAGAGGGCAGCGCCCCTGGCGCGCTCACCTGCCGCCTCCAGCGCCATGCGCTCCGCATGCGGCCTGCCGCCGGGCTGGGTCATGCCCTGTGCGACGACGACCGGAGCCGCGCCGCTCTCGTCCACCACCACGGCACCGACGGACGGGTTCGGCCAAGTCAGGCCGAGGTGGCGCGAGCCAAGAGCGATCGCCAGGCGCATGAAGCGCTCGTCCTGAAAGATCCGCTCGGATTGCTGCCCTGTTGCCCCCGAGGAGTTCATTGCTCGCTCGGGGCACGCTTCTTCTTGGGCGGAGGCAGAAGATTCTCCTCGCTCTCGCCTTCAGCCAGCTTGCCAAGAATCTCTTCGAAGTCTTTGGCCTCACGAAAATTTTTGTAGACGGAGGCGAAGCGCACATAGGCCACGTCGTCGAGGCCCTTGAGGCCTTCCATGACGAGTTCGCCGACCGTCTCGCTCGGCACCTCGCCTTCGCCCATGCTCTCGAGCTGGCGGACGATGCCGTTGATCATCCGCTCGACGCGCTCGGGATCGACCGGACGCTTGCGCAGCGCCACATCGACCGATTGCTGGAGCTTGTCGCGGTCGAACGGCACGCGCCGCCCCGAGCGCTTCATGACCGTCAGCTCGCGCAGCTGTACGCGCTCGAAAGTCGTGAAGCGGCCGCCGCAATCCGGGCAGATGCGGCGGCGGCGGATGGACGAGGAATCGTCCGTGGGGCGGGAATCCTTCACCTGGGTGTCCAGGCTCCCGCAATAGGGGCAGCGCATGGGTTCGGCCTAAACCTCAGGCATAGATCGGGAAGCGACGGGTCAGCTCGTGGACGCGCGTCTTCACCGATGCCTCGACCGACGCATTGCCCTCCTCGCCGTTCTTCGCGAGGCCGTCGAGGGTCTCGACGATCAGCTCGCCCACCTTCCTGAACTCGGCGATTCCGAAGCCGCGCGAGGTGGCGGCGGGGGTGCCGAGGCGGATGCCGGAGGTGACCATCGGCTTTTCCGGATCGAAGGGAACGCCGTTCTTGTTGCAGGTGATGTGGGCGCGGCCGAGAGCGGCCTCCGCCGCCTTGCCGGTGAGCTTCTTCGGGCGCAGGTCGACCAGCATCAGGTGGTTATCGGTGCCGCCGGCCACGATCGCGTAGCCGCCGTCCAGCATTGTGTCGGCGAGCACCTTGGCGTTGTCGACCACAGAGCGGGCATAGAGCTTGAACTCGGGGCGCAGGGCCTCGCCGAAGGCCACGGCCTTGGCCGCGATCACATGCATCAGCGGGCCGCCCTGAAGGCCGGGGAAGATCGCGGAATTCACCTTCTTGGCGATGTCCTCCTCGTTGGTGAGGATCATGCCGCCGCGCGGGCCACGCAGGGTCTTGTGGGTGGTGGTGGTGACCACATGGGCGTGCGGGAACGGCGAGGGATGGGCACCGCCGGCGACGAGGCCCGCGAAATGGGCGATGTCGACCATGAAGAAGGCGCCGACCTCGTCCGCGATCTCGCGGAAGCGGGCGAAGTCCCAGAATCGGGAATAGGCCGAGCCGCCGGCGACGATCACCTTCGGCTTGTGCTCGCGGGCAAGGCGGGCAACCTCGTCCATGTCGATGATCTGGTCGCTCTCGCGCACCTTGTAGCTCACCACGTTGAACCACTTGCCGGACATGTTCACGGGCGAACCGTGAGTCAGGTGGCCGCCGCAGGCGAGATCGAGGCCCATGAAGGTGTCGCCGGGCTTCATCAGCGCCATGAACACGGCCTGGTTGGCCTGGGAGCCGGAATTGGCCTGGACGTTGGCGAACTTGCAGTCGAACAGGCGCTTGGCGCGCTCGATTGCGAGCTCCTCGGCGATGTCGACGAACTGGCAGCCGCCGTAATAGCGGCGGCCCGGATAGCCCTCCGCATACTTGTTGGTCATCACCGAGCCCTGCGCTTCCAGCACGGCGCGGGAGACGATGTTCTCGGAGGCGATCAGCTCGATCTCGTCGCGCTGGCGACCGAGCTCGAGCCCGATGGCGCGGGCGATCTCGGGATCGCTGTCGGCGAGGCTTGCCGAGAAAAAGCTGTTGGAGAGATGGCTTCGTGCCGCTTCACTCGCGCTCATGGGTAACCTCGCCTGCTGTGAGCCCGGCAGGAGCCGGCCGCTCGGTCCGAATTTGCCAGGGCTTTATCATGGCTGGCTCAAGGGCGCCAACCCACGCTTGAGACATGCCCACGCTGCTTTGGAAATGCAACGGTCTGCGGGAGGGCTAGCGCATCTTCCCTCCCCCTTGCGGGGAGGGATCGAGGGTGGGGGTCGAAAAGTCGGAACGGTGCGCTGAATCGATCTGGAGACACTCTTCCTACTACGTCATCACCGGCCTTGTGCCGGTGATCCCGATCCGAAAAATGCCGCGGTTCACCGTATCGGGATGGCCGGGACAAGCCCGGCCATGACGTAAGTATGCGAGGGCGGTCTCACCTATTCGCGCCACCCGAAAACGAAATCACCGGCACAAGGCCGGTGATGACGTGGGGATTGATGTAAACCGAAGAACCTCAGTTCTGCAGGAACATCTCCGCATCCGGCTCGGTCGGAGTGCGGCTTGCAACCGGGATGGCGCTGCCGAGGCCGTCCTTGTTGTAGATGTCGTCGCGGAACTGCACGAGACCGTCCGGCGTCGCCCAGGCGGTGACGTAGACCCAGTGGATCGGAACCGGCTGGGTCAGGCGCGCGTCGATGCGCTCTCCTGACTTGAAGGCGGCGTCGATCTGCTCGCGGCTCCAGCCGGGGGTGTCCTTCAGCAGGAACTCGATATAGTCGCGCACATTCTGCACGCGGATGCAGCCCGAGGAGACGAAGCGGAAATCGTCGCCGAAGATGCCCTTGGACGGCGTGTCGTGCATGTAGACCCCGTGCTGGTTCGGGATGTTGATGCGCACGAAGCCCATGGAGTTCAGATCGCCGCCCGGATCCTGGCGGAAGCGATAGCGGGTCGCCTCGTCCGAGAACCAGTTCACCTGCGACGGCGACAGCTCGGTGTTGCCGTTGAAGATACGGATCTTGTTGTCCGTCAGGTAGTTCGGCTCCTTCTGCATCTTCGGGATCAGATCCTTCTTGATGATCGAAGCGGGCACGGTCCAGAACGGGTTGAAGTTGACCTCGACCACCTTGGAGTTCAGCAGCGGCGACTGACGGTCGATCTTGCCGACGCCGGCAGCGTGGCGGGTGTGGACGACGCCGCCTTCGATCGTCTCGACGAGGGCAGCCGGGATGTTGGCGACCACGTATTTGTTGCCGAGCCCGCCGACGAGGCTGCGCAGGCGGCTCACGTTGATCTCGAGCTGGCGGATGCGCATCTCGACCGGCACGTTCATGGCCTGGACCGTCGGAGCGGTCACGGTGCCGGTGGAGCTGATGCCGTGGCGGGCCTGGAAGCGGCGCACGCCGGCCTCGACGTAGGAATCGTAGATCGGCGATTCGCCGGCACTCTGGTCGAGATCGCCCGTGATGATGAGGCGCTGGCGAAGCGCGATGACCGCCGGGCTCTTCGAGCCGACGCGCAGGCCCTGGACGCCCTGGACGGGCTGCCAGCCGCCGCGGGCGGCGATGTTCCGGTAATACTCGATCATCTGCTCGGTCGCGGCGAGCGCGTCCGGGGACAGCATCGGGGTCGCGGTCCGCTGCACGCGGGTGCGGGAGACGGCCTCGTAGTTCTGCGACCACTCGGCCTGGCTCTGGGCGAATTGCTGGGCCAGGGCGCCGGTAGCGGGCGTGAAGATCAGGGCAAGCGATCCGGTCAGAAGGGTACGGCGAGAGAACATGAGCGCAGGCTCTTCCCGGTTAGATGTTGTCGACTTAAGGAGCCGGCGGACGAGCGCCCGCATCTGCCCCTCTCCCAGCGATAAGTGCCGGGATAGGATTAAAGAACGGTATCGAAAACGAGGAACATCGGGGCCGTTTTATGGCAAACGGCCTGACACCGCGCACCTTGCGCCTCGGAACCGCCTTCTGAGCCTATGTAACTTTGAACTGTGGTGTTGAGGATACACTTCTGCGTGAGCAGCTTGGCCGGTTCAATGCCCCTCCCGCGCAGCGAGCCACGCGACGGCGAGATAGACGGCGATCAGCGTGAGGAAGAAAGCCACGGTGACGAGACCGCCGGAGACGATTCCCGGGAAGAAGGCGGCGAGAATCAGGTGGCTCATGATGGCGAGGAGCCACATGATTCCGCCCCAGGTGCTCGCCATCCACAGGCCCACGGCCGCGATCAGATCGATGAGCGCGAAATAGATCACGGTGGCCTGATAGCCGGTCGACCGGGCCTCGAACTGGCCGACGGGGGTCCAGATCCCGAGGATCACCGCCCAGGAGCTCAACCCCTTCATGATCCAAAGAATTGCCAGAATCCGCATGAACCCGGTGAGGACCAGGCTCCAGCGCAGGCCGGAGGGCGCCGAGGGGCGCTCCTCGATGCGGTCCGAAAGGTACTCCCGGGCCGAGTGGCCGGTGGCGCTCTGAGAGCCGCTGCGTGCCATCAGATGGCCTCCAGTTCCTGCGGCCCGAGGCTCGCGAAGTGGTGTTCGATCACGGCCGGGTCGATAGCCTCGATCGAGGCCGGCCGCCATTGCGGCCGGTTGTCCTTGTCGATCAGCACGGCGCGGACGCCCTCGTGGAAATCATGCCCCTCGCCGATGCGCGAGACGATGCGGAACTCGGTCTTCATCGCCTCTTCGAACTCCATGGCCACGCCGCGCCGCACCTGCTCGAAGGCGAGGCTCATGCTCGTCGGCGACTTGGCGCGCATGCCGGCCGCCGTCTTTTCTGCAAATGCAGAGCCTTTCGCCGCAGCCTCGTCCAGACGATCGAGGATCGCGGCGACGCTGTCGGCCGAGAAACAGGCATCGATCACCGCCCGTTCCGCCTCCAGCGGGGCGGGGCCGGGATCGGCCGAGAACCGGGCCAGAGCCGCGTCGACCGGCTCGCCGGCGAGCAAAGCCTCACGCAGAGCGGGAATGCTTTCGCTCGCGGCCGAGTGGGTGGCAAGGCCGAGCATGACCGCATCGGCGCGCTTCACCCTGTCGCCCGTGAGCGCGAGATACATCCCGAACCGACCGGGCAGTCGCGGGAGCGCATAGGTCGCGCCGACATCGGGAAAGAACCCGATCCCGACCTCGGGCATGGCGAAGAGATAGCGCTCGCCCGCAACCCGGTAGGCGCCATGCAGGGAGATGCCGACCCCGCCGCCCATGACGATGCCGTCGATGAGGGAGACATAGGGCTTGGGATAGCGCTTGATCGCGATGTTGAGCTGGTACTCCTCGCGCCAGAAGGCGAGCGCCGCCTCGCGATTGCCGGCCTTGAGGTCCTCCGTGAGCTGCCGGATGTCGCCGCCGGCGCAGAAGGCCTTCTCGCCCGCGCCCCGGACGACGATGCGAGTGACCTCCGGATCGTCCACCCAGGCATCGAGAGCGCGGCGCATCTCGCGGACCATGCCGAGCGTCAGGGCGTTGAGCGCCTTCGGACGATTGAGCGTGATGAGGCCCGCCTCGCCCTGCTTCTCGCAGAGAACTTCGCTCTCATCCATGAAACGCTCCTTCATCTCTTCGCGGCATAAAACAAGGCCGGGGCCGGCCGTCAATGGACACTGTGTCATTCCCGGCCGGCGGCCGCCGAGAACTGCAACCTCATCGTCATGGCCGGACTTGATCCGGCCACCCACGTCTTGGGAACTACTGCGGTTCAAAGACGTGGGTCCCCGGGACAAGCCCGGGGATGACGGCGGAGAGGACATGACAAACGCGCGCAGCCGTCAATGCATGGCTGGATTGACGCCAATCTTCCACGGATCCCGGCAATGTGCGACCTCGAACCCTTTTTTAGAGCATTTTAAATGTGCTAACGCTCTGGAGACGGGCCGGCGCATCGAAGCCGGCTTTGGATGAGGATGATGTCGAAACTGTCGCCGTTCCCCCGCCCCGCTTCAGAGGAAGCCCCTGCCCGCTCCCTGAACCTGTCCCACCGCCCGCGGCGCAACCGCAAGGCCGAGTGGTCGCGGCGACTGATGCGCGAGAACGTGCTGACGGCAAACGACCTGATCTGGCCGATCTTCGTGGTCGAAGGCACCAGCGGACGCGAGGCCGTGGCTTCCATGCCAGGCGTGGAGCGGCTGACCATCACTGAGGCCGTGCGCGAGGCCGAGCGGGCCGCAGCCCTCGACATCCCGGCCATCGCCCTCTTCCCCTACACCGATCCGTCATTGCGCGACCCGACCGGCTCCGAATCCCTCAACAGCCGCAACCTCGTCTGCCGCGCCGCCCGCGAGATCAAGAAGGCGGTGCCGCAGATCGGCATCATCTGCGACGTCGCCCTCGACCCCTATACCAGCCACGGCCATGACGGCGTGATGGACGGCGAGCGGATCCTCAACGACGAGACGGTCGCGCTCCTGGTCCGCCAGGCGGTGCTCCAGGCCGAGGCCGGCGCCGACGTCATCGCGCCCTCCGACATGATGGACGGGCGCGTCGCCGCCATCCGCGAGGGCCTCGACGAGGCAGGCTTCCTCGACGTGCAGATCATGGCCTATGCGGCGAAATACGCCTCGGCCTTCTACGGCCCGTTCCGCGACGCCATCGGCACCAGCGCGTGCCTCGTCGGCGACAAGCGCACCTACCAGATGGATCCGGCGAATTCCGACGAGGCCATGCGCGAGGTGGCGCTGGATCTCGAGGAAGGCGCGGACATGATCATGGTCAAGCCCGGCATGCCCTATCTCGACATCGTGCGCCGGGCGAAGGACACCTTCGCCGTTCCGACCTTCGCCTACCAAGTCTCCGGCGAGTATGCCATGATCCAGGCAGCGGCCATGAACGGCTGGATCGACGGGGAGCGGGCGATGATGGAAAGCCTTCTGGCCTTCAGGCGTGCAGGCGCGGACGGCATCCTCACCTATTTCGCCCCGCGGGTGGCGGAGAAGCTGAAGCAGGGCTGATTTCGCGCGAAGACATCAACGAACGCCCCCCGTGTCAGGCTCTCAGCTCTTCAGGGACTGGTCGGTCGAGCGTGCCCCGCGTATTTCCCTCCCCCTTGCGGGGAGGGATGAAGGGTGGGAGTCGGAATGTCGGAGCTCTGTCCCGAGTTCTGAAGCCGTGAGGGCTGCTACACCCACTAAATCTCTCACCCAGCCAAACCACCCCCACCCCTACCCCTCCCCGCAAGGGGGAGGGAAAAACGGTGCATGACTTTCATGAGCCCATTTTCGAGGTTCGTACGGTTCGCACCCCACCTGCTCGCTCTTTCCCTCCTCGCCGCCTGCGGGATCTCCATCGACGCGGACCAGGCCCGTGTCTGCCGCTCCGCCCTGCCCGCCCTCAATCCCGACGCGGTCGTCACCGTGGAGCGTGTGCGCGAAGGCCCGGTGCCGCGCAGCCTGCGTGTCGACTATGTGGCGCGATATCCTGATCGCCCCGTCCTCGAACGCTACGCCATATGCCAGTTCGCGGCCGAAGGGCTTGCGGTCAGCAAGGCCGATCTCATCGGCCTCGCCACCGAAGAAGGCCCGATGTCCGGCGCCAGCCTCTACCTGCTCAAGCGCTATTATCTCGACACTCCGGAGGGAGCCGCCGGCGATCCCGGCAGCCGTGCCGAGGCCGATGTGGTCGATATCCCGTCGAGCCTTGCCTATTGGCTGCAGCAGATCCTGGTCAGCCTCCCGCGGACGGCGATCTACGCCCTGCTGTCCGTCGCCTTCGCCCTCGTCTTCGGCTTGAGCGGGCGGATCAATCTCGCCTTCGGCGAGCTCGCCGCCATAGGCTCGGCGGCAACGGTCGCGGGTGCCGCGATCCTCCTCACCCACGGCATCGGCTCGCCGATCCTCGGGCTCGCGGCCGGTCTTGCAGGGGCGCTCTTCGCCGGTGCGATCCACAGCGCGGTCAGCGGATATTTCACCATCGGCCGCATTACGGCGGAAAGCCCGCAACCGAGCCTGATCGCGACCGTCGGCATGTCCCTGTTCCTGATGGAATACCTGAGGCTCGTGCAGAGCCCCGTGACGGTCTGGCTGCCACCGATCTGGGCGGAAGCCCGACCGCTTGCCCGCGCCGGCGACTTCATCGTCAGTTTGACGCCGATTACGGCCATCACAGCGGGAATCGGTGTCGTTGCGGCATCCGGCCTCCTCTGGCTCGTACAGGCGACCGGCTTCGGGCGCGCTTGGCGCGCCTATGCGGACGATGCCCGAGCGGCGGCGCTGCTCGGCGTCGACGGACCCCGCCTCCTATTGCAGACCCTGGCACTTGCCGGCGCGATGGCGGGCCTGTCCGGCATGCTGATCGTCGCCCAATATGGCGGCCTGGGCTTCGCCGGCGGGTTCCAGTACGGGCTCAAGGCCCTGATCGCCGCCATCATCGGCGGCATTGGCTCGATCCCCGGAGCAATGCTAGGAGGCTTGGCCGTCGGATTGTTCGAAACCCTCTGGTCCGCCTATCTGCCGATCGAGATGCGCGACATGGCGCTTTACATTGCCCTCGTCGTGTTCCTGATCTTCAGGCCCGGCGGCCTCCTGGGTTTCAGGGATCCGACGCCAAGACCGGTTTAAAGGTCTATAATGACAAGTCCGGAGGACGACGTGGCCGAATACGCCATCACCATCGAAGACGTGCAGCGCGCAGCGGAGACGATCCGGGGCAAGGTCCTGCGGACGCCCCTCGTGCCCGCTCCTCGCCTGTCGCAGCTCACCGGCGCCACCGTCTTCGTGAAGCACGAGAACATGCAGCCGACCGGCTCCTTCAAGGAGCGCGGGGCCGCCACGAAGCTCGAAAGCCTGAGCGAAGCGGAGCGCTCGCGCGGCGTCATCGCCATGTCCGCCGGCAATCACGCCCAGGCCGTCGCCTATCATGCCCGCCGCCTCGGCATCCCTGCGACCATCGTCATGCCTGAGGGCACGCCCCTGGTGAAGGCGGAGAACACGCGCTCCTACGGCGCGCGGGTGATCCTTGAGGGCGAGACGCTCTACGAGTCGGCGGCCCGCGCCCGCGAGATCGCGGAGGCCGAGGGGCTGATCTTCGTCCATCCCTATGACGATCCCAAGGTCATGGCCGGCCAGGGCACCATCGCCATTGAGATGCTGGAGGATGAGCCCGACCTCGACCAGATCGTGGTTCCCATCGGCGGCGGCGGGTTGATCTCCGGCATCACGGTGGCCGCGAAGGCGATCAAGCCCGAGATCGAGATCGTCGGCGTCGAAGCGGCCCTCTATCCGTCCTTCCGCAACGCCATTCGCGGCGAGAACCGTCCCATCGGCGGCGCGACGCTGGCGGAAGGCATCGCAGTCAAGACCGTGGGACAATTGCCGCTTCCCATCGTGCGCGATCTCGTCCCCGAGATCATTCCCGTCGAGGAGGCCCTGATCGAGCGGGCGGTGAATGCCTATGCCACTCTGCAGCGGACCATGGCGGAGGGCGCAGGCGCTGCGGGCCTTGCCGCCATGCTGGCGAACCCGGAGCATTTCCAGGGCAAGCGAGTCGGCCTCGTGCTCTGCGGCGGCAATATCGACGCGCGCATCCTCGCCTCGGTGATGGTGCGTGAACTGGAGCGCGACGACCGCATCACCTCCTTCCGCATCACCTCCAACGACCGGCCCGGCCTGCTCGGTCGGGTGGCGAGCCTGCTCGGCAGCCTCGGCGCCAATATCCTGGAGGTCTCCCACGGCCGTCTCTTCCTCGACGTGCCCGCCAAAGGCGTTTCCATCGACATCACTATCGAAACTCGGGACAGACAACATACATTGGAGGTGTTCGAGGCCCTGTCAGTGGAGGGACTCGCACCGCAGCGGATCGAATCCCGCAGCCTGCCCGAGACCGCCTTCTGAGGAGACACCGATGGTCAACCGACCCTACCCGCCGACCCTGAACTACCCGTCCTATGAGGCGGACACCCGGCTGACGGAAGGTGTCATCTCGCGGCGTTTCTGGGCCTATCTGATCGACCTCGTGGTCATCGCGCTCTGGGTCGTGCTGATCTCGATCGCGATCTTCTTTCTCGGGCTCATCACGCTGGGACTGGGCTGGGGCTTGTTCTTCGCCCTGCCGCTCACCGCTCTGATCTTCATCGTCTACAACGCGGTGACCATCGGCGGCTCATCGCAGGCGACGGTCGGCATGCGCTACATGGGCCTTCGCGTCATCGACCCGCGCACAGGCCGCGGCCCCTCGCCGCTCGCGGCGGCGGTGCATGCGCTGTTCTTCTATGTCGCGATTTCGACCTTCCTGCTCTGGCTCTGCGACGTGCTCGTCGGCTTCGTCCGCGACGACCGCCGCTTCATCCGCGACCTGCTCACGGGCATGATGGTGGTTAGGGCGTAATGTCAGCTTCTTCCCTCCCCCTTGCGGGGAGGGATCGAGGGTGGGGGTTGCAAAGTCAGAGCGCGGCGCTTCTTTCAGAACCCATGAAGACTGCGACGGTGTCTGACTGGTTTAATCACGCACCCTGTCGTACCACCCCCACCCTTCATCCCTCCCCGCAAGGGGGAGGGAAACACGCGGTTCATTTTCCAGCCAATCCCTCGCACACAAACCCCTGTGACATTCCCCCTTCTTTTCCTGGACGCCACGGACACCAATGTTATCCTTCGAGCGTTGACGAAGCGCTCAAGGTTTCTCCACGAGGCTTTCCCGATTGACGAGCCAGCCCCGCGACGCCCCGCAATTCTACCTCACCTCCCCGTCCGCGTGCCCCTATCTGCCGGGCAAGGAGGAGCGCAAGGTGTTTACGCATATCGTCGGACGGCGCGGGCGGGAGCTGAACGAGATCCTCACGCAGGGAGGCTTCCGCCGGTCGCAGACCATCGCCTACCGGCCGGCCTGTGACACCTGCCGGGCCTGCGTCTCGGTGCGGGTCCTCGTCGACGAGTTCGAACCTTCGGGCAATCTGAAGCGGGTTCTCAAGGACAATGCCGACCTGATCGGCCAGGCGCTGCCGAACAGGCCGAGCTCGGAGCAATATTCCCTGTTCCGACGCTATGTCGATCTGCGCCATGCCGACGGCGGCATGGCCGACATGTCGGTGCTCGATTATTCCATGATGGTCGAGGACAGCCATGTGGACACGAGGCTGATCGAATACCGCCGGCGCGGCATCGACAGCGGCATCACCGGCAGGGGCTCGGGCGATCTCATCGCCGTCTGCCTCACCGACGAAATGAGCGACGGCCTGTCCATGGTCTATTCGTTCTACGAGCCGGACCAGCAGGCCCGCAGCCTCGGCACCTTCATGATCCTCGACCACATCCGCCGCGCCAAGGCGATGGGCCTGCCCTACCTCTATCTCGGCTACTGGGTCGAGGGCTCCAAGAAGATGGCCTACAAGGCCCGCTTCAAGCCGCAGGAGCGGCTTCTCGCGCATGGCTGGGTGCGGGCGGAGTGAACGCGCTACGGCAGCCCGACTCTCAACATGTCATCACCGGCCTCGTGCCGGTGATCTCGCTTTCAATACACATTCACCTCATCCTGAGGAGCCGCTGAAAGCGGCGTCTCGAAGGAGGGTTCGGTGTTCTCTGGAGGCTCCTTCGAGACGGTCGCTCCGCGACCTCGTCAGGACGAGGGCAGTGTTTCTTAAAACGTGGATGGCCGGGACAAGCCCGGCCAGGACGTGGGAAAAGAGGATTGATCCTCACTCCCCGAACTTGTTCGACTTCGGAAAACCCTTCGGCGGCAGGCGGCCCGCCTCGGTCCGGTCGCCCATCCAGTCGCGGAGGTCCTCCTTGGCCACCGTCCAGGTGCGGCCCGAGGTGTCCTTCCAGGTCAGGCCCTCCTTGAGCTTGAAGACCTTGGCGTCGGAGACGCCGCCGTCCTTGTAGCGCTGGAGGCGCACGCCCTTGCCGCGGGTCATTTCCGGCACCTGCTTCGACGGGAAGATCAGGAGCTTGCGGTTCTCGCCGATGATCGCGATGTGATCGCCCTCGGCCTCCGCGCAGACCACCATCTTGGCGGGTGCATCCAAGTTGAGGATCTGCTTGCCCTTGCGGGTGTTGGCGGTCGTATCGTCCGCCGGCACCACGAAGCCGCGTCCGTCGGTGGCGACCACCAGAAGCTTCGAGCCGGCCCGGTACGGGAAGGCGGCGACGAAATCGGCGCCCTCCTCCAGATCGACCATGAGGCGGATCGGATCGCCGAAGCCGCGCCCGCCGGGCAATTTGGAAGCATCGAGGGTGAAGAAGCGGCCGTTATCCGCCACCACGACGATCTTCGACGTGGTCTCGGCGAAGAAGGCGGTTTTCAGCGCATCGTCGCCCTTGAACTGCACGCCGGAGAGATCGGCCTGATGGCCCTTCATGGCGCGGATCCAGCCCTTTTCGGACACGATCACCGTGATCGGCTCGCGCTCGATCATGGCTTCCGCAAAATCGATGTCGGAGGTGTCCGGCGCCTCGGCGAAGGTGGTGCGGCGGCGGCCGAGAGGCGTGTCCGGTCCAAAAGTCTTGCGGACCTCCTTGATCTCGGCGGAGATCGTCTTCCACTGCACCTTCTCGGAGCCCAGAAGCTCCTCGATCTTCGCCTTCTCGTTCTGCAGGTCCTTCTGCTCGCGCTTGAGTTCCATCTCCTCGAGCTTGCGCAGGGAGCGCAGGCGCGTGTCGAGGATGGCGTTGGCCTGGATTTCGGTGAGCTTGAAGAAGCGCATCAGCTCCTGCTTCGGCTCGTCCTCCTCGCGGATGATCTTGATCACCCGGTCGAGGTCGAGATAGACGATGAGCAAGCCGCCCAAAATCTCCAGGCGCCGGTCGATGGCGGCGAGGCGGAAGCCGGAGCGGCGGATCAGCACCTCGCGGCGATGGTCGAGCCATTCGCGCAGGCACTCGGCGAGGCTCAAGACCTTCGGCACTTTGCCGCCGGCGAGCACGTTCACGTTCATCGGAATGCGGCTCTCGAGCTCGGTGAGCTTGAAGAGCGATTCCATCAGGATGATCGGATCGACCGTTTTCGCACGCGGCTCGAGCACGACGCGGATGTCCTCGGCGGATTCATCGCGCACGTCGGCGAGCAGCGGCAGCTTCTTCTCCTGCAGCAGCTCCGCGATCTTCTCGATCAGGCGCGACTTCGGCACCGAATAGGGAATCTCGGTAACGACGATGTGCCAGTTGCCGCGGCCGAGATCTTCCTTCGCCCAGCGGGCGCGCACACGGAACGAGCCGCGGCCGGTGCGGTAGGTCTCGGCCATGGCGGAGGGCGTGTCGACGATGATGCCGCCGGTCGGCAGGTCCGGGCCCGGCACGAACTGCATCAGCTGCTCGGAGGTCGCATTCGGCTTCGAAATGAGATGCAGCGCCGCGTCGCAGAGTTCGGCGGCGTTGTGCGGCGGGATCGAGGTCGCCATGCCGACCGCGATGCCCTGCGAGCCGTTGGCGAGCAGGTTCGGGAAGGCGGCGGGGAGCACCACCGGCTCCTCGTTGGTCTGGTCGTAGGTCTCGCGGAAATCGACGGAATCCTCGTCGATTCCCTCGAGCAGGAGGCGCGCCACTTCCGTCAGCTTCGCCTCGGTGTAGCGCATGGCCGCGGCGTTATCGCCGTCGATATTGCCGAAATTGCCCTGCCCGTCCGCGAGCGGATAGCGCTGGGCGAAATCCTGCGCCATGCGCACGAGGGCGTCGTAGATCGACTGGTCGCCATGCGGGTGGAACTGACCCATCACGTCGCCGACGATGCGGGCGCATTTCTTCGGCGCCGAGCGCGGATCGAGGCGCAGCAGGCGCATGGCGTGCAGGATGCGGCGGTGGACCGGCTTCAGGCCGTCGCGCGCATCGGGCAGCGCCCGGTGCATGATGGTGGAGAGCGCGTAAGCGAGATAGCGCTCCTCCAGGGCGTCCTTGAGATTGATGTTCTCGATCTCGCCCCCTGACGGCGGATTGACCGGCTTACCCATGGCTCGAAATCCTCAATCTCGAAATCCTCAACAGCGAATCGCTTCTTATCATCTGAAATGAGAACATAACAGAAACAAACATCATTCGTCCCCAGCGGTGGCCAGTGCGACGAAACGCGCTCGCTCCTCCGGCGCCCGCTGGCCCTGCGGGTCGAAGACGTTCTGATGCAGGAAGAAATCCGTCAGCGCAAATCCGGCCCGGATCTCCTCCTCGCCGGGCCGGTTCGACCGGCTCTGGCCGATCAGGAAGCCGGGAAGCTTGAGCAGGCGGTCCTTGTAGGGCTCCCCGGCCGCTGCCGAAACGGCCCTGCCGCTCCTCGGGGATACGTAGGTAAGATCCCGCTCGCTGCCGGTGGCGGCGCAGCTCGTGAGGTCGAGGCCGAAGCCGAGCTCGGTCAGCATGGCGAGCTCGAAGCGCACGAACAGCGCCGGAGCGAGGTCGGGATCGTCCAGGTGGTCCACGAGGACGGTCAGGGTCTCGAAGAGGGCGAAATGCGGGTCGCGCTCGGGAAAGTAGCGCATGAGATGGGCGAGCGTCGCCAGACCGTAGAGCGCCATCGACGAGCCCATGAGGCGCGCCGCCCTCAAGTTCAGGCCCTCGACGTGATAGGTGCCGAGATGCTCGTCGAGCCGCGCCCGCCAGGTTGCCTGGACCGTATTGCCGGGCTGGAGGACCGCCTGCAGGGTTTTCGAGCGGCCGCCATGGACGAGCCCCATATGACGCCCGTGGGCGCGCGTCATCAGCTCGAGGATGATGCTGGTTTCCCCGTGTTTGCGGACGCCGAGAACGACGCCTTCATCAGTCCATTGCATCCGTGTCGGGTGCCTTCGGCAAGTGTGTTTCCTGGACTCCTGATGTAAGCATTCAGGCGACATTCATCCATGTTTTTCAACGATATCCGCGAACTTCTAAAATTCTGTTTCAAAAGCAGAATCCCGCTTTCGGCGGAACAAACCCTACCCCCTGTCATTGTCGATCACCTTCAATCTGCCACTTGATGAATTGAGGATCATGAAGCTTTCCAGTCTGTTTCTTGCGAGTGCCGCTATTCCCCTGATGCTGCTGCCGGTGCACGTCTCCGCCCTCCCATCCGCCTCCGAAACGCCGCTCGTCCTGGCCCAGGCCGGGCCGGCAACCGACGAGGAATTGCCGCCCGGCGCCCGCCAGCGACGGCAGGGGCAGGATGGCGAGCGTGGCGGCCGTCCAGGCGGTGAGCGCCGCCAGGGCGGACAGGATCAGGGCGGCCAGGATCAGAGAGGCCCTGGCGCCTCCGAGGAGCGCGGCCCGCGTCCACCGCGAGGAGCAGGCCCGGGTGGGCCGGGTCCGGATGACGGCCCCGGGCGTCCGCGCCGCGAGCAGGGCCCGCCGGCCGAGCGGCCCGCACCGCCAGCCGAGCGGCCTGCACCGCCGGCCAGCACCGCTCCCGCGAACCCGGCCCGACCCACGCCTCCAGCCCCTGCCGAGCGGGCTCAGCCCCCGGCGGAGACGCCGGCGCGACCGCAACGTCCGGCCACACAGGAACGCGAGCGGCCGCCCGCGGAACGCCCGCGGCCCCAGGCTCCGGCCACACCGGGACGCCCTGCCGCACCTCCGCCGGCCGCTCAGCCCGCGGCTCCCCCGGCGCCAATCCAGCAACAGGCTCCCGCCGAGCGCGAGCGACCGGGCCGCTCGGACAATACGGAGAACCCGGACAGGACCCGCGGCCAGCGCCCGGTCCAGGTGCAGCCTGTTACGCCGCCTGCCCCGCCTCCGGCCGCGGCGCCTCCTGCGAGCCGTGCCCAGCCGACGCCTCCGGCACCCTCTGCTCCCTTCCAGCAGGCGCCCGGGCAACGTCCGCCGCAGCAGGCTTTTCCGGGCCGCGCCGCACCTCTCGACCCCTCGCAGGTGCGTATCGACGACCTGCGTCGCGATCGTCGCGAGCGCCGCGAAGGCAACCGCGTCATCATCGAGGAGCCGGGCAACCGCACGATCATCCGAGAGGGCAATCAGGTCATCATCCGCCATGACGAGACCGAGCGGTTCCGCCGCACGTATCGCGATGCCGACGTGCGCGTCGAGCGCCGCGGCGCTGATGAGGAATACACCGTCGTGCGCCGCCCGGATGGATCCGAGATCGTGACCGTGCGGGATTCGGACGGCAATCTCATCCGGCGGGTGCGGCGTGAGGCGGCCGGTCAGGAGGTCGTGCTGATCGAGAACCGTCGCGGCGGCATCGATCGCCGTCCGGGCTACGGCTATGTCCAGGAGGATGTGGTCCGCCTGCCGCCGCCGGTCGTGCGGATTCCGCGTGAGGAATACATCGTGGATGTGGAGGACGCCTCGCAGGAGGATCTCGTGGAAGCCTTCACCGCTCCGCCCGTCGACCGCATCGAGCGCTCCTATACGCTCGACGAGGTTCGCCGCAGCCAGCCGCTGCGCGAGCGCATGCGCCGGGTGGACGTCGACACCGTCACCTTCGAGTTCGGTTCGTGGGAGCTGGCGGGAGATCAGGCCGGTGCGCTGACGGGCATCGCCCAGGCCATCCGCTCCGCCTTGTCGCGAAATCCGAACGAGATCTTCCTGATCGAAGGCCACACCGACGCCGTCGGTTCGGATGAGGACAATCTCACCCTCTCCGATCGGCGAGCGGAGACGGTTGCGACGATCCTCTCGGAACGCTTCCAGATCCCTGCCGAAAATCTGACGACGCAGGGCTACGGCGAGCAATACCTGAAGGTGAACACGCAGACGCCGGAGCGGCAGAACCGCCGCGTCGCCATGCGCCGGATCACGCCGCTGCTTCAGGGACAGAACCAGCAGTAGGGTCGAAGGACCGGGAGGAGAAAATCCTCCCGGTCTTTTTCATTCCGGCAGCCCCGCCTGACGCAGGCCGTCCGCGAAGCGGTCCAGGACTTCTTTGCTGAAGGCCAGGGCCTGCAGGATGTGCGAGATCCTGATCTCGGGATAATCCTTGAGCAGTTCGCCGACACTGCCCCGCGCTTTGTCGAGTTCTCCCGCCAGGGCATAGGACGGCGCCAGGGTCCGGTGGATCCAAGTCGCCGACGGCTTCGACACCAAACCCTTTGCCATCCAGTGTGCCGCCGCTTCGTAGCGCTTCGCGACGAAGTGGGCGCCGCCGATGCCGAGTTCGCAGTTGAAGGCCATGGGATCGAAGGGGCTTAGGCGCAGCGAGCGTTCGAAATGTTCGATGGCGATCTCGGGCTCGTCCGTATAGTCGCGCAGCCATCCGCTGCGGTTCCATGCCCAGGCCGAGTTCGGATCAAGCGACAGCGCCCGATCGAGCATCGCTGCAGCCCGCTGATATTCACGGGTGATGGTCAGAGCCGCTCCAAGGACGGTCAGGATGAAGGGATCATCGTGGCCCAGTACCGCTGCAGCCTGCGCTTCGCGCAGCGTTTCACGCTTGTCCTCCGCAACATTCGAAGACCAGTTATAGACAATCCTTTGACCGCGGCACCATGCGGCGAGGGACAGAGCGAGCGGATAGTTCGGGTCGAGACGAAGAGCCTCCTCGAGCAGCCTCGTCGCCTCCTGATTGGCATCGTATTCGAGAGCCCAGACATTGGGCAGCGCACGCATGACGAGATCGTATGCATCAAGATTGTCGGGGCGCTTGCGCCTTGCTCTCTCGATCTCAGCCGCTCTGATCGAGGGCTGAATCGACCCGATCACGCTAGCGGTGATCTGATCCTGCAGATCGAACACGTCCGCGACGACGCCGTCGTAATGCTCGGCCCACAGATGCATGCCCGTCGCGGCATCGATCAGCTGCGCCGTGATGCGAATCCTGTCGCCGGAGCGCCGGACGCTGCCTTCGAGCACATAACGCACGCCGAGTTCGCGGCCGACCTGCGGTACGTTCACCGACCGTCCCTTGTAAGTGAAGGTCGTGTTTCGGGCGATGACGAGAAAGGTCCTGAACCGGGACAGGGCCGAGATGATGTCCTCGACGATGCCGTCGGCAAAGTATTCCTGCTCCGGATCCTTGCTGAGGTTCGTGAAAGGCAGGACCGCGATGGATGGCCCCTCGGTCGCAGGAGCTGAGAGCTTCCGCTCGCCATGAGCGAGCGCGCCATCCGTGCTCAGCAGGATGCAGTAGACCCGGATCGGTCGGCCGATGTTCTTGAACTGATGCTCGCCAAGGTCCTCGAATGCGAGGCGAAGCTTGTCGCGAACTTCCTCATAGACCTTGGCGGACAGGCAGATCCCGCCCGGCAACGCCATCTGTTCCAGGCGGGATGCGATGTTCACACCATCGCCGAAGATGTCGCCGTCCTCCTCGATCATGATGTCGCCGAGGTTGATGCCGATGCGGAGCCGGAACGGCTTGGCATCGCCGTCCGAAGAGGCGGCAACCGCCTCCTGCAGATCGACCGCACAGCGGATAGCCGACAGCGGGCTCGCGAACTCGACGAGAAATCCGTCGCCGACGGTTTTTACAAGCCGGCCGCGATGAGCCTGGATGCCCGGCTCGATCACCTGACGGCGCAGGTCCCTCAGCCGGGCCAGGGTGCCCTCCTCGTCCTTCGACATCAGATCCGAATAGCCCACCACGTCAGCGGCGAGGACCGCTGCGAGACGCCTTTGCGTCGTCTGATCGGTAGGGCTGCTCATCCACGCTCCCTAATGTCGACGTCGAACGGACAGATTACTTTAGGGAATATTTGGCTCCGGGACAAATCCCTGCACGAAACGACGGCCGGCAAAGGTCTCGCTGTCCGATTACGACCTTCGACGGAAACGAGCCAAGTATTTCGCCTTCATTAACCTTTTCAGGTGACGTTGAGTTAACAACATAAAGGACGAGAGCCCGGCAATGTTCGGTATTCTGCGGCGCGCTCCACAACAAGACGAGGCAAACGAGAACATTCGCCTCGTTCCGGAGGAATCGACACCCCCTGCCCCGCGCGAAGACCGCCTCAATACGGAGGTGGTGGACGCCCTGGAGGCAGATGTTCTGAAGGCGATCCTGGGCGTCACCCAGGCCATCGCGGTTGCGGCCGCGGATGTGGCATCGGTGGAAAAGGATCTCGCCGATATCCGCGCCCACGCCGGAGAACTGCCCTCAGCCGGCCGGACGGCGTCGCACGAAACCCTTTCGCTTGCCTCATCCACCGAGGAACTCGCGGTAACCTCGGCCGAGATCGGCCGTGCCATGAACCACGCCGGCGAGCGCGTCGACAACGCGATCCAGGCGGCGCAGAAGGCGAGCGATCTCATCGCGCAGCTTTCCGCCGCCACGGCGGAGATCGTCGGGATCGTCGACACGATCTCCTCGGTCGCGCGCCAGACCAATCTGCTCGCCCTCAATGCCACCATCGAGGCGGCGCGCGCAGGTGCGGCCGGGCGCGGCTTCGCGGTCGTGGCAAGCGAAGTGAAGATGCTTTCGACCCAAACCGGCAAGGCCGCCGACGACATCCGTCAGCGGATCGACCGTCTGCGCGAGACGGCCCAGGCATCGACCGGTGCGGTGACGGAGGTGGTCGAGGCGATCCAGAGCGTGCGCCCGGTCTTCGACAGCGTGCGCCACTCGGTCGGCGAGCAGAATACCGCCATCGCGGAGACGTCGCGGCTGGCGAGCGTCACCTCCGGCAGCGCCGGCAAGGTCAGCGAACGCGCCGGGGACGTGGATTCCATTTCCCTCGGCGCGAGCGAGCGCGCGCATCAGGCCGACAGCGCCACGAAAACGGCGGACGGCCTCGCAAAGGCGCTCGGACAGCGCTTCGTCACGGTCATGCGCCAGAGCGAGCTCGGCGACCGCCGTCAGGCCGACCGCCTGCCTGTCGACCGCCCGGCCACGATCCGGATCGGAGGACGGAGCGCCTCCTCGCGGCTGATCGATATCAGCACCGGCGGCGTGCTGCTGGCTCCGGCCGTCGACCTGACGGTCGCGGCAGGCGGCACCGCCGATCTCGACATTCAGAATCTGGGCCGGGTCCCGGTGCGGATCGTTGCCGCCAGCGCGATGGGCCTTCATTGCGCCTTCGGCCGTCTCGACGGCGAGGCCCAAGCGCGGATCGACGGCTTCATCGCCCAAGTGGAGGCCGCCTACAGGCCGCGCATTCTGCTGGCGCAGGAAACAGCCCGGCAGGTCGAGGGCCTGATCGAGCGCGCTGTGGACGACGGTGCGATCGCCCGCGATGCCGTCTTCGACACCGACTACAGGAAGCTGCCGGGCACGGATCCCGTCCAATACGGCACGGCCTATCTCACCGTCTTCGAGCGACTCCTGCCGGCGATCCTCGAAAAGGTGCTGGCGTCGGATGCGAGCATGGCGTTCTGCCTCGCCATCGACCGCAACGGCTACATTCCGGTTCACAACCGGATCTATGCCCAACAGCAGCGCGCAGGCGATCCGGTGTGGAACGCGGCGAACGCCCGCAACAAGCGTATCTTCGACGACCGCGCCGGCATCACCGCCGCTCGCTCCACACGCCCCTTCGTCGTCCAGGCCTACGCCCGCGACATGGGCGGCGGCAAGGTCGTGATGATGCAGGAGGTGGATGCGCCCATCCGCATCTTCGGCCGCCACTGGGGTGGCCTACGCACGGCGTACAAGAGTTAGCCGCCCCTCGGAAACTCCAGACCCATCTCGCGGTAGCGCTCGGGATCGTCGCTCCAGTTCTCGCGCACCTTCACGAAGAGGAAGAGGTGCACGGGCGATTCGGCGATCTCGGCGATCTCCTTGCGGGCTGCCTGGCCGATGGCCTTGATCGTCTGCCCGCCCTTGCCGAGCACGATCTTGCGCTGGCTGTCGCGCTCGACGAACACCGTCTGCTCGATGCGCACCGAGCCGTCGGGGCGCACCTGCCACTGATCCGTCTCGACGGTGGACTGGTACGGCAGCTCCTCGTGAAGGCGCTCGTAGATCTTCTCGCGGGTGATCTCGGCGGCGAGCATGCGCAAAGGCGCATCCGAGATCTGGTCCTCCGGGTAGAGCCAGGGGCCTTCCGGCATCATTGCGGCGAGCTGGCGCTTCAGGGTCTCGATGCCGTCGCCCTTCAGGGCGGAGATCATGAAGGTATGGGCGAAAGGCACCATCTCGTTGACCTTCGCGGCCATCTCCAGGAGCTTGGAGCGCTCGATCAGATCGATCTTGTTGAGAATCAGCACCTTCGGCCGCTTGAGTTCCGGGAGCTTCGCCAGAATCGCCTCGGCCTCCTCGTCGATGCCCTTGCGCGCGTCGAGAAGCAGGGCGATCACGTCCGCATCGCCCGCTCCGCCCCAGGCTGAGGTCACCATGGCCCGGTCGAGTCGGCGCTTCGGCTTGAAGATGCCGGGCGTGTCCACGAAGACGATCTGCGCCTCGCCCTCGATGGCGATGCCGCGGACCAGCGCCCGGGTCGTCTGCACCTTGCGCGAGACGATGGAGACCTTGGAGCCGACGAGGGAGTTCAACAGGGTCGACTTGCCCGCATTCGGCGCGCCGATGAGGGCGACGAAACCGGCCTTCGTGGCCGTCTGCTCAGGCTGCTCCATGTTCTTCCTCCGTCCATACGCCCTCTCTCATGAGAAGGCTTCGCGCCGCCGCCTGTTCCGCGATGCGCTTCGACGTGCCGGAACCGAATTCGTTGTCCGCACCCTTGACCTTCACCACCACGCGGAATTTCGGCGCATGGTCCGGCCCGACCTGTTCCACCACCGAATAGGTCGGCGGCGGCAGGCCTCGCCCTTGGGCCCATTCCTGCAGGGCGCTCTTCGGGTCGCGGAGCGGTCGGCGCGGGGCCTCGAGCAATTCCTGGAAGGACCGCTCGACGAGGTCACTGGCAGCCTCGTAGCCGCCGTCGAGGAAGACCGCTCCGATGATCGCTTCGCAGACATCCGCCAGGATGGTCTGGTTGCGCCGCTCCCCGGAATGCGCCTCGCCGGCGCCGAGCTTCAGATAGGGGCCGACATCCCAGGCGATGGCGATTTCGGCACAGCTTTCCCGGCGCACGAGTTCGGCCAGCCGCCGGGAGAGCTCGCCCTCCGGCGCGGTCGGAAAAGTCCTGAACAGCAACTCGGCGATGGCGAGACCGAGCACCCGATCGCCCAGGAATTCCAGGCGCTGGTAGCTCTGCCCGCCGGACTGGGGCGCGCTGACATGGGTCAGCGCCTCGTCGAGGAGCTCAGGTTTTTCAAAGCGGTAACCGAGCTTGTTCAGAAGCTCATCGAGGTTCGGTTTGCGTCGGGCCACGGCTTTACCGGATCCGCTCGAAGAGGCGGTTCCAGCGGATCTTCTGCGGCCATTCCCAGGGACGCCAGAGCGATGCGCTCTCGTCGATGGAGAAGAAGATGATCTCGGCCCGGCCGACGAGGTTCTCGAACGGCACCTGGCCGACGCTGGCATCATCACGGGAATCGGTCGAGTTGTCCCGGTTGTCGCCCATCATGAAGAAATGGCCGGGCTGCACCGTGTAGACGTTGGTGTTGTCCCAATAGCCGCGATCGTTGTCGCGCTCGATGACGAAGTGCGTCACGCCGCCCGGAAGGGTCTCGCGGTACTGCGGCACGCTGATGGTGCGGCCATAGAGGTCAGTGGTCTTGTAGTCCTCCACCCGCTCGCGCTGGACCGGCTGGCCGTTGATGTTCAGCACGCCGTTGATGACCTGGATCTTGTCGCCCGGCAGACCGATCACACGCTTGATGTAATCGGTCGAATTGTCCTTGGGCAGCTTGAACACGACGATCTCGCCGCGCTTCGGCTCCGAACCGAAGATGCGCCCGGAGAAGATGCCGGGGCTGAAGGGAATGGAGTGCTTCGAATAGCCGTAGGAATATTTCGACACGAAGAGATAGTCGCCGATCAGCAGCGTCGGGATCAGCGACCCCGACGGGATGTTGAAGGGCTGGAACAGCACGGTGCGGACCACGACCGCGATCAGGAGGGCCTGGATGATGACCTTGATGGTTTCCCAGAGGCCGCCTTCTTCGTTCTTCACGCCGGTACCTACGTATTTGCTGGTTTTGTCGCTCACGTCTTTCGACCTATGATCTTGGATGGACGGTGGATCCATCCTCCACCGTCGCGACCGTCGAGAGAGGATTGCACTCAGCTCCGAGTGCAAACCGCTTTCGACCGCATCTGCCGGGCCATGCTCTAACCTAAGGTGCGTCCCGCCGCAACGCAGCCCCTCCCTCAGATAGGAAGCGCCTCGATGATCACGAAGGCTTGAGCCATCGGCGGATCGTCCGTGAGGGAGATATGAACCACGGCCCTGTGGCCCTGCGGCGTCATGGCCTTCAGACGCTCCAGCGCCCCGCCGGTCAGGCGCATGGTCGGCCGGCCGCTCGGCAGGTTGACCACCTCCATGTCGCGCCAGAACACGCCCCGGCTCAGACCCGTCCCGAGCGCCTTGGCGCAGGCCTCCTTGGCGGCGAAGCGCCGCGCATAGGACGGAGCACGGGCGGCTCGGCGGTCGCTCCTTGCCCGCTCGCCCTCCGTGTAGATGCGGTGGGTGAACCGGTCCCCGAAGCGCTCGATGGAGCTTTCGATGCGCCGAATGTCGCAGAGATCGGATCCGATGCCCAGGATCATGCCCGCACCTGAGCCCGGCCTTCGTCCATGGCGGCGCGCATCCGGCGAACGGCCTCGTCGAGCCCGAGGAAGATCGCCTCGCCGATCAGGGAATGGCCGATATTGAGCTCGACGATCTGGGGAATGGCAGCGACCGGCCGGACCGAGTCGAGCGCGAGCCCATGCCCCGCATGGATCTCGAGACCGATCCTGGCGCCGTGCTCCGCCGCCCGGCGCAGGCGCTCCAGTTCATGGACGATCCGGTCCTGGTCCCCATCGACCACCGCCTCGCAATAGGTGCCTGTGTGAAGCTCGACCACGGGCGCCTGAAGGTCGCAGGCGGCGTCCATGACCTCGATCTCCGGCTCGACGAACAGGGACACCCGGATGCCCTCGCCCTTCAATTCCTTGATCGCGGGCCGCAGATGGGCATGGGAGCCGATGATGTCGAGCCCGCCTTCCGTCGTGCGCTCCTCGCGCTTTTCCGGGACCAGGCAGGCCGCATGGGGGTGCAGCTGCGTCGCAAGGCCGATCATCTCGGAGGTCGCCGCCATCTCGAAATTGAGCGGCACGAACAGTTCCTGCTTGAGACGCCTCATATCCGCATCCCGGATATGGCGCCGGTCCTCGCGGAGATGGGCGGTGATCCCATCCGCGCCCGCAAGGACGGCCATGTTCGCGGCTCGGACCGGGTCCGGATGGACACCGCCGCGGGCGTTCCGGATGGTGGCGACGTGATCGATGTTGACGCCGAGGCGTAAGGGAGGAGCGTTCATAAGGGTGTTTTAGCCTAGAGATGCTTATTGACCAGAGCGCCTTTGTCTTCCAGTGAGGCTATCAACGGCAAATCGCACAGTGTCATTCCCGGCCGGAGCGTTAGCGGAGGGGAAGGGAGTCCATGGCGCTGAGCGCGATAGTGGATCCCCTTCCCTCGCTTCGCTCGTCGGGGATGACACCCTCCGCCGTCATGGCCGCACTTGTTGCGGCTACCCACGCCTTGGAACCGCCACGCTGCAAAGGCGTGGGTCCCGGCACAAGGCCGGGGATGACGATAGAGGGCGAGGGGATGACACCGTACGTATCCCCACCCTTGCCTTCCCAACCCAAATCGACTATAGCCCCCGCTTCGCGTTCGCTCCGGCCGGGGGCTGAACGGACGGTATGGCTTGGCCATGCAGGGTTTTTAAGACCCGTCGTCCCGTGTCTCCGCCTTCGACAATCGCTCGGGCCTTGCAGGCTCGAAGGGCTTGGCGCCGATCGGATGCGCGAAACGGCCGAGACACTCTTCACCCAGTGCCGAGGCTTGACCCTCAAACCCTGAGAAAGGCCCATTATGCCTCTCTATGAGCATATCTTCATGGCTCGCCAGGACGTCACCCCGCAGCAGGTCGAGGCTATGGTCGACCAGTACAAGGGCGTCATCGAGCAGAACGGCGGCAGCGTCGACAAGACCGAGATGTGGGGCGTGAAGTCCCTCGCCTACCGCATCAAGAAGAACCGCAAGGCGCATTTCACGATGTTCAACCTCAACGCTCCGGCTCCGGCCGTGGCCGAGATGGAGCGTCAGATGCGCATCAACGAAGACATCCTTCGCTTCATGACCATCAAGGTCGAAGAGCTCGAGACCGAGCCGTCCGTGATGATGCAGAAGCGCGACCGCGACGAGCGCAAGGACCGCGAGCGCCGTGAGCGCGACGGTGGCAGCTTCGACGGCGCAGCCAGCGAAGGCGAGGAGGCTTAATCATGGCATTTGGTGCAACCGGTGGCGCCGCTGGCGGCGGCCGTCGTCCCTTCTTCCGCCGTCGCAAGACCTGCCCGTTCTCAGGTCCCAACGCGCCGAAGATCGACTACAAGGACACGAAGCTCCTGTCCCGCTACATTTCCGAGCGCGGCAAGATCGTTCCGTCCCGCATCACGGCCGTGTCGGCCAAGAAGCAGCGCGAGCTCGCCCAGGCGATCAAGCGCGCCCGCTTCCTGGGCCTCCTGCCCTACGTGATCCGCTAAGACTAACGGCTGCCCGGTCCCCGGATCGGGCAGCCTCCCGGATAGCCATCCTCATCCTGAGGAGCCGCCGCAGGCGGCGTCTCGAAGGGCCAGGATGGCGGTTCCAGCACTCTCTGGAATCTCCTTCGAGACGCAGCTTCGCTACTCCTCAGGATGAGGCGGAGAGTTTCTTTTCCGTAACCCGGCGGTGAAAACCCGTCAGGTCAGTTGAGGCGGAAGCCTCTAACCCTGCCACGAGCAGCGGGACAGCGAGACGATGAATTTTGTAGCAACAGGCATAGGCGCGGGCCTCGTATCGGCCCTTCTGACCGCGGTGATCGTCAAGGCGACGCCGCTGGCTGCCGTGCTGTATCTGCTCGCTCCCATTCCCGTTCTGATCGTGTCCCTCGGCTGGGATCACCGCTCCGGTCTCGTGGCGGGAATCGTCGGCGGCCTCGCCATCGCGCTGATCCTGTCCCCGCTCAGCGGCATCGGCTTTGCCCTCATCACCGCCCTGCCCGCCTGGTGGCTGTCCTATCTCGCCCTGCTCGGACGTCCCGGCCCCGACGGCACCATGGAATGGTATCCGGTCGGACGGCTGCTCGCCTGGACCGCGGCCACGGCCGCCTTGACGATCATTGCCGCCGGCGTGATCTCGACGGGCGGCGATTATGCGGCGTTCGACCAGAATGCCCGTGCGGTCTCCGAGGCCTTCGTCAATACCCAGTTCACCTCCTCCGGCCCCGGTGCCCTCGATGCAGAGACCCGCGAAGAGCTGGTCGGCCTCCTCGCCCGCGCGACGCCGCTTCTCTCGGCCCAGGGCTTCACCACCGTCCTGGTGCTCTATCTCTGGGCCGCGGCCCGCATCGTCCAGGCCTCTAAGCGGCTGCCGCGTCCCTGGCCTCCGGTTCCGGAACTCGTCATGCCACGCTCGGCTGGGCTGATCCTGGTCGCTGCGCTCGCGCTCGCCACGATCGACGGCTTCCTCGGCGCGCTGGGCATGGCGCTGGCGGGCGCCTTCATCATGGCCTTCGCCCTGCAGGGACTCGCCGCCATCCACGACCGGACGCGGGGCAAATCCGGCCGCGCCTTCCTGCTCTCGGCCCTCTACGTCCTCGTCATCATCACCCAGGGCATCCTGATGGTTGCCCTGGCCCTCTTCGGCCTCGCCGATTCCGTTTTCGGCCTGCGCCGCCGCGTCGGCAGGCGGCCGGGTCCGCCGACTACCCTTTCCACCTGATCACGAACCTAAAGGAGACAACCATGGAAGTGATCCTTCTCGAGCGCGTCGCAAAGCTCGGTCAGATGGGCGAGACCGTTAAGGTCCGCTCCGGCTATGCACGCAATTTCCTCCTGCCGCGCGGCAAGGCTCTGCGCGCCACGGATGCCAACAAGAAGCATTTCGACGCCCAGCGCGCTCAGCTCGAGGCCCGCAACCTCGAGCGCCGCAACGAGGCTGAGGGCGTCGGCGAAAAGCTGAACGGCCAGAGCTTCACCATCCTGCGCCAGGCCGGCGAGACCGGCGTGCTCTACGGTTCGGTCTCGACCCGCGACCTCGCCGAGATCATGACCCAGAACGGCTTCACGGTGGATCGCAACCAGATCGCCATCAACCAGCCGATCAAGACCATCGGCCTGCACAAGGTGCCGGTCGCCCTCCATCCGGAGGTCGAGGTTCAGGTGACCATCAACGTCGCCCGCAGCCCCGAGGAAGCCGAGCGCCAGGCTCGCGGCGAGTCGGTCACGACCCGCGAAGAGACCAACCTCGACGATCTCGGCCTCGAGGTCGGTGCTGCACTGGCCGAAGCCGGCGGCGACGAAGAGCTCTGAGATCTCTCCACCCTTCCCGGCGACTCGCGAGAGTCATCGGGAAAGTATCTCTCCACGTCATCACCTCCCCGGACTTGTTCCGGGGATCAGTGCCGGTGATCCCGATAGCTTGAAGCGCCGCGCTTCATCGTATCGGGATGGCCGGGACAAGCCCGGCCATGACGTGAGGGTCGGGTTAAGCTCGAGCGCTTGTTCAAGTTCTCGCTTTGTTCTAAAATCGCGCTCTCCGTCGATTCGACGGGGAGCGTTTTTTCTTTGCGTTCCGGGCTTGCCGGAGAGTCAAGCCAGGAGCCTTCCGAAAAGATGAACTGTGAGAATCGAGGACAGCGAGGACAGATTGGGAAGAGTCCCGGCTTCGTGTCCACCCGGCAACCTTTAGGACACGAATTCCGGTCTAAGAGACTCTAACCCTTCCCTGTTTTCGGAGCGCCAGATGGCCACCGCCAACGCCCTGATCGCCCGTCTCGAGACCGCCGAGCCGCAGTTTCGGACGCCCCCCAGCAACATCGAGGCCGAACAGGCCCTGCTGGGTGCGATCCTGGTCAATAACGATGCCTATTACCGCGTCTCCGACTTCCTCGAGGCCGGCCATTTCATCGAAGACCTGCACCGGCGGATCTATGAGGTGGCGACGAGCCTGATCAAGGCCGGCAAGATCGCCACTCCGATCACCATGAAGACCTTCCTGGGCGATCAGGATCTCGGCGGCATCACGGTGTCCCAGTACCTTGCCCGTCTCGCGGCCGAGGCGACCACCGTCATCAACGCCGAGGATTACGGCCGCACGATCTACGACCTCGCGATCCGCCGCAACCTCATCAATATCGGCGAGGACATCGTCAACAGCGCCTTCGACGCCCCCGTCGAAAATTCACCGCGCGAGCAGATCGAGGAGGCGGAACGGCGTCTCTACGCGATTGCGGAAACCGGCCGCGCCGACGGCGGCTTCCAGCGTTTCTCGGACGCGCTGACCGCCGCCATCGACATGGCGGCCGCGGCCTACAAGCGCGAGGGCGCCCTGTCGGGCGTCTCCACGGGGCTGATCGACCTCGACAAGTCCCTCGGCGGTCTGCAGCCGTCGGATCTTGTCATCCTCGCCGGACGTCCGGCCATGGGCAAAACCTCGCTGGTGACGAACATCGCGTTCAACATCGCCAAGGCCTACCGGGCTGAAAAGCAGCAGGACGGCACCCTGAAGACGGTCAACGGCGGCATCGTCGGCTTCTTCTCCCTCGAAATGTCCGCCGAGCAGCTCGCGACCCGTATCATCGCCGAGCAATCCGGCGTGCCGTCCTACAAGATCCGCCGCGGCGACATGCGCGAGGACGATTTCTACAAGATAACGGAAGCCGCCCGCGAGATGCAGTCGATCCCCTTCTACATCGACCAGACCGGCGGCATCTCCATTGCGCAGCTCACCGCCCGCGCACGCCGTCTCAAGCGTCAGCGCGGCCTCGATATCCTGATCGTCGACTACCTCCAGCTCCTCTCCGGCTCCTCCAAGAAGGGCGAGAACCGCGTGCAGGAATTGACCGAGATCACCACCGGCCTCAAGGCGCTCGCCAAGGAGCTGTCGGTACCGCTGGTGGCCCTGTCCCAGCTCTCCCGCCAGGTGGAATCCCGCGACGACAAACGGCCCCAATTGTCGGATCTCCGTGAATCGGGCTCGATCGAGCAGGACGCCGACGTGGTCATGTTCGTTTACCGCGAAGAGTATTATCTGAAGAACAAGGAGCCGAAGCCCGGCACCGAGGAATACTTCAAGTGGCAGTCGGAAATGGATCAGGTCCACGGCAAGGCCGAGGTCATCATCGGCAAGCAGCGTCACGGACCGACCGGCACCGTGCAGCTGGCCTTCCAGGCCGACATCACACGCTTCACCGACCTTGCGGATGAAGACAAACTTCCCGAACGGATTGGCGATTGACCAAGCATACCTCTCAGACCAACACCCTTCGCGAGATCCCTGAAAACGCCGCGGGTGGTGTCCTCCACATCGATCTCGATGCACTCGCCTCGAACTGGCGCACCTTACGCGACAATGCCGGCGGCGTGGACACCGCCGCCGTCGTCAAGGCGAATGCCTATGGCATCGGCATCGAGAAGGCCGTGCCCGCGCTCGGCAAAGCAGGCTGTAGCACTTTCTTCGTCGCACACCTGAGCGAGGCGATCCGTGCCCGCGCTGTCGCGCCCGATGCGGCGATCTATGTGTTGAACGGGCTCTTTCCCGGCACCTGCGCAAGCTATGCGGAGTTCGATCTTCGCCCGGTGCTCGGCTCGTTCGAGGATATCGAGGAATGGGCTGCGTTCTCTCGCGCCGAAGGGCGGCGGTTCAAGGCCGCGATCCATGTCGATACCGGCATGAACCGGCTCGGCCTCACGGTGCCGCAGGGCCTGACGCTCAAGGACTTAAAGGAGCTGAACGATTTCGAAACCGCGCTTCTGATGAGCCATTTCGTCAGCGCCGAGGAGAGCGACAACTCTCTCAACCTCCAGCAGATCGAGGCCTTCAATGCGGTGCGTGCCACTTTGCCGGACGTTCCGGCATCGCTCGCCAATTCCTCCGGCATCTTCCTGAAGGAGAAGCCGCATTTCAACCTCGCCCGTCCGGGCTATGCGCTCTATGGCGGCAATCCGACGCCCGACCGGACGAACCCCATGAAGCCCGTCGTCGGGCTGGAAGGACGGATTTCGCAACTGCGCTGGGTCGAGGTCGATCACACGGTCGGCTATAACGGCCGCTGGCTCGCTCTCACCAGGCGCCGCATCGCGACGCTGTCAGTCGGCTATGCCGACGGCTATCCCCGCGCGGCGAGCGCTCACGGCAAGAGCGGCGACGAGCTGCTCGCCGGCATGGCGATCGTGGCGGGGCAGGCCTGCCCCTTCGCCGGCAACGTCTCCATGGACCTGATCACCATCGACGTGACCGATGTGCCGGAGGATCAGGTGAAGCGCGGCGATACCGTCACCCTGATCGGCGGCGATCTGACGATCGACGAGGTCGGCCGGCGCGCCGGCACCATCGGCTACGAGATCCTGACCAATCTCGGCGCACGTTATGCCCGCGTCTATCGCGGCGGAGACGGCTGATGGCGAAGCAGCGTCACCCCTCCTTCGTCTGCCAGGAATGCGGCGCGGTCTACAACCGCTGGAAAGGCAAGTGCGAGGCCTGCGGCGGCTGGAACAGCATCGTCGAGGAAACCGGCTCCGCCAGCCCGATGGCAGGGCCGGTCGCCACACGTCCATCGCGCGCCAAGGGCCGGATCTTCCCGCTCGAAGGTCTTTCCGGCGAGACCAAGGAAGCACCGCGCACGCCCTCCGGCATCGCCGAGCTCGATCGCGTCACCGGCGGCGGCTTCGTGCACGGCTCGGTCATCCTGCTCGGCGGCGATCCGGGCATCGGCAAGTCGACGCTTCTCATGCAGGCCACCGCCGCTCTCGCGAAAAGGGGCGAGCGCGTCGCCTACATTTCCGGCGAAGAGGCCGTGGCGCAGGTACGCCTGCGCGCCGAGCGCCTCGGCCTCGGACAGGCGCCGGTCGAGCTCGCGTCAGAGACCAATGTCGAGGACATCATCGCCACCTTGAGCCAGGGCCGTCCGCCGGCGCTCGCCATCATCGACTCGATCCAGACCATGTGGACCGAGACGGTGGAATCGGCGCCGGGCACCGTGACCCAGGTGCGCGGCTCGGCCCAGGCGCTGATCCGCTTCGCAAAGACCACCGGCACCGCCGTGATCCTCGTCGGCCACGTGACCAAGGACGGCCAGATCGCCGGACCCCGTGTGGTCGAGCACATGGTCGATGCAGTGGTTTCCTTCGAAGGCGATACCGGCCATCACTTCCGCATCCTGCGCGCGGTGAAGAATCGTTTCGGCCCCACCGACGAGATCGGCGTGTTCGAGATGTCGGACCAGGGCCTGCGCGAGGTGCCGAATCCGTCCGAATTGTTTCTCGCCGGCCGCGACATGGCGACGCCGGGCACGGCCGTCTTCGCCGGCATGGAGGGCACGCGCCCGCTCCTCGTCGAGATCCAGGCCCTCGTGGCGCCGACCTCCCTCGGGACGCCGCGTCGCGCCGTCGTCGGCTGGGACCAGAGCCGTCTGTCCATGGTGCTGGCGGTGCTCGAGGCTCATGGCGGGCTGAAGCTCGGCATGCACGATGTCTATCTCAACGTCGCCGGGGGCCTGCGCATCACGGAACCTGCCGCCGATCTGGCGGCCGCTGCCGCGCTGATCTCGTCCCTGTCAGGGAATGCCCTGCCGCCGGACACGGTCTATTTCGGCGAGATGGGCCTCTCCGGCGCGATCCGCCCGGTGGCCCAGGAGCAGGCGCGCCTGAAGGAAGCGGCCAAGCTCGGCTTCGCGAGCGCGATCTCGCCCCAGCCGAGGCTCGACAAGGCCAAGGGCTCGAAAAACGAGCGTCTCCCGCTCGCCACCTCCGCCATCGGCCACATCACCGACCTCGTCGCGAATATCGCGGTCCGGCGGCGCAAGGCGTCATAATAGTCCGTGAATCGTTGCAAGCACCCAGACGACGATTTGCGTGAATTGACAGTTTAGAACAATTCCATAACAGTGCTCGGCCTCTATCCTTCCAAGGTACCTCTAAAGAGGTATCGAGCTGATCAATGAGCGCTTAAGGACTTCCATGGCTACGATCGATATTCTGTCCACCATTGACATTGCGGAGAACCCGGAAGCTGGCGATGTCGTTGCCACCCTAGGTGTCATTGATGGTGCCGACGGAGAAAGCTTCGTCTTTCAGCTTGCCGGAGGCTTCGCCCAGTATTTCGAGATCGTCGGCGACGAACTGCGCATCAAAACGGCCGGCTTCTTCGACTTTGAAAGCGTCCTGAATTCCTTCGATCTCGCAATCACTGCCACGAGTACTTCCACGGTAGATCCGACAGAAGTCGATCCCGCGTCAGTCGCGATCAACGTCACCAATGTGAACGAGTACGCTCCAACGGATATTCTCGTTACAGGCGGAACAATCGCCGAGAACAGCCCTCTCGATGCAATCGTAGCGACCCTGTCCGCCATCGACCAGGACCGGAGCGAGACCTTCACCTATAGCTTGGTGGACACCAATGGTGCGACCTACACTGATCCATATTTCACAATCTACGGAGGCGCGATCAAGCTGAAAGCCGGCCTCGACAACGCTCAAGTCGGAACACATACACTCAATGTGAAAGTAACCGACGCCGGCGGGCTCTCCTACATCGAGCAGGTCGTGATTACCGTCACCAACTCGGCTGAGGTAATTAACGGTACAAATTGGAACGACAACAAGCTCTATGGCACCGCCGACGATGACATCGTCAATGGCTTCGGCGGCAACGACAAGATTTATGGCCTCGGCGGCAACGACACCATCAATGGCGGCACGGGCAAGGACAAGCTTTACGGCGGCGCGGGACAGGACACTTTCGTGTTCGATTCGCCGCTGAAGAAGGGCCATTTCGACCATATCGAAGATTTCAAGGCCTCAGACGATACGATACAGATCAGCATCGCAGCTCTGAAGGCCTTCAAGGTGAAGGGATCGAAGCCGAACGACGTCCAGGCCAAGAAAAATTCGGACAGCGATGGCAAGCCCGATGACAAAGGTGGCCGCCCTGACAAGAACCCGAACAAATCGGTCGGCTTCGATCAGATCTTCAAAAAGGGCCAAAAGCTCGAGAAGAAGTTCTTCGATATCGGCACGAAATTAAACGATACGCCCGACGGCTCGAACGACTACATTTTCTACAACAAGAAGAATGGCTTCGTTTATCTCGACATCGACGGCTCCGGCAAAAACAAGGGCATCGAGATCTTGAAGCTTAAGCCCGGGACGACGCTGAGCGCTGACGACTTCCTGTTTATCTGACATTGTCCCAATGGCCCCGACATGTGTCGGGGCCTTGCCGTTCCGGTTCGCTGTCAAAGACCGGCACGTCGATGAAGCAAGATCTCCAGGGGCAGCCCCTAAGCGGCAGGAACCAGCCGACGTCCCCGAGGCCCGCTGTCCTGCCCCTCAGCCAAGTGCGTATGAGCGTCGCAACGTCGCTCACGCACAGGCCGCTGGACTTCCAAGGGTGACGAAAGCCTTTCTTAACGCTATAGAGCCAGGCTTCGAACCCGCAAAGGCGGCTCCATTCCTGTCATTCGCGTAGGCCCGGCCCCATGCCCGTTTCCGTTCTGGACCTCGTCGTTATCGGTATCGTCCTGATTTCCGCCCTCCTCGCCGCCGTACGCGGTTTCACCCGGGAGGTGCTCGCCATCGTCGCCTGGGTCGTCGCGGCCGCAGCCGCCTGGTACCTGCATCCGACCGCTCTGCCGATCGCGCAGCAATATATCAGCAGCAACACGGTGGCCCTCGTGGCGGCCATCGGCGGCATCTTCGTCGTGACCCTGATCATCGTCTCGATCATCACGGTGCAGATCTCCGACCTGATCCTCGATTCCCGCATCGGGGCGCTGGACCGGACGCTGGGCCTCGTCTTCGGCGCCGCCCGCGGCTTTCTGATCTGCGTCATCGGCTGGGCCTTCCTGGGCTGGCTGCTCCAGGGCAAGGAGCCCCCGTGGGCGACTGCCTCCAAGACCCGCCCGGCCATGGAGAACGCCCGCGACAGCATCATCGCCATGCTGCCGGAGAATGCCGAGGCCCTGATCCAGCGGCTGCGCAACAAGGAAGCACCGACGGAAGCCGAGCCGGCCGAGCCCGATCCGCAGCGCCCGGCAACGCCCGCGCCCGCTGCTCCGGCGGCACCCCAGACGCCGCAGCGGCGGAGCTGAGCTTTTCCGCTCACGTTTCCGACAGCGGCAACATAGCCATTGGCGTTCGGCCCAAGGCCGACTACATAAGGGCCGGCGCCGGTGGGGGCGCGAATCCCAAGGTGATAACGATGTCTGCTTTGTCTGAGACGTGGCAGGTCACCCCGAAGCAGGTGAACCTGGACCTCGACGGCGATACTCTGCGTGAAGAATGCGGCGTCTTCGGCATCTACGGGCATCCGGACGCCGCCGCCATCACGGCACTCGGCCTCCATGCCCTGCAGCACCGCGGCCAGGAGGCGGCGGGCATCGTCTCCTTCGACGGTTCGGTCTTCCATTCCGAGCGCAAGCTCGGTCTCGTCGGCGACAACTTCTCCGACCGGGCGACCATCGAACGCCTCGACGGCCTCTCGGCCATCGGCCATACCCGCTACTCGACCACCGGCGAGACCGTCCTGCGCAACGTGCAGCCTCTCTTCGCCGAACTCGATGGCGGCGGCTTCGCGGTCGCTCATAACGGCAACCTGACCAACGGCCTCACTCTTCGCCGCAGCCTCATCCGCGACGGCGCCATCTGCCAGTCGACGACAGATACGGAGGTGATCGTCCACCTCGTCGCCCGCAGCCGCAAGGACCGGGTCGTCGACCGCTTCGTCGAAGCGATCCAGAAAATCGAAGGCGCCTACGCCCTGGTGGCGCTCACCAACAAGAAGCTGATCGGCGCCCGCGACCCGCTGGGCATCCGTCCGCTGGTGCTGGGCGAGCTCGATGGCCGCTACATCCTCGCCTCCGAGACCTGCGCGCTCGACATCATCGGCGCCCGCTTCGTCCGCGACGTCGAGAACGGCGAATGCGTGGTGATCTCGGACGAGGGCATCGAGTCCTTCCGCTTCGCGCCGGAAGTCGCTCCGCGCCCGGACATCTTCGAGTACATCTACTTCGCCCGCCCCGATTCCATCGTGAACGGCCGCAGCGTCTACGATGTGCGCAAGGGCATGGGCCGGGAGCTGGCCCTCGAATCCGCCGTCGATGCCGACGTGGTGATCCCGGTGCCGGATTCCGGCGTGCCGGCGGCTTTGGGCTTCGCGCAGACCTGCGGTCTGCCTTACGAGCTCGGCATCATCCGCAACCATTATGTCGGCCGTACCTTCATCCAGCCGACCCAGTCGGTGCGCGAACTCGGCGTGCGCATGAAGCATTCGGCCAACCGCGCCGCCATTGCCGGCAAGCGTATCGTGCTCGTCGACGACAGCCTCGTGCGCGGCACGACCTCGGTGAAGATCGTGCGGATGATGCGTGATGCCGGCGCGAAGGAAGTGCATTTCCGCATCTCCAGCCCGCCGATCACCCATCCCGACTTCTACGGCATCGACACGCCGGAGAAGGAGAAGCTCTTGGCCGCTACCCACGATCTCGAGCAGATGCGGCAGTATATCGGCGCGGATTCGCTCGCGTTCCTGTCCATCGACGGCGTCTACCGCGCCATGGGCGAGGAGCGCCGCAATCCGGAGCGCCCGCAATTCACGGACCATTGCTTCACGGGCGATTACCCGACGCCGCTGACGGACCTCGCGGTCGCAACTCCGCGCCGTCTCGCCGTTCTCGCCGAAGCGGACTGAGCACGACTATGGACAAGCCCCTTCAGAACCGCGTCGCGGTCGTCACCGGCGCCTCACGCGGCATCGGCCGCGCCGCTGCGCTTGCTCTCGCCGAGGCCGGTGCGCATGTCATCGCGCTCGCCCGCACGCAAGGGGCGCTGGAATCCCTCGACGACGAGATCCGCGAAAAAGGCTCCTCGGCCACCCTCGTGCCGGTGAACCTGAAGGATTTCGATGCCCTCGACCGGCTCGGCGCCGCGATCTACGAGCGCTGGGGCAAGCTCGACATCCTGCTCGGCAATGCAGGCCAGCTCGGGGAACTTGCGCCGATCACCCATGTCGACCAACCGGTCTGGGACGAGGTGATGGCGGTCAACGTGACCGCCAATTACCGCCTGATCCGCTCCCTCGACCCGCTGCTGCGCGCCTCCGATGCCGGCCGCGCGATCTTCATCACCTCCGGCGCCGCCCACAGGCACAGGGCTTATTGGGGCGTCTATTCGGTCTCGAAGGCTGCCCTCGAGGCGCTCGTGCGCACCTATGCCGCCGAGACGGTAACGACCCCGGTCAAGGCGATGCTGCTCAATCCCGGTCCCCTGCGCACCGCCATGCGCCGCGCCGCCATGCCGGGCGAGGATCCGCTGACCTTGAAGACGCCGGAAGATCTCGCGCCTCACATCGTGAAGCTCGCCCTGCCTTCCTGGAACGAGACCGGGAAGATCTATGACTTCACGCAGGACGGGAAAGTCATCGAGCCGCAGATGCCGGCCTGAGGCCGGCGTTCCATTCCCATAAAAGACTGAACACCTGCCTTCCCCGATAGTTGTGGAGGGCGACGGACGCTCCTGCCCTCCCCCGAATTTTCCACTTCTGACTGAACCCGCACGCCTCGCCTCCACCAAACGGTGGACGCGGCGGGGAGACCTGCGGCGCTAGCCTCGCTTCACCTTCGAAAGAGCGCAGTCCCGGCCTGCTCGCACCAGGAAGGACCGGCGCCCCGAACGGCTCGGCGAGGCAGGTCATGAACGGCATGTCGGCATTTCTGTCGGGAGCGACGGTGGGTTTCGTGATCACGGTGCCCATCGGGCCGATGAGCGTGCTCTGCATCCAGCGGGCGCTGGTCTATGGAGCGGCGGCGGGCTTTGCCACCGGTCTCGGGGCCGCGACCGTGCTCGCGGCCTATACCACCTGCGCGGTGCTGGGCATCGGGCCCGCGATCACGCCGGTTCTCGGCAACAGCCAGGCCTTCGTCTCCGTGGTCTCGGCGTGCCTCCTGCTCTGGTTTGCCGCTCGCGTCCTGCGCCGGACGGTCTCCATCGCCGGATCGGTGGCGGAGCGGCGCAGCGCCGTATCGTCCTATTGCAGCGCGGTCGCCTGCGCCGTTCTCAACCCGCTGACTCCAGCGCTGCTGGCCGCCGTGCTGCCGACCGTTGCGGCGCCGGCTCCGACGGCGGCCTCGACGATGATCGCCGGCGTGATCTGCGCCTCGGTGAGCTGGTGGCTGATCGTCAGCGGCAGCGTCGCGGCCCTGCGCTCGAAGCTCAACGTGACGGTGCTGAACCTGATCAACCGGGCCTCCGGCCTGATCCTCGGCGGGCTCGGAGTGCTGATGGCCGCCAAGGCTTGGGAGATGAGCATCTAGCTTCGGATTGTTCCCAAAAGTGGATTTCCGCTTTTGGGATGCATTCGATGCGGTCTCTGGGACTAACTCAGGCCGCTCATGCGTCCCGTCTCGGATCGGGAATACCCGAAATCGCGCGGCGGGCCGTGGACGGGCTGGGTCAACTGCATGGTCAGGCGGACGAGCTCGGTCTGCCGCGAGACGCCGGTCTTGGCGAAGATGTGGTCGAGATGGGTCTTGGCGGTCGAGCGGGCGATGCCGAAATGCCGCGCGGTCTCGGCCAGCGTATGCCCGGCCATCAGGCTTTCCATGATCCGGATCTCGGCCGCCGTGAGGTTGAAGGCGCGGGCGAGGAGGCCGATGCCGTTATGTTCGTCGGGCACGCCGATGAAGATTGCCGCGACCGCATTGGGCTGCAGCCGCGTGCGCAGCTCGCCGGTCGCCATCGGCAGCACATGGGCATAGGCCGGAGGCTGGTCGGTGTCGGTGAGGCGGATGGCGGCGCTCGTCTCGCCGGGCCGCGCCTCGTGCCGGGCGGCGACGTGGATCGCCCTGCGCAGGTCGCGGCTGGCGGAAGACGCGCTCGCCGCAAGCACCCGCCGGACGCTGCGGATCGGGCTGCCCTGGCCCATCATCCGCTCGGCCGAGCGGTTGGCGTGCAGGATCCCGCCGCGCGCATCGGTGAGCACGACGCCGCAGCGAAGGGCATCCAGTGCCTCTGCCATGTGCGCCCGCTCGATCGAGCGCACGTCCAGAATGTCGCTGATCGTCACCGCCTTGCGCAGATGCGGCAGGAGCAGGCGTCCGAGCTCGATCTCCCGCTCGGTGATGATGCCCTGGCTCTCATGCCGGCCGAGGCCGATCTCCGCGAACTGCCGGTGGGTGTGCATCAGGAACATGTGCATGATGTCGACGATGCCCTGCGGCTTCAGGCATTCTTCCGCATAGGCCGAGGTCCGGACGTAGTCGTCGCCCAGGTGATGCGACGTCACGAACATCTCGTCGATGGAGGATTGCAGGGTCAGCCATTCGGTCAGCCGCGCATTGATCTCACCCACATGCCGCTCGGACTTGAGCTGCAGCAGATCCGGCTGCCAGCCGGCGGCCTTGTTGATGAGAAAGCGGTTCTTGTGCAGATCGTTGAGGGTCAGCGAGACCACCGCGCAATCGAAGGTGTCGGCGACCTCCGCCAGCGTCGGCTCCCAGCGGCCGGGATCGAGGGCACAATCGTAGATCGCTCCGATGAGTTCCGACAGTCTGCGCTGCGACAGCACTTCACCCATCGGTCACCCCTCCCGGGCTGGACCTTTTCCCAATCCGGCACATCCATGCCCCGGATGCCGTCGGGGAGCGAAATTATTCCAATGAAACCCAAGCTGCGCAAGGCGTTTGGCGGCTTTGTACCCCTTCCGAGCCACCCCTTGGTGGGAAAGCCGTGCGGCGGGTGCGGAGAGTCGCAATGCACGGCTCCCACCGAAGCGGCGTGGACAGCGGCGGGATCCGGAACCACGTCGTCTCGGGACCAGGCGATCCACGTTGCGCATGGTCCTGCAGCGTCGGCGGTTATGGATCCCGGCCTGCGCCGGGATGACAGCGCTTTATTCGTCCAGCGATCCCGACTCGGCTGCGCCGTCCGGGATGACAGCGCCACGCTCCTCCCGGGATGACGTTTCCCTCGCCGTCATCTCACCCTGCGCCGTCATCCCACCCTGCGCCGTCATGATCCCCTCCACCGTCATGCCCGCCCCCTCGCCGTCATGCCCGGGCTTGTCCCGGGCACCCACGTCTTGCAGCGGCGCGGCTCCCAAGGCGTGGGT
>NZ_JAERQD010000179.1 GCF_016735695.1 Microvirga zambiensis WSM3693 | reverse complement strand
TTCCTCCTTTCTCATCGCATTCCAGACATATGCACCCCGGACCATCCGGGACGAGGCGCACCATAGGTGAAGTCGCTCACCCACAAGGCGTTCAGCCGCGGCGCCGTGAACTGCCGGTTGACCCGGTCGCGCGGGCACGGCACGCCAGCGTCGCTGACGGTCGTCCTGACGCTCTTGCCGCGCACCACACCCTTCAGGCCCATCTGCCGCATCAGCCGGGCGACCGTGCAGCGCGCAACATCAATGCCCTCACGCTGCAGCTGGCGCCAGACCTTGCGCACCCCATAGACGCCGAAGTTTTCCGCGAAGACCCGGCGGATCCCCTGGCTGAGGTCGGCGTCCCGGCATTCCCGGGCCGGCCTGCGGTCGGGATCGGCCTTGCGGGCGGCATGCTCGTAGTAGGTCGACGGGGCGATCGGCAGCACACGGCAGATCGGCTCGACCCCGTAGACCTCGCGATGCTCGTCGATGAAGGCCTTCATGGCTTGAAGCGGCGGTCGAGCTCCGCCTGGGCAAAATACGCGCTGGCCTTGCGCAGGATCTCGTTGGCCTGGCGCAATTCCCGCACCTCCCGTTCGAGCGCCTTGATCTTCTCCTGCTCCGCGCTCGTCGGCCCCGGGCGAAGGCCCTGGTCGCACCCGGCCTGCCGCACCCAGTGGCGCAGCGTCTCACGCGAGCAGCCGATCTTGGCCGCAATCGACAGGATCGCCTCATACTGCGAGGCGTACTCGTTGCGGTGCTCGAAAACCATCCGGACCGCCCGCTCGCGGACCTCTGGGGAATATGGGGGTGTTCGCTTCGTCATGGCTCCATCCTGTCAGGAGTTGGAGCCTCCGGGAATCCCGGGACGGTTCACCCAGCCGAAGGCTCGGCGGTGGTGAAGTCATGCCTGAAATCCGGTCGGAACCACCAGCAAGGCTCGCACAGCAGACATTAAAAGGGGCGCCGTGAATTAACCGGGCTAATTGCAAGCGCCGGCAGGACCAGACTCTGCCTTTAGGGTGTGGGTGAGTATGATTGGCGCTCACCCGCGGCAGCGGCGCGAGGGCTGTAGAAATTGGAGTGGCGCAGTCTCCAGCATGCTTAGGATATGGGGTTAAGCAGCAACGTCAATCATCTCCTGGCTCGATGAGATTTTGGGAAGCGTCTTCCAGCCGTCGACCTTGCGCATCGTGATCTGGCCGGACGCCAGCAGCGCCCAGAACAGCATGGCCGCGGTCGCCGCTGAAGGCAGCACCGTCTGGGTCTTGATCCGCCGCTTGAACTCCTCATGCAGCCGCTCGATCGCATTGGTGGTTCGGGCCGACTTCCACTGCGAGGGCGGCAGCTTTGTGAACGCAAACAGTGCCTCGCCGGCCTCCTCCAGGCTGTCGGCCACCGCCGGATGCCGCAGCTGCCATTTGCGAACAAAGGCTTTGCGCCGCTCCTTCATCTCCTCGGCCGTGGCGGCATAGATCATATCCGTGTAATCGGCCGTGATCTCCTCATGCAGACGCTTGGGCGCATGGGCGAGCAGGTTGCGCAGCTTGTGCACCGTGCAGCGCTGCAAGGGAACGCCCTCCCATACTGCCGCGAGCGC
>NZ_JAERQD010000178.1 GCF_016735695.1 Microvirga zambiensis WSM3693 | reverse complement strand
AACGCAAGCGATCCGATCAAACTCTGCCCGACATCTTGCAAGAAGGGGGCCGTCCACATATGGCTGCTCGACGGCATTGATCTCGACGCGATGGTCCGCCACCCGGTGCGGCACTATGAATTTGTCGGGTGAGGTTGCCGGTTGACGGAAGGGGAGGCTTCCGATTCAACAATACGATGACTCGAACCGGCTCCCCGACTGTTGCGGAGTTGATGGCGCTTCTGGCGGCGAGTGATGCCGAAATCACCGCACTGAAGGCTGAGCGGGACATCCTCGCGCAGCGTGTCTTCAAGCTTGAGGAAGAACTAAGTAGGTCGCCATAAGTCTTGCAACGCGAGAGCTGCGGGTGTTCCCTGGGGAGCATGCAACGACATGATCACTCTCCCGAGACGTGGCTCGACGAGGCGGATCGCAAGCGGCTGGCCGCAGCGCTTGCTGGCGCCCGCGAGGCCCGTATTTATCGCCGCCTTGAGGCGCTGCTGCTGGTGGCCGAGGGCTATTCCGTGGCCGAGGCGGCCCGCCGCTGCCGCGTCAACCGCTCCAGTGTGCACCGCTGGCTCGTCCAGTACCGGGCCGAGCCTGAGGCCACCGCGCTCCGCGACCGGCCGCGCAGCGGGCGTCCGCGCCTGCATCACACCCTGACGCCGCGGCGACTGGCGGCGGCCCTGGCGCGCGACCCGCGCCGCTGCGGCTACCAGGCCACAAGCTGGACGGTGCCGCTGCTGGCGCACGACCTGGCCGCGAAGGGCATTGCGGTCAGCCCGCGCACGCTGCGACGGCGGCTGCACGAGGCCGGCTATCGCTGGAAGCGGCCGCGCTACGTCTATGTCGCGCGGGCGGCCCATCTGCCGCAGAAAAAGGGGGCCTGATCCGGCGCCTGAAGGCAGGCTGGCAAACGGGCGATGTGTTGCTTTGCCTCGATTGGACGCTGGTGCGGCTGTTTCCGCCGCTGCGGGCGGTCTGGGCACTGAAGGGCACTCAGGCAGTTGTGCCGATCACTGGCCACAATGCCAAGCGGGTGCTGTTTGGGGCGATCGACCTGCGCACCGCTCGCCGCGTGGTGCTGATCCGCACCCGCGCCGGCCAGGCCGATGCCCAGGCATTCCTGCGCGCGTTGCGGCGCCGCTACCGCTGTGCCGGCTGGCTCTGGCTGCTGACCGACCGGGCGAGCGCCCACACCGCGCCGCAGACCCAGGCGCTGGCGACCCGGTTACGCATTCGCTTCGTGTGGTTGCCCCGTCAGGCGCCGGAACTGAGCCCGATGGAGCAGCTCTGGCGCGAGCTCAAGCGGCTGATTGCAGCCAACCGGCAGGCTGCGTCCATCGACATGCTGGCTGCCGATGCCGCGGCTTGGATTCTGACGCTGACGCCGCAACAAGCGCGTCGCAAGGCTGGCATGGCATCCAAACACTTCTGGCTCAAAAAGCTGTTGCAGAACTTATGGCGACCTACTTAGCACTGGCGAGGCTGCATCGGTTTGCGCCGCGCAGCGAAAAGCACATGGATCGCGTCTTCAACGAGGCCGAGCAGGTCGCCCGCGAGGCCGATGCAGACGAGGGCAGCGACGAGGCGGATGCCGTTGAACTTCCGGACACGGGATTGCCGGACA
>NZ_JAERQD010000177.1 GCF_016735695.1 Microvirga zambiensis WSM3693 | reverse complement strand
GCCGAGATGCCTGTGAGTGTATTGCTCATTCTTGGGATGGGTGCGGCGGTCGGGTTCATCTCGGGTCTGTTCGGCATCGGCGGCGGGTTTCTGATGACGCCGCTGCTGATCTTCCTCGGCATTCCGCCGGCGGTGGCGGTGGCGACCCAGTCGGCGCAGATCGTCGCCTCCTCGACCACCAGCGTGCTCGGGGCGCTGCGCCGCAACGCCCTCGACCACAAGCTCGGCGCCATCCTGGTGGCGGGCGGGTTCGTCGGCTCGGCGCTCGGCGTCTGGTTCTTCGCCGCAGCCCGGCGCGCCGGCCAGCTCGACCTCGTCATCGTCGTCTCCTACGTCACCCTGTTCACCATCGTCGGCAGCCTGATGATGAAGGAGAGCATCCGCGAGTTCTGGCACCGGCGCAAAGGCGGGACCGTGCGCCTGCGCCGCCGCGCCGGCGAGCATGCGCCCTATCTCGGCTGGCCTTTGCGCATGCGCTTTTACCGCTCCAAGCTCTATGTCAGCGTCATCCCGATCCTCGCCCTCTCGCTCTTCATCGGCTTTGCCGGCGCCCTGCTCGGCATCGGCGGCGGCTTCATCGTCGTGCCGGCGCTGCTCTATGTCTTCCGCGTGCCCACCAACGTGGTCGTCGGCACCTCGCAGTTCCAGATCGTCTGCACCACCCTGGTCGCGCTGATCCTGCACGCGGTCACCAACCAGGCCGTCGACATGGTGCTCGCCCTGCTGCTCATCGTCGGCGGCGTGTTCGGGGCGCAGTTCGGCGCCCGCATGGGCCGCCATCTCAGAGCCGAGCTGTTCCGCTTCCTGCTCGCCATCCTGCTCCTGGCGGTCGGGCTGCGCTTCGGCCTCGAACTGGTGCTCGAGCCCAATGAGCCGTTCTCGATCACCGTGCAGGAGGCGCGCCAGTGAGGGTGCCCGGCCTCCTGCTGCTCGCCCTGCTGGCCGCGCTCGGGACGGTTGGCCCGGCCCGGGCCGAGACCCTGATCACCTCGCTCTCGAACCACCGGGTGCTGATCAACTCGAACTATACCGGCACCCAGATCGCGGTGTTCGGCGCCATCGAGCGCGATGCCCAGACGGTGGCCCGCGCCACCGCCTACGACGTGGTGGTCACCGTGCGCGGCCCGCGCCAGTTCCTGACCGTGCGCGAGAAGGAGCGGCTCGGGCCGATCTGGATCAACCAGGACCAGCAGAAGTTCCCGCTGGCGCCGGCCTATCTCAACGTGCTGTCCTCGCGCCCGATCGCGGAGATCACCACCGAGCAGCTGCAGGCGCGCCAGAAGGTGGGCCTGAGCGCGATCGTCAACGCGCCCGACTTCACCCTCGACCGCGGCGCCGCCGACCAGCCCTTCCGCGACGCGCTCTACCGGCTGAAAGCCCAGGACGGGCTCTATCTCGCGGACGAGCGCGGCGTGACCTTCCTGACGCCGGACATCTTCCGCGCCAGCATCGGCCTGCCGGCGACCGCGCCGCCGGGCAATTACGAGGTCGACGTGACGCTGTTTGCCGACACCGTGATCCTGGCGCGCACGCAGACGCATTTCGAATTGGTCAAGACCGGCTTCGAGGAGCAGATCGGCGTCATCGCCCGCGACTGGTCGCTCGCCTACGGGCTCGCCACCGCCGCCAT
>NZ_JAERQD010000176.1 GCF_016735695.1 Microvirga zambiensis WSM3693 | reverse complement strand
CACGAGGTGCTCTACGACCGCATGAAGACCGTGGTCACCGGCGAGACCTCTCCTGGCGGCATTATCTACAACCGCGCCCTGATCGATCTGGCCCGCCACTTCGGCTTCCATCCCAAAGCCTGCCGGCCGTATCGGGCCAAGACCAAAGGCAAGGTCGAGCGGCCGTTCCGCTACATCCGCGAGGACTTCTTCCTGGCGCGCTCCTTCAGCAATCTCGAGGACCTGAACCGGCAGCTGCAGCACTGGCTTTCCACCGTCGCCAACCCGCGCGTTCATGCCACTACGTGCCGCGTCGTCATGGAGGCCTTTGCCGAGGAGCATCCCTTCTTGCGGCCTCTGCCGCTGGCCCCGTTCCGTTCGGTGCTACGGCTGGAGCGGCGGATCTCGCGCGACGGTATGGTCAGTGTCGGCGGCAACTTCTACAGCGTGCCCGATGCCACACGCCGGCGCGTGGTCGAGGTGCACACCCTGGCCGACGAGATCCGCATCTTCGAGGATGGGACGCTGATTGGCGCCCATCCCGTTCTGGAGGGTCGCCACCAGCGCCGGGTCGCACCGGGTCACCGCAAGAGCCTTCCTGCACCGCAACGGCGTGAAGCCGAGGTCGCTCCGGTCGGCCGCACCGGCGACGTGGTCGCCCAGCGCTCGCTCGCGTTCTACGACGCGGTCGCCCGTCACCTGGCCCGGGAGACCCGCGCATGAGTGCGCCCCTGGAGCTCATTCCCACGACCCTGGAGCGGATCCGTCAGGATCTGGTTGGCCTGAAGATGCCGCGCGCCCTGGAGGCGCTCGATGCCATCGTGCGTCGCCTCGAGCAGGGCGAGATCGGTGCGCTGGAGGCGATCGACACGCTGCTGTCCGAGGAATTGAGCCTGCGCGAGAACAGCCGCATCAAGACCGGCTTGCGCATGGCGCGGCTGTCGACGATCAAGACCCTGTCGGGCTTTGACTTCACCTTCCAACCCTCGCTCGACCGGGACCGGATCCTGACCCTGGCGCAGCTCGGCTTCATCGCCCGCTGCGAAGTGGTGCACTTTCTCGGCCCGCCTGGCACGGGCAAGAGCCATCTCGCCATCGCCCTGGGAGTCGAGGCGGTCAAGGCCGGCAAGAGCGTGTACTTCTGCACGCTGGCCGATCTGATCGGCATGCTGGCCCGCGCCGAGCGGGAGGGCCGGCTGCACGAGCGGATCCGGTTCTTCTGCCGGCCTTCGCTGCTGATCGTGGACGAGATCGGCTACCTGCCCGTGGTATCGGGCGGGGGTAATCTAATCTTCCAGCTGGTCAACGCCCGCTATGAAAAAGGCGCCATGATCCTGACCTCCAATCGCGGATTTGCGGAATGGGGCGAGGTTTTTGGAGACGCTGTTGTGGCCACGGCCCTTTTGGATCGCCTTCTTCACCATGCTGTGGTGGTGCAGATCGAAGGCTCGAGCTACCGGTTGCGGCAACACGCCGAACTGATGCCCGAGCATGTGCGCTCCAAGGCGCTGATCACGCCACCCAATCCGGTGTCCGTCTCCCGCCCGCGGGGACGGCCGCCGAAAAATGGTCCCGAGCCCCTGGGGACGTAAGCGGCAGAAGTGGGGAATTTTACTTCGGCACTTCTGGGGACGATTCACACGGCATTGACAG
>NZ_JAERQD010000175.1 GCF_016735695.1 Microvirga zambiensis WSM3693 | reverse complement strand
TCGGAAATCTCCGAGCGTCACACGTGGAAGACAACGGAACTGGCCGATGGTTGGTTGCCAATACGGCCAAGCTGCCCTCAGAGTACCGGGCCCTCGCTCGGCCCACGGAATCGAGAGAGTCATTGTTCGGGCTCACGCACTCCAGGGATGTGTACCCTGATGAGATGAGCCGTCTGTCGAACTCGGCGCTCTCGTCATCGCGGACGAATTGACCGTTTACTGATATTGCCGATTGCACGTCAAAGCGCCCCGGCCAAGGGTGCTGTCTGAAAACCCGCAGCCAGGGCGTCAGCGGAGAGGACGCCCTCCGCTCACCTCAATGCCGCCGACAGCTACTGATCATTGTGCGTTCCAGCGGGAACCTGTTACCACGAGCACGCGGTATAGGCTGCTCTACATTGCCTGATGCTTCTCTTGCACGATCATACTTCGTCGCCTGAAGATTTGATCGCAATTTAAGAGCAGAATGATGCTCACCATCCACGCCGCGATTCACCCTGCCGCGGATCATCGGCAAAGTCGGGCGGACCATCAGAGGATTCATACCGACGGGTGCGCTGCGGTTCGTCTGGCCAATGCGGCTCACGTCTTAGTTCCGGCTCGGCGATGCCATTCAGGAGGGCAAGGCTGCCCTGCAGCATAGAGCGAATTGTATCGACAGCGATGTCGGCGATATCGCGCAGGCGGAGATCACCGATATCAGCACCGGAGCGATGCCGGGCCTGTTCATACGGGGCATTTACTTCCGCAGGGGAGCGCACCGGCATCAGGTTCGAGAGAACACCGGCTCCGCCCAGGATAACGAGCAGAACCAGAGGCACCGCCAGGCGGAATGCCAGTCCAACGATCCTGGACACGATGACGTAGCCGATGATCAAGACAATTGCAGTTGTGACGATGCCCGTGCTCAAGGTACTTGTAACCTCGTAATGGTTGATGCGGTGCGCAGGCCATCCAGGATATCGGCGGCTTTTTTGTGGACCTGCTGCATCGACGGGTGGGATCAGCCACCAAACACCTTGGACTGGCTTTCTGGTCGGTTGTTGCGGAACTCAGTCAGAACAGGTTCCGCTTAGCTTCAGGTCTGACTCGAAAGCGAAATTCTGGATGTCATTGTTAGCGGCATGGCCGTCATAGGCGGTCCAGGTGGCTTTGCCACTGGGCAGGACCAGCGTCCCTTTGCAAGCCGGCGGATATTTCAATCTGGCAGCCGCATTTCCTGTAGGCGCAGAGTTAAAATGTCCCCACCGCGGCAAACTACAAATTCATCCCCCCGCTTTCGAAGAAAGCTTGAGGGGGCGGAAAGAGAGACGATCGTTCTGCGGAAGTCAGCCGCCGCTCACAGATGAAACAAACAGCCATGTTCCAAAAATATTCCGCCAAGCTTATTTATCTGTTGCAAAGAATAAATAAAATTCCTATTTGCCTGTCATCAGCGAATTGAGCAGACGTTATTCTCAAGCTGCTTTCGAGCGGCCTTCTTAACGTGACCGTTACCCAAGCTGTTCTCTAGCGAACTGGACGAGTGAATGCCTGCTGTTGCGACCTACAGCCTGACCGGCAACGCGTACATCGATGGTGTTTTGGGGGACCTGAAATGGGCGGTCAACAGCCTCACCTACAGCTTTCCGGCCAGTGCCTCCTA
>NZ_JAERQD010000174.1 GCF_016735695.1 Microvirga zambiensis WSM3693 | reverse complement strand
TCGGCGAGCGAGATCACCCGCGACGACTTCGTCCCAGGCGCAGGCTCCAACTCGTAGAGCGTCACGACCGGGCCGGGGCGCACGTTGATGATCTCGCCCTTGACGTTGAAGTCCCACAGCACGTTCTCGAGCGTCGCAGCATTCTCCTGCAGCACTTCGACCGGCACTTCCGCGCTGTCCCAGATCTTCGGCTCTGCCAGAAGATCGAGCTCCGGAAGTTCGAACGCGAAAGAGGCGCCGACGGGAGCGGACACGCCGACGGAAACCGAGGCGTAATTATCGCGGCGGAAGCTGTCGTTGGCAGGAACCGGCACCGCCGGCGCCTGACCGGGGCGCGGCGGTGTCACGATGGCGGCACGGCGCGGCGCTTCCTCGACGATCCCATCCTCCTCATCGAGGAATTCCTCGACATCGGTTTCAACCTCTTCGACTTCGAGCGTATCTTCCTCCTCGTCGTCCCACGGCGGATCCTCTGGCTCTGCAGCAGGCGGAGGAGGCTCGGGCATGCGTCGTCTGCTTTCGACGACAGGTGCCGCTTTCTTGACAACGGGCACCTTCTCCTCGCGCTTGGCTGTTGCGGCGGCTGCAGGAGGTGTCGGGGGGACCGAAGGGGTTGGAAGCGAAGGATCGAGCAGATAGGTCCCCGGCTGCCACATGAAGCTGTAGGACCTCACAGCGGACAGCTCGAAGCTCACCGGATCGCTCTTTGCAGGCGATGCGAGCGGCTCAACGGGAGCTGCCGCCACTGGCGCGGCCGGTGCAACCGGAGCGGAGGGCGCGCGTCTTTGCAGCGCTTCCGTTCTCGGAGCTGGCATTTCCGCTCTCGGGGCTGCAGGGGCCGGTCGCTTGACGGGATGTTGTGTAGGAGGCGCGACACGACTGAACGCGCGCGCCGCACCGGAATCCGCCTCCTGCGAGGCCGCTTTGTTCTGCAGCGCCTGCAACCGCTCCTGAACAGCCGGTGCAGGATCGGGCACGCGGGTCGCGGCGATGTCCCGCGCCTGGCGCTCCGTGCCCTCCGTTGTCGAATGCGGAGCGGCCTGCATGCGGCGTTCCTTCAGAACGCGCTCGGGCGTCCGCGTGAAGCGCACCTCCGGCGACATGGAAAACGACTGCTCCCACACCTCCCCGCGTGGCGCACCGTTTGGACCTCTGCTCTGAGCATCCCGGCGCGGCGAGGCATTCTCCCCCGGGCGACGGTTCTCGACAGATCTTGCCCGAACGGCTTCCTGCCGAAGAGCACGGTCGTCGGCTTCGGGCAAGTGCTGCCCTGCAGACTCGATACCCGGTGCACTGCTTGGATTGTTCGACCCTGGATGCTTGTCCTCGTTGAGCGAGCCATAACCGTGGGCGGCGGAAGAGGGAGACCGTCGTTTGAAATGCATTGTCTGTTATGGTGTTGGGGCCGAACCTGCCGACCCGGGAGGAGATTCACTCCGATTACGCCTGCCAAAGGTAAAAAGAGGATTAGGAGACCATCGCGGATCACGACGCGACCTCTTGTCCCCAGCTAGGCACCAAGCCTTCAAAACCGCTTCTGCACCTCCTATATCCGTGGAGGAGCGAGACGCTCCCCTCCCCTACAGGACCGTTTGCATGGCAGGACATCCAAGATGTCTCTTGCCAAAAATTTTTTGATCTTTATATCGGCGCGACCTTGGTGCGTTGGTCTCGTGTGAGCGGGCTGTGCCGGG
>NZ_JAERQD010000173.1 GCF_016735695.1 Microvirga zambiensis WSM3693 | reverse complement strand
CAAATCCTACGCTGCTTCAAATGCTTAAGCTACATCCGCCAGCCCTCATCACTCTTCCGATGCATAAGAACGGCTAGTGATAGAGCTCGCGCCGGTGCCGCGCCTTCAGCACTAAGTCTACGGCCATGGCCAATTCGGCTTCATCGAACTCAAAGCATCCGAGACTATCAACTGTCGAGCGGGTGGTATGCGAGTAAATCTCGAGCCAGAATGGCGGCAGATCCTGCAAGACGAACGCATCCGGAAGCTCGCTGAGACGCACCTCAAGGGAGCAGAACCGTGCAACAAGAGTGGTTCGAACGCCGGCTGTATTCCCGGCCGCGAACACGAGCTGGACGTAGGCGCGGATGATCTGTTGCTCAATCTCCTCCGGGGAGAGGTCGGGCAAGGGAGAATGACCGGTATCAATGCGACAGTTCCATGCCATTCGAAGCTCCATTGCTGTCGCGCTGTGTTCGCGACCTCACCAACGGGCCACGGACGCGACGCACCTTTTATGCAGCGCGTCGATGCTCGCTGAACCCGAGCGGAGTAGCGGCTCGAGTCGCCTCTGCCCCCTCGATGACATGCCGAATTGTTTCTGACACGACAGTCACTGTCGGCTCGTTCAGGACGATGTCGCCGCGCGCCGAGAGGCATGTGGTGTGAGCGGCGATGATGACAGGGCGGCTGGGATAGACGTCGTGATACTGGTCTGCCAGAATCCAGCCATCGATCAAGCCCGGTAGAGCAGCACGGCAGTATAGCCAGCCGATCCGGTGCTGCCGATGCGTGAGGATGAGAAGGGCCCGCTCGCCCGTGTGGGCGGTCAAAACAGTGTAGTTGGCAACCCGGCACTCCTGCGCAAGCCGCTCGCAAAAATCCGGATTGCTGTCCACGATCAGGATGCATTCTTCGATGATCGGGCTCATAGCGGTCTCCTGCACGATGGCGCTTCGCCGGCTCTCGCTGGTGAAGTTCACCTCGAGAGCCTTGACGTTCTGACATTAGCCGATTTCATCATTGGGCTCGATTGTCTTTGTGGGTGGGCCAATCATCGGGAGAGATTGCGGCGGTCATACTTTGGGTTGGGTCGATCGATACGACGATCCTCGTGACACGACCGGTCTGAATAGAAACCCCTTAGGACATCCAGTTGGCACGGTGATGATGAGGTGATGTGAAGCCAAAGCGGACATGGACCGCCGGAACTGGCAAACCCGTGGCATTGTCTTGCGTCAGTCAAGCGCGATAACGTGAGAGGGACCAGCTTCAGCGTAAAACATCAGGGCCTGCGGTCATGTAGCACGGCGCTTGGAGGCCGGAGACATGACTGCACCCGCACCGCGAGGCCCAAACGTCATCAACAATCACGTTGCCAAACGGGCGCCATCCAGACATGACACCCCCAATGGCCGGACGTGGCGTGGCGATGGATCGTGCCATCATCCAGCGCTGGACGGATCACTAGAGCATCGGACGGTTAAACGGACGCAGATCCGGCAGCCCTGAGGAAGTTCCAACATTCTCGCGGCTCAAACAAATCGCATATGTCACCGAGCGCGCGCCAGAGTGCATCAAAGGTGCGGGCCTCGGCCTTGCGCAGGTGTGCTTTGATCTTTGCAAAGGCCTGTTCAATGGTACGCATCCGAGCTGGGCCGCCTTGTGGGACTGGGGCATTTGGAAGAGCACTGGCTCGATCGACGTCGATATGGAC
>NZ_JAERQD010000172.1 GCF_016735695.1 Microvirga zambiensis WSM3693 | reverse complement strand
TCGAGATGGTTTAATCACAAATGACAAATTCTGCCTGAGCAGCTTCGGACAGCTCAGGTTAAGTTGGTGGCGGTTGCCGTTGCACTTGCGCCAGCCGGAGCCAGGGAATTGCCCTGTGCCGCAGAGCAGATCTGCAGCAGGAGGCAACGATGCGGGAGTGGCGGGTGCACCGGACATGCCAGCCTCATCCGGACGGGCAGCGCCGGTGGGATCGGACCTATCAGCAATTGATGGCATGGACAAAGCTGTCACAAGACACTGCGGTCCCGACCGGCCCCGAGCCTCCCGCACGGGAGGTGAACCATGAGGACCGGGATCTATGCACGGGTCTCCACCCAGCGCCAGGCACAGGCCGACGGGCTTGCTCAGCAGATTGATCGCCTGCAGGCTCACGCCCGTCAGCAGGGGTGGAGCGTCGCCCCGGAGCACATCTTCCGCGATGATGGCTATAGCGGCGCCAAGCTCATCCGGCCAGGTCTGGAGCGACTGCGCGACCGTGCGGCTCTGCGCGAACTCGACCGGGTTCTGATTACGGCACCAGACCGGCTCGCGCGCAATTATGTGCATCAAGTCCTCCTGCTCGAGGAGATCACTGCCACAGGCTGTGAGGTCGAGTTCCTCGACCGGCCGATGAGCCAGGATCCGCACGATCAGCTTCTGCTGCAAATCCGTGGGGCCGTGGCCGAGTATGAGCGCAGCTTGATTGCCGAGCGCATGCGCCGTGGTCGCTTGCGCAAGCTGCAGGCCGGCGTCCTGTTGCCGTGGATCCGGGTGCCGTACGGCTATCGCGTCAATCCGGATCGCCCCCGCGATCCCGCCGGCGTCCGTCAGGACGAAGCCGAGGCCGCTGTGGTGGCCGAGATGTTCGCTTGGTATGCTGATGAGGGCCGCAGCTTGTATGCCTTGGCCAAGAAGCTGCATCAGGACGCGGTGAGGCCTCCGCGAGCCCAGGGACGCTGGGGCGTGCCGAGCGTGCGGGGCATCCTGACCAATCCCGTCTACACCGGCGAGGTGTATACTGGGCGCGTCCAGGCTGCCTGCCGCCCAGGGGCTACGGTCACGACCCGGTGCATCCGACCGCGGGAGGACTGGATGGCCGTGGCATCGATCCCGGCCATTGTCACCCAGGAGCAGTTTGATCGCGTGCAGGCCAAACTCGCCCAGAATCGCCAGTTCGCAAGCCGCAACAACACGGCTCAGAGTTATCTGTTGCGGGGCTTGGTCAGCTGCGGCGTGTGCGGGTTGGCCTGCTTCGGCCGCTGCTTGCGGTCGCAGCATCGCTACTATTGCTGTCGCGGCAAGCTGCCAGCCCTCCAATCCCACCGGGAAGGGAAGTGCCGCTCGCGCTATATTCCGGCCGAGCCGATAGAGAGCTTGGTTTGGGAGGATCTGTGCCGTTTGCTGACCCATCCGGAGGCCATCGGCTATGCCCTGGAGCGGGCGCACGGCGGGCATTGGCTGCCTCAAGATCTGCAAGCCCGGCGCGATGCCTTGAAGCGGGGGCAAGTCCGCGTGGAGCAGCAGATCGAGCGACTGACCGAGGCCTACTTGAGCGAGGTTGTGGGCCTGGAGGAATATCGCCGTCGCCGTCACGACTTGGAGCAGAAGGTCCAAAGCCTTTGGGCCCAGAGGCAGCAGCTGGAGGCGCAGGTCGATCGTCAGGGCGAGATCGCACGCGTGAGCCTGAGCATCGACGAGTTCTGCCGTCGGGTGCAGGAAGGACTCGAGCAGGCGACATGGGAGCAGAAACGGCAGCTCATCGAGTGGCTGGTGGTGCGGGTGATCGTCACCGACGGAGATGTCGAAATCCGCTATGCCATTCCAACCAGCTCAAATGGCGAAGCTACCCGCTTTTGTCATTTGCATTCAGACTATCGAGCTGTTCCATAAAATCCTGAAATC
>NZ_JAERQD010000171.1 GCF_016735695.1 Microvirga zambiensis WSM3693 | reverse complement strand
TTCACGCGAAGGTTGGAGAAAGGCCGCTTCATCTGGCCGAATGTGGAGGGCGGCGCTGTTGCGATCTCACCGGCGCAGCTGTCTTATCTTCTGTCTGGAATCGACTGGCGCAATCCCCAGGAAACCTGGCGTCCGACGCGGGTGTGAACCTGTTTGCCATTGAAGTTGCTGGGAAATCTGATTCAATGGTGCCATGTCATCGGCACCGTTCTCGCTGCCTTCGGACCTTGCCAGCGCCCAGGCCGCGCTGCTGGCAGAGCGCGAGGCACGACTGCGCAGCGAGGCCGAGCGGGATGCTGCGGTCGCGGATGCCGCCCATGCGAGGGCGAGGCTGTCCAGCACCGAAGCGCTGATCGCGTATCTGCAGCTGCAGATCGGCAAACTCGAGCGCGAGAAGCATGGCCCACGTCGTGAGCGCACCCAACGGCTGATCGACCAGCTGGAATTGCAGCTCGAAGAGCTGGTGATAGCGGCGACTGAGGATGAACTGGCCGCTGAGGCTGCGGCGGCGAAAGCGCAGACCGTGCGCGCCTTCACCCGCAAGAGGCCGGTGCGCAAACCCTTTCCGGAAGACATTGAGCGCGAGCGCATCGTGGTGGAGGCGCCGACGGTCTGCGGATGCTGCGGCAGCGCACGGCTGGCGAAGCTGGGCGAGGACGTGACGGAGACGCTCGAGGAGATCCCGCGCCGCTTCAAGGTGATCGAGACGGTGCGGGAGAAGTTCACGTGCCGGGATTGCGAGGCAATCAGCCAGGCACCGGCGCCATTCCATGCCACGCCACGCGGCTTTCTCGGCCCCAATCTGCTGGCGACGATCGTGTTCGACAAGTTCGGACAGCATATCCCTCTGAACCGCCAGAGCACGCGCTTCCAATGCGAGGGCATCGCGCTGTCGACCCAGACCCTGGCCGATCAGGTCGGCCATGTCAGCGCCGCGCTCCAGCCGGTCTTCGACCTGATCGAAGCCCATGTGTTCGCCGCCGTTCGGCTGCATGGCGACGATACCACGATCCCGATCCTGGCCAAGGGCCAGTGCACGACCGGACGGATCTGGACTTACGTGCGGGACGACCAGCCGTTTGGCGGGCCTGCGCCACCGGCCGCGGTCTATTACGCCTCCCGCGATCGGCGCGGCGAGCATCCGCAGAAACACCTGGCCGGCTTCGGCGGCGTGCTTCAGGCTGATTGCTACAACGGCTTCAATCCGCTGTTCGACCCGACGAAGAATCAAACGCCGATCACGGCCGCTTTCTGCTTCGCACATGCCCGCAGGAAATTCTTCGAACTGGTCGATGTCGCCCGCCATCCCCGGCGCGGCCGGAACGCCAGGCCGGTCTCGCCGACTGCGCTGGAGGCGGTCAGGCGCATCGATGCGCTGTTTGCCATCGAGCGCGAGATCAACGGCCGGAGTGCGACGGAGCGGCGCGCCGTGCGGCAGGAGAAGAGCAAGCCGCTGCTGGACGCGATGGAAGCATGGCTGCGCCAGGAGCAGGGTCATCTGTCGCGATCCTCCCCGGTGATCGAGCCGATCAACTACATGCTCTCGCGCTGGGCCGACTTCTCCCGCTTTGTCGACGATGGCAGAATTTGTCTCACGAACAACGCCGCCGAGAGGGCGTTACGCGGTGTGGCCTGCGGCAGAAAATCCTGGCTCTTCGCCGGTTCCGATCGCGGCGCCGACCGGGCCGCCATCATGCTCACGCTCACCATGACGGCCCGTCTCAACGATGTCGACCCGAAGGCATGGCTCGCCGATATCCTCGCTCGGATCGCCAACCTGCCGGTCTCACGCCTCCATGAAATGCTACCATGGGAATGGAAGAGGTTGCGCCAGGGCGAAAGCCCGGCGCCACAGCGGGCCGCCTGAACATCCACCATCATACGACAAACCGGATGACGCGCGACGCTCAAAGTCCGCGCGGCTCCTCGGATGCTTACG
>NZ_JAERQD010000170.1 GCF_016735695.1 Microvirga zambiensis WSM3693 | reverse complement strand
AGATAAAAATCACCTTTGGCGAGCGCGGTGAGCCCAGCCACTTTGACCTGAAAGTCCGCGGCCTTGTCACCATTGATATCGCCGGACAGCACTCCGCCTGAAAACCCGAGTTCCCCAGCCTTTCCACTGAACGCGACCTTGCCGATGAACTTGAAGGCCTGGTTGCCGCTTACCTTGGTGTTGGCGTCGATGCTACGCAGATCAATGTGATCCTGACCACGAACAAAGCCTTTGATGGTGTCGACGCTGGAGCCCCGAGACTCTGTGGCGGACTTGAAGATGAAGCTGTCCTTGCCCGAGCCACCGACCAGCACATCGCGCCCGGCTCCGCCATAGAGTAGGTCATCGCCGACACCTCCGTCGAGAGTATCGTCGCCGCCCTGTCCTGTCAGCGTGTCGTTTCCTGTGCCACCCTTGATCACGTTGGCGGCATTGTTACCACGCAACGCGTCGGCATGGGCGCTACCGATCAGGTTCTCGATGCTTACGTAGATATCGCCAGTCGCATCACCTGTGTTGAGCGAGCGCGATAGAAGATCGGCCCGCAATCCTGCCGCTGCTCCGGCGTAGCTGGCGTAGTCGGAGCCAGTTCCCCCATCGAGCCGGTCCCCGCCGGCGCTCCCATGGAGGACGTCGTTGCCGCCGCGGCCAACGAGCGTGTCATTGCCGATGTTGCCGTTCAGCCGGTCATTGCCGGCGCCGCCCGACACAGTGAGATCCGGGGTGACAAGCGCCGGGGGAGTGACTGTTGGTTCGACAAGGGGGGTGGCGGTCGGTTCAACCGGGACGGTCAAGATGCTGAGAGTGGCCATTGTCGTGCCGGACAAAAGCTCCTCGAAGGAGTAGCGTCCGTCCACGAACTGGAACCATTCGGTGCCCCAGACAATGTCCTTGCCATCCGGCGCACCCGACCGATGGTCAACAACGTGGGTTGATCCATCTGTGAGCTGCGTGACGCCATAGTGCGCGCGTTCGCCGCTGAAAACCGCGGTGTCGCTTCCGACACCGCCATCCAAAACATCGTCTCCCGTGCCACCGGTCAGGGTGTCGGCACCAGTTCCACCCTGCAGGGTGTTCGCGGCTTGATTGCCGATCAGGCTGTCATTGCCGGATCCGCTGACCGCATTCTCAATCAGCGAGCGCGTGTCGTTGTTGTACAGCAACGCATTGGCGATGTTGCCTGTGGCGATCTTCGAGCCATTGTCATGGAGCTTGGCCAGCTGGGTTGTCGAGGTGGTCGTCCATTCCCCGGGGCGCAAATCGACTTTGATGTTACTCCCGTATGACGAGAAATCATAGGTGTCAGTGCCGCCGCCATCCCAGATCGTCTGGAAGATCCGGTTCGCCCCTGCCGCACCTTGGCCGATGCCATTGACGAACATCTCACCCGTGGTCGGACTCCAGGAGTAGGTGGTGCTGGTGCCGTTGGTGGCAAAGTTCGCACCGTACATATGCTGCAGGCCTGCAATGTCATACATCATGAGCGACTGAGCATAGCCGGCGTTCTCGTTCACGTAGCCCGCTGTTGTCGAGGCGCCCACATAGGAGCGGTAGCTCATGACCGTGTACTCCATCGAGTCGCGATCTTGCGGCATGACAAAGTGCTGGTGCGCATGCTCGAGCCCGAGCGCGTGGCCGATCTCATGGATGAACGTCAGGTTGGCGTAGTCGCCCTTCTGCGGCGCGTCATAAGCGCCACTGGAATTGTTGAACCATGCATCCCCACCTGCTGCATTCGTTGTCGGGAAATAGGCCCAGGCCGTGCTGGGTTTATCCGACATTGCAAAGCGCAAATCCGCATGCTGCGTCGCGGTCTCCGGAACTTCCGTGAAGCTGAGATTGGCAACGGAGGTATAGAGCTTGAGGGCAGCCCGGGTCGCCATCTGCTGCGTGGCGTTCAGGGCCTCGAAGTTGCTAAGGGGCTCACCGTCTCCATAGGCGCTGCCATAATAGGAGGCACTGGCCGGAAAGCTGTAGGTGAGGCTGTTGACCGCCCATTTCAGGTCCCCCAAAACACCATCGATGTA
>NZ_JAERQD010000016.1 GCF_016735695.1 Microvirga zambiensis WSM3693 | reverse complement strand
CGCATGTCAACATGTTTCATCCCGCCAAACTGGATCGCTCGGCCGAAGATTTCAAGATCACCCAAGCCGGATCAATAACTCTTGTTTAACTTTCGCCTTGAGCGCCACCGGCAAGCCGTGTCAGGTTTGATGAACAAATCCTTAACGGCACATCGGTGGGGGCAATGCGGCAATCTCTCTTCGGGCTTCTGAACGTTCGGCCTTTTCTCAGAAGCACTTTGCGTTTCGCCGCCATGTCCCTCGCCCTGATCGTCACCTCGGCTACGGCGCATGCGCAGACCCAGACCGGGAGCATCCTGCCAGGCTCGAGCCAGCCGGTGACGCAAGTCGGGGTTGCCAGGCCGATCATGGGCTGGGTGCGCTTCTGCGAGCAGTATCCTGCGGAGTGCAGCGTCGATCCCACCGAACCCGCGATCATTTCCATGGGCGCGAAGGATTGGCAGACCCTGAATCGGGTCAACCAGCAGGTGAATGCCGACATCAAGGCCAAAACCGACAAGGATCACTGGGGCGTCGAGGACCGCTGGGACTTCGCCGAGGACGGCTATGGCGATTGCGAGGACTATCAGCTCGTCAAGCGCCGGAAGCTGGTCGAGGCCGGCTTTCCCCGCCGTGCGCTGCGCATGACCGTGGTGATCGACGAGGAAGGCGCCGGTCACGCCGTCATGATGGTGCGCACCAACCGCGGCGACTTCATCCTCGACAACAAGCGCAATGCCATCCTGCCATGGCACAAGACGGGCTATACCTACATCAAGCGCGAGGGCGATGGCGGCTCAGCCTGGGCCTCGCTCGGCGGCCAGGTGTCGCCGACCATGACCGCGAATCAGTAGACACCTCCCTCCTCTCAATGGCGTCGGCGGACCGGGTCATACGGTGCTGCGGTGATTGTCAGGACAGCCAGAACCGAATGACGAGGCTGACCGCCCCGGTTGTGCCGACACCGGCGGCCCATAGGCCGACGAACCACAGCCAGCGGTGCAACGCAGAGTTCTGGTCGGGAATTTGGCCCATCAGTGATAGCCCTCATGTCCCGTCTTCCCGCGGAACACCCAGTACGAGTAGCCGGTGTAGACGAGGATGATCGGGATCAGCACGCTTGCGCCGACAAGCATGAACCGGAGACTGATGTCAGGCGCCGCGGCCTCGTGGATGGTGACGGCGCTCGGCACCACATAGGGGAACATGCTCACTCCCAACCCGAGGAGGCAGAGGCCGAACAGGCCCAGCGTCAGCAGGAACGGCCAATACTCCCAGCGGCGCAACAGACTCACCACCAACATCCCTGAGCAGAGGCCGACGAGCAGCGGAACCTGGGCGGTGAACAGAACCTGCGGCCAGGCAAACCAGCGCTGGTAATAGGCGCTGCTCAGGAACGGCGTCGCGGCACTCACCAGCCCGATGCAGACGATCAGTCCGATCGCAAGCCGGCCGGCAAGGCGGAAGCTATGGTCCTGGACGGTGCCTTCGGTCTTCATCACCAGCCACGTCGCGCCAAGCAGCGCGTAGCCGACCACGAGGCTCATCCCGACCAGAAGGCTGAAAGGCGTGAGCCAGTCCCACCATCCCCCGGCATAGGACCTTCCCTCGACCGCGATCCCCTGGAGCAGCGCGCCGAGCGTGATGCCCTGTGCGAGCGTCGCGACGACGGAGCCCGTCGTGAAGGCGAAATCCCAGTAGCGCCGATGGCCCGGGTCGCGCCAGCGGAACTCGAATGCGACCCCGCGGAAGATCAGTGCCAGCACCATGGCGATGATAGGCGCGTACAGAGCCGGCAGGATGATGGCATAAGCAAGCGGGAACGCCGCCATCAGGCCGCCGCCGCCCAGCACCAGCCAGGTCTCGTTGCCGTCCCAGACGGGCGCGACGGAGTTCATGGCACTGTCGCGTTCCGGGCCCGGCGCGAAGAACGGGAACAGGATGCCGATGCCGAGATCGAAGCCATCCATGACCACGTAGGCGAAGACCGCGAAGGCGATGACGAAGGCCCAGAGCGTGGGCAGATCGAGAACGGGCATCATGGCTCAGGCCTCCGCGCCGAGGGTACGGGCGGGATCGACGGCGGGTGCCGGAGTGATGCCGGCGGCACGGATGGGATGGTCAGGTCCGGCTTCAGGACCTGTCTCGCCCCGATGGGGCGGCTTGCTCATGAGTTTGAGGATGTATCCGGTACCGGCTCCGAACACGATGAAGTAAACCACGATGAACGTCAGCAGCGATGCCGCCACCGCCGGGGCTTCGAGCGGCGAGGCCGAGGCCGCCGTTCGGAGCAGGCCATAGACGGTGAAGGGCTGCCGCCCGACCTCCGTGGTGACCCAGCCGGCAATCACGGCGACAAAGCCGGAGGGACCCATGACGAGCGCGAGACGGTGCAGAAGGCGCCAATCATGGAGCCGTCCGCGCAGACGGGCCCACAGGCTGAGCGCTCCGAGAGCCAGCATCGCGAAGCCCAAGCCCACCATGATGCGGAAGGACCAGAACACGATAGGCACATAGGGCCAGTTGGCGCGATCGATCGTGTCGAGGCCGGCCAGGGGCGCATTCAGGTCGTGCTTGAGGATGAGCGACGAGGCTTTCGGGATCTCGATGGCATTGCGGACCACGCCGGCCTCCTGATCGGGGATGCCGAACATGATCAGGGGAGCGCCGTCAGGGTGGCTCTGGAAGTGACCTTCCATCGCCATGACCTTTGCCGGCTGGTGTTCGAGAGTGTTGAGGCCATGCATGTCGCCGGCGAAGATCTGAAGCGGCGCGACGACGGCGACCATGCTCATCGCCATCGAGAACATCACCCTCGCGCCCTTGTTGGTACGCTCGCGCAGGAGATGCCATGCGCCGACACCGCCGACCACGAGTGCCGTCGTGAGATAGGCGGCGAGAACCGTATGGACGAGGCGATACGGGAATGATGGGTTGAAGACGATCGCCCACCAGTCTTGCGGCACGAACTGGCCCGCCTCGTTGATGCCGTAGCCGACCGGGGTCTGCATCCAGGAATTGGCGGAGAGAATCCAGAAAGCGGAAATAAATGTGCCGATCGCGACCGCAAGCGTCGCAGCGAAGTGCAGCTTGCGCCCAACGCGTCCCATGCCGAACAGCATGATGCCGAGGAACCCCGCCTCGAGGAAGAAGGCGGTCATGACCTCGTAGGCCATCAACGGGCCGATGACCGGCCCGGCCTTGTCGGAGAACACCGACCAGTTGGTGCCGAACTGGTAGGACATGACGATGCCCGAGACCACGCCCATGGCAAAAGCAAGGGCAAAGATCTTCAGCCAATACTTGAACAGGTTGAGATAGACCTCACGCCCGGTCCACAGCCACAGGCCTTCGAGCACGGCGAGGTAGCTCGCCAAGCCGATCGAGAAGGATGGGAAGATGAAGTGGAACGAGACGGTAAACGCAAACTGGAAACGCGCGAGCAGGAGCGCGTCGAACTGGTCGAACATATCACTTGTCCTCGGCGTCGGCGCGGCGGCTTTTCCTCGATCCCGGCACGACGAAGAGGCGGTCCTTCATCTCAAGGATCTTCTGCACCTTCGAGCCCAGCGTCAGGAGTTGGACGAGGCGTTCGGTGTCGAGGCGCTGCACGTCGGCGTACCATCCCGTCAGAAGCTCGAAGAGATCGTGCATCTCGCGCATGCGTTCCTGAGCATGGCGTTCCTCCGCACTCGCGGGTTCCTGCATGAGCACTTCGCGCAGAAGCGTCATGGTCGGATCAATCTCCCGCTTCTTGCGCTCTTCCACGAGCGTACGGACGATCTGCCAGATATCGTCAGGCGTCGAGAAGTAGTCGCGCCGGTCCCCGGGCTTATGCTGGAGCCGCACGAGGTTCCAGGCCTGCAGCTCCTTCAGACCCATGCTGACGTTGGAACGGGAGACGCCAAGCCGATCGACGATGTCCTCGGCGTTCAGCGCCTCCTTCGAGACGAACAGCAGGGCATAGATCTGGCCGACGGTGCGGTTGATGCCCCAGCGGGAGCCCATTTCCCCGAAATGCAGCACGAAAGTCTGGACAAGCGGCGGAAGGTTCATGGCAATTCCGATATTTCAGAATTTTCTGAAATATCGGATTATATTGATCGAAGTCAAGTCGACCATGAACGTGAGGACGCCTGCGAACACGGATCGTCACCATCGGGCGCCTCCGAACGCTGCGGCCCAGCTTACGGAGGTCCAGCCTCACGCGCCGATTTCTGTGAGGCATCGGCCTCGAAGCGCGATCAGTTCCGGCCGCTCAGGTTTTGCGAGGCAGGTTCGGCTCCGATCCATTGCCATGCCGCGCCCTCCTCTCTCAGCTCGAAACTCCGCGTCTCGATACCGAGCGACGGCCCGATCATCCTTGCCATTCCCTCCATCCAGGCGGGTGCTCCGACGAGCGCGTAGCGCTCGACCTTCTTCCAGCCGCGGATCTTGGCCTCGAGAAGACCGCGCTCGCGCAAGGCCCCAAGGGTCATGCCATGAAAGTCGCGCATCAGGACGAGGATACGAAGCCGATCATGCCCGGCCATGGCATCGTTGAAGACCCGGAGAAGGTCACGTGCGTCCGCGGCCGTCAGGCGCCCGTTGACCTCGAATGCGACCACGTCGCTCCGGCTCGTCGCGACGAACGTCACCGCAGGTCTTACCTGCTCCGGATCCTCGGATGTCGCTTCAGGAAGCGGTTCGGTGATCCAGGACCAGGCGATTCCGCGCTCGGAATCCGTGAAGGCCCGCATCTCGATCCCAGGAAGCAGTGCGCTCTCAGCCTGCGCGATCCAACGCACCCAGTCCTGTCCGGTAACGACCGCCACGCGCCGGAACCGATGGAGTTCCCCCAGCTTTCCGAGGCCGTAGGAAAGGTCTTTCCAAAGAGCTCCGGGATCCACGCCCGCGAGGCTGACTTCGGAAAACAGGGCGATGTGCTCATGCTTGGACAAAGCGGCCTCGACTGCGACGATCGCTCTGTCGATATCGGCCGTCTCGATCCGGCCGGATACCCGCATGGCCACGACGCCTTCAGGAGCAGGAACGATCTCGAGCATGGTCTCCTCCTTGCGGATGCGGAAACGCGATTTCTCCCGTCATATTAGCTCCCGGCGCCGGAAATGGGTGACGAGGCCATCCGCCACAAGCCAGATCGCGCCGAGCGTGATGGCGATGTCGGCTCCGTTGAAGGTCGGCCAGTGGTAGCCGGCGACATGCAGGTCGATGAAATCTGTCACCATGCCGTCTCTGACCCGGTCGATCAGGTTGCCGAGCGCGCCGCCCAGGATCAGTGTTAACGCGGTACTCTCCTGCCAGGTCTGAGCCATGACGCTCCAGATCGCCATGCCGATGGAAATGAGAGCCGTGACGCCGATCAGCAGGAACACGCCGGAGGATTCTTCGGCGGGCAGGAAGCCGAAGCTGATGCCCCAGTTGAAGCCAAGCCGCAGGTTCGCGAACGGCAGGAGTTCATGGACCTCGCCGGGAACCAGGGAAGCCCGGGCGAGTCCCTTGGAGACCTGATCGAGAATGACGACAGGGATCGTGATCTCCAAGAGGCGGCGGATCCTTTTTCCGACCGCCCTCACGTCCTTCCCCCGGCGGCGAGCAGGCGCATCGCGTTGGCGGTGACGAGAACCGTCGCACCAGTGTCGGCGAGGATTGCAGGCCACAGGCCCGTGATGCCGGCGATGGTGGTGACCAGGAATACGGCCTTCAGACCGAGCGCGATGGCGATGTTCTGGCGGATGTTGGCCATGGTGTCGCGCGACAGGCGCACCATGCGGGCGATGTCGAGCACGCGCCCGTGGAGAACCGCAGCATCGGCGGTCTCCAGCGCCACGTCCGTGCCGCCGCCCATGGCAATGCCGATATCGGCAGCCGCAAGCGCTGGTGCATCGTTGATGCCGTCGCCGACCTTGGCCACTTTCTCGCCTCTGGCCTGAAGCTCGCGCACGATCCTCTGCTTGTCCTGCGGCAGCAACTCGGCCCGCGGCTCGATGCCAAGGCCTGCAGCGATTGCGGCTGCCGTCCGGTTGTTATCGCCGGTCAGCATCACCGCGCTGATACCTGCCTGCTTCAGCGCCTCAAGGCCCGTCTTGGCATCCTCGCGCGGTTCGTCCCGCATGGCGATCAACCCGGCCACCTGCTCGCCCGCAAGGAGCACGGAGACCGTCTTGCCCTCATCGTTCAGGGCGGTGATGCGCGCGGTCTGCTCCTCCGTGAGCGCAACCTTCTCGGCAGCTGCCTTGGGCGAGCCGAGAAAGAGCGCGACTCCGCCGACGCTGCCCGTCACGCCCTTGCCGCCGACCGCACCCGCATTCGCGGCAGGCGGCACCGGAGCGCCGGCCTCCGCGGCCCTTGCGAGAATGGCGATCGCGAGCGGATGGCTCGATCCGATCTCGAGCGCGGCCGCCAGCGACAGCACCTCGCGCTCCGAGCGCGACACCGGAATCACGTCCGTCACCTTGGGCTTGCCCTCGGTGAGCGTGCCGGTCTTGTCGAGCGCCGCAACAGTGATCTTGCCGAGGCTTTCGAGAACCGCGCCGCCTTTCATCAGCAGCCCGCGCCGCGCGCCGGCCGACAAGCCGGCGGCGATGGCAGCCGGGGTCGAGATGACGAGCGCGCAGGGGCAGCCGATCAGCAGGATCGCCAGGCCCTTGTAGACCCACTCGCCCCATGATGCGCCGAGGAGCAGCGGCGGCAGGATGGCCACCAGCGCACCGACGACAAGCACGGCGGGCGTATAGTAGCGCGAGAAGCGGTCGATGAAGCGCTCGGTCGGAGCCTTGCTCTCCTGCGCTTCCTCTACAAGACGCACGATGCGCGCGATCGTGTTGTCCTGCGCCGCGGCGGTGACACGCACGCGCAGTGCCCCGTCACCGTTGATCGTGCCGGCGAAGACGGTGTCGTCGACACCTTTGCGCTTGGGCACGCTTTCACCGGTGACAGGCGCCTCGTCGACGGCGCTCTCGCCTTCGACGATGACGCCGTCGGCCGCCACGCGATCGCCGGGACGGACCAGGATGATCGATCCGACTGCGAGCGTTTCCGCCTGAACCTCCTCGGTCTTTCCATTGCGCTCCAAGAGCGCCGTCTTGGGTACGAGCTTGGTCAGACCCTGGATGCTGGCGCGCGCGCGGCCTGCGGCAACGCCCTCGAGTAGCTCGCCGACGAGGAACAGGAAGACGACCGCCGCCGCTTCCTCCGTCGCACCGATGATCACGGCGCCGACGGCCGCGATGGTCATCAGCATCTCGATGGAGAACGGCGTGCCGAAGCGGGCCGCTATGAGCGCGCGCCGGGCGATGGGAACGAGGCCGACGGCCATGGCGAGGACGAAGGCCCAATGCCCGGTCTGTGGAAAGAGCCGACCGATGCCATAGGCGGCGACGAGGGCCAGGCCACACGCGATGGTCAGGAGGCCGCGTTGGCTTTTCCACCACGGACCCTCGCTGGGACCATGATCGTGAAGATGTCCGTGCAGGCCGGCCTCAAGCTCCGCGCCATGATCGTCATGGTCGTGTTTGTGGCCATGAGCGTGCTCGTGACCGCAACCGGGGCCGTGATCGTGGCCGGCGTGCCCATCCTGCGGGTGAACCGGCTTGGCATCCGCGGGCCCCTGCCCCGTGACCTTGAAGCCGAGGGTTCCGATCTGCTTGGCAAGGACTGCCGGGACGACCGTGCCGTCATGAGCGACCGTCACGGTTCCGGCCGGAACCGAGACGTTCACCTCGGCCACGCCCGGCACGCGCCGCAGAGCGTTGTCGATCTTGGTGGCGCAGGAGGCGCAGTCCATACCCGAAACCCTGTAACGGGTGCGCAATCCCTTCGGAAGCCCGGCGGCACACATGGCAGAAAACCTCTTCACATCGATTCGGGCAGACCCTACATCCTCTAGCGACTAGAGGTTCAAGAGGTTATTTTGATGTCCCTGACAATCGGTGAGCTGTCGCGCCAAGCCCAGGTAAAGATACCGACGATCCGCTACTACGAGCAGATCGGCCTGCTGGCCGAGCCGGCCAGAACCGAAGGCCAGCAGCGCCGTTACGGAGCTGCCGAGGTCCGACAGCTCAACTTCATCCGGCACGCCCGAGAGCTGGGGTTCGAGGTCGAAGCGATCCGCCAGCTCTTGGACCTCACGAGGGCGCCTGAGCGCTCCTGCGGCGAGGTCCATGAGATAACCAGGACCCACCTTGAAGAGGTGAAGGACAAGATTGCCCGGCTCACGGCCCTGCGCGACGAATTGGAGGCCATGGTCGCGTGCGATCACCGAAAGATCTCCGAGTGTCGAATTATCGAGGTCCTGGCCGATCACGGGCAATGCCAGCACGCACAGCACTGATTGGTCCGGCGTGCTCGATGGCATCGACGATCATGCCTCGGGTCGGGCTGCGCCTAATGATTTTTCTGATACCGCGGCAACGCTAACGGCCGGTATCGACCCGCTTCAGGAGCGTCTCGACGTCGTCGGCGAGGTCCGCCAATGCCCGCGGATGTCGCTGCTTTCCCATCCGCCATTGCTCGCGCTGGGCCCTGGTTGTCTTCAAATGCAATGGCGGCGCACTTGATCGCGAAGGCTCGACCTTGGCGCTTTGGGCATACCGCTTCAGCTCGCTTCTGATCAGTAAAACCGCGACGACCATCAGCACCGGCACCATGGCGATCAGTCCCAGCGCAATCCAGTCCTGAAGCGTCGTGTTCGACCAAAGAGCATCCATGGGTACCCTCCCCGAATGACCTCTGATTACGCCCCCCAGCAGGATCCGGATTGTTTCCCGGGAGGAGCCTGCCGATTTTACGACTTATTGGCGTGCGGTTGCACCATCAAATATTGAGCTTGCCGAGCCTCCGATAGAAACGAACATTCTCAGGCCCTGGACCGGACGAGGCATCGTCAGGGATGGCGCCTGCGCCGGAAATCCCGAGGGTCCTGGCTCAAACTGTCAAGGAGTCGTCTCCTTCGATCAAGCGTCGCGACGACGTGAGCCTATGCTTAAGCGTCACGGTATCTTGTGCCGGCAAAAGAGTAGTGTCCCATGAAACAAGAGTCGGATCGAAAGAACGGAAAGAAGCTTCTGGAGCTGCACGCAAAGGCGCTGCGCCGCGGCGAGAAGCTCGCCAACACGCTTCGCAAGCTGGTAGCCAACGGCGCCCCAAGCGATGCCCTTGCACAATCTTTCCTGACGAGTCTGGAGCAGACGCTGGAGCGCATGCGCCAGCCTGAGAGCAAGGCCGGCAGCCCCAAACCTGTAACAAGAAAAGTGCGGGCGGAACGCATATCCGGAGATCCCGGAGATAAGCATTCGCCGTCGCCCAAACCCAGGAGCAGAAAGGGCAAACCGCAGCCTGCTCCCGTGGCGGCGGTATAGAGCAAGCACTCGGTGAACGGCTTCGAGACAGGATCGGGGGCGCCGATATGCGTCCGGCGCTTCGACGCTCCCGAAACGGATCATTGAAATCTTTTCGCACCGGAGTTTGCCATGCTGACCGCAGCCGATGTCATGACCTCCACCGTCGTCACCGTCTCGCCGGAAGCCCTGGTTCCGGAGGTGGCACGCCTGCTGCAGGACCACCGTATCAGCGGCGTGCCGGTCGTGGATGCAGGCGGTAAGGTGATCGGCATCGTGAGCGAAGGCGACCTCATCGGACATGCTGGAGCCATCGGCGAGCAGCGCCGCTCCTGGTGGCTGCGGCTGCTTACCGGTGACGATGCACTGGCGCGGGATTACGCCAGAACCCACGCCCGAACCGCCGAGGAGGTCATGACCTCCCGCGTGGTCACCGTGCCAGAAACGGCCTCGTTGGGGGAGATCGCCCATCTCATGGAAAAGCACGGAATCAAGCGTGTGCCCGTGATGCGGGATGACCGCCTGGTCGGTATCGTCTCTCGCGGCAACCTGCTCCAGGCTCTGGCTGCCACCGATGTGTCCAGACCGGCGAAAGCTGACGACCGGACCATACGGGAACGGCTCATCGCCGAACTGAAAGCCCAGCCTTGGGCGCATATGATGACCAAGAACATCGTCGTGGAAAACGGGGTCGTTCACCTGTTCGGCTTCGTGCGCAGCGACGAGGAGCGTCGCGCGTTTCATGTCGCCGCGGAGAATGTACCCGGCGTGACCCGGGTCGAGGACCAGATGATACGGCGCCAGACCACCTACGGCGAGTGAGGATACAGAGCCAATACGGGAGCATCCGGAGCGCGATCATGGCCGGAACGAACCCGATGCAAACACCTCCCGCCGGTCCGATCCGGACTTCGACAGCGCGGCCCGCGGATCTTGGCGTTGGAAAGACCGAATGGCTGCGCTGGATGCCCGGCCTCAACACTCTCCTCAGGTATGAGATCGCGTGGCTGAGACATGACGTCGTGGCCGGTCTGGTGCTGGCGACAATGCTTGTCCCCGTCGGAATCGCCTATGCCGTGGCATCCGGTCTGCCGGGTATCTGCGGTCTCTACGCGACGATCGTTCCGCTACTGGTCTACGCGCTGTTCGGACCGAGCCGCATTCTCGTCCTGGGGCCGGATTCGGCTCTCGCCGTCGTCATCCTCGGCGTCGTGCTCCCGTTGTCAGGCGGGGATCCGCAACGCGCCGTCGTGCTGGGCGGCATGATGGCCCTTGTATCGGGAACGGTCCTGATCCTGGCCGGGCTGGGTCGCCTGGGCTTCGTGACCGAGCTTCTGTCCAAGCCGATACGCTACGGCTACATGAACGGCATCGCCCTGACCGTCCTGATCAGCCAGCTCCCCAAGCTCTTCGGCTTTTCGGTCGAGAGCACGGGACCCTTGCGGGACCTTTGGGCCATCGGCGGGGCCATCCTGGCCGGCAGGACGAATTGGGTGGCGCTTGCGATTGGCTTGGGTACGCTCGCGGTCATCCTTTTGCTGAGAGGGAGCAAGCGAGTACCCGGCATCCTGGTCGCCGTCGTCGGTGCCGCGATCATCGTCGGCATGCTCGATCTCGCCGAGCGCCACAACGTCGCGATCCTCGGCTCGCTTCCTCAGGGCCTGCCCGGTTTCGCGATCCCGTGGATCGGAGTGAGCGACATCGTTCCCGTGTTGATCGGGGGCTGCGCCGTCGCCATGGTGTCGTTCGCCGATACAAGCGTGCTCTCGCGGGCCTACGCGGCCCGAACTCGTACCTCGGTCGATCCCAACCAGGAGATGGTGGGGCTCGGAGCCGCCAATCTCGCGACCGGATTTTTTCAAGGTTTCCCGATCAGCAGCAGCAGCTCGCGCACCCCGGTAGCGGAGGCAGCGGGGGCCCGCACGCAACTGACCGGCATCGTCGGCGCTCTCGCCATAGCCCTGCTCCTGCTTTTGGCTCCCAACCTTCTGCGGAATCTGCCTACCTCCGCCCTGGCAGCGGTCGTCATCGCATCGGCCATCGGCCTGTTCGAAATCGCCGATCTCAAGCGGATCTATCGCATCCAGCACTGGGAGTTCTGGCTGTCGATGGCCTGCTTCGCCGGCGTGGCGGTGTTCGGCGCCATTCCGGGAATCGGCTTGGCGATCGTGATAGCCGTCATCGAGTTCCTGTGGGACGGGTGGCGACCCTACTCCGCGATCCTGGGACGTCCCGACGGGATCGAGGGATATCACGACATCACGCGCTATCCGGACGCCGACCGGATCTCGGGCCTGGTGCTGTTCCGCTGGGATGCGCCCCTGTTCTTCGCCAATGCGGAGCTGTTCCGCGAGCGCATTCTCGCCGCAGTGGCGGAATCGCCGACGCCGGTGCGTTGCGTGGTCGTCGCGGCGGCGCCGGTCACGAGCGTCGATGTCACCGCCTCCGATGCCTTGGCTGAGCTTGACGATGCCCTGCAGGCGCAAGGCATCGAGCTGCGATTTGCCGAATTGAAAGACCCCGTGAAGGACAAGCTGCGGCGCTTCGGATTGTTCGATCGGTTTGGCGAGACGCGGTTCTTCCCAACCATCGACGCGGCGGTGTCGCGGTACCGCGGAACGGCTTGAAGCGGCCCATTCATCCCTATCCGGATCTGCGCATCCGCCCGGCGCTCATGGCTCCCCCGTCGGGTCGCGGCGGCGCATGGCCTGCCTCAGCACCTCGAAGATGACCGCAGTCGACCAGCCGAACAGCAGCACGCCGTTCATAGCGGCCATCGGACCGAGCAGCCGCCAGCCTTCCACCGGCACGACGTCGCCATAGCCGAGCGTCGTGTAGTTGACGAAGGCGAAGTACACGACATCCGTCCCGGCAGGCACCACATCCAGCACCGCATACGCGAGCGACCACGTCATCACCTCAGCGACATGCGCGACCATCAACACCCCGACGGTCGCGACCATGACCGCGGCGAGCCAGATGTGGGACTGGCGGCGATCCCATTTCAAGGCATGGCGGGCAGTGCCCACGACGGCGGCCATCACGACCGCATGGATGGCGATATTGCCCAGGCTGACCATCCCGCCGAGAAGAAGCTGCCGCATCATAGCCGGCATTCTACGGCGTGGTCGCCGGGACAAGATAGAGTATGGCCGCGATGATCAGGTAGAGCGCGAGCAGTTGCACCCCTCTGAACCAGGTAGAGTGGCCCGTCGTGGTCACCGTCGCCCCCAGAAGCACCGCTCCGAACAGCATCCACATCTCCGCCTGCGAGAACACGAGTCCGAACTGCGGCTGGCCCATGACCGGCGCGACCAGAACCAGGATCGGCGCCACAAACAGAGCGATCTGGACGCAGCTTCCCAGCGCGATGCCGATGCTGAGATCCGGACGGTTCGCCCGGCCCATGGCGATGGCCGATCCGGACTCGGCCGCGCCGCCGACGAGGGCTAGCACGATCACGCCCATGAACATCTGCGACATGCCCAGCGAGCGCCCCGCCTGCTCTGCGGCCCCGACGAGGAGCTCGCTCATCCACGCGGCGCCGAGCGATGCAACCAGCAAGGTCAAGATACCCCTCGAGAGACTGGGATGCCCGCCCGCCTCCTCATCCGAGGGAGGCGCGTTCAGCTCGGAGAAAGTCTCCGGGTGGGTCCGCAGCGAGTAGAGCAGGAACAACCCGTAGAGCCCCAGCAGGATGACCGCAACCACCAGGTCCAGAGTGTCATGCACACCGAGATGAGGTTCCGTCTCGAGGGCGCGATGGAACGCGCTCGGGAGCGCCAGACTGATCCAAGCCAACACCATCGTCGAGGAATAGGTGCGAACGGCGTTTGGATTGTACTCCTGACTGTGATGACGCAGGCCGCCCAGAAAGAAAGACAATCCGAGGGCCACAAGCAGGTTCGCTAGCAGCGCGCCGACGATGGAGGCGCGCACCATCTCCAGCAGACCGGCCCGCAGGGCCGCCATGGCGATGATCAGTTCCGGCAGGTTGCCGAAGGTGGCGTTGAGCAGGCCTCCAATCGTGGCGCCGGTGTGAGCTGCAACCTGTTCGGTTCCCTGAACGATGAGCTTTGCGAACGGCACGATGGCCAGGGCTGCACAAAAGAAGATAAAGCCGGCCGGAATGGTGCCTGCGCGCTCGAGCATGGCGGCCAGGGGCGCAAGGACCAGCAGCCACAGCAAGGAAGGCCTGAGCCACGATGACCTGGGCAGAGGTGCGACTGTCATCGGGTGTGGATTCGGATATGGCTTGCCGGTCATGGCCTCACCCCCTGTTTCCATGAAAGAGGCCCTCGAGCATCCACCCTAGTGCGGCTCATAAACTGTGCTTGATCGACCGGGACAAACCCTTGACGTTTTGGGTCACCCATACCGCGGCCTATCCTCGGACAGCGTTTTGATCCGACCGCCTTGATTTGGATCAATGCCGAAGCGGGAACGCCCGTCCACGCTTGGTCCAGGTTCGTTGAGAATGTCCCATCAGTCCAACGCCAGGCTGCCGCGAATTTCCGACCGCAACCTGTTCGATCTTCGGTTATGATCTGGGACGATCGAGCTTTTCACGAACCGGCACAACGGCGGAGGGCTCCATGACCGTTTATGATGAGCGTTCACAGATCCAGATCGGTTCGATAGGCAGCCGGGTCTATGCGCCGGACATCCTTCCAAGGCTTCAGTCGCTTCTGGCAACGCTGGCCGACATCGACGTCGCCCATGGCAGCAACTTGCTGGTGATCGAGAGTGGGGAGATGGATGATGCCGACAAGGATCAGCTCATCGCCGATCTCTGGCAGACCCATTGCAAACGGCGCGCGCCCTACCTCCGGGAGATCGAAGCGCTCAGGGCGCGGATAAACGCTGCGTTCCGTTGAGGCGATGCCATGAAAGCCATGGTCCTGCGCAAGTTGAGAACGCCTCTGGCCATGGAGGAGCGCCCGCTGCCCTCGCCCGGTGCGGGCGAGATCCGGGTCGTCGTGGAAGCCTGCGCCGTTTGCCGGACGGACCTCCATGTGGTCGATGGCGATCTGCCGGATCCAATGCTTCCCGTCATCCCTGGCCATGAGATCGTCGGGCGGGTAGAGGCTCTCGGCTCCGGGGTGAGCGACCACATGTTGGGCGAGCGCGTTGGCATCCCCTGGCTCGGCCATACCTGCGGGTATTGCTCCTATTGCATTTCCGGCCATGAGAACCTGTGCGACGAGCCGTCGTTTACCGGCTATACCCGGGACGGCGGCTTCGCCTCTCATGTGGTCGCCGACGCGGCCTATTGTTTCAGCCTGCCGGATGACGGCGATCCCGTTGCTCTGGCTCCGCTCCTGTGCGCCGGATTGATCGGATGGCGCTCGCTGGTGGCGGCAGGCCCCGGTGAGAGGATCGGCATCTTCGGTTTCGGCGCAGCGGCCCACATCATCACCCAAGTCTGCATCTGGCAGAAGCGACGCGTCTTTGCCTTTACACGCCCAGGCGATGTCGCCGCTCAGGATTTCGCCCGCTCGCTCGGCGCCTCCTGGGCCGGCGGGTCCGATCGGGAGCCTCCCGAGCGGCTCGATGCGGCGATCATCTTCGCGCCCGTTGGCGAACTCGTGCCCGTCGCCCTGCGGGCCGTACGAAAAGGCGGCCGCGTTGTCTGCGGCGGCATCCACATGAGCGACATTCCGCAATTTCCCTATCGGCTTCTCTGGGAGGAGCGGCAACTCGTCTCCGTCGCCAACCTGACCCGTCAGGATGCCCTCGATTTCCTGGCGATCGCTCCTAAGGCCGGGATCAGGACACGGACGGTGAGCTATCCGCTGGAAGCCGCCAACGAAGCCTTCGACGACCTGCGATCGGGGCGGCTCCAGGGAGCAGCCGTGCTGGTGCCCTGATGCAGGATGGAAAGCAGACATCAGCGTGTCACGAAACCAGGCCAGACGCTCAAAGGAACGATTCCATGCTCCAGAACATTCGCAGCATTCTGATCGGGATCACGGAGGAAGGAGATGCCGAGGAACGCTCCTTCGCCCTACCCTACGGGTTATCGCTTGCCCGCCAGGCCGACGCCCATGTCACCGTCCAGGCAGCCTCCCTGAAGCTCACCCTGAGCCACGCCTTCGTCAGCGCCTTTGCCGAAGGGCTCGTGGCGGCCGAGAACCGTCGGCTGGATGAGCTTGCACATGCAATCGCCGATTCCTCCCAACGGGCGGCGGCGGCATCGGGTATTGCCTGCACCACGCAGGCGCCGCAACTTTCCTATCCGGCACTCGTCAGGAGCTTCACTTCCCTCGCCCGCACCCACGACCTGACAGTCCTGGATGCCGAACGGATCGCATTGGCTCTCGACCGGGGTTTGATCGAGGCCGTGCTCATGGACAGCGGCCGGCCTCTCCTTGTCGTGCCACAGGGCCGGGACGTTTTCGCGGGCGACCGGATCATCGTGGCGTGGGATGGCAGCGCCAAGGCGGCGCGTGCGCTCAACGACGCCCTGCCCCTTCTGCGGGGCGCCACGCAGGTCGAACTGGTCAGCGTCACCGGCGAGAAGGATCTGGCCCATACGGTGCCCGGCGCCGAGATCGCCCCGCATCTCACCCGCCATGGCGTCACGGTGAACGTCCTGGCGCTGCCCGCCATGAATGGAGATGTGGCCGAAACCCTGCGTAATCATGCCCGCCTGACACGTGCCGACATGATCGTAATGGGCGCCTATGTCCATTCCCGCCTGCGCGAAACGATCCTCGGCGGCACGACCCAGTCCCTGCTGAAGGATATGCCCGTACCCCTGTTCCTGTCCTACTGAGCCGAGAGGCTCTAGCCCTGAATGGAATTCAGGTAGGCGAGCAGGTCGTTGATCTGGGCGGGATCGAGCTGGAACTGCGGCATGGATGGGTGACCCGTCGTGATGCCTTCGGCAAAGGCCTCGGCCAAGTCCTCGATGGGATAGCGCGTGTGCAAGGTTCGGAAAGGGGGAGCTTCCGGAATGGGACTCTCGCCGACACGGCCGATGGCGTGGCATTGAGAGCAGTTCGTCTGCGCGAAGGTGAGCCCGCGCTGCACTCGTCCCGACTGGGCCATGGCGACCGATGAGGCACATGCGACGGCAAGGCAGAAAAGCGTGAGCGACTTCATCATCGCTGCCCCCCTGGATTGCCGACCTCCGCCGGGATCACCGCGACGACTTGGAACGTGTGAGGCTTGCCGTCATCGTCCTCGATGGTGATGTATTCTCCTTCGGCGAAACGATGCTGATGCAGGTGGTAGCCCGCCTCCTCGTCGCCGGGCCGACCCTGGTTGTAATCGATCATCCAGGTCGCTCCGCCGGCGCCGCCCGGCCGATGAACCAGCACACCCCGGCGCTCACCTTCGTCGGCCCAGAACCGGCGCACCCGGCAGAGATCCCGCTTCGCCCCCCATTCCTCCTGATCGAGATGCCCATGCCGATCGAGCGGCGCGGTGATGTCGTAGCCGTATCGTGGGCTGCCTTCGGGGAATTGTTTGCTGCGGGCCAGATGAAGCGTGATGCGATGGAGCATTGAATCCTCCCGTTCACGGCGCGCCTCGAGAAGGGCATGCCATTGTGTCAAAGCTTAGGGTGAACTCACTCCGGCACCTTGATCCCGATCAACCTGGGACCGAACACCGATCCCAGGTTATCAATCGGCGTCGTTCTTCAAGGCATCCCTGATGCGCCGGATGACAATTCCCTTCGCCCTCCTGTCAGCCGCCGCTTCCACGGCATCGTTGATCTCCAGCAGCAGCTCCGCGTAATCGTTGTGCCAGTCCCGATGGCCGGCGCTCGCACCGGGCAGACGCCCCTCGTGGCGCTCGATCCGGACCGCCTGGTCGCCTCCCAGGTCATAGGCGTCGTCGATCTCCGGTATGATCGCGCGAGGCACGTGATCGAGATCGGCAAGGGACGATTGCAGGGCCTTGAGAGGAGCATCCTCGCCGTGCACGAGGAAGATTCCGCGCCGGACCGGCATGCGTTCTTCAAGCCAGGCCTTCAGTTCTGGCCCGTCGGCATGTCCGGAATAGAGATCGAGCGTCCGCATGCGGGCGCGGACCTTGACCTCCTCGCCGTGGATCCGGACCCTCGAGGCCCCGTCCTGCAGGATCCGCCCGAGCGTTCCCTGGGCCTGGAAGCCGACGAAGAGGACGGTGGTCTCGTCGCGCCAGAGCCACGCCTTCAGATGATGCCGAATGCGGCCCGCCTCGCACATGCCGCTCGCTGCGATGATGATGTGGAAGCTGTGAATGCGGTCGATCGCCTTGCTCTGCTCGACGGTCTCCGTGAAGCGCACCCATCGGGACGCGAGCGCCTGGACCAGATCGGCGCCGTTCCTCAGTTCCCCGGCATGACGCTTGAAGATGGCGCTTGCCTTCGAGGCGAGAGGCGAGTCGATGAAGATCGGGATGTCGGGCAATTCGCCCGCTTCCATCAGCTCCATGAGATCGACGAGGAGTTCCTGCGTCCTCTCGACAGCGAAGGACGGGATCAGAAGCACGCCGCTCGGATGCATCGCGGCGCGGACCTCGTCGCGCAGCATCCGGCGGCGGTGTTCGATGGTCGTGCCGGCCCGGTCGGTATCGCCGTAGGTCGATTCCAGAACGACGTAATCGAGGTCCTGCGGCCCGTCCGGATCCGGTTGCAGGAGCTTGTGGTCGGGGCCGATATCGCCGGAAAAAAGGAGGCGCACAGACTTCTCCTCGCCGGCGGACGTGACTTCGATCTCGATGGAGGCAGAGCCCAGCAGATGGCCAGCATTCCAATAGCGGGCGCGGAAGCCCGGGGCGACGTTCTGCCATTGCCCGTATGCCACGATCCGGAACCGATCGAGCGAGGCGATGGCATCCTCTTCCGTATAGATGGGCGAGACCGTTTCCAGGCCACGGCGACGGTTGCGCCGATTGAGTTGCTCGACCTCCATCTCCTGGATGTAGCCGGAATCCGGAAGCATGATGGAAGCGAGATCGGCGGTGCCCGCCGTCGCATAGACCGGGCCGTCGAAGCCGGCCTTCACGAGCTTCGGCACGAGGCCGCTGTGGTCGATATGCGCATGGGTGAGACAGAGGGCGCTGATGCCAGCCGCGCGGAACGGGAAATGCTGGTAGTTGAGCTCCCTTTCCTCCTTCGACCCCTGGAACATGCCGCAATCGACAAGGATGTGGGCCGCTTCCGTCTCCAGCAGGAAACAGGATCCGGTCACGGTTCGGGCGGCACCGTAGAAATGAAGGCGAAGCGACAAGGAAACCTCCTGGAAGTGCGGAAGCGTCGGCGTTCAGAATCGCACCTTGGTACACCTTCGTCGAGCCACTAGGTTTGATCCATGCCAAACCCATGGAACTGACGATCATGACCTCCCACGCCACGTCGTCCAGCGCGGTCTGCCCGGTCACCGGACAATCTTATCCGCAAAAGGAATTCATCCTTATCGATCAGCTGCGCCCGGCTCTCGCGGAGAGGATCAGGCAAGACCATCCGGCCCTGGACATCCATAGCCGCATCAGCCGCGCGGCCGTCGACCGATATCGCCTCCGCTATGTCGAGGATCTCCTCCGGCAGGAGCGCGGCGATCTCACCAATCTCGATCGGGAGGTGGCGCGCAGCCTCGCAGAGGGCATCACCCTCACGGAAAACATCGAGGAGAACTACGACGAGAGCCGCACGCTCGGCGAGCGCCTGTCGGACGGGCTTGCCTCGTTCGGCGGAAGCTGGCCGTTTCTCATCGCCTTCGGGCTCTGCCTGGTGGTGTGGACGCTCGTCAACACTCTGCGCGGGACGGAGGCCTTCGATCCCTATCCCTACATCCTGCTCAATCTCCTGCTGTCCTGCCTCGCGGCGGTCCAAGCTCCGATCATCATGATGAGCCAAAAGCGGCAGGAAGCGAAGGATCGCCTGCGCTCACTCAACGACTATCAGGTCAACCTGAAGGCGGAACTGGAAATCAGGCATCTGCACGAAAAACTGGATCATCTCATCACCCGCCAGTGGGAGCGGCTGGCCGAGATTCAGGAGCTTCAGATCGAGCTTCTTCAGGAACGTCGTTAGCGCCGGAATATCCGCTCATCGGCACTGAACCGACCAAGGCCCTATCCGGCCATCGTCACGATCAAAGGTCCGTTTCGGGTTGCGACGACGGTGTGTTCGTACTGAACGGTCGGGGCCTCGGGGCTGCTGTAGAGCGTCCACGGATCGTCGCCATCCTCGGCCCATTCCGCGCCGAAGGAAAGGAATGGCTCCACGGTGAACACCATCCCATCGGTCATGATGCGGCGCTCGGAGGCATCGGGCCATGTTGCTATCTCCGTCGGCTCCTCATGGAGCGACAGGCCGACACCGTGACTGGCGAGGTTCCTGACGAGAGAGTAGCCGTTTTTGCGCGCAAAGGCCCCGATGGCTTGTCCGATGCCGGCAATCGGTTTGCTAGCTCCGACCTGCCGCAGCCCTGTCCACATGGCCCGCCGACCATCCCTGCACAGACGTTCGATCGAGCGGGTGACGGGCGGCACGGCGAACGAGGCTCCCGTATCCGCAAAGAAGCCGTTCTTCTCGGCTGAAACGTCGATGTTGACCAGGTCGCCCCGCTCGATCCGTCGGGCGCCCGGGATGCCGTGGGCGATCTCCTCGTTTACGCTGATGCAGGTCGCCCCGGGAAAGGCATAGGCCAATTCCGGAGCAGGACGCGCACCTGCAGCCTCCAGGAGCTTTCGCCCGATCTGGTCGAGTTCGGAGGTGGTCATGCCCGGCTCGATGGCCTTCACCATCGCCTCGAGGGTATTGGCCACGATGCGCCCGACCTCTTTCAGGCAGGTGAGATCGTTGTCATTCGAGATTGTCATATCAGGCTCTTTGCGAAAGCAAGGACATAGCGCTTGTGAACTCGACTTACAAATGGGAGATCGCGCGCCGGAATTCGAAGCCGTTCATGGAACCGGATTTGGCCAGAATGCCCAAAAGGTCGCGGCGATGGCCGCGATCCAAAGGGCGATGATCGCCGCGGCGGCCACGCGGCTGGTCGGGCGTCCGGAACGCCGCTGTGCCTCCTCACGAAACTCTGCCATGAGGGGAGCAGGGATCATTTTAACGACGAGGAAGATCCCCAAGGGCACGATGATCACGTCGTCGAGGTAGCCCAGGGCTGGGATGAAGTCGGGGATGAGATCGATGGGGCTGAGTGCATAGGCCGCGACCGCAGCCGCCGCCAGTTTCACATACCAGGGCACCCGGGGATCGCGAGCGGCGATGTAGAGGGCGACGACGTCCTTCTTGATCGCTCGCGCCCAGTCCCGCATGCGTGTTCCCGCCGCCACTCTCGGTCCTTTCCTAAGCTCCCCTCCTGCACAAGGATTGATCGCGGAACAGCCAAAGTTGGTTCTCGGTCAGGCAGTGAAGCTCACACGCCATTTCGATATGCCCTGTTCACGCAGCTCTGCTGTCCAAACGCGTTAAGCGTCGGGGGCTCGCTTACCTCTTGCCCTGGATCATGCTCCTGATGCGAGTAGCCAGCGCCTCGACCGCGAAGGGCTTCGTAATCATCTCCATCCCCGGATCGAGGAAGCCGTTCGCCAGCATCGCGTTCTCCGCATAACCCGTGATAAAGAGCACCTTCAGGTTCGACCTGTTCTCGCGCGCCGCATCCGCGAGCTGTCGCCCGTTGATTCCGGGCAGGCCGACATCCGTGACGAGCAGGTCGATGCGCTGGGGTGATTGCAGGATCTTGAGACCTGCTGGTCCATCCGATGCTTCGAGTGCGCGGTACCCCAGGTCCTGAAGCACCTCGATGATCAGCTGGCGGATAACCGGCTCGTCCTCGACCACGAGCACCGTTTCGCCGGCTTCTGCCCGGGGCACTTCGGTGAAGCGGGTCGTGGATGTCTCCTCCGCCGCGGCGCCACGGTGGCGCGGCAGATAGATCCTGATCGTCGTGCCCTTGCCCAGCTCCGAGTAGATCTTGACATGCCCCTCGGATTGTTTGGCAAATCCATAGACCATCGAGAGACCCAGTCCGGTGCCCTGCCCCATCGGCTTGGTCGTGAAGAAGGGCTCGAAAACGCGCTCGATCACGTCCGGAGGCATGCCCGTTCCGGTATCCGTTATACAGATTGCTACGTACTGTCCCGGCGTCACGTCGAGATTGGCTGTCGCATAAGCATCGTCGAGATGGGCGTTTGTCGTCTCGATTGTGAGCTTGCCGCCCTCCGGCATGGCGTCGCGTGCATTGATGGCGAGGTTCAGAATGGCGCTCTCGAGCTGGTTGGGATCGCACAATGTCGTCCACAACCCGCCGGCCGTGACAATCTCCAATGCATGCAGCGGACCAATGGTGCGGCGAAGCATGTCCTCCATCGAGGCAATAAGCTGATTGGCGTTCACCGGCTTCGGATCGAGCGGCTGCCGGCGGGCAAAGGCGAGCAGGCGGTGGGTGAGCGCGGCGGCGCGCTGGGCCGAGCTCATCGCGGCCTTCGTGTAGCGCTCCACATGCTCAGTCCTGCCTTGCGCAATGCGTGTTTGCATCAAATCGAGCGAACCGACGATACCGGTGAGGAGATTGTTGAAGTCGTGAGCGATGCCGCCCGTGAGCTGGCCCACCGCTTCCATCTTCTGGGCCTGTCGAAGCTGGTCTTCGGCTCGCACAAGCTCCTGCGTCCGCTCTTCGACTCGCTCTTCCAGGGTCTGGTTCAGGTGTCGCAGAGCTTCTTCGGCTGCTCGCCGCTCGTTCACATCGCGCAGAATGGCCGTCACGTAGACACGCGTGTCACTCTGCCAACGGGCGGCGGAAATCTCCAGGAAACTGGCAGATCCGTCCTTGCGCTTGGCCGTGACCTCCACGGGGCGATGCATGACGTTCCCGTCGAGGATGCTTGTCCAAAGCGCGTTCCAAGTCTCCGGCACATCCAGAAGAACTGCCATCTCCAAATCGACGAGTTCTCGGGGTGCATAACCGAACTCCCGTGCGGCAGCGGGATTGGCGAGCTGAATGACGCCCTGCGCATCCAGGGTGAGGATCGCATCGGGCGCGCTGTTCATGACGGCATCGTAGCGTGCGTTCTGTCGCTGGCGCAGGACCTGCTCGCGCTGTACGGCAACCGTGACGTCGACGATCTGCACAAGACATTGGAGATGCGGTGCGGTCCCGAGCGGACGCACGGAAACATTATGCACGAGTTCTCGGCCGGAGCGTGTCCGCAGTGGCAGGAGAAGTGGATGCAGGGAATGAGTCAGAAGCCTCGAGGCACCTGCTTCCAATGCGTCTGCGATCGCGGATTTGAGCCCGGGTGCCGTCGCTCCCGGGAACAGTTCATCCAATCGCCGTCCAGCCGCATCCTGAGAGGAAATTCCACTTGCCGAGGCGAACCACGCGTTCCAGGCGATCACGTGAGAAGAGCTATCGAGCACGATGAGGCCCGTATCTACGGCGTCGAAAACCACCGACAGGAGTTCATCTTCAATCTGATGCATGTGATCAGGATGCCATGCCATCCGTCGCCCGCTCGATGAACTCGCCGAGAAGGTCTTTGAGCACGGCGAGCGAGGGAATGTCCATCAGCATGACGATGTATCCGCTGATGTCCCGTTGCCGTACCGTGAAATTGATATAGAGGAACATCACCACATCGCCGGCCTCGGGTGGAGGCTCAAGGTTGAAGAGTTCCGACCCTTTCCCGCGAATGATCTCCGGCAGGGACATTCTCAGGCTGCGATGGAGCATATTGGCGATTGTGCCCAGACAGCCGTTCAGAAGAATGTTGCCGGTCTCGGCCAGGGCCTCCTGCTCGAGCTCGATGATGTCTTCGAGGGAAAGCTCCCCACCGGTCACCGCCCTGACGAGCTCGAGGCTTTTGGTCTCGGGGAAGATCAGCATGGCGCGGCCTGTGATGTCACCCTCGAAGACCTGATGAACCGCCACGAGAGAGCCGGCCTCGCGTCCTTCGAGGATTTCGATGGCCTGCACGCGATGTACCAGATCGACGGCCGGCACGGACAGGTGAACCTGCTCTCCTACCATCTCGCGAAGGCTGAAGGCGGCACGGCTGACGCCGATGTTCACGAGCTCCGTCAGAGCGTCCAGCTCCAGCTCGTTGAGGACTTCCGAGATCGTTGATGTCATCATTTCACACCTCGGCCGCGGTATCTTGCCGAACGCTTCCAGGCCATCGTGTCTTACACCGCGCCCGAGCGGAGGCGCAGGGCGGCTCCGGAAATGAATCCTCGCAACCCCTCCTCGGTCAGAGGCTTGCTGACGAAAGTGGCGTTCACCTCGCGGGCCTGTGCGATCACCTCGTCCTGGATGTTGGCCGTGATGACCGCAATCGGCATCATGGGGTGGCTGGAGCGGATCTCCGCCGCCAGTTCGAGCCCATTCTTCTCAGGCATGTTGAAGTCGATCATGGCCAAGTCGATCTTCCGTTCGCTCAGGATGCCGAGGGCCTCCTGCGCGTTGCCGGCCTCGATCCGGTCCCAGTCCGGCTGCAGTGCGGCCAGCGCTTTGCCTGCGACAATGCGGGCCAGCTTGCTGTCATCGACGATCAGAACCGTTATCGCCACTGAGATACTCCGCTGGGGATGGGTCGCCCGGAAAGACCGGATCGGCATAGGGAAAGGTTATAAATCTCTTTTAGAGGACGCTTGAAGAATGACAACTCCTCAGCGCGCCCTGGACCCTGGATCTCCGACGGGCGCTTCCCCCAAAGCCGGAGATATCCAATCTCTGAAGAAAGGATCCTTGGCCGGGCCGCTGACAGCCGGGCGCAACGCCATCAGGACCTGAAGAACCGCGGCGTGGAGGTGCTCGGCATTGCTTAGATCGACCATCCGGTCCCTGTCGGCCTGTAGCCAGCCAAGCAGCGGCTCCGCATCCTCGACGCGGCAGGCCCCTTCGAGAATGATGACGTTGCCGTCCAACCTCACGCTCATCCGATCAGCTCCGGGATATCGAGAATCATGAGAACGCTGCCGTCCCCGAGCAAGGTCGTCCCCACGACGCCCTGCATGCGGGCGAGAATGCCGGTCATGGGCCGCATCACAACGTCCATCTTCTCGGCAAACCGGTCCACGGCGATTCCGACAAGATCGTCGCCTGCGGCCATCACGACGACTTTCAGGCTCTGCGGCGCTTCCGGCGGACGGGGTATCGCCAGCAGGTCGGCAAGCCTCACCAGGGGCAGCGTCCTATCGCGCCAAACGAAGGCTTCGGCGTCCCGAACAGGGAGGATCCGGGCGGCGGGCACGAGCGCAGTCTCAAGGATTCCTTCAAGAGGGATGCCGTAGAGATCCTGGCCCAGTCGGACCGCCATGACCTTCGTCATGACAATGGTCAGCGGAAGGGACAGGCGGATCGTCGTGCCGAGCCCCAGCCGGCTCCGAACGCTGGCCTGACCGCCCAGACGCTCCGCTGCTGAACGTACCGCATCCATGCCCACTCCCCGGCCCGACAGGTCGGTCACCTCCGAGGCGGTCGAGAAGCCGGGAGCAAAGATCAGGTCGACGGCCTCGTCATCGCTCATGCGCTCGAGGTCATCCGCGGAAGCAACCCCGCGCTCGCAGGCTGCCTGGCGGATCGCGGCCGGATCGATGCCGCCGCCATCATCCTCGACCTCGACCGAAACCCGTTCGCCGTCCCGGTAGGCCCTGAGCACGATCCTGGTCTTCTCGGGCTTCCCGGTCTCCCGACGGACAAGCTCAGGTTCGGCGCCATGGCCGACGGCGTTGCGCAGGATGTGAAGCAGGGGCTCGAAAAGGCCTTCCACGACGGCTTTGTCGGCCTCGACATCCTCCCCTTCCATCGAGAAGTCGATTGCCTTGCCCAGTTGGCCGGCGATTTCGCGTACGGAACGTGGAAAGCGCCGGAAGACGTCACGCATGGGCATCATGCGAACGTCCATGACGGCCCCGTGCAGTTCCGCCACGAGGCGCTCGATGGCGGCATGGCTCGCGTGCAGGCCCTGAGCGAGGTGCTTCCGGTCCAACCCGTCCTCGAATTGCCGCGACAGATGCGCCAGCGCGTTCTTGGCTACGACCATCTCGCCGACGAGATCCGCCAGCTGATCTATCCGTGCGGAATCGACGCGAAGCGTCCGTGCGCCGGCGCCACGGGCGGCGTCTGGCACGGCACCGGGGGCCTGCAATCCGGCAGCGGAGGGAACCTCGTGGATGCTCACCTGATCCGGCACAAAGCGGAAGATCGCCTTGACCCTATCCGGCTCGGCGCTGGAGAGCGCCTCGATCCTCAGATTGCACGAGAACGGATCGATTTCCGCCGGGGGTGGCCAAGGGTTCCGGCTCGAGAGCCGGACAGCCACGAGACCGGGAACGGAGCGCAGGAGCGCAATCGGATCGTCACCGGCGAAAAAGCAATCGGCGCGTGGCGTGTACCGGATTGCCACCAGCGGAGCATCCTGCGTCTTCAATGCGGCATTGCCGCTCCGGGCCCGTAACTCCTCGATCCAGCCGAGCTCGGTCTGCGGGATCGCATCGGCTGCTTGGGCAGGATCTTCTTCGAGCTGGGAGCGCAATGACCGTGCCAGGCGGTAGCCGTCTTCCGCGGCATCTGGCGGCAATTGCCCTGTCTGCTCGATAGTGGCGACCCACCGCTCCGCCTGACCGATGCAGGCAAGAAGGATGTCGATAGCTTGGGCATCGATACCCGCCCGCTTCTCTTTAAGGGCACTCAGCAGGTCCTCGGCGGCGTGCAGCGCAATTCCCATGGGCGCGAAGTCGAACAGGCCCACCGATCCCTTGAGGGTGTGAACAGCGCGAAGAGCGCTGTCCATGGGTCCGGCCGCCCGGGGAGCCCTCTCCAAGGCCAGAAGATCGTCCGTCGCCTGCTGGATCAACTCATGCGCTTCGACGATGAAATGCTGGAGGAGATCATCCATCACGGTCGCTCCAGGGCCGTTGGTAGACGATCGCATCCTCGAAGCGGCGAATGTCGAACCGTTTCGAGATCCGGGTCATCGACTCGGTATGGCCGAGACAAATGTAACCTCCCGGGTGCAGGGAATCGTAGAGGTTGTTGGCTGTCAGGAGCCGTGAGGAATCGTCGAAATAGATGAGAACGTTGCGGCAGAAGATGACATCGAACAATCCCTGCCCCGCAACGGACGAGGCGTCGACGAGATTGGTGGATGTGAATTTCACAGATTCCCGCAAATCCTGGATCAATCGGCGCTCGCCATCCGGAGCAGGGTCGAAATAGCGATCGACCACATCTGGAGGCAACCGCGAAAGGGCGCGTTCCCCGTAGTTTCCCGCCTGAGCATCCAGCAGAACCTGCGTGTCGATGTCGGAGCCGACGATCTCGATGTGATAGGCGTCCACCAGCGGCCAATTTTCGAGCAGCCAGATGGCGATGGAGTATGGCTCCTCGCCGGTCGAGCAAGGCACAGACCAGATCCGCACGAGATCGCCCGGCCTTTTGCCCTGCACGATCCCTGGCAGGATCGAGCGGCTCAGACAGCGCAGCTGATGCTCCTCGCGGTAGAAGTAGGTTTCATTCACCGTGAAGATGTTGATCAGCTGCTCGACTTCGCGTCGGTCGACCTCCGCATGCGCAAGATAGGCATTGAAGGTGCGCATTCCCGTCGCGGCCATGCGATCGGCGATGCGCCTCTCGATGTAGTACCGCTTGCTCTCACCGAAGATCATTCCCGTGCGCAGATGGAGGAATTGGCACAGGCGGCGGATCTCATCGATCGTGAGCGTGTGTGCCTTGCGCGACCTGCTCATGAGCGCTCAACCATGCCCAGGATACGGTCGGCAATCTGTTCCAGGGGCGCGATGACCTGCGCGCCGCCACGGCGAACCAGCTCGCCGGGCATGCCCCATACGACAGCGCTCTCTTCCGCTTCCGCAATAGTGCAGCCGCCTTGCTCATGCAGCCGTGCCATAGCCTCGGCTCCATCGCTGCCCATTCCGGTCATAAGCACCCCGATCAAGCGGTCGGGTGCAAAATGCTGCATGGCACTCTCGACCAGCCGATCGACGCTCGGATGCCATCGGTGCTCCGGCAGAGACGGAGCAGCCATGACGACAGGTCCGTCCGGACGGATGCCGATGATCACGTCGGCATCGCCCTTGCCGACATAGACATGGGCGGGAGCGAGCGGCATCGGCAGGATTGCTTCCGTTACGGTAAGTGCGCAAAGCTTGTCGAGCCGACGGGCCAATGGACCTGTGAACGAGCCTGGCATGTGCTGTGCCACTACGATCGGCCACGGGAAGTCGGCAGGCAGCCGGGACAGCACGGCATCCAGCGCAGGCGGCCCCCCAGTGGAAACCCCGATCAGGACGAGGCCATGGGCCGGCGCGGCCTTGGTTCGGCGCACCCGCGGCAAGGCCGACGCACGCCGACTCGGCACCATGGCGGGTGTCGGATTCGTCAATCCGCTGCGCAGGCGCACCCGCTCGGCCAGCCTCAGGCTGCTGGGCAGCCGGGCCTGCGCAGCGTTGCGGACCGTGTCGACGAGCTTGGGGCCGAGGGTTCCCATTTCCAGTGAAATGGCCCGTTCAGGCTTCGTGATGAAGTCGATGGCTCCAAGCTCGAAGGCCTGGAGGGTTACGCTCGCGCCTGCCTCGGTCAGAGATGAGACCATCACGACGGGGCACGGACGCTCCAGCATGATCCGGTCGAGACAGGCAAGGCCATCCATCTCGGGCATGTTCACATCGAGCGTGATCACGTCCGGCTTGAAAACATGCAACTGCTCCAGCGCCTCGACCCCATTGCGGGCAAAAGCGATTTCGAAATCCCCCTCGGCCGTAAACACCCCGCCGAGAAGGCGCCTCATCAAAGGAGAATCGTCGACGATCAGCAGCCGGATCACGAAGCGGGCCGCTCCAGGTTTCTCTCACCGATAGTGGCGAGCAGATCCTTCTCTGCCTTGTCCAGCAGTTCCCTCGGGTTGAGCAGTAGGATCATCCTCCCTTCGACCTCGATATTCGCGATGCGGTCGATGACCTGACTCTCGTCTGCTGCCAGGTCGGGCGTCGGGCGAAGCTGGCTTTGTGGAATGCTGAGGACCTCCGACACCCTGTCGACCAGGAAACCGGCCTGCATCTGGTCGATCCTGACAACCAGGATGCGCTCCCGCCGCCGCTCCCCCCGCCCCTCGAACTGGAAGCGCCTCCGCTGGTCGATTACGGGAACAACCCGCCCGCGCAGATTCATCACGCCTTCGACGAAGTCGGGAGATTTGGGCAGCCGCGTCAGCGTGTCGGGCACGCGCACCACTTCGTCGACGGTTTCGATGGGCAATCCGTAGTCCTCGCCGCCCAGCTGGAACACGATGAACTGCTCATCGCCTCCTGCAGGCCCATCAGCTGTGTCCATGTCGCGGCTCTTCTCCGTTCGGGACATAATCTCCTCGATCATCGCCTGATCCCTGAACAGATGATCCATCGACAAGATCGAGACCAACCGCCGTCCGCCCTCAAGCCTGCAGATCCCTTGGATCTGAGCCTCCGCATTTCCCCGTGTCAGGATGGTCGGGACCGGATCGATGGCGCTTTTCGGAAGACGAAGGATTTCCCTCATGTCGTCGACGGCAAGACCCACCAGCCCTCCGCCGATCCGCACCACGACCACACGGGCTCTGCCTGTCGCCGGGCCGCCGGCACGAAGCCCGAGAAGGCCTCGCAACGATACGAGCGGCAGCAGCTGTCCGCGAAGCGACATCGCGCCCAGCATGATTGAATCCGTGTGCGGAACGACGACGACCTCTTCCGGCAGGGCGACGACTTCGTGAACCGATGCAAGGGGCAGCGCGTAGTCCTGTCCCGCAACGACAAAATGCACGACGGCAATCTCATCACGGTTTGCGGCCGCCTCGCGCTGGGGGCCTTGCAGAGTCGAGGATGGCCTGCTGCGCGCGCAACGGGCAATCGTCCCGAAGTCTTTCGCCAGCAGCGCATCCAGCTCGCCTGCCCGCACCGGTGCGATGCCTGGTCTGTCCGCGGGGGCCGCCTCGGAGGAAGCAGGGCCACCTTCTCTTAGAGATGCCACCTTGTCGATCAAAAGACCGACCGGGGTGCCGCGGTCGATCACGACCACGCGTGCGTTCGATGAGGGGCTATCCTCCTGCCCCAGAAGGCGGCGCAGCGACACGACCGGCATCACTGCGCCTCGCAGGTTGGTCACCCCGAGCAGGCTCGAGGGCCCAAGGGGAACCCGAGTCATGGCCGGAGGACGGATCACCTCCATCACATCGGATGCCGGAAGGGCGAAGCGCTCGTTCCCCACCTGCACCGTCAGGAACGACTGAGTGGGAGGAGCCGAGGCCGCCTCGGTCATGGCCTTACGACTCCCTCATCTGGAGTTCGTCGGCAAGAGAGGCGATCTCCTCGATGGCAGCCGCCAGATCCTCGGCTCCCCGCGCCTGCTGGCGCGCCGCGGTGGCGGCTTGTGCGGCAGCATTGCCGGCCTGCTCGGCGACGACGGCCACCTGCTGGGTGCCGAGCCGGACCTCGCGCACCGCCGTCAGAATCGTCTCGGACCCCGACAGGATCGAGGCGCTGCCTTGCCGAATAGCCTTCGCATCGGCTTCCATTGTCCCCAGCTTTTCCGCCGTCTGGATATTCTTGGCGACCTCAGCCTGTGCAATGGCGGCGCTCTGCTCCAGATCGCGCCTGACGATGGTGATCTGCTCACGGATCTGGCGAACCACATCCTTGATGCGGTCGGCGTTCTCGGACGCGTCCCGCGCCAGAACGCGGATGTCTCCGGACACGATGGCGAAGCCGCGCCCGGCCTCGCCGGCACGGGCGGCCTCGATGGAGCCGCTCACGGCCAGCATGTTGGTCTGGACCGCAACGAGGGCAATGCCGTCGACGATCTTCTCGATGCGGCGGCCGGATTCATCCAATCCGCCCATCAATTCGATCATCGCCTGCGTCTCCTTCAGCGCCTCCTCGACGCCGGAGGCCAGCCGCAGAGTCGCAGAACGGTTGTCCTGCAGATCGGCGGCAAGTGCCTCGATGCGCTCGGCGGCGGCGCTGGCCGCACCCCGCGACCCAGCGGTCGCTCGCTCAATCCGCTCCATGGCCACATCAGCCTGCTGCGCGGCCGCAGCCTGCATCTGCGCTCCGCGGCTGATCTGGTCGACAGCGGTCATGATCTCGCCGGCAGCTCCTGACAGCTCCTGAATGGCCGCCGACAGCTGCTCGGCAGCGGACCCGACTTGCTCGGCACTGGCTGCTCCGGCCGTGCCTCCTTGAAGATCGTCCGCCAAAGCGGCCAGCGCCTGCGCAGTCTGCTGGCTCTGGTCGAGAGCGATGCTCTGCTGCTGGACTGCCCGTTGAGCTTCGGCCGCCGCTGCCGCCTGCTCCTCGGCGGCACTGGCGACCTGTTCCGCGCCACGCTGAGCCTCTCGAATGGCAGCCTCGGCCTCGACGGCCGCAACGAGAATGGCCTGGCTTCCCTCGGCCAAGAGGGACACATCAGCCCGGATCTTGTCCAGAGCGGTCACGACGGCGCGGCCGACCTGAGCTTCCCCGGATGCAGTTTCGGCTGCCGTCCTGATCCGCTCCGCGACGGACCGGACTTCGCTGACGATGCCTTCAGCGAGGGCCTGAATATCCTGTGCGCTTCTCTCCGAAGTACCGGCGAGAGCCCGGACCTCGTCGGCGACAACCGCAAAGCTGCGCCCGCTCTCCCCGGCCCGGGCAGCCTCGATGGCGGCGTTCAGCGCCAGAAGGTTGGTCTGGTCGGAAATGTCCCCGACCAAAAGGGTGATCTCGCCGATCTCGGAGGCCCGCTTCTCCAGAAGAGAAATGATATCGACCAGGGCCCGTTGGCGGGTCGTGTTGCTTTCGACGGCCGCCACCGAGGCATCGATCTGGGCTCCCGTCTCGATCAGAAGGCCCTGGAGGCCGGCGGTCTTGGCGCGAGTGGTCTCGGCATGAGCCCGCGCGTCGGAAAACGACGCATTCAGGCTCACGATGGCCGAAAGCGACTGGTGGGACGCCCCGGCGGCCTCCTCGGCTCCGCTGGCAATCTGCTCCATGGAGCGCCGGAGTTCCTCGGCTGCCGACGAAGCCTCGGTGACGCCACTGGCGAGTTCCTCGGTCGCGGCGCCAATGCGCTCGGCGGCCTGCAGCCTCCGCGCCTTGACCCGCTCGAGCGTCCGGCGCTGGGAGGCCTTTCCTCTTATGGCGGGGATCTCCGGGGGAAGAGCCTCTTCACTCACCGATCGTGAGTTGCCCTTGCCCGGAAGTTCGGACGTCTTGACCAGTGCCATGAATGCCCCGCGAGATACATTAACTAACTTCAGCCACAGCGCCTCGTCCGGCAAGCCATTCGCTCGCCTCGTCAAAACGCGGAGTAGGAAGCCTAACGTTTATAGGTGCGGATCTTGCGCAGCAAGGCATCGTGAAGCGTCGTCTCAGACAAATCGGTACCGGGTCAAAGGCGAAGCTTGGCAGCATCGCGTGAAAACATCTGCTTTCGGCGGACATTCACCTTCCGGGACGTGCCATTTGCAGGCCCTGGCATCGGTCGGAATCGAGCCCACCCGGCCCGTCCCGCGCAAAGGCCCGGGCTTGCCAATCGAGCCGTGTGACGGCAATCTGAAGCTCAACAAGACGTTCAGCGGGTGTATGCCGGACTATTTTCTCGTCGGGCAACAGGACAAGGGACACGGCCAACATGATCATGGACGGTGGGAATACCTATGCCGGAGACAGGGACGACGCAGCTTTGCTCGGGCGTCGGGCGGGACTTTTAAGCCGCCGGTCTTTTCTCGCCGGCTCGGCCGCCAGCGTCGGCGCGCTGGGGCTCGCCGGCTGCGTCACATCCGACGGCATGAGCCTCGCCGAGGCGTCGAAACTCTACGGGCCGGTGCCCGAGGAGAAGTTCCCGATCCCGGCGGTCGATGTCAGCAAGGTCGATCCGAAATATTACCGCCGGACAGTTCGCTACGACACCAAAGAGGCGCCCGGCACGATTATCGTCGATCCCGCCAATTACTACGTCTACCGCGTCGAGGACGACGGAACCGCCACCCGCTATGGCGCCAATGTCGGCCGCGACGGGTTCCGGTGGAGCGGTGACGCCTATGTCGGGCGCAAGGGCGAATGGGCGACCTGGACCCCGCCCAGGGAGATGATCAAGCGCCAGCCCGAGGCGGCCAAATGGGCCGGCGGCATGCCGGGCGGCCTCGACAACCCGCTCGGCGCCCGCACGCTTTATCTCTATCAGAACGGCGCCTACACGCTCTACACGATCTATGCCAGCCTCGCCCCCGAGACGATCGGCAACGGCATCACGAGCGGCTGCGTCGGCCTCCTCACGCAGGACATGATGCACCTGTACGAACGCACGCCGGTCAAGACGAAGGTGGTCGTCCTGCCGGCATAGCACCCGCGCCAGACTGCCGGTACTCGCTGGATCTTCACCGTCGGGTGGCGCGCTTTGTCGCGGCGGACCCGTATCACGCCAGATCCGCTCGTATCCAATCATAAAGAGTCTAGCTGATCATCGCCCGCGGCGCCGAATCGGCATCGTTGTCGACCAAGCGTCGCCGGCTAGAGCAAATTTTGATGGACTGGCGACAATCCTGATGGGTAACCCGACCTAATTTTATCGGGAGGTTCACCCTCCTCCGATGATTACGCCTGACAACGACGGCTGAGCGATCCTGGGGCTGACAGGTCGATAGGCCATCGACATCCGTTTCTCAATACATCTCTGACCTTCTGCCTCGTGCCAAGAGACGACATTTGTTGTTCAGATGAGGTCAGCATCACGTAAAGATCGCAGGCCGATGCCTGCGATCTCTCTCTGACCTCCCCTCAAGTGCCTGCTGCTCGGTCTAGGATACACGGGCGGAGGAAACATAAAGGCCGCCGAACTCTTGCCGCAGGACGTTCTTCTGTACCTTGCCCATGGTATTGCGCGGCAGTTCATCGACGAAGACGACCCGCTTCGGCAGCTTGAACTTCGCCAAGCGGCCATCGAGTGCCGCCAAGATCATCTTCTCGTCGACTGCTGCCTCCCTGGAGCAGACGACGACCGCTGTCACCCCCTCGCCGAAGTCCTCGTGCGGGACGCCAATCACCGCGCTCTCGAACACGCCCGGAATGGCATCGATCTCGTCCTCGATCTCCTTCGGATAGACGTTGAAGCCGCCGGTGATCACCAAGTCCTTGCCACGCCCGAGGATGTGGACATAGCCGCGCTCGTCGATCTTGCCGAGATCTCCCGTGATGAAGAAGCCATCCGGGCGGAACTCGGACGCCGTCTTCTCCGGCATGCGCCAGTAGCCTTTGAAGACGTTCGGGCCCTTCACCTCGATCATGCCGATCTCGTTTGTTGGCAACTCCTCGCCGGTGTCCGGATTGGTGATACGCACTGATACGCAGGGCAGAGGCAGGCCGACGGCGCCCGGAACCCTGTCTCCATCATAAGGATTGGAGGTGTTCATGTTCGTCTCGGTCATGCCGTAGCGTTCAAGGATGGCATGACCGGTCCGGGCGCTCCATTCGCGGTGGGTCTCCGCCAGCAGAGGCGCCGAGCCTGACACGAACAGGCGCATTCCCGACGTCGTCCCCTTCGCGAGACCTGGATGCTGCAACAGGCGAACGTAGAAGGTCGGCACTCCCATCAGAGCCGTGGCGCGGGGCATCAGACCGAGGATCTGGTCCGCATCGAACTTCGCCAGGAAGATCATCGACGCGCCGGAGAACAGCGTGACGTTGCTCGCCACGAACAGCCCGTGAGTGTGATAGATCGGCAGGGCATGGATCAGCACATCGTCCGCCGTGAAGCGCCAGGCCTCCTTCAGGGTGAGGGCATTGGAGACGAGATTGTCGTGGGTCAGCATGGCGCCCTTGGAACGGCCGGTCGTGCCCGACGTATAGAGGATCGCCGCCAGGTCTTCGCCTGCCCTCTGCGCCGTCTCGAATAGGTCAGAGGCATTGTTTGCAGCCTCCGTGAGAGAGCCTTGCCCTCGCGCATCGAGTGTTTCGACGGACGATCCGACCTTCGCGGCGAGTCGTTCGATCCCCTCGCGGTTGCCCGGATCGCAGACCACCAGCGAGGGCTCAGCATCGCCGATGAAGTATTCCAGCTCCGCCAATGTGTAAGCGGGGTTGAGCGGCAGATAGACCGCGCCGGCTCGGACGGTCGCAAGGTATAAGACCAAGGCCGGCACCGACTTCTCGACCTGGACAGCGACGCGATCGCCGGGCTTGACCCCACAGGTGGCGAGCACGTTGGCCAATCGGCCGGACAGGGCGATCAGGTCGGCATAGCTGACCGTCTCCCCGCCCAGTGTGGCAATGGCTGTCTTGGTGAGGGCAGCGATCGAGCGTTCGAGCCGGTCGAACAGGTTCGCATTCATGGCATGGGCTCCGAAGCGAGGGTCGATGATCGACCCGGTCAAAGTATTGTCGCCTTTGGCGGTCAGGGCGCGGGCACCAGATCGCGAGAGGGCAGATCGGCCCGCAAGGCTTTGCGGATCATAGGCGATGCAGCGATCGTGCCCTTTTCAGCGAAGGCCTCGTGGTTCTTCTCGATCTCATCGAGAGCGTAGAGGTAGTTGACCATCAGACCATGGGATTGCTTCAGGCCCTTCGCGGACACATCGCCGAGGAAGTTCAGGCGCTCAAGGCGAGCTCCATTGCCGAGATGGAAGCGGGCCACCGGATCGACCGGACGACCCTTGGAATCCTTGGCCTTCAAAAAGTAGTAGGCTGTGGCCGACAGGAGCACATCACGAACCTTCTCGACCATGTCCAGGTCGTCGCTCCAGGCTGGCTGATCGAGAATGTCGAGGATCTCCTTCGATGCACCATCGAGACAGGCTGACTCCTCCGTCTTGCGCTCGCGGGCGAGCCATGCCGCGAAGCCCGGAACGGGAGAGAGCGTCACGAATGTCTTCAGATTCGGCAGCTCACGCTTGAGGTTCTCCACGACCTGCTTGATCAGGAAATTGCCGAAGGACACCCCGCCAAGGCCCTTTTGCGTGTTCGAGATCGAGTAGAAGACGGCGGTCGTCGCCTCAGAGGCGCCAATCGGAGTGCGGCCGAGGTCGAGAAGCGGCCCGATCGCGCCGGGGATCTCCTTGGTCAGCGCCACCTCGACGAAGATCAGCGGCTCGTCGACGAGCTGGGGATGGAAGAATCCGTAACAGCGGCGATCCTCCGGCTGGAGGCGATTGCGCAGGTCATCCCAGTTCTGGATGGCATGCACCGCCTCGTAGCGAATTATCTTCTCCAGGATGTTGGCAGGCGTGGTCCAGTCGATCGGCCGCAACACCAAAAAACCCCGATTGAACCAGGACGAGAACAGATGGGCAAAGTCCGCGTCAACGCACCTCAGTCCAGGATTGCCCTTGATATGCCCGCCGAGTTCTTCGCGCATTCGGATGAGAGCCCCGGTGCCGCCCGGGGCGAGATTGAGCCTCCGGAACAACTCCTGCCGTTGAGGCTCGGCTGCCGCATGCAGCGCCTCCAGGGCATCTGTCCCCTCATCCTTGCGAACCGCTTCGATGGCGCGCTCCACCTGCCGGCGATCGGGCCCAAAGCGATCGGCGAGTGCCTGGAGGAACGAGATCCTGTCTGCACTCGAAGCGGAGTCATAGCTCGCCAGGAGGGCTTGTGCCAAGGCGACGCCTGACGCCTCGCCTCTGCGGGACAGCAGCAATTCGCTCAAAGCAATCAGATCGAGTTGAGGGATGGCATCACGATCACCCTTGCGACCGAGCAAGGCCCGTCCCCTTTCCGTCAGCGTGTCGATGAGATCTCCAAGGAACGTGGGTGCATCGGCTGATCCGGATCTTGAGTTGTAGAACCTCATGCTTGATCTCCGTTTACCTTGTGCAATCCGCGATATAGCGCCGGTGCCACGGCAACGAGGAAGATCGACCGGAAGACGTGGCAGCAGACGACGAAAGCGACCTCGATGCCCATGGCAAAAGCCACGATTGTCATTTCGGCGATACCACCGGGCGCAAAGGCGAGAAGAAGGGCCGGCACGGACGCGTCGACGAACGTCGCGCACAGGACGGCCGCAGCGAGAGCCGCCAGCAGCATGATCGCCGTCCAGACAAGCCCCTGAACGACAGAGGTGCGGACCTCGTGCCATTGAATGCCGGCGAAGCGGGAACCTGCGACGCAGCCGATGACCACCTGCACGAGTGCGACGAGCCAAGGTGGTGGAGGAAGTTGCGTCAGGCCAGTGCCATGGACGATCGCACTCAGAATCAATGGCATGACCATGACACCGCCGACCATCTTGAGAGGAAGTCCGATGACGTAGCCAAGGCCGGCGCATCCCAGCAGGATCAGCCAGTCAGAGGCGGAAAGCACATCCGATACGTGAACGGGCCTCATCCTCCCTCCACCCTCCAGATCAAAGAGGAGGCGGACGACGAACGGCACCAGGAAGACGACCGTGATGATCCTAGTGGAATGGATGAGAACGAGTTGGCGGATATTCCCGCCATATTGCGCTCCAAGCAGCGTCAGCTCACTCAATCCTCCGGGTGTCGAAGCAAAGAAGGCTGTTGTCTTGTCGAAGCCGCAGAAGCGGGTGAAGTACGCCCGGCCAGCCAGGATGATGAGCACGAGGAACGAGACCAGAGGGAGAACGGCTTCCCACCAATGCACCATCGAGCGCGCAACCTCGGCGGTGAAGGCGCTGCCGGCCATGACGCCGATGATCGGGCGGGCGGCGTTGCGGGCGGCACCCGGCAACTTCCAGTCAAGTCCGGCGATGGCGATCACGGCTGCGGCCGTCAGCGATCCAAGTGTCCATGGCAGCGGGAGGCCCAGTTCCTTGAAAACGACTCCACCCGCGCATCCTGAGGCAAGGCCGAAAAGGGCCCGGGCGGTGGTGCTGCTGGCAAGTTCGCTCAACATCCTTGGACGACTGCTCCCCGACTTGGACAGCTTCGAATGGTGAATATCCATACGCCGCTCCCCCCGCAGCGAGAGAGCCGAGTTCGAACCAATCGGCTACGCGGCCATTCCGATCAAGCCCTCGACGTCAAAGCCGCGCGGTTCCCGCAAAGCCGGCATCATCGCGGATCGTAATCCGCGAGCGACGTGTCGTACTTCGCCATCGCTTCGGCGGGCAGGAAGGCGCGCTCGATCTCCACTACGGCCGGGAAACCGGTCAGGCTCAGGTAGCCCAGGGTCGAGCGGCCCGTCGCCGTTTCCGATGCCATGAAGTCGTTGAACGCATCCGCACCCCGCTGCCGACACTCGTCCAGGAAGCGCTCCATCATGATCTGCGCGACCTTGGCCACCGAGATGTTGTAGGTCGCGACCCCGATCTCCGTGTACTCGGCATGCGTCACCAGGGGTCGGACCGCGCCCGCATTGATGTAGATGGGCGTGCCCGGAAACGCTTCCATGACCCTGCGCATCTCCTCGCGCGTCTGGAGCGCCACGACCATCAGCATGTCGACGCCAGCTGTCAGGTAGGCCTCGCAGCGCCGAAGCACCTCGTCGACACTTCCACCAACGGCGGCCCTGGAGTCGGTGCGGGCGATGACGACCACGTCGGGATCGAGTTTGTCGCGCTCGGCCACAGCCGCACGGTACTTGCCGACGGCCTCGGGGATCGGAACCACCTCGACCCCTGCCGTGAAGCCGCAGCGTTTCGGGAAGACCTGATCCTCGAGGAAGAAGCCTGCGACGCCGGCGGTGATGAACTCGTGTACGGCCCGTGTCGTGTTGATGACGTTCCCGAAGCCTGTCTCACAGTCCGCGACCACCGGAATCGAGACGGACTGGCAGATGCGCCGGATGTTGTCCGTTGCTTCCGTCAGCGTCATCAGCCCGGCATCCGGCAGGCCGAGTATCGTCGCGGCTGCCTGCGAGCCCGAGTGGAAGAACAGGCTGAACCCGGCGGCTTCCGCCAACTGGGCATGATGCGGCGTTGCGCCGGAGATCGCGCAGATCGGATGGGCCTCCTCTCGAAGCTGCCGCCGCAGTTCCGCGCTCATACGGCCTTCGACGACCTTGGGCCTGAGATGCATGGACGAACTCCCTCACGTTTGATGACCGATTTGGCTTGGCACCAAAAAACCCAAGACCAAACTATGTGTCAACACATTAGTGTAATTTTCTCAATTTAGACAGTTTATGGGTTGCTAAGCTTCAAATGTGTTGACAATCTCATTCGTCTCGATAGTTTCCGAGCAACCGCCGGCATTACTTTCAACGACCGGCCCGTATCAGCAGGGATGGGAAGGAGAACCAATGTCGGCACATCGACTGCCCGGGACTTTATTCGGCTCCGCCGTCGCCGCGCTCGGCGTGGCGGCCGTCGTGGCTTCGCAACAGATCAAGACCGGATTCACTTACGACGTGGTCGGACCGGCCATGTTCTCCAACCTGATCGGCGTCGGCCTCGTGCTGTCTGGCATCGCAAGCGTGATCAGCGCGAGACGTGCATCGCTGGAAGACCTGCCCGATCAGCCGAAGCTCAACCTTTGGCCCGTGGGCCTCATTTCGGCAGCGCTGTTGCTGGAGGCCGCCCTGATCTCGCGCCTCGGCTGGATCCCCGTCGTAGCGACCGTGTTCGTGGCCGGAACCTACGCGTTCGGCGACCGCCGCATCCTATCGAACGCGCTCACCGGCCTCGTCCTGGCCACCGTGATCCTGCTGGTCTTCACTCTCGGCCTTGGGATCGATCTGCCGCTCGGGCCGCTGGAACCGCTATTCCAGAGCGACCAATGATGGAAGCCAGGTGATGGAAACACTCACGTTACTTGCCCAAGGTTTTGCCGTCGCGCTCACGCCGGGTAATCTCATCTGGTCCATCATCGGCGTGACCCTCGGGACCGCGATCGGCGTGCTGCCCGGGATCGGTCCGGCGACCACGGTCGCGATCCTGATGCCCCTGACCGTGGGCCTGCCGCCGGTCTCCGCTTTCATCATGTTCGCCGGCATCTACTACGGTGCACAATATGGCGGCTCGACAACCTCCATCCTCTTGAACACGCCCGGCGAGGCCGGGTCGATGATGACGGCCGTCGACGGGAACGCCATGGCGCGCAGGGGCCGCGGCGCCCAGGCGCTGGCGACGGCCGCGATCGGCTCGTTCGTCGCCGGCACGATCGGCACGATCGGGCTGACCTTCGCCGCCCCGCTTCTCGTCGAGATCGCGCTCAAGCTGACGGCACCCGACTACTTCGCCCTGATGGTTCTGTCGCTTGCAACCGTCACAACCATGCTGAGCAACCCGACGGGGGGTGGATCGATAGCCTTCGGGATCGCCTCGCTGTTCTTCGGGCTGCTTCTCGGCACGGTAGGCCTCGATCCCCAGACCGGACAAGCCCGCTTCGCCTTCGGCGTTCCGGAGCTGCTCGACGGCATCGATACGGTCGTCGTGGCTGTCGGGCTCTTCGCCATCGGCGAGACTCTCTACATGGCGGCGACCGACGGCGGAAAGGCCGACAGCATGCACAAGCTGCGGGGCTCATTCTGGATGAGCCGCGAGGATTGGAGCCGGTCGTGGAAGCCGTGGCTGCGCGGCGCGCTGATAGGCTTCCCCATCGGCGCCATCCCGGCGGGCGGCAGCGAGATTCCGACCGTCCTGTCCTATACGCTCGAGAAAAAGCTCAGCAAGAAGCCGGAGGAGTTCGGCCTCGGCGCGATCGAGGGTGTGGCCGGTCCCGAGGCCGCCAACAATGCATCGGCGGCCGGCGCCCTGTCGCCGCTGCTGGCACTGGGCCTGCCCACATCGAGCACCGCCGCAGTGATGCTTGCGGCCTTCCAGCAATATGGCCTGCGCCCCGGTCCGCTGCTGTTCGAATCGAACTCGAGCCTGATCTGGGGGCTGATCGCGAGCCTCTACATCGGCAACGTCTTCCTGCTCGTCCTCAACCTGCCCATGGTCGGCGTCTGGGTGCGGCTGCTCTCGCTGCCGAAGCCCTGGCTTTATGGCGGCATTCTCGTGCTGTCGTCGCTAGGCGTCTACAGCCTCAACGGCAACGCGGTCGATCTCGTGATCCTGTGGATCATCGGCATGGTCGGCTTCATTATGCGGGTTATCGGGGTGCCGATCGTCCCGTGCGTGTTGGGACTGATCCTCGGGCCGCTCATCGAGCAGCAGTTGCGGCGCTCGCTGGCCATCAGCCAGGGCGACTGGACGGTCTTCGTCACGCACCCGGTCTCGGCTTTCTTCCTTCTGGTGGCGCTCGCCTTCGTCGCGACCCCGATCATTTCCAGCCTGAGAAAGCCAAAGCCCCAATCCGCGGTGGGTATGACCCGATAACGCCCACACCGCGCGATCTTTCAACAATCACCATCACTGGGAGGATAAGATGACTTTCACTCGACGGACGGCGCTCACGGCACTTGCGGCCGCATTCCTTCTCGCCGTTGCACCGGCCCAAGCACAGACGATCCGCTCCCTCGACATCACCGTGCCTGGCGGCCCCGGCAGCGGGCTCGACCAGGCGGCGCGCGGGATCGAGGAAGCGCTGCGGGCCGAGGGGATCAATGCCGTCAAGGTCAACAACGTGCCGGGCGGCGGCGGCATGATCGCGATCTCGCAATTCGTGACCACGAAGGAAGGCAACAGGAATGCCGTCGTCGTGCAGGGTGCAGGTACGGTCTTCTTCCCGCTCACGAACAAGACCCCGGTCACCCTGGCCGATGTCCGTCCTCTCGCCCGGCTCGCGGGCGAGTACGAGGTGATCGCCGTCCGCCATGATTCCGATGTCAAGGACTTCAAGGATCTGATGGCGCGCTTCAAGGCCAATCCCGGCTCGGTCGCCTGGGGCGGCGGCTCACCGGGATCGACCGAGAACATCTTCTTTGCCCGGCTTGCGAAGATCGCCGGCATGACGCCGAAGCAGGTCAACTTCATCCCACACCCGAACACAGGCGAGGTCGTCGTGTCGGCACTGAACGGACAGGCGACCGTGGTCGGCGGTGGATTGCAGGACTTCAAGACGCAGATCGAGGCGAAGAAGCTGCGACTGCTTGCGGTCGCCTCGCCCGAGCGGCTGCCCGACGTAGACGCACCGACCCTACGTGAACTCGGTTACGACGTCGTGTTCGCCAACTGGCGCGGTGTTTCCGTCCACAAGAGCCTCGATGACAAGTCGGCGAACGCCCTGGCCGACCTGTTCGCCAAGCTCGTCAAGTCAGCCCACTGGAAGAAGATCCTCAACGATCGCGGCTGGCTCGACCTGTACCTGCCCGAACAGCCCTACCAGGCCTTCATCGCCGACGAGACACGCCAGGCCAGGGAAATCCTGACCGAGCTCGGTCTCGCCACGCAGTGATGCTTCGCGGCAGGCGGACCTGGACCGCCCGCCGCCATCGGTCTAAGTGCTGACCATTCGGGGCGGACGGGAGCCATGCCTTTCGGCAACCGGGCTTCCACCGCCCCGGACTTTAGGTCGATGTTCGGGATTGGGCTTGTTCGTTCCCGTCTTCGAGCCGAAGATGCCCAACGCGATGGAACGGCAAGGTTCGAAAGTTATGGATGGTTCTGAAACTCGTCTGACCCCTGTCAGTGATGCCGCGGAAGCGAGCCAGACGCTGGCCGAGCAGCTTTTCCATCGCCTGACTGACGCCATTCTCCAGGGCGAGCTGCCGCTCGGATCGAAGATCAGCGAGCCGGCGCTTGCCCAGCGCTATGGCGTCAGCCGCGGGCCCCTGCGCGAGGCCTTGCACCGGCTGCAAGAGCGCCATCTGATCACCCGCGTTCCGAACCAGGGCCCGCGGGTGGTCGAGGCGACAGCCGAGATGCTGCAATCGATCTATGGCGTGCGCGAGGTCCTCGAGGGCCTTGCCGCCCGCGAAGCGGCGCGGAGCATGAGTGCGGAGGACATCGAGGCGCTTGCCGAGGGTGTGCGCCGCCACGAAGCGGAAATCGCTGGGCTTCAGCCAGGCGTTCACAATGCGTTAGGTGCCGCTGACCGGGATTTTCATTTCCGGATCGCACGGGCGAGTGGAAATCCGCTCCTCATCGAGTATCTCTGCAATCAATTCTACCCGCTCCTGAGGCTCTACCGCAGCCGCAGCGACAGCATTGCTCTGAGAACCCGCGCGCTTGTCGAGCACAAGCGTATCCTTGACGCGATTCAGGACCGGGATCCGGAGCTGGCGGAAATCATGATGCGGCGGCACATCCGCAGCGCCGGCGAACGCAGGGCGGAGGCCATGGCCTTTGCATCCGTTGACCAGCAGACCCGTGGCGGTCCACGGCGCCGATCACGGGCCTAGGTCAGAAACACGCGTGTCCTCGGAGGATCTTGTCGGAAGAGAACGGCACGAACAAAGAGCCTGTCATTCGGACAATCGCGATGCCCTCGAGCACCAATCCCGCCGGTGACATTTTCCGTGGCTGGCTGATGTCGCAGATGGACCTAGCGGCCGGCAACGCCGCCGCCCGGCGGGCGCGCGAGCGCTGCGTGACCGTCGTGGTCGGCGACGAGGTCTCGGTGTACGCCGACCTGATTTCAACAGTCCGCACATCCATGAAGTTCCAGCTCAAGGCCTGGCGCCGATCGCGTGAGGGTGGCGAGCAGATCAAGTTAACCGAGGCGATCTTCACGTTCGTCGCCATCGATAGCGGCTCCCGTCCATTGCCGCCTAGTCGAAGGTCACATGCATGCTGGTCGCCGATAGTCCGGCACGGGTCATACTTTTACATTCCCACCGTTCAGGGAAAGTCGGCTCCTAAGCGCCGGAGCGGGCCACATTCTTTCGTCCGGGGGCTACCAGAAGTGCTCCTTACAAACTGTCTGCGCATGCCACCTCCGTGCTATATTTTCCCACCAGACCGAATAGCAACGAAAAGGAGAGAGAAATGATCCGAAGGGTCGCCGTTCTGTTGTTCGAGACCGAGCGTCAGGCGATCATTCGGTGCTCGTTCATGGCCGCCTGGGTGAGCCGACACCCTGAGGTCGGCGATCTTGTCGTGGGATAAGCTAAAGCAAGCTCACTTTCGCTCCTCCGATGCAAATCGGCGATCGAGAGCACCGTCAAATGATATCAGTCGAAGACAGACATATATCCTGGCGGCAGTGACTGGTTTCACGCCTGGTTGACCTGTTCAAATTCCGGGGCGAATACCTCATACGGCCCATCCATTCCCTTGAGCTCGAATTGGCCGATGCTTCGCGCGGACTTTGCTGGTAGAGCCGAGGCGAAGGCTTCGGAGCAAACCACCGGCTCTCCGCTCGCCTTGGCGACTGCCTCCAGGCGGCTGATCATGTTTACCGCAGGCCCGACCACCGTGAAGTCCAGGCGGTCAAGGCTGCCGATGTTGCCGTACATCACGGATCCCATATGCAGAGCCGTCATGAAGGAGGGCAGACCCTCGGCCCGAGCCACTGCATTAGCCCGCGAAACCGCGCGCACAGCCGCCGCACACGCCGCCGTGCGGTCGCCCTCCTCCACCCGAAAGATCGACAGGACTCCGTCTCCCAGAAATTTGAGAACGTCGCCTCCTTCCGCCCGGACCGCATCCGCGACGGCCTCGAAATAGCGGCCCAAGATCGCCAGGAGCTGTGACGGCGCTAAAGTGAGAGAGAGGGGCGTGAACCCGCGCATGTCAGTCAGCAGGATAGCTGCTTCCGTCGCGATAATGTCACCGCGGTGGATCGCGCCCGCCTGCACGCTCGCGGCTGGGCCATCGCCCAGGAATGTGGCGAGCAGGCTTGCCGTTGAGCGGCGCATGGCGATCGCTTCCAACGCAGCAGAAAGCGGAATGGATAGGCTCTTGACCAATGCGATGTGGCTCTCATCAAAACCGCTGTCATGTCGCGTCGCGAACATTGCTGGTTGGATGATCCCGTTGCCGAACGCGACCGGGACTGCGAGATAGTCTGTGAAACCCGCGCTCGCCAACTCATACAGGACCGTGTGATCATCACGCTCAAGCCGGTCGAGCCGCCATCGGACAGAGGTTCCAGTCTCCATGACATGCTGAGACGGGCTGCCGAAGTAGGTGGGGGAATCGCGCAGGGCCTGGCTGATGGTGAAAAGTTCGGCCGCCGTCTCCGGCTCCCAGATGATGCCCCAGGCGGTCAGCAACGGGTTGTCGACGCGCATGGCGATGCGCAGCCTGTGCAACGGCACGCCCGCTCCGACCAACTGTTCCGCGAATCCAGAGGTCACTGTCAAGGCATCGCCCGACAGGCGTGCCGGCCCGATCAACCACGCTGCGATCCCCTCCCCCTTGCGAGTCCAGTCGTCAAAGGCGGTGGTATGACGAAGTGGCATCATGCGCAAAACCCTAAAACAGGATACTGCCCTTTGCCTCGATTGGTCTTAGGTCGGTCTGCTCGCCGAGCATAGTCCTCATCTCAATCTCTATCCGCCGCGCGATCGATGAAATCGGGACATCGTTGGCATTCCCTTCGAAGGGGTTCGAGGAATTCTCGCCGACCTTCTCCATTGCGACAAAGATCCAGCCGACAATCGCGCTGAGCGGAACGTTCAACCATGCGGTCCAGGCCGCGATCCCAGCCGGCTCGCCCAGTTCCCGGGAGTAGGGAAAGAGGCCGAACGGTATGATCGCGACGAAAATCTTCACCACGATAACGGCGATCGAATAATAGTTGCGCGAATACGGATAGTTCTTGACACGCTTCAAGCCACCTTGCAGTCGAAGAAGCTCATCCAGCGCGCTGGCCAGCACGGTGAAAATCAGTTCGCTGATCAGGCTTCTGCTATGGAGGTCCTTGATGGCGTCATACTGCCATTGAATGAGAAGGGCTTCCTTGTCGCCGCGATACGCCTTGAACTTCTTCAGCTCGGCATCCGAGAGATAGGAGTTCAGCTCATCATCGAGAACGGATTTGCTCTCAGGACTTGGAAGCCTGGCAAGATAGCTGACATTCCCTCGGTCGAACGTATTCTCCCAGGCTCTCTTTTCGCGCAGATAAAAGCGCAGCGCGGTCAGCCAGGCAAAATGGCGATAGAAGATCTCCCGCAGTCCCGGCTCCGGCCCACCATCTCGATTGCCGATCGTCACCATCAACCGATTGGCGAGGACCAAACTGGCGGTACTGACCTGTCCGGACAGGATAAGACCGTCGTTGAAGCGAGCGTAGCATTGCTGGCTCTTGAAGGCGAGACTGATCGCGAGCGCCGACCCGACGATTGTCAGGATCGGCCCCGGCACCGTCAGAAAGCTCCAGCCTGTCACCGCCAAGAATAGAGTCACTAGAAGGGACCAAGCGATGATCCAGCCGATCTCCCACCTCGTCCAGGCGAGGAAGTCGTTGACTTTGTACTGTCGACCGACGTGCATAGCCTAACCGCCTTTAAGTTGTCGGATGCGTATGATGGACCTGTCGGACACTGGATCAGCCGCTCTGTGGCCGGCCAGCACGGACTCGTTAATCGATAGGGGCAGCGGCAGCGGCCTTTCGAACAGGCCGACCACCGGCAGCGCAATGAAGTATGCGAAGTAAACCACCGTGAGAATCTGGGCCGCGATCACGTAGCCGCCCTCCGCCGGCCTGCTGCCGAGATATCCAAGGCCGATGAAGGTGCAAACGAACACCAGGAGCAGAAATCGCGCGACTGGGCGATAGCGCATCGTGCGGACCTTGGAGGTATCGAGCCAGGGTAGGAATGCCACGAGGAGGATCGCCAGAAACATCGCGATCACCCCGCCAAGCTTGTCCGGGATGGCACGCAGGATCGCGTAGAACGGCAGGAAGTACCACTCAGGCACGATGTGCGCGGGCGTCACAGCCGGGTTTGCCGGGATGTAATTGTCCGCATGGCCGAGATAGTTCGGCATGTAGAACACCCAGTAGGCGATAAAGACCATGAAGCAAGCAATGCCAAAAATATCCTTCACTGTGGCATAGGGGGTTAAGGGCACCGTGTCCTTCTTGAAATCCGTGATCTCAACACCTGCAGGATTGTTCTGTCCGACGTGGTGAAGTGCCCAGACGTGAAGTGTCACAGTGCCGATCAGCATGAACGGCAAGAGGTAGTGGAGCGAGAAGAACCGGTTCAGGGTTGGATTGCCGACCGAATAGCCACCCCACAGATACTCGACGATCGTCGTGCCGACGAGCGGGATCGCCGAGAAGAGGTTGGTGATGACGGTCGCGCCCCAAAACGACATCTGCCCCCAAGGCAGGACATATCCCAGAAACGCGGTCGCCATCATGATCAGAAGGTTGGTGATGCCAAGGACCCAGATGATCTCACGGGGCGCCTTATACGATCCATAGTACAGGCCACGAAAGATATGGATGTACACCGCAACGAAGAACATCGAGGCGCCGTTTGCATGGAGATAGCGGATGAGCCAGCCATAATTGACGTCGCGCATGATCCGCTCGACCGACAGAAACGCGAGTGCGGTATTCGGAACGTAGTGCATCGCGAGAAAGATGCCGGTCACGATCTGCGACGCGAGCATCAATGTCAGGATTCCACCGAAGGTCCAGAAATAGTTCAGATTCCTTGGAACCGGATACGACACCGCCGTATCATAGGAAAAGCCGATAATGGGCAATCTCGTCTCAAGCCACCGCTCGAACCGGCTTTTCGGCTCGTAGTTGCTATGCTTGAACATATTGTCACCCGATCCTGTTTGATCGTCTCTCAAAAGGCCACAGGTAACGCGTCAGCCACATAACGCCTCAGCCAATCGTCAAACCGCGTCGGCGCGAACCGCGGATGATCGCCCGGGACCAGGGTGTCTTCCTTCAGCACCGCTCCGAAATACAGAGCGCGCGGATCGGCAATCACCATTCGGCTGTCTTCGTTGGCGGTCAGGATCTGTTCGGCAAGCTCGTTGAGGCTGAATCTGTCCGGACCGACGATTTCTACCTCACGGTTCTGGGAGCGGCCCATCGCAACGTCGCGCAACGCCAACACGACGTCATCAGCCGCAATGGGTTGAATGGGAGCCGGCGACAGGCGCAGCACGTCGCCATCAGCGGCACTTTCGACAATCCCGGTGAGGTACTCGAAGAACGGCGTCGATCGTAAGATCGTATAGGGAATGTGCGAAGCGCGGATCAGGTTCTCCTGGGCCATCTTCGCCCTGAAGTACCCGCCATCGGGTAGGCGATCTGTTCCAACGACCGACAAGGCGACGTGGTGCTGGATGCCTGCTGCCCGCTCGGCCGCCATGAGATTTCGGCCTGCTGTCTCGAAGAACTCCAGTGCGATGTCATCCTGAATCGAAGGCGAGTTCGACACGTCGACGACGATGTGAGCATGAGCGAGGGCTTCAGCCAGCCCCTCGCCGGTGATGGTGTCGACCCCTGTCGAAGGTGAGGCAACCACAACGTCTTGGTCGCACTCTTTGAGTGCTGCAACCAACCTGGATCCAATATGTCCGGTACCGCCGACTACGACAATTCTCATTACCCCCTCCTCATTCGAGATTCATCAATTTTTGTCCGGGATCGTGAGTTCTTTATCGACATCGTCCACGACGAAGACGGCGAGGATTTTCGCCGGCTGCGTCTGGCTCGCATTGGCGCTGACACGGTGATGATCGCCAGGCTTTTCCGTCCAGTTCTGGCCGGTCTGGTAGGTGACTTCAGGCCCTTCGTTGACCTGCATGCGGACTGTACCCTCAATGACGGTCGCATAGATGATTGCAGATTTCGCATGCGTGTGAGATGGGGAGAACCCACCGGGTCCGTACTCGACCGTAACACCCTTGATGCTCTTGCCCGGAACCCCTGGCAGTGCGTGCTGGTACACCTGCGTGACCCTCGCGTTCTTGGCGCCAGGAACCGCGAGACCTTTATCGGACGTGCTTTGCGCCTGAGCATTGGCATTTGCGACAGCCAGCAGCAAGGCTGCGGCACCTATTGTCATTTTCATTGGAAATTCTCCTTTCTGAGCTGCGTCCGTCTCCCTGTTGCGCGTGATTTTCACGCGTTGACGAAGCTTAGAATGTCAGGGTTCACGATTTCGGCGTGAGTGGTGCACATGCCATGTGGGAGCTTCTCGTAGACCTTGAGCGAGCCATTCGTCAGCAGCTTCGCCGAAAGCAGCGCAGAGGCCGCAATTGGTACGATCTGATCGTCGTCGCCATGCATGACGAATGTCGGTATGTCGATCGCCTTCAAGTCCTCCGTGAAATCGGTTTCGGAGAAGGCCTTGATGCCATCGTACTGAGCTTTGGCGCTGCCGGCCATGGCCTGGCGCCACCAGTTCAGAATGATGCCCTGCGACGGGGTCGCCCCCGGGCGATTGTAGCCGTAGAAGGGCCCGCCCGCGAAATCGAGATAGAACTGCGAACGATTTGCTGCGAGTTGTGCCCGTAGACCATCGAACACCTCGAGCGGCAGACCGCCGGGATTAGCCGGGGTTTTGACCATGATCGGCGGCACGGCCCCAATCAGCACGAGCTTGGCGACCCTGCCTCGAGCCTGCCCATGGCGCGCCACGTAGTGCGTCGCCTCCCCGCCTCCCGTCGAATGGCCGATATGAACAGCGTTCCTGAGATCGAGATGTTCGACGACGGCCGCAATATCGGCGGCGTAATGGTCCATGTCGTGCCCATCGCTGACTTGAGCCGAACGGCCGTGGCCGCGCCGGTCATGGGCGATGACACGATACCCCTTTCCCAAAAAATAGAGCATCTGAGCGTCCCAATCGTCGGAACTCAGGGGCCATCCATGATGGAAGACGATGGGCTGGGCATTCTTGGGACCCCAGTCCTTGAAGAAGATCTCGACGCCGTCCTTCGTGGTAACGGTACTCATAGTTGTGCCTTTCGTCTGAATGCCGTCTGGGGCAGAGCCCCGACGTGAACGGAGGACCGTTCGGCTGTAGCGGTGTTCTTGTGGGTGTTCAGGCGGCCTTGGCTCTGGACGCGAACCACTGGTCGAAGTCGATCTTGCCGAGGCGTGGATTGTCGTCCGAAACCAGCGTCGTCTCTTCGAGCTCGGCCCCGGAATAGAGAACATCCGCCGCGGCTTCGACAGCCCGAGCATCGCCCGTTGCAGCCAGATACTCCGCGACCAGATCACGGATGTTGAACCGCTCCGGGCCGGCGATCTCGAATATACCGTTGCGGGGTGCGGCCAGTGCCGCCTCCGCCATGACGTCGGCAACGTCATCTGAGGAAATCGGCTGGATCAGGGCGTCGGGTACAACCACTTTACTGCCGCTCTCCCAGGCCTTGACCAAGAAGCCCAGCAATTCGAAGAACTGCGTCGAATGGACAATGGTGTAGGGAACCCCAGAACTCTTGATCAGTCTCTCCTGTGTCAGCTTGGCGACGAAATAGCCGCTCTCCTGCAGACGCTCCGTTCCGACGACGGACAGGGCGATGTAATGCCTCACCCCGTTCGCCTTTGCGGCGGCGATGAGATTGCCTGTCGACTTCTGAAAGAACTCGAGGACGGCGGCATCCTCCCAGGAGGGCGAGTTCGACAAATCGACGATGACCTGCGCACCCTTCACCGTTTCCGCAACCCCTTCGCCGGTTACCGAGTTAAAGCCGCTTTGCGGTGACGCGGCGACCACCTCGTGCCCAGCGCTGCGTAATCTTGCGACTGTCTTCGATCCGATGAGGCCAGTTCCACCGTTGATGACGATCTTCATAACCAATCTCCTGTAGCAAAGCCTTGATGATGTTGGCCCGATTCAGCTCCGTTCAGCTTGTCGGCCCGCTCCTGCATAGATCTGAAGGCCACCCCTGCCCGGCTTCAGCCCTAACCCAACAAGCAGTCAGTACTCCCAAAGGCCCGGTACGCATCGAAAGACGTCGCCGTCGACCGCCACATGGCAGACGGACGGGAACGAGAGATGCGTGGCCACCAGCGACTCGCGGTTAGCCGCCAACTCCCGCAAGAGACGGACCCGAACGCGGGCCGCCTCCTCCGGGTCGTGCTCGAAGCCGTTGAACCAGTCGGGATGGTCGAATCCGACCGCGAACACGGCGTCACCGGCGAACGTCAGCCGGTCTCCACCGGACGCAAGGCGGACCACGCTGTGCCCAGGGGTGTGGCCGCCGGTGCGAGTGACCATCACCCCCGGGGCCATCTCGTATTCGTTCTCGAACGGCCGCAATTGGCTGTCGTACTCGTGCAGGAATCGCGTGGCCGTCCGCCGAAGCGCGTCCTGGAAGCCCGGCGGCATCGAAACGCGGGAGAAGTCGGGCGCCTCCCAGAACTTGGTCTCGGCGGCCGCCAGGTGGATCCGCAGGTCCGGACGCAGTCGGTCCCTCACCCCGTCGACGAGGAGCCCTCCAACGTGGTCCATGTGCAGGTGGGTCAGCACCACATCGGTCACGGATGCGAGATCGAGTCCGGCGGCCTCGAGTCGCTGAACCAACCGGCCGGCCCGCGGCAAGTCCGGAAACTCCATACCCATTCCGGCGTCGATGAGTATGGTCCGGTCGCCGCTGCGCACCACGACCACGTTCAGTGCCCACTCGAGCACATCCCGCGGCAGGAACATGTCCTCCAGCCAAGCCGCGCGGACGGCTGGATCAACGTTGTGGCCCAGCATCGCGCCTGGTAGCGACAGCACCCCATCGCTGATCACCATCACGTCAATTTCGCCGACCCGCAGCGCGTAGCGCGACGGAACGAGCTCGGGCTCCGGTCGACCGTGGATGTGCCTTGCGGTCACCTTGTCGGCGCAGTGCTTAACCGAGGGGTGTAAGATGTTGACCAAGCTCATGGCTGTCTCCTGCGGCCCGCCTCCAAACCGCCTCACCCATGGGCGTAGCTATGGAGGTATTTGAAGCATGCATGCCTCCCGGAGATCCTTCCATTGAGCCGGCGGCGTAGATGACCACTCGAAAAGTCTACGATGCCTATACCGAGGTTTAGGTCTGGCCTCGGAGGTGGAGCCGGCCCTTGCCGGCTCCTAACTGCCAGAAGGCCCTTCCTCATCGCTTCGCGGAATCTCCCAGCCTGGCAGCGCGGTTCTGAGGCTTTGAAGGAGAGTATCGTCGGTGACCGGCTTCGTCAGATATGCATGCGCCCCGCCCTCAAGCCCTCGGCGTCGGGTCACGGGATCCGTCATCGACGTCACGACAATCACCGGCATGGTCGAGCCTGCTGCCTTAAGGCGATCGAGCAGTTCAAGGCCGCCGATGCCGGGCATTCGGATATCGGTGATGAGGCAGTCGAACCGACCGGCGGCATCGGCGGCCAGAAAGGCCTCGGCCCGGTCGAAGACGTGACATGTGCAGCCCATGGCGAAAAGGAGATCGGAGAGGGCATCACGGATGTCTTCGTCGTCATCCACGACCGCAATGACAGGCGGATTGAACACGCAAATGGCCTTTACTAGGGCGGCCCATCAGGCCGACGTCCTAAGGCTGCGCTGAATCACTCCTTTTTGAAACCATACCGAAGTCTAGGATTTACGACTTATCGCGAAGGCCGGCGGGGAGAGTCTCCCAGGCCCGGATGAGCTCGCCAATGGAGGACGCTTTCATCTTACGCATGACGTTGCCGCGGTGAAGCTTGACCGTAATCTCCTTGATACCGAGATCAAAGGCGATCTGCTTGTTGAGCCGGCCGCGCGCCACCTCGCGCATAACCTGCTGCTCTCGTTGTGTCAGAGTTGCAAACCGGTCGAAGTGCTGTCGAGCATTTCGAGCAGCAGCCATCTGGGCAACGTCCCTCTCGATGGCCAATGTTATCGCGTCGAGCAGGGTCTGATCGCGAAACGGCTTTGTCAGGAAGTCGATAGCGCCGGCCTTCATGGCCTGGACCGACATGGGAATGTCGCCATGGCCGGTCAGAAAGATGATCGGCTTCAGGTTGCCCTTCGCTGCCAGTTGTTGCTGAAGATCGAGGCCGCTGGCGCCGGGCATCCGGACGTCGAGTACCAGGCAACCCGGACGGTTGGGAAGATCAGCTTCCAGCAACTCGCGAGGCGAGGCGAAACCCATCGCATCAAGCCCAACGGACAACATGAGCTCCTGTATCGCAGCCCGGATGTCCTCGTCGTCGTCGACGATGAGGACCAGCGGACGACTCTCACCAGCGTCGAGTATGTTCATCGCGATAGCTCCGACTCCGAGCGCCCCGGCGCGCTCGCGGCTTCGATCGGCAGCGTAAAGGTGAATGTCGCCCCCTGGCGCTCGTTGTTCTCAGCCCACAACCGGCCGCCATGAGCCTCGACAATCGACCGGCAGATTGCCAATCCCATGCCCATACCCTGCTCCTTTGTCGTGAAGAACGGCTCGAACACTCTCTCCGGAAACGCGACGCCCTGGCCACGATCACTGATGTCGATTCGGATCTCGTCACCGGGTCGGTGTACGCGAACTCCAAGAACTCTGTCACCTGAGATTGAATCCATCGCGTCCATGGCATTGCGGATGAGATTGACGAGAACTTGCTGAACTTGGACACGGTCGAGCGCGACGGGAGGAAGGTCGCTTTCGACCTCAACATCCATACGAATGCGGCGCCGGATCGCCTCTTCAGCCATGAGAGTATGTGCGTCCGCAATGACGCTCTCGAGCAACGTGCTCGCCCGCGTCTCTACTGAATGCTTGAACAAGGCGCGGATGTGACTCACGATGTCGGCCGCGGTATTTGCATTATGGATGATGCGCTCCACCGTTTTGCTCGCGCGGTCGAGATTTGGAGGAGACGCCGAGAGCCAGCGCTGGCATGCGTTGGAGTTGGCAATGACCGCCGCCAGCGGTTGGTTGACCTCATGCGCGATTGCGGCCGACAGCTCGGCGAGGCTCGCAGCCTGGCTCGCCCGCGCTAGGCTCTCTCGCGCCAGCCGCAGCTCTCCCTCAACACGAACCTGATCATCGATATCTTGTGAGAGGCCAAACCATTGGACGATGCGTCCACTCTCATCCCGCAACGGCTCGGCACGGCCTGACACCCAGCGGTAGACCCCATCCACTCTCCGCATGCGGTAATTCAAGGAAAAGCTCTCACCCGTGACAAGAGATCGGTTGAGCGCTTCCTCCAGCTTGGCGACGTCGTCTGGATGGAAGAGGGTCGCGATGGCAGTTGCCAATCGGTTGGTGCCAGCCTTCCGGAAGTCTCCAACATTGAGGCCGCAGAACTCGATCATGCGTTTACTGAAGAACGTCGGATCGCCTTTCGGCGACAGCCGCCAGAGCAGGCTCGGAACCATGTCAACGAGCTGTGAGAGTTCTCGCTCTCGGTTGCGCAACGCCTCCTGCGCCGTCACCAGGTCATCGATGTCGACGCTCACTCCATACCACTGGATGATCTTCTCAGACTCATCGCGCAACGGCTCGGCGCGGCTCTCGACCCACCGGTGAAGACCATTGGCTCGACGCTGACGATACTTCACGACGAGGGGTGATCCGGTCGCGATCGCACGTGCGAACACGTGATCAACCGCATCCCGCTCGTCCGGGTGTATCACGGCGAGGGTTCGAGAGCCGTCAGCCGCGATCATATCCTTGACGGTGACACCGGTGACGTCCATTGCCCGTTTGTTGAGGTAACACGGTATTCCCTCCGGAGTCATGCACCAGATGAGAGCTGGCACCGCGTCGATCATCTGCTGAAGCTGACGCTCACTGCGCCGCAGCGCCTCTTGCGCGCGCATCTCATCGTCGACGTCGATGGATACCACGTACCATTGCACAATCGCTCCGCTTTGATCCCGCAGCGGTTCCCCACGGCCGTCAACCCATCGGTATAGGCCGTCGGCCCGCCGCATGCGGTACTTCATGGCAAATGGTTCGCCCGTGACAAAGGAATGGCGGGCCGTCGTGAGCAGTCGGGCTGCGTCGTCGGGGTGGACGAGAGTCGTAATAGCTGCGGCCAGCCGGCTCATACCTGGCTTGTCCAGGCGGGCCAGCTCGTTCAACCCAAAGAAGTCCAGCAGTCGCTTGTTGAAAAAGATCGGCTCGCCTTCGGGTGTCATGCGCCGGATATGGACCGGAACCATATCGACGAGTTGCGAGAGCTCCCGCTCTCGTTCACGCAGGGACGAGAGCGCTTGCTGGTTCTGTCGGGAAATCGCGGCCACGATGAGGGCAGAGAATGCCGAGATGGCCAGAAAAAGCTGCAGCATGACCTGCTTTTCCCTCTGGGTCTCGGGATCACCGACAAAGTGGCTGCCACCCGAGATCGTCAGTGCCATCGTGATCAGTGCAAGCAGGGTCAACGCTACGGCCACGCCCTTAAACTCAAAGCGTACAGCCGCCCAAAGGAGCGGTGGCATGATGATATAGGCGGAGGCCAGATAATCGGTGCTCAAGGATAGCGCGGCGATACCGAGAAAGATCAGGCCCAGGATGCCGGCTTCCGTCCATTGTGCGGCAGAGAACTGTGTCCTGCCGCGCCAGTGCTGGATTACGATCAGTGTCAGCGGCCCTAAGAGCAGGATACCGGTGGCGTCACCGATCCAGAATAGCGGCCAAACTCCCGTGAAGGTTTGGGCCTCGATGCCGAACCACGCAAGCGCTGCGCTTCCGACCGTTGCGCTGAAGAATGGCGCGACACCGGCGCCTAGGCCAACGAATGCGAGAACATCCGATAAAGTTTCCAGCCGAAGCGGCCGGCCGCAGGCCCAGTTTACGAGCGTTGCGCCGACGACCGCACAAAGCACATTTCCGACAAAGATCAGGAAGCCCGCAGGCAATGGACTGTGGAACCATACGAGCTGCGCGAACATTTCGGCCAGACAGCCGGACAGAATCCACCACGGCCAGGTGTAAGGTGAGGTGAGGATCAATGTCGCGATAAAGACCCCGGCCGGCGGCCAGATGGAAACTGTTATTCCAGGAACAATCGCGAGTGCATCGGCAAATCCGCAGCCCAGGACATAGGCGAGAAAGAACACTGCGAGGTGCAAGAATCGAGGACGCTGAGACCAGACGGACATCATCGGCTTCTCCCGCCAGACAAAGATAGCTTGGGGCCTCTCAGCGCTTGGTATAGCACTTGCTTTTAGGTTTTGGGCCGTCGAACCCATGGTTCCACCTTGGACACGCTAGGGAAAAGCGCACCCCTGATATTATAATGTTATGGAATTGGCGCACTGAGCTAGTCGTGCGCCCCCTGCATGATGGCTCGATGCTACTTCCTCCGACCGGATCGAACGCCGTTCAAGAACAGCTCGACAGCGGAGGCGACCGCCGCTCGCATTTCTTTGTCCGACGGCGGACGGCGAAGGCCGAGAATGACCTGCAGATGGAGATTGTCACGGATCATGCCGACGAAATGCCCGGCTGCGCGCTGGCAATCGTCCGCCCGGATTTCTCCCCGTTCCTTGGCGAGTTCAATCACCTGAGCAAGCTGGGAGGTGGCTCGGCCCGGTCCCTCGTCATAGAAGGACCGCACAAGGTCAGGGAAGCGATTGGCCTCGGTAACGGCCATGCGATAAATACCGATCAAGGTGGGCGACATGTAGCCGCTCATGAGATGCTGACCGAAAGCTGTCAGCGTCTCCCGCAAGTCATGCCCTTCGATCTCCTCGATCGCCAAGGTCGATAGCACTCGATCTGCGTTTTCGGTGACGATGGCCGAGAACAAGCCCTCCTTGTTGCCGAACTCGCTATAGATGTTGCGCTTCGATCCGCCGGCGCGCTCGATGATCGCATCGATGCTTGTTGCCGCGTAGCCTTGCTCGAAGAAGACCTCGGCAGCCGCTTGCAGAAGGATTTCCCGACGACTGCTCGGCCGCCCTGACTTTGCTGCAACTACAGGCATCGAACCTCCCCCCAGATTTGGGTCCTTGTTTGGTAACGGTCGTTACCTTGCCTGTCAATGGTGATGGGCGTCACCGAACGTCGTCGCGCGGCTCGACAAGGCGCCCAAAGCCAGAAGGTCCGTCTTTGATGACTTGATACGGGGCACCTAAACTTCAGTATAGCCTTCGTAGACCTATCGAGTGGCTGCACACGCCGCTGGATCAATAGCGGCACCAGTGTCGGATCGGCATGATTGCACGGTGATGCACGTACCGAGTGCGCTGAGAAAGTCGATCATCATGGCCACCGTAAGCGTGATCGAAGCTGCGTCCTATTCTTGACTGGTAACATACATTACCGTATAGGTCAGTGGTAATACACATTACCGGAGAGTGCTATGGCGCAGCTCGGCAAGAAAAAGCGGATCGGTATCCTGTTATGCCTGGGGGCAGGCGTTGTATCGGCTGCGGGTTGGGCTTGGGCTCGCTCGAGCGACGAGGCATCGACCGACAACGCCTATATCCGCGGAGACCTGACATCCCTCGCGCCAAAGGTTGCAGGTTATGTCACGGCGGTCGAAATCGAAGACAACCAAGCCGTTCAGGCTGGTGATGTGCTGTTCCGGATCGACGACCGAGACCACCGCGCACGGCTTGCGCAAGCGGTAGCCAATATCGAAGCTGCCCAGGCTCGCCTGACCAATGTCGACGCGGAAACCCAGTTGCAGTACGCTCTCATCGAGCAGGCGGAAGCTCAAAAGCAATCGGCCGTGGCAGAATTGAATCGCGCGACCAGGGCGTCCGACCGCCACCGTCAGCTGATCCGCAGCAACGCCGTCAGCCAGGCCCAGATCGATGAAAGCGATGCCGTGCGATCGCGAGGCGAAGCGGGTGTGGCGGCAGCGGCGGCTACGGTCGAGGCTCAACAGCGCCGCATCACCGTCCTCGTGACCCAACGCGATGCAGCCGTCGCGGCCGTCGCACGGGCACAGGCCGCACGCGATCTTGCCCAGATCGATCTCGACAACACGGTGGTCCGCGCGCCGGTTGGCGGCGTGATCGGCAACCGCCAGGTCCGCGTCGGCCGGCTGGTGACGCCAGGAGCGGCGCTGCTCGATATCGTCCCGGTCACCGACGTCTGGGTCGTGGCGAACTTCAAGGAAACCCAACTCGAGCATATCCAGCCCGGCCAGCGCGCTAGGATCACCGTCGACGGCTATCCGAACGAGTCGCTTGAAGGAATCGTGGACAGCTTCGCGCCCGGGAGCGGCTCCGCCTTCAGCCTGCTGCCGGCAGACAATGCGACGGGTAACTTCGTTCGCGTCGTCCAGCGAGTTCCGGTCAAGATCCGGTTCGCCAACAATCCATTGCCCGGTCGCCTCGTGCCCGGCCTGTCCGCGCGGGTTGAGATCATGGAAGGAAGCGGCTCATGACAACGGCGGTCATGTGCCTGCCGTGCCGCAGCACGCCGGCACCGAGTGCCCTGCTTATGGCGGGGATCGTGCTTGCCGCACTGACGGAGGCAATCGCCAGCACAGTCCTGGCGCTCGGGCGCGCCGACATCCTCGGCGATACCTATGCCACGCCGGATGAGTTCGCTTGGCTGGATGTTGGATACACCGCTTGCAAAATGATCGGGTTCGTGGCGGCTCCCTCGCTTTTCACCCGCATCAACCCGCGCAACCTAATTATCGCGGCGACCCTTGTGATGGGCACGGCCTGCGGTCTGGCCGCCTTCACGGCTCGGTTGGACGTGCTGGTCGCCCTTCGCATCCTCCAGGGCCTGTCCGGCGGGATCCTTCTCGTCGGGGGCCAGGCGCTCATCTTTCTCGCCTATCCGCGATCTCAGCAGCCGATCCTGCAGGCCTTGTTTGCGATGGGTTCGGTCGTTGCGCCCGCGACGATCGCCCCTGCCCTTCAGGGCTGGTTGCTCGATAGCCACTCCTGGACATGGATCTTCTTCGGAGTCGTTCCGGTGGCACTGACGGCGGCCGGCCTCCTGCTGATGGTCGATGGTCCAGCTCCCGGCAAGACCACGTCTCGTCCATTCGACTGGCTGGGCTTCTCCCTGATCTCCGCCGCACTTTTATGCTTCACCTACGTTCTCAGCCAGGGCAGCCGATGGGACTGGTTCGAGGAGTCCCGCATCCTTTGGTCCACCCTTGTCGGCACATCCGCCCTGCTGGCCTTTCTCGGTCAGCAAGTCCTGACCGACGGCCACCGCCTGCTCGATTTTACCGCGTTTCGATCGGACGATTTCACCTTTGCCTTCATCGTCAGCTTTGTTGCCGGCGCGGCGTTGTTCGGAAGTGCATTCCTGATTCCGTCATTTGCCGTATCCGTCCTCGCGTTCACGCCGACCGATGCCGGCCTTCTCCTGTTGCCGAGCGGCGCCCTTTTTATCGGAGCGCTCCTGCTCGCAGCCTTTCTCTTCCAGTTCCGTCGCAGTGCGCCATTCGCCACCGTGCCGTTCGGCATTCTAATGATCATGGTGGCGATGTGGATGCTGTCCGGCTCAACCAGTCAAAGCGGCGCGGATGACATGATGGGAGCCATCCTGCTGCGCGGCCTGGGGCTAGGCTTCCTGTTTCTGTCAATCACCCTGATCGCTTTCAGCCCTCTCAACAACAGCAATCTCGCATCCGGCATCGGCCTCTTCAATACGGGCCGTCAGCTCGGCGGTCTCATGGGAGTTGCCGGCCTCCAGACCCTGATCGAGCATAACGTCGTCGCCAACTTCGCGGTGCTCGGGTCTCACGTCACAGCGGGCGCTCCTGTGATCGGCGAGCGTCTGACGGCGACGACGGCGATGCTCGTGGCAAAAGGAATGGACGCCTCAGCCGCGGGCCCAGCCGCCATGAGCCTTCTGGGCCGGGCCGTCGCAGGTCAGTCGACCGTGATTGCCTTTGATACCGCATTCAACGCGGTGGCCCTGCTTTTTGTCATAGCGGCGCCGTTGCTGGTGACCGTCAAGATCGGCCTGCATCGATATGCGAAGGCGCAGGCTGCGAAGTCACCGAGGACGATTGAGTTTCATCTCAAACGATCGCCCGAACAAGAGGCGGAGAAGATCCCGCGTCAGGCGTTCGGCTAAGTCCGCGTCGGCCGACCTGACAACATTTGCCCCATTGCGGGACGCCCAGATTGCGAACCTGTGCCCCCTGCACGCAGGCTCCATGAGCATCCCGCCGGGCCCTGGCCGCCGCAGCCAGGGCCCACTCGCAACCATTCTGCACCGCTTACCGGTCAACCGGCTCCAGCGTCGAGGTCGCGGCTCGGAACACGAATGCGCCCGGTCCAGCATAGCGCTTGCCCAGCGGGTTCTCGATCTGCGCCTGAAATTTCGAGTAGAGCGCCACCATCGCGGTGAAGCGGGCATGCTTGAAGGTGTCGGACGTCGTCAGCTCCGAGATATCGATAACACGGGCACCGTACCGCTTAGCCGCTGCCTGAACCCACGGATCGTGGACATCGTCGGCGCCGACACGCCGCCCTCCGGTGATGATGCGAGACAGGGTCAGGGCACTGTCATCGCTCGACACCAACAGCGTGAGGGGACGAGGGAGGCGCCCGACGATCTCGAGCTGGCGCACCATATCGGCAATATCGATATCAGGAGCAGCCAACACGACGTTCGAAAACCGCTCGAAAACCGCTCGACGACGCTCGCGGCTCATCTTCGTCAGCGTCTCCATTGCGAGCCATCCTCCCATGCTGTGTGCAAGCAACACGACCCGCTCACGCCGTCGCTCAGCAAGAATTTCGATGGTCCTCGCAAGACCATCCGTCGATGCCGCCGCGGCGGCTCTGTCGGCGCTGTAGCTAAGCGGCCTCCCTTGGGATGGCCAAGCGAACAGAACTGCGACCCGGTTATCGTGAGCATCTGTCGTGATCTGGGCGAGGCGATAGACCGTTTCCTGAAAGCTATTGTTATATCCGTGAACGAAAAGCCGAATGGAACTTCCGTCGCTCACTGCGCTGGCGATCCCGGATCGGAACTCGGCCTCCGAGAGGCGCGCCGCGTCGACGGTGACGAAGTCAGTAGCCGGATCGGGCGGGTCACTTGGCCACTCGATCACATCGGTTCGGTGCGCCGGTGGGATCGAGATCACATATCGGGCAAAATGAAGTGTCGGCGAACGCCTGCCACCGAATGTCGTTCCCGATCCGGGCTCTGGCGCTCGCAGGGTCGCGACGAAGACGGGGACTTTTCTGCCCACGCGCTCTGTTCGTGCGGGCTGCAGGACGCCGGGTCCAGGTCGTGTGACACACGCGCCCAGCGAAGTGACGAACGTGGCGACCAAAAACCAGCAAACCGCGTGGGCCAGCCAGACTCCGATGACATGGTTCGTTCTTGCTCTGTAGAGAACCATCTGCCAGCCCTCCGATTGGCATTGGATCAAGTGCCTTGACGCGACTGCCGCTCATGCGTTTCGATGCTCCAACAGACATCTTTCAATATCGGGAAGCAATCGGCTATCGACCGAAGGGAGATACTCTCCTATGCCAAAGCATAGGGTCCCTTTGAGACACCGATAGCGCGTGTTCGCGCTGGGTCTAGTCGCCCTGAGCCTTGGAGCAGCCCAACAGATGCCTGGGTAGAATAGGCGTAGCCGCCAGACTGCCGCACTCTTCTCGTTCCGGCCACCTCGATCAGGATGATGAGGCGGCCCGGAATGGAATGAGAGAGGAGCTTAAGATGAAAAGCGAATTACCAAATAAAGGGTTGGAGTGGACCAACCTGATCCTCGGCCTATGTCTGGCCTCTGCCGCATTCATGTTCGCCGCGATGCCTTCCGCGGCATGGAACGCGGGTATCGTCGGCACGCTGGTTGCGGGCTGCTCCGCTGCCGCGCTCTACCGATACGGGGATTGGGCCGAATGGTCCAATCTCACTCTGAGCTCGTGGGCGATCGTCGCTCCGTTCCTGCTCGGCTTCGGATCGGCACCGGCCGCAATGTGGACGCATGTCCTGATCGGGCTTTGCGTCGCGACGATTGCGATCATCCAGCTCATGGCTAGTCGCAGAATGCAGGAACCTTCGCGAACCAGGCCTACCGCCGCGGAATAACGAAGCAGCTTAACATCGGGAGGCGCACCAGGGGATAGCCGCTGCTCACGAGGGCAGCGGCTTGCCGGCCTGCTCCTGAACGATGTACTCGGCGTACCAGTCCGGCCAGTTCTCATCGTGCTTCCCGCCGTTGCGCTTCTCGTGTTCCCCATGAGCGGATGCAGCGCGGCGGAGTGTAGCCGCAAGCTCGGCCACCGAGGTGAACGTCGTATTGTCCGCGTCCACGCGCCCGGGCAGGCGCGCGGTGATCTCCTGCAGCATCCAACCATTGCCATCCGGATCGCTGAACGTGGCGAAGGAGTTGTAGCTGCGCCGCTCCGGATCCGGTCCGCTCGAAGGGCCCTCCCCGATCGCCGCCCGATGAAACACGTCGCTGACATCGACGCCGCGATTGACGAGGTCAGCGCGGGCTGCCTCGATGTCGGAGACGACGAGATACATGCGCTGTGCCGAGCCGGGCTCAGCCGATGTCACGCCCTTGCCGAAGTGGATCGAGCACGGCGAGCCTGGAGGCGTGAATTGGACGACCCGGAACGCATCCCCTTTGACGAAGTCGGCATCGAGCCTCCATCCCAGTCCACCGTAGAAGCGCTTGGCACGTTCGACATCCGCAACGGGGATGACGACGACCTCGAGCTTCAAATCGACCGTCCGCGCACCGGGGATGTTGGCCGTTGTCGTTCCGCGCAATTGCGTATCGGTCATGTCAGCCTCCTTCAGGTTGAAAACGCTGCAAACGGCAATTGCTATCGCGCCCGATCACAGGCGATCGACGTCGATCACGGCCTCGGCAAAGGCCTGCGGCGCCTCCTGCGGCAGGTTGTGACCGATGCCGCCGGTGATCAGTCGATGTTCATACTTGCCGGAGAACTTCCTGGCATAGGCGGCCGGGTCCGGATGGGGAGCACCATTGGCATCGCCTTCCATTGTGATGGTCGGCACAGTGATGACCGGGAAGGCAGCCAAGCGCCGTTCCAGATCATCGAGCTTCGGGTCGCCTTCCGCCAGGCCGAGCCGCCAGCGGTAGTTATGGATCACGATGGCCACATGATCCGTATTGTCAAATGACGCCGCACTTCGCTCGAACGTGGCGTCGTCGAATTTCCATTTCGGTGACGCGAGCTGCCAGATGAGCCTCGCGAAGTCATGCCGGTACTTGTCATAGCCGGCGCGGCCGCGCTCGGTGGAAAAATAGAACTGGTACCACCATTCGAGCTCCGCTTTGGGCGGCAATGGCATCCTGCCGGCGTCCTGGCTGCCGATCAGGTAGCCGCTCACGGATACCATGGCCTTGCACCGCTCCGGCCAAATCGCCGCGACGATGTTGGCCGTCCGTGCACCCCAGTCGAAACCGGCGAGCGTTGCCTTCTCGATCCTGAGCGCATCCATCAGCGCGGTGACATCGACGGCGAGCGCCGACGGCTGGCCGTTGCGGAAGGTTCCGTCGGACAGAAATCGGGTCGAACCATAACCACGCAGATACGGGACGATCACCCGGTAGCCCGCAGATGCCAGCATCGGGGCGACATCGAAAAAGCTGTGAATGTCGTAGGGCCAGCCGTGCAGAAGCAGGGCAACAGGACCGTCGGCAGGCCCCGCTTCCGCGTATCCGACATTCAATTCGCCGGCATCAATCTGCTTCATCGGCCCGAACGGCATGTTTGTGCCCGGCCCACGTGCCCCGTCCGCCTGGGCCTGCGCCGAACCCATCGTGAGGAGTTCAGTGCCTGCAACGGTCATGGCCATCAGGCTCAGCAAGCGGCGACGCCCATGGTTGACTCCGTCGGACATTGGCTTCCTTCCCCAAGCGCAAAGATGTGAGTGCTGCCCGGACTTCCCCGGTGATGAGCTCCGGTGAGAAACTCAGCCAACCGATGTCGCCTTGGCATGCAATGACGCGATCAACTCGGCAGTGGTCAGAATTGCATGGGCGTAGGTCGGCCCATTGAGCCTGTGCGCGGCATGCATCATCTCGAGCGAATAGGCAGCCGTCGCATCAGTGACCAAGGTGACGTGATAGCCCAGTTCCATGGCGAAGCGGCCGTTGGATTCGATGCAGGTGTTGGCCACCAGGCCAACGAGGATGACTTTCTCGACCCCGTGCTGCTTGAGCTGCTGATCGAGGTCGGTGTTGGCGAAGCCGCTCTGGGCCCAATGCTCCTTGACGATGACGTCGCCCTCGCGCGGCACGAAATCCGGGTGCCACTCGCCGCCCCAGGTGCCAACGGCGCAGAGGTGGCTTTCGCCGGATCTGATTTGAGACGGATTGACATGCTTCCAGCGCCGATAGTCTCCGGGCTCCCAGCGATGATGCGGCACGATGAAGACCTGGATGTTCCTCTCTCGCGTGGTTGCGACGATGGCTTTCAGGTTGTCGATCAGGCCGACCTGCTCCGCGACGTCCTTTACCCGCGGCCATAGCTTGCCGCCCGCGGAGAGGAAATCGTTATAGGGATCGACGAACAGCAAGCCGGTTCGGGCGGGATCGTAGGTCGGTCTCGTCATTCAGAACCTCCCGCGGATTGATCATCACGTTCTCGCCCTTCGACGCCGAAGCCTTCAGTTCGATTGGCGGAGTGCCGGCCGGAACCGGCTGCGCAGCCGGGAACGCCGACGGCGAGCATGATTGCCGACGTGCCGAGGAGCATTGCAGCGGCGGGCATCAGAAAGGACATCGTCATTCCCCCTGGCGGTCGAAACAAACCACGCGTTACAGGAGCGACGCCAACAAGAATCGGTGACCGGAAGTGGCGGAGTGAGAGCCTGGGTCCGGCGCGCGATTTCAACGCATGTCACCAGGATACGCCTCTCAGCCGGCGTGACAAGCCAGGGGACATCGCGACCGCGAGCCCTATACCTTTGGTATGCAATCGAACCCAGGAGCCAACAGGTGCCGTGACACCGGGAAACCACCCTCATGACTTGCCGACGTCGAAGGAACCCGTCCATGGCTGATCGCGTCCACAACGTCCTGTTCATCAGCACGGCCAACTCGGCCCGCTCGATCCTGTCCGAGGCCATCCCGAACGACATCGGCAAGGGCCGATTTCGTGCCTATAGCACCGGAAGCCAGCTGCTCGGCGGCATCAATCCCTACGCCCTCAACCTCCAGCGCACCCTGGGCCATGACGCCGCGGTCTTGCGTTCCAAAAGCTGGGATGAGTTCGCTGGGCGCGACGCACCACATATGGATCTCGTGTTCACCGTGATACCGCAGCCAATGAAACATGCCCGGTCCGGCCCGACCAACCGACGACGGCGTTGAAACTGTTGTGGGATGGTGTTTCCGGCAATCTCGCTTGAATTTGGACCGCGCATGTCTGCTACGGGTCGTGCCTATGTGGCAGTAGTGTCGTCCAGTGGATACCATGATCCTGATCATGAAGGGACCCGGCTCCAATGGCTAACGAAACACGGGATTATCTGTTTCTGGACGATCTGCACGTCGGCCAGACCTTCACGAGCCCATCGCACAGACTGGATGCGGAACAGATCAAACGGTTCGCGAAAGAGTTCGATCCGCAGCCTTTTCATCTCGACGAGGCCGCTGCGGCCCGATCGCTCTTTGCTGGGCTCGCGGCCAGCGGCTGGCATACGGCCGCCGTCACAATGGGATTGCTCGTCAACGGCGGCGCGCCCATCGCCGGCGGCCTCATCGGCGCGGGTGGCGAGATCGCGTGGCCCAAACCGACCCGTCCCGGTGACGAACTTCGAGTCGTCAGCGAGGTCATGGAGATCAATCCGTCCCGTTCGAAGCCTGACCGCGGCATCGTGGTGTTGCGGAGCGAGACCCGGAACGAGCGCGGCGAAGTCGTTCAGGTGCTGACGTCGAAGCTCGTGGTTCCACGACGCCCGTCCACCTCCGCGATTGACTCAGGCCGATGAGCTCCCGGACACGGAACGATCGCGACGGCAGCCGTTCAGGAACAAGCGCGCGCATTCAACGCTTCTGATACGGGTGGAAGATGTAGTCCTTGGCCTTCACGGCCACGTGGCATGCGTGTCCGCAATCCGAGGGACTGGGATCGGCTGCGAACCTGTCGGATGCGGGGTCATAGTTGAACAGCGCATAACCCCAGCCGCCGCTGTCCGGAAACCTCTTGGCGTCCTTTTCGATGACGAAAGCCTGCGAGAAGACGTCCGGCACGTCCACCACGAAGGGCGCCTCTGTGCTCTTCTTCGGCTTCCACTGGAGCTTGGCGATCCTGGAGCCGTCCGGGAACGGCTGGCCGTTGCCCGGAACGCCGGCCTTGTAGGCCGCGATCATGGTCGGATTGGCGACGATGACCTTGAGCACTTCGTCGGTCCGGGCGGACGAGACTACCGCCCAGTCCTCATATCCCCGAAAGTCGGAGAACGCGATTCCGCCTGGCGATGTCAGCGCGTATTTGTCCTGCGCGTAGACGGCCGTGCCCAGAACAATCACGGTCGTAGCTGCGGCCAGTATCTTGGCGAAGATGGTCATGAGCGGACGAACTCCATCATGAGGCGACTTCTCGCCTGTTCGGGTTCAACTCCACTGGGAAGACCCCATTCTTAGCACAGATGGCCGTGGCATGGGAGACCGCGAACTGAAAAGGCCGCTTCCCTGCGGCCGATATGCCGGCCCTGGACGCGCGGCGTCGAGGGCGAGCACGTTCGAGAAGCTGAGCAGTGCTCCGATGCAGTCATCGGCCGAGCTTCGATCACGGCCTCATGGCTATGTTGCTTGCGTGCGACTGCATTCGGTCTTCGATATCACGCCTTCGAGCGCACTGTCGTGATGCCTGAAGACGCGGTCTGCGCATCGTAAGCGAGCCCCACGCCGAGCGGGTGCCAACGCACTCGCATTTTACTGCACTAATTCAGGCTTTGGCTTAAAAAATTGCGAATACGCTCTCAAGCACTCAAAATCTCGTCCCATACTTGGTGTCATGCAAAATTGCCGGCTGCTTGCGCGCGATACCTACGAGACAGGTCTAATCTCGCCTTGATTTGCGATCAGGATCTGCGCCGCCAGCCAAGGTGTGGCCATGCTTGTGACCCACGACCAAATCGAATTCATCGCTCGGGCGCTCTATGACGCTCAGGACTGCGCGCGGGGCTGGGACAGAGAGCCGGAACGGCTCAGGCAGGCGTTTCGGCAGGATGCCCAGGCTATCACGACGGTTCTCCTTGCGGCTGAGGCTGAAGATGATCCAAGTGGATGCAGGAAAGTGCACAGGAGGATTGTCGTCGAGTCCGATGTCTTTCAAACATGCTCTGCGATCAGCCTTACCTCGGCGAGGCTCGTGGCTCGTTCCCGGGAACAGATCCGCTATAGCAAGGCCCGGATTGCCCAGTCTTGGGCTCTGCTCCGCAGCCAGACGCAAGCCTAGCCTAAACTCATACTGATGATTATGCGAAATTTGCGGTTCCGCTTTGACTTTCGGTCCACGAGGTCCATAGTGCGGCCATCGCCGGCCGATCCGAACCCGTAGGCGCTGGTGGCTGAGAGAGATGTGTGCTCCCGCCTGCAAGGCTGAGGAGCACCTTCATGGATGCTACTCCCCAAACACCGATGACGCGCGCCGAGTACGATACCCTGCTGCTCCACGCCGCGCGGGAAACCGTGAAACTGTCACGCAAGCTGCTGGATCAAACAAACCCTCTGGTGACAGAGACCGTGGGGGGCGGCTGGATCGGGGCGCGTATTTTCAACCCATACGAGGATGATCCGTCAGAGGATATGAAACAGCATTCTGATGGATGATCATATTTTCAGGGCCTGAGCCGACATGAGTTTCCGGGCCAGTCGGCTCCTTGCCGGCGATCGAGACTGCCTGCGTCGAAGCTTGGAGCGCCTGGCCCGGTCCAGAGAACTCCTGGGGAGGCCCATTTAACCCGATAGTCACGTGCCGCCGCACGATCCATTCGATTTCAGTGAGCTGAAGGCCGTCGAGCCGAGCGAATGAACAAGCTTACGGTTCGAGGTCCGTACTGTGCCTTATCGGAAATTCAGTATCCACATCATAGTCTGATCAAGTCGGCCAACGGCCGTTAAGGTTACAGCCACAGCACGCAGGTCCTGGATATTGCCGTAACCCTATCGCCCTGATAGTTTCGGCTGGTCCTCATCCGTGGCGCATGATGCAGCCATGTCCTCTTTGTCGACCAGCCTGTCATGAAGCAGGCAACGGCGTCTCGGACAGTCATTATGCAGGTCAATCATCTGTTGGCTTATGGCCGTCCTGATCTAGGAACGGCCTATGCTTCACAACTTTGAGATCAACGCCCTTGAGGCCCAGCTCGCCCGTCAGGCGAGAATAAGCAATGTTGTCCTGACGCTCTCGAGCGCCCTGGCTGTCGTCGTGGTGCTCACTCAGGTCTTGGGTGTCTTGTCGATCTGAGTAACGACGACCATGCCTCACGACGGCGAGCCACGTCGCGAACATGAGCGGGAACACCGATGTATCGGCACTTGCCATCTGTAGAACGTCCTGCTCCTCTGCACCTCAATCCGTCAAATGAAGGTAGGCCGGATCGAATTCACCGGCGGCCTGGAGTGCTCTCGTATCAGGGATGTGCAACGCGCTGCCGCGTAGGGTGATCAATTTTTCCCGCCTGAGATCCTGGAGGACGCGGTTGACGTGCACTGTCGACAGTCCGAGCGTATCCGCAAGCTCGTTCTGTGTCAGCGGAAGATCATAGCCATCGCTCCTGGCAAGTCCGACGGACATCATGCGCAGATGCAGCTCGCAAAGAAGGTGGGCCGTGCGCTGATAAGCTGACCGGCGGCCCAGCCCGATCATCCATTCGCGAGCGATGGCAGCATCGATGAGGGTCTCGCGCCAAAAGGCCTTGGTGAGATTAGGGTAGCTCCGCAGCATGTCCTGAAGGCACTCATGTGGGATCAGCCCCACGTTGCTTCTCGCCAAGGTTCCCACGCCGTGATCTGGAACTTGCAAGGGAAAGCTTTGCAGATCCGGCATATCCCCAGGAATATAGAGACCCAAGATCTGCCGCTTGCCATCAGGCAGGATTTTGTAACGGCAGACGAAGCCGCTGAGAACCACGGCGCAGTCGGAGGGGCGATCTCCATCACGGATGATATCTACGTCCGCGTCAAACACCTTGACCTTCATAGGCAGGTTCAAGACCGCCCGCTCCTCATCGTCAGTGAGATCGTCGATACGGCCCAGCTTACGGAGAAGCAGGCTTGACTGAGCTTGTTCGTCCAGAGCGGTTTTCATCATCGTGCCTCTCGGTCCAAACTTTTTCGGCCCACTCTAGGTTATCCCTTGAAAATATGCGGGTTGGTCAATTTGATGGGTGTGGAAAGCTTACTTGGCCCCTAGCCAGAGCGCAGCGCGCTGTGTCGCTCCAGATCCCGCAAGATCTCTTCCCGATGCGCCTGCCACTCCGCGAGGGTGGTCTCCAACGTCAGCAGCAGGTGTTCCGCCTCGACTGTATCGTGGCCGTCATGACGCAGCTTCTCGATGAGAATCATCTGACGGGTAACGCGCCTCTCGCCCTCGGCGATGTCTCGTTCTGCCTTCGCAAGATGTTCCCGGTCGAGGTTAAGGTCCGGCATGGCCTGAACTGCTCATCGAGTGCTTGAAGTGGTGACGCTTACCACGGACCAAAGTTCCCAAATCCTTGGGATTAGTGCGATTTTCCGTCGGAAAAGGAACCTCGATCAAAGCCTGTTGTTCATTGAGTGGTGGCGGGACGAGGACAACATATGAACAATCGCGATATCATCGTCATCGGAGGCTCTTCGGGAGCGACCGCCCCTCTCAAGCGCATTCTCGGGGCGCTTCCGCCGGACCTCCCGGCAGCCGTATTCGTCGTCCTGCACATTCCGGCCAGAAGCATCGGCATCTTGTCCACGGTCGCTTCCGCAGCCGGGCTCCTGCCTGTTCACCAGGCCGTGGATGGCATGCGCATCGATCCCGGCAACATCTATCTGGCCGTTCCCGACCACCACCTGATCCTGACCGAGGGTCACATAAGGCTAGGGCGTGGGCCAAGGGAAAACATGGCGCGGCCCGCCATCGATCCGCTGTTCCGCTCGGCAGCGGCCGCTTACGGCCCCCGGGTCATCGGTGTTGTTCTAAGCGGTTTTCTGAATGACGGAGCCTCGGGCCTCGAGGCGATCAAACGCTGCGGCGGGGTCGCGATCGTGCAGGATCCGAACGACGCCACCGTCGATGAAATGCCACGCAGCGCCCTGAAATCAGTCGAGGCCGACTTGTCGGTCCCGAGCGCTCGGATCGGCGACGTGCTGTCAGACCTTGCCCGCGAGGCGGCAGGCCCGGGGGTGCCGGTCCCTCCGGATATCCGCCTGGAGGTGGATATCGCCGCAGGTGAGCGCATCGACAGCGAGGTCTTGCGGAAGCTCGCTGCTCCGGCCGCCCTGACCTGTCCCTCGTGCGGCGGGGTCCTCTCGGCGGTCACGGACAGCAAGCCCCTCCGGTTCCGCTGCCAAGTGGGCCACACGATGACTGCCGAAGTCCTGGCCAAAGAGCAGGAGAGCGCGGTAGACGAAGCGTTGCGGGTCGCCTTGCGGGTCATCGAGGAGCGGGCCGAACTGGTCACTCGGATGGCCGAAGACGGGCTCCGAAGCGGCCGTAAGGCGGTCGCCGAGATGTATAGGGATCGGGCTGTCGAATACCGGCAATATGCCGACACGCTCCGCCGGGCCGTTCTGCAATCCATGGAGCCTCTGGGCACGAAGGTGGACGAGGGAGAGCAGAACCCGGACGGTTGAGGGCATCCCGTAGCCCCACCCAAGGGGTGGCATGTTTTCGCCTTATATGGCAAATCCTTAAGCAAGCAGGGATATTGCAAGTTGGCCGCGAGAAGAAGCAACAACAAACCCAGTTCCGACGCCGCTCAAGGGGGCGGCTTGGCTGGGACCTCCGTGGGTCTGATCGTTGCCATCGGCGCCTCCGGGGCGCACAGCCGGCCGGTAGAGCGCCTCCTGAGCGACCTGTCACTGGACGAGGGCATCGCGGTTGTGCTGGTCTTTCAGCACCGCGAAGCCCTGGATGAGGAGCGTTTCAGCCAGGTTTTGGCGGAACACGGGCGCGAGCTTACCCTCGCGGCGGGTGCCCCTCTCGAAAGAGGCAAGATCTACTGGCCTGCACCAAATACGATTCTGACACTTGAAGACGGGCATTTCCGAAGCCGGGCGGCTCAAGAAAATCCAGGCGAGCGCGCCACGATCGACAGTTTCCTGGTCTCTGCCGCTCACGACCAGGAAAGGGATGTTATCGGCGTCATTCTATCCGGCACGGGCGGTGACGGCATCCTCGGCTTTGCGGCGCTCAAAGAAGCTGGTGGCCTCACCTTGGCGGAGGAGACTAGCGAGGTTTCGCAGGAGAACCTTGCCGCGAGCACCAGTCCGGTCGCGCTCGCGGATTTCGTTCTGCCCGTCGAGCAGATTCCGGGACGCATCCGCCTCTACGAGCAGCACCTCAAAAACTATCGGGAAGCCGCGCGAGACGGTCATACGGCGGAGGAGATCTCCGGAGCTCTTGCGAATATCGCCACCGTGCTGCGCAACAAGACCGGCCATGATTTTCACGGCTACAAGGCCGGCACATTCCTCAGGCGTGTGCAGCGCCGGATGCAGGTCGTTCAGACCGACACCATCGAAAGCTACATGGAGGTGCTGCGCGGGCAGACTGACGAGGCTCAGGATCTCTTCAACGATCTCCTGATAGGGGTCACGCAGTTCTTCCGGGATCGCCGGGAATTCGAACTTCTTGAAGAGAAGGTCATCCCCAAGCTCTTCGAAGGCAAGACCCGCAACGACAACCTGAGGGTCTGGGTGCTCGGCTGCTCTACGGGCGAAGAGGCCTATTCCATCGGCATCCTCCTGCGAGAGCACATGGCGAAGCTCGACACGGTGCCTCACGTGCAGATATTCGCCAGCGACATAGACGGCCGCGCCCTCGCAACGGCAAGGGTGGGACGCTATACGGAAGCCATCACCAAGGATGTGACGCCCGAACGGCTGGCGCGCTGGTTCGTCAAGGAGGGCAACACCTACTCCGTGGTAAAGGAACTGCGGGAGATGTGCATCTTCTCGCAGCACAGCGTGGTCAAGGATGCACCCTTCTCGCGCCTCGACCTGATCTCCTGTCGCAACCTGCTGATCTATCTCAACGGCGATCTTCAGGACCGGGTGATCCCGCTGTTTCATTTCGCCCTGCGTCCGGGCGGCTTCCTGTTCCTGGGGAACTCCGAGAACATCTCACGCCACACGAGGCTCTTCGCCCCGATCGATCGCGGTTTTCGCATCTTCCAACGTCTTGAGACATCGGTCCGGGTCATGCCGGACTTCCCATTCACGGCAGCAGACCGACGACCGCCCGAGAACGCTCTGCCGTCTCGGCCACGCCCGATCGAGGGCAACCTTGCCCGCCAGGCGGAGACCATCGCCGAGCGCTATGCCCCAGCTCATGTTGTGATCGATCAGAACTTCGACGTCCTGCACTTCTCGGGCAGAAGCGGTCGCTACATCGAGCCGGCCGGCGGCGCAGCTAGCCTCAATCTGCTGAACCTGATCCACAGCGATCTGCGCCTCGACCTCCGCGCTGCGCTGACGAAGGCTGCCGAGGAGCACGAACCTGTGCAGGTCGATGGCCTCTCCCTCGGGACGAACGGCAACCACCGGATCGTTGACCTCGTGGTTGAACCCATGGGTGACCAGCCGAACTCGAGACCCGGCTATGTCGTCATCTTCAAGGACAGCACTGCCCGACTTGAAGAAGTCAGCCGCGACACGTCGAACACGGTCTTTCAGGATGAGCATCTGCAGCGGCTTGAGGCCGAGTTGCGGGTGACCCGTGAGCGTCTTCAGGCCACGATCGAGGAACTCGAGAGCACGAACGAGGAGCTGAAATCCTCGAACGAGGAATACCAATCGCTCAATGAGGAGCTTCAATCCGCCAACGAGGAACTGGAAACCTCGAAAGAGGAATTGCAATCCGTCAACGAAGAGCTGACCACCGTCAATGGCGAACTCGCCCATCGCGTGCAAGAACTGGGGCGCGCCAACAGCGACCTGAAGAACCTGCTGGAAAGCACGCAGATCGCCACGATTTTCCTCGATAACGACCTGCGGGTGATGAACTACACGCCCGCCGTGGCCGAAATTTTCCATCTCGTCGAAACCGACATCGGTCGCCTGATCGCCCACATCAAATCGCGCGTCGGCTATGATGAACTGCAGGAGGACGCACGGCGCGTTGCCCGGACCCTGGGAAGCATCGACCGGGAGGTCGAGGACCTGTCATCGGGCACGCGCTACATGGTTCGCGTGCTACCCTATCGCAGCGTCGACAACTATATCGGCGGGACGGTGATTACGTTCACCGATATGACCCCGCTCACGAAGGCTCAACAAGCGCTCCGGGAGAGCGAGGAGCGGTTTCGTGCCATCGTCACCCAATCCACGATCGGCATCGCCGAGACGCGGGACAGCACGCTGACCTACGTGAACGACCGGTTCTGCGCCATGATCGGCAGCAGCGCCGAGGCTCTCATCGGGAGAGCTATGAGGGAGATCATCCACCCCGACGATGCTGATCGAAGTGCGGCTCTTCTGGAACATCTCCATTACACGGGCGAGCCGTTTGTCCTTGACGCCCGCTACGTTCGACCAGATGGAATCAGCGTATGGGCGCTGACGAGCGTTAGCCCGCTCAAGGACTCCAGAGGACGCATCACGGGCGGCTCGGTCGCCTGCATCGACATCTCGGACCGACGGCAGGCCGAAGAGGCCCTGCGCGAGAGCGAACGCAACACCAAGACGCTTCTGGCGGAGCTTCAGCACCGGGTCCGTAACACGCTGGCCGTGGTTCGCTCCATCACCCGACGGACGGCGGCGACAAGCAATACGATCGAGGATTACGCCATGCATCTCGAAGGGCGCATCGATGCCTTTGCCCGCACGCAGACCATGGCGACCCGCGTTCCGGATGCGGGTGTCGACCTGGAGGAGTTCATCCGCGAAGAATTGCTCTCCCTCACGATCCAGGATGAAAAAAAGGCTCATATCGAAGGTCCTCCCGTACGCCTGCGCTCCAAGGCAGCCGACGCCGTCGGGCTGGCGATCCATGAATTGGCGACCAATGCTCTCAAGTATGGTGCTCTGTCACAGGATAACGGCCATATTGACGTGATCTGGAAAGTGGAGGGGTCCGATGGAGACCGGAAGCTCACGCTGGAGTGGCGAGAAAGCGGTGTGCACATCGTCGGTGCAGCGCCGCGACGGCGAGGCTTCGGCTCTGAACTGATCGAGCAGACCCTCGGTTATGAACTGGATGCGGAAACGGAATTGGAGTTTACGCCCGGCGGCGTGCACTGCATGATCAGGGTGCCGCTCAACGAGCAGACCGGGACAATGGAAGCTTCGCAACGGTGGGATCATTCCAGCATGGAGGACCATCAAGATGAGCGTGACCGGCAGCGCGAGAGCTGAAAAGCCCGACCTGTCTGGCCTTCGGGTGCTCCTGGTCGAGGATGAGTATTTCCTGGCGGATGATCTCTGCCAGGTTCTTCAACGATGTGGAGCTGAAGTCGTCGGCCCAGTGCCCAGCTTGGCGAAGGCCATGCCCCTCGCCGAGAATGAAGACCTCACTTGCGCTATATTGGACATCAATTTGCGCGGCGAGAGCGGCCTCGTTATCGCGGAGGCGCTTCACAGGCGGAATGTACCCTTCATCTATACAACGGGTTATCGGAACACGACTATCGCAGAGGCTCTCAAGGGAGCAGCCCACCTGGAGAAGCCGTTCAGACCGGAGGCACTGCTCGACGCGGTCGCCGAGATCGCCCGCCGCAACAGCATTCTCTGAACGCTCATCAGCTCAGATCGCAGAAAGACAGCAGCCCGCTATGGCCTCGATTGCATACCGATACTGATGTCTGGACGGCATCGCCGATTCTATTGAATAATTTCCTTTTCAAGACTGTTCATGGAACATCGATGTCCTGACTATTGAGGATCCCTTGATCCCAACTGCGGACTTGATGGTCGCTCGGACTCCGCCATTCCCTTGAGCGAATCCAGGGCAAAATCCGGCGACAGGCGGAACTGGATCCACTCCTGCCTCACCCGCCTGACGAGCTTGGGCGGGTCAACGCGCTCTTGGCCCAAGATCCGCCTGAGGACGGGCAAGAGCGCGTTCGTGCCGGGCAATTGCGCTCAGTATGAGTTGGCGGTGCTCCTGCCAAGTCGTCATGGTTTCTTCCAGCAGCCGCAACAGATCTCTGGCCAGAGCAGTATCGTAGCCTTCCCGGCTCATCTTCTGGATCAAGGCGATCTGCTCGGCGATGCGCTGCTCGCCCGCGGCAAGATGTCGATCCGCCACGATCAGGTCTTCGCGTTCTCGCTGGAGGGCGTCGGTCATGGCGACACTCCTCGGCCCTGCAGGCGGGAGCGCACGTCTCTCTCAGCCACCGGCGCCTACGGGTTCGGATCTGCCGATGATAGAGGCACTATACGACTTATGGGGTGGCGAACGTTAGGCTTATGATGTGCGTTAATAACTTTATTGCCCTGCCCTGGGACGGCCATGTATTCACCTCGCTACGATAAGGCAGCCGAATACCGACGGCAGGCTCAGGAGGTCCGGGACCTAGCCCGCCAAATCTCCATCAACGATGCCCGCACCCAGCTTCTTGAGACCGCCATGCATCTGGAGGCGCTCGCTGAAGAGGAAGAGCGCCAAGCTCGGACAGTGACTCCTGTCCAAATCCTCGGCGAACGTGAAGCATAGGAGACCCGAGTTTCTGATCGAGCGTTCGAGAACGCGGCGCCCCGGCGTTTCAACGTTTGGCTAACTCTAATTGTCTGGAGTGGGGTTAACCTGTCACCTTCCAACTGCCCACCAAACGTCGGCTCGTAAGCACCGAAGCGGACCAAATGCTTACGTCTTACGAATGCCAGGTGCAGTCATTCCGCGGCTTTCGGAACTGGGTCTGGCTTGGAGGCCGCCTTGGGAGCGGGCGTTCCCCGCAGCCGTTCCCGGGTCCGCTGCACCACCACGTACAGAGGCGGAATGACGAAGATCCCAAGCAGCGAGGCGAAAAGCATGCCTCCGAAGACCGAGGTTCCCACCCCGCGCCGGCTCAGGGCCGCGGCTCCTTCCGCGATCACCAGGGGGATCAGCCCCAGGATGAACGCGAAGCTCGTCATCATCACGGCGCGGAACCGCAGCCTCGCGCCTTCCAGCGCAGCCTCCTCGATCGGCGTGCCCTTGTCGCGCAGATCCTTGGCGAACTCGACGATCAGAATCGCGTTCTTGGCGGCGAGAGCGATCAGAACGACGATGCCGATCTGCGCATAGACGTCGTTCGGCCGACCCAGCAGCCACAGGAAGAACATCGCGCCGGCCAGGCCGACGACGACCGACAGCAGCACCCCGATCGGAATCGAGAAGCTCTCGTACAATCCGGTCAGGAAGAGGTAGGCGAAGAGGACCGCGAGGGCGAGAATGAAGCCGGTCTGGCCCGCCGCCTGCTTCTCCTGAAGGGCCGTGCCCGACCATTCGTATCCGTATCCTGCGGGCAGGGTCGCGGAGATGCGCTCCATCGCGGCGATGGCCTCGCCCGAGGATCGTCCCGGCGCCGCCGATCCGTTGATGGTGACGGCCCGGTAGTTGTTGTAGCGGTTGATCGCGGCCGGTCCGAGATGCTGCTCGGCGTCGGCGAGGGCCCGCAGCGGAACCATTGCACCCGAGGCGCTGCGCACATTGATGCGATAGATATCCTCAACATTCCTCCGGTCTGCGGCTTCGCCCTGGATGATGACCTGCCACGTGCGTCCGAACACGTTGAAGTCGTTGACGTACAATCCGCCGAGGGTCGCCTGGAGCGCCTGGAAGATATCGCTCGGGAGAACGCCCAGGGTCTGCGCCTTCTCGCGGTCGATATTGAGGAAGAGCTGCGGGTTGTCCGTCGAGAACGTGCTGAACACGTTGCTCAGTTCCGGCTGCTGGTTCGCGGTCGCCAGGAGGCCGCGCATGGTGGCGGCGAGTTCCTGCGGCGTGCGACCCTGAAAGTCCTGAAGCTGGTATTCGAAGCCTCCCGCCGTGCTCAATCCGATGATCGCGGGCAAGTTGAAGGGAAGGACGAGGGCTTCCCTGATCCCGAGCGTTTCCCGGCGGACGTGATCGATCAGCGCTCCGACCTGCATCGATGGCTCGGTGCGCTCGCCGAAGGGCTTCAGCAGAACGATCATGAAGGCACTGTTCGACTGCGCCAGGCCGTTGAGGAGGGAGTAGCCGATGATGGTCGTGACATCCGACACGGCGGGCGTCGTCTTGATGATCTGCTCGACCTGTTCCGTCGCAGCGGTCGTGCGTCCGACCGTCGATCCGTCGGGCAACCGGACCTCGACGAAGAATGCGCCCTGGTCCTCTTCGGGCAGAAAGCCCGTGGGCGTTCGCGATCCGAAGAAATAGACCGCGAGGCCGGCGATCGCCACGAAGGCAATGCCCAGGAACGCCCGACGGGTCAGGACGGCCACTGAACTGCCATAGACGTCGCGCACGCGGTCGATACCCCTCGATATATATCCCATGATCCCGCCCTGCCCGGTGCGCGGCTTGAGCAGGATCGAACAGAGGGCGGGGCTCAAGGTCAGGGCGTTGAGAGCCGAGATCAGCATGGCGACCGAGACGGTCACGGCGAACTGCTGATACAGCTGTCCGGTAATCCCCGGAATGAATCCGACCGGCACGAACACCGACAACAGCACCAGCGTGATCGCGATGATGGGCGCCGTGATCTGGCCCATCGCGATCTTCGTCGCCTCCGGCGCGGGCAATCCGGTATGCTCCATCACGTGCTCGACGTTCTCGACCACGACGATCGCATCGTCCACCACGATCCCGATCGCCAGGACCATGGCGAGAAGGGAGATGGTGTTGGCGCTGAAGCCGAGCGCCAGAAGGACGGAGAAGGTGCCGATGAGCGACACCGGCACGGCGATCATCGGAATGATCGTGGCGCGGAAGTTGCCGAGGAACAGGAACACCACCAGCACGACCAGGACGAAGGCCTCGCCGAGGGTGCGGACGACCTCGTGGATGGTGTCCGTGACGAAGACCGTCGTGTCGTAGGTGATCTTGTAGTCGACCCCTTCCGGAAAGCGGGCCTTGAGGCGCTCCAGCGTAGCGCGGATCTGGGCGGTGGTCGCGACCGCATTCGAGCCCGGCGCCTGGAAGATGCCGATATTGGCGGCGGGCCCGCCATTGAATCGTCCCGTCGTGTCGCTCGACTGTGCTCCGAGCTCGACGCGGGCGACATCGCGCACCCTGACCACGGAGCCGTCCGGATTGGACCGGATGATGATGTTCTCGAACTCCGCCGGCGTGCTCAGTCGCCCTTGCGTCTGAAGCGGGAGCTGAAGCTGCTGATCGTCGGGCATAGGCGGCCCGCCGAGCCGTCCCACCGCTGCCTGGACATTCTGGCTCTGGATCGCCTTGACGACATCGCTCGGCGCAAGGCCGAGGCTCGTCAGCACGTCGGTCTGAAACCAGATCCGCATGCTGTAGTTCTCGGAGCCGTACAGAAGGGCCTGCCCGACACCGGGGACGCGGGCGATCGTATCGATGATGTTGATGATGCCGTAATTTGCCAGGAACAGGGCATCCCGCTGCCCGTCCGGCGAATACAGCGCGATCATCTGGAGCAGTGCGGGCGACTGTTTCTTCACTGTGAGCCCCTGCTGCCGCACGTCGGACGGGATCTTCGGCTCGGCGAGGCTGACGCGGTTCTGGACGTTGACTGTGTTGATGTCCGGGTTCGTTCCCACAGTGAAATAGACGTTGAGGGTATAGCTGCCGTCGTTGCCGCTCACGGACCGCATGTAGAGCATGTTGTCGACGCCGTTGACCTGCGACTCGATCGGCTGCGCGATGGTGGTCTCGACGACATCGGCGCTGGCGCCGGGATAGCGGGCGGTGACGCTGACCTGCGGCGGTACGATATCGGGGAACTGGGCGATCGGGATTCGCGTGATCGCGATGAGGCCTGCCAGTGTGATGACGATCGAAATGACGATGGCGAGGCGCGGGCGGTCGACGAAGATCGCTGACAGCATGGCTTATCCCTTGGACCCGACAGCCGGAATCTCCGCCGCATCGACCTCCATGCCGGGACGGATCTTCTGGATTCCGTCCACGACGACGCGGTCGCCGACCTGCAAGCCCTCGAGAACGACGACATCCGGGCCCTGGACGGGACCCGCCTTTAGGCGTCTGGTCTGGACCTTCGAGTCCGGTCCGACCACGTAGACGTAGGATCCGGCCTGATCGTTGAGCAGCGATCTCTGGGGAACGAGAATGACCTGGTCTGGATTGGGACCCTCGACCCGCACGCGCACATACTGGCCGTCCACGAGCAGTCTGTCCGTGTTGGGAAAGACGGCCCTGATCGTCAGGGTATCGGTCGAACGGTCGACCGAGACGTCGCCGAAATTGATGGTGCCGGTCTGGTCGTAGATCGAGCCGTCGGAGAGCTGGAGCCGGACGACACCCTGTTCGGCCTTCTCGCCCCGCTCCTCGAGGCGGCGCCTGATCGCCAGGATCTGCCGCTGGCTCACGGGGAACAGCACATGGATCGGGTCCTGGCTGACGATGGTCGCGAGCGCTCCGGCATCGGGGCCGACGAGAGCCCCGACCTGGAACGCCGACAGCCCGATGCGACCATCGATCGAGGCAAGGATCCTGGTATAGCCGAGGTTGATCTCGGCCTGCCTGAGAGCCGCCTGAGCCTGGAGGACCTCGGCCTCGGCGATGCGCTTCTGGGCCTGGCGCTCGTCGTACACAGCCTGCGAGATCGTTTGCCGAGGCAGCAGTTCGGCCGCGCGGGCGAGCTGGACGGTCGCGTTCTCCGCCTTCGCCTGGGCCGCGGCAAGGTCCGCCTTGCGCTGTTCGACCTGGGCCTCGTAGCTGTCGGGCTCGATCGTGAAGAGCAGGTCCCCGGCCTTGACGTCCTGACCTTCGCGGAAGTTCACGCTCGCGAGATAGCCGGTGACGCGAGCCCGCACATCGACGCGGGCAACGGCGGAGACCCGGCCCGTGAAGCTCAGTCCTGCCGTGATCGGGCTCAGAGCGAGGGTCGTGAACGACACGGCAGGCTTGGGCGGGGCCTGAGCCAGAGCGATGCACGGGGTCAGGAGCATGAGCAGAAAGGCCAGCCGAATCCGCATGGACCACACTCCCACGGCCGCTATCAACGTTGCGCCGGTCGTCTACTCCCGTTGAGACTACGGGAGGCTCCGGCGAGGTTAGGTCATGCCAACACTGACAATCAAGCTAACACCTGAGACGGGCAGAATTCGGGCCACGGTCAGCCGAGGGCTCCGTCCAGACGGACGAATGTCAGTAACGGGTCAAACTCTGAAGCTTCCTAGCCCGCCGGCCCGTAAGACCCCACGCGGCATCTACGAGCATCCCCGCGAGGTCGCACGCTCATTGAGAGGCACGTCGGCCTTCGGGCGGTCACGGCAAGATCGCAAGCGCATCGAGAGGCTGTTTGCCCATATCAAGCGAATTCTGAAGATGGGACGCCTGCGGCTGCGAGGTCCATGCGGCGCTCACGACGAGTTCCTGTTGGCGGCCACTGCCCATAACCTGAGAAAGCTCGCCAAGCTGGTCACTTCATTAGGGCCTCAGATGACCCAAGGAGCCTGAGAAGATCTGAAAGGCTCACCTCGGACCCAACGTCAACGAAGCGAGCTTTGTCGCTGTCCTAGCCGGTCTGGACGCCGACTTCCTCGACGCAATCTGCCAGAACGAGACGTTAGTGCACGCGTCGTTCGTCCGACGCGGCGCCAGGGATGAAATCGCAGAAGGTCAGAACAGCATCTCGCGTATGATCTTCCAGCTTTCCGCATCGGGAGCGCAAATGATGCCGCCCTCTCGGAGGGTCGGCTGATAGGAGGATCCGTCAAACCGTGCGGAGTAACCACCGGCCTCACGATGGAGCAGCCAGCCTGCCGCGTGATCCCAGGGCATCAGCTTCGAATACACGAGGAAATGGCAGTGTCCGGCAGCCGCCATTCGATATTCGTGCGCCGCGCAGCGATAGCATGCAACGGCGCCGAAGCCGGCGAGGTTCGCAGCCACATTTGAGCGCAAGGGCAAAGGCATATGATGCAGGGAAGCGCACCCCGCCATACCATGAATCGGAGCGGGGGCTGCGATCCGAAGGTCGACGCGTCTGTTGCCAGGTCGTTCGATCCAGGCTCCTTCTCCACGAACAGCCACTGCGGTATCGTTTCCAACCGGATCGTGAATCCAACCGGCAACGACTTCCCCTCTCATCACCGCGGCCACCATCACCCCGAACAGTGGAAGACCTGAGGCAAAATTCTTTGTGCCGTCGACCGGATCGATCAGGAAAGCCAGATCGGCATCCGCCAGTTTGTTCAGCAAGGTCGGATCCCGCTCAGTGGCTTCCTCGCCAATCAGGACGGCGCGCGGAAAGATCTGCCTCAACCCTCTGGCAATCATCCGCTCGGCGGCCTCATCCGCATCCGTCACAAGGTCCATAGCCGAGGATTTTTGCCGAACCTCACGATCGGACAGATTTCGGAAGCGAGGCATGATCTCGGCCCGCGCCGCTTCGCGGAGGAGCTGATCCACCGCTTCGATATCATGGGTTGAGAGTGGCATGTGGAGCTCAGCTTATTCCCGTCAATCGCACGAGCGAGTTCTTCAGACCGGGCGTGCAGCCGAGCACGATATTGCCTTCGCGCAGTCCCGCATTCGCGAGAAAGTCGTTCACCCAGCCGCCCGCCTCCTCGATCAACAGCAGCCCGGCCAAAGCATCCCACGAGTTCATGTGCAGCTCGCAGTAGCCGTCAATCCGTCCCACGGACACATAGGCCAGGGCGAGAGCACCCGATCCGCCACGGCGGACTCCGGCTCCATCAGCCAGGATCCGGTCCACCATCTCGACATACTGGCTGAGTGGCAGCCTAGTCGACCAGCCTGCCTCGATGGTGGCAGAGTGCATATCGCTTAGTCCGCTGACACGGATCGGCTCGCCGTTCAGGGTCGCGCCCTTCCCACGCTCCGCCGCGAATAGCTCGTCCTGCATCGGATCGTAGATGATCCCGATCTGGGTCCGGCCGTCGCGGACATAGGCAATGGAGATGCAGAACTGCGAGATCCCGCGCACGAAATTTGCCGTGCCGTCGATCGGATCCACCACCCAGACGTCGTTGTCGAACGATCCGCCGCCCTCTTCGCCGAAGAAGGAATCCTCCGGGAAGCTCTCGAGCAGGCGCCTGCGCAACAGGCCCTCCACCTCGGCATCGACGGCCGAGAGATAGTCCTGATTGCCCTTGAGGTTGATGCCCGTCGTGCCAGGTCGCCCGTCGAACCGGCGGCGAGCCAAGGCGCCCGCCTCGCGCGCCACTGCGCATGCAACGGAGAGTCTGAGGTCGGATTTCTCAGCTGCGGGCAAAGTGGCGGGGTCCGCGGCCCTGGCAATGGTGGAGACGTGCATGAAGCTTGATCCTGCTTACTGGCTTGAGGAAACGGGCTGTTGCGCCGGATGCTTCTCACGCTCGATCCGCCGGATCCAAGCAGCGGCATGGCGCGCGGCCTCGATCAGCATAGGCTTTGGCGTCTCCATCCATTCGTCGGGGTGGAGCTCGCGCGTGATGCGCAGATGATCGATGGCCGCATCGAGACTCGGGAAGCGGTCAGGCAATTGGATGTGGATGTACAAGGCCGCGAGGATCACGGATCGGCTGCGACCTCCGCGGCAATGCAGCAGGACATTGCCGCGGCGGCGATGCGGATAGGTGTAGCGGTCGGGCAGCTGCTGATGCAGGGCGCCGTCGAGCAGGTAGTACCCGGCGAGCAGCATCGTGTCCGGATTGCCCGCATCGTCGATGAGACCCAGCTTGTAGTTCCGAACCGGTCCGTGCGGCGAGGCGATGTCCGATGCTCCGACGCCGGCTGTGTAGTCGATATCGAGATTGACAGCGCAGTTCACCACGATGGCGATGTCGTTGCTCTCGAGCATCTCCCTATCCGAGGCCGCATTCGCGTCCCCGACATAGAGCTTGACGCCGAATGGCGGAAGATCGTCGACGATCAGGCTCATCGGAGGACGGGGAAAGTTGAATTGGGTTGCCATCTCAAATCCTGAATTCATCATCATATCGCCGCGTCAGACCGATCGGCCGGCCGCGGAGTTATCGTATTTCTCGCCTTCCCTTCGCCGGGCTCCCATCAGGCCGCGTGGGAGGCTCCGAGAACAGGCTGTTCCAACGGGATGAGCTTCCCGTTGGCTTTATCGAAGAAAGTGAGCTGGTCGGCTGTAAACTCGATCCAGATGTTCTTTTTCGGCAGAGAGGTTTCAAAGCGCGGGATGAGAGCCGTGATCCGGTGTCCCTTGACCGAGAGCGAGATGATCGTCTGCGATCCGGTCGGTTGGACGATGTCGACCTCGGCCGGAAGACTATGCGGCCCCTGCCGTTCGACGATCGCGATGTTTTCCGGGCGAATGGCGAAGGTTACCGGGCCATCCGCGTCCTGCAATCTTGCAGGAACGGGAATGTCTGTGTTGTCGAAGCTGACAACCCGTTCGCTTCCGACTGTCTTAAGAACTCCGTCAAGAAGGTTGATTCTCGGATCACCGATGAACTCGGCAACGAAGAGGTTGGCCGGGTTGTGATAGATTTCGTAGGGCGAGCCCTGCTGCTGGATGACGCCATCCTTCATCACCACGATGATGTCCGACATGGTCAGCGCCTCGACCTGGTCATGCGTAACGTAGACCGTCGTGGCCTGCAGCTCGCGGTGGAGGCGCTTCAGTTCGGTCCGCATCTCCGTTCTCAGCTTCGCATCGAGGTTGGATAGCGGCTCGTCCATGAGCAGGATCGAGTTGCGTGCCGCGATCAGGCGGGCCACGGCCACACGCTGCTGCTGACCGCCCGAGAGTTCGGATGGATAGCGATCTGCAAGTCCGGTCAATTGGACCTTCGCGAGCGCCTCAGCAAGGCGCTCCTTAATCACCTGTGCCGGCTGCTTTGCTTCCGACAACGCCAGGGTGATGTTGCGGTCGACCTTCATGTTGGGCCACAGGGCATAGCTTTGGAAGATGAAGCCGAGTCCGCGTCGCTCGGGCGAAACAAAGACGCCCGTTCCGCTGGAATAAACCGTCTTCCCGCCAAGCACGACCTCGCCCGTCGTCGCCTGCTCAAGGCCGGCGATAACGCGCAAGGTCGTGGTCTTGCCGCAGCCCGACGGCCCGAGAAGGGTCACGAAGCTGCCCTTCGGAATGTCGAGGTCGAGGCTCGGAAGGGCCAGATGGCTTCCGTACGACTTGGTGATGTTTCTGAGGGTGATTTCAGACATGGGCACTCTCTCGTGCGGAAGCCAATCAGGTCGGGTTATCGGCTCGTCTCGGCCATCCAGAAGTCGCTGATCTTCGCGATGTTGTCCTTCACGAATTCAGGCGATGCGGTGAGCTTCTTGGCCTTGGGCCACATCTCGCTGTAGGGCGGCGGCGGAACGTCGGTGCGCGGCGAGAAGGTGCCGACCTGGTAGAAGGCCGCCATGCCCTGCAGAAGCTCCAGGGACTTCCCAGACCGGAACGGCGCCTTGAGTTCCGAATTGCTGTTCAGATCCTTGCTGCCCATCAGGAAGGCCACGAAGAGCTTCGCAGCGTTCGGATGCGGAGCCTGTCCGGCGACCGTCACATAGGTCGGATACGAGAACAGGGCCGATGGCGTCAGATCGTAGGGAACCGCGTTCGCGTAATTGTCGCTCTGGTTCTTGGTCAGATAGTGGATGACCGAGAATGCCATCGGAGGCTTGGCCTGGCCGCGGAGACCGACGGCGGTCGCGATCTTCGAGCTGTTGTCGGAGATCACGATGTCGTTGCCGATCAAACGGTGCAGGAACTCGTAGCCCGCGTTCTCGACGCCCGACGAGAGTTGGAGCTTCTTGCCATAGTGCTGCTCATAGGCCTTCTGCAACTCGTCGGAATGCTCGACGATGGCAGCCAGCATCATCAGTGTCGTAAGCGAACCGGCGGGCGACTTCATGGAGAAGCGGCCCTTCCATTGCGGCTCCGTCAACTCCCAGATGGTCTTGATCGGCGGCTGCGGATGGGCCTCCGCGTTGTAGAAAACGCCATAGGCCTCGATCACGTGCGTCAGAAGCGGCTCGCGATGCTCGGCCGGGATCTTATCGGTCAAATAGGACGGCACATAATTGACGACGCGGTGGTTGGGAAGCAGGTCGAACACCATCTGCTCGGTACCGCCCGAATAGACCACGTCGGCAGCATAAACGCCGGCCTGGTGCTCGCGCACGACCTTCTCGATGGTCTTCTCGGAACCGAGATCGTAGGCCTTGACCTTGATCTCCGGATAGAATTTCGCGAAGTCCTCGGCCACCTTCAGCATCGTGCCGGAGGAAGAATAGACGACGACCTCGCCCTCCTTCTTCGCGTTGGCGACCACCTCGTCCCATTTCTCGTTCTTCTGGTAGGGGCCGAGCTGGCTCTTCTGCAGCCAGGCGTCCCATTTGGGATCGGATTGCTGCGCCAGAGCCGGCGCCGCCAATGCGAGAGTCAGGGCGCCAGCCGCGAGCCAGGCTTTTGCGCTGCGAAATGTCGGTTTCATGATGGGCTTCCTCCTTCTCGTTATGTCGATTGGGACGGACCGGTCAGACCGCTCCGACCCTCGCCTTCGTTGACAAGGCACGAACGACCAGGTTGACCGCAATCACGATGGCGACGAGCAGTACGGTCGCGACGCCGACGAGCTGAGGCATATCCTGGTTCTGGTAGTTGTAGATGACGCCTGCGAGCACGTTGGTCGAAGGCGTGACGAGCAGAATGATGAGCGACAGCTCGCGCATGATGCTGATGAAGCTCAGCAGCATGCCGGAGAGGAGCCCGCCGGCGGCGATGGGCACGATGATCCGGATCATGCGGCGGACCCAGCCGATGCCTTGGACTCGAGCGGCCTCCTCCAGCGACTTGTCGATCTGCAGCAGAGCCGCAATGCCGGTACGCGATGTGAAAGGCAGCGTCTTGACCGAGCAGATCAGCACGAGCAGCGCGAAAGTGCCGTAAAGGGCGGGGATCGGCCCGAAGGGACGGGCGAACATGCCGATATAGATCGCGCCGAAGGCCAGAGCCGGAAAGATGTAGGGCAGGAAGGCCACCATCTCGAGCGCTCGCGAAGTGAGCGAGCCGCGGGTCCTGACCACCACATAGCCGATGAGGAAGCCGAAGATGCCTGTCGTCATGGCCGTGAGGAACGCGAGCTTGAGGCTGTTCCAGGTGGCGTCGATGATATTGCTGTTGTCGACGAGAGCTGCCTGCAGCTGATCGACGCCCTCGCCTCCCCCGCCGATCCAGTAATGCAGGGTCAGGTTGCTGAGGCTGTAATTGCCTGCGGTCTTGATCAGGGATTGCAGGACGAGCAGGACCAGCGGGAATGCGACCGCCGCCGTCATGAGCAGCATGACGAGAATGAAGAGCGGCCAGCGCCAGGGACCGAGATCGATCTCCTTGCTGCGGAAACCCTTGCCGGAGAGTGTCACGAAGCTCTTGCGGACGCCGATGAGGCGCTGGTTGATGAAGATGAACAGGCAGGCGAGAACCACGAGCACCAGAGCCAGCAGGAAGCCGTCGCCCGCATTGCGCGTTCCCATCGCGGCATAGATCTGCGTCGGCAGCACGTAATAGCGCACCGGCATCCCGAGTACTGCGGGAGTGCCGAACGATCCGACGACGCGGATGAAGGTCATCACCACCGCGGAACCGATGGCGGGCAGCAGCAGCGGAGCGGTGATCCACAGGAACTGCTTGAGGCGAGAGAGGCCAACCATCGCCCCCGCCTCCTCGAGCTGGCTGTCGACGCTCGTGATCGAGCTCGACACCGAGAGGTAGGAATAGACGTAGTAGTGCAGCGACAGGCAGACGATGATCGGGATGGGTCCATAGGCGATCCAGTCCGGGGGTTGCACGCCGAAGAAATAGGCGAACGCACCGGACGCCCCGCCGATACGGTCGTTCTTGAAGAACGTGATCCAGGCGAGCGCCATCACCCAGGACGGAAGCATGTAGGGGATCATCACCAGTGTGTGCAGGAAATTCCGGAACGGGATGTTCGTGCGCACGATCAGCCAAGCGAAGCCCGCGCCGAAAGCAAGGCAGATAATGGTGGCGGCAAAGGCCGTGACCAGCGAGTTGAAGAACGGCTTGTAGAAGATCGCCCAGGAGAGACGTCCGGCGAAGACGCGCTCGTAGTGAAACAGCGTGAACTCGCCCGGCTGCGCTTTGGGCAGATAGGCCCGATCATAGGGCTGAACGGTGAGGGTCTCGCGGATCAGCTCGAACAGCGGCACGAGAACCAGCGCGCCGAGCACGATGGCGAGAAGGATACCCAGAAGACGTTCGGGCTGGGTGAAAGAATGCCAGAGGCGGCCTGCGAGGGCTCGTGCCGAGGATACGCTCGATGGGGTCTGCGCCGGTGCCGCCGAACTCGTCATTCCGCTATGTCCTTCCACGAGCCGAATGCCGGCCCGAAAAGCATTTCCCCAATCGCGTCTGACAATTCGGATGCTCTCGTCCGACTGGGCGGAAGGGCGGTCAGATCGCTGAGCTGTCCCCTCATGAGGCGAAGCTTCGAAAGATTTGCACACGTGTGCAAAGGTTGCAAGAGGTCTTCGGAATAAGAATGTCGTCTTCGGATCAGACGGTGGAACGAACAGTCGCTCGTTCGACAAGCTCTACGGGAAGAACCTCGTGCGCCAAGGGAGCCATGCCCTCGCCGCTCATTTCCCGTTCGATGGCAGCGAGAACGGACCCGGTGAGGTCACTCATCGACTGTCTCACGGTCGTCAGGCGGTAGGATGCCCATGCCGATTGCGGGATGTCGTCGAAGCCGATGACCGAGAGATCCTCGGGAATGCGACGTCCCATCATGCGCGCACCGTCGAGGAAACCCAGCGCCATGAGATCGGTAACACAGAAAACGCCATCGAGGTCATGAGAGGCGAGCAGCCCCCTCGCCGCCTCGACGCCGGTCTCATACAAAGTGTTGCCCGAGGCCCAGACAGCCGGTTCGATTCCAGCGTCCTTAATCCAGTCGACGAAGGTGCCGCGGCGACGGATCTGGGTGGGCGTCTGGGCTCCGCTGCCGACGACACCGATACGCCGGCAGCCGGCTTGGAGAAGGCGCTCTGCCGCGATGCGGGCGCCGCCGATATCATCGCTGATGATCGTATCCGCTTCAGTGTCGTCCGCCTGTCGATTGACCAGGATCACCCGCACGCCATTGGCCATGCACTCATCGATGATCGACGTGGGAGGCGAACCGGACATCACGACAATGGCCCGCACACGGAACTCCAGGATGAGCTCGATCAGCGGCGTGATCCCCTGCTCCGCCTCGGCGGCATTCAGGAGCAGGCATTGCATGCCGCGCCTGAGGAGCGCACGGCTCAACTCGTCGAGCTGGCGTGCCATGAAGGGCAAGGACAAGTTGGCGCCGACGACCCCGACCAGATTGGACTGGTCGCTGATCAGACTCCGGGCCAGGCGATTGACCCGATAACCAAGGGTCTTGGCGGCTTCCTGGACACGATGCCTCACATCGGCGGAGACGCTGGCGCCGGGCGTGAAGGTACGCGAAACGGCCGAGCGGGAGACACCGGCGAGCCGCGCCACGTCCTCGGACGTGACGAAGCTTCGCGCTGTGCGGTCACGTTTCAGATGGTCTTCATGACCTGAAGACATGTCTACGGGGGCTTGCTCCGCGTCCATTGATGCTCTGTTTGCGTTCGATGGCCAATATTTGGGGTGCCTCGAAACCGACGAGAGAAATCTATGCACACGTGTTCAGCATAGGCAAGCGCTCGGGAGATTCGGCCCCCATTGATAGGGCGGTCCCATCCAATGGAGGAAGTGGATCGCTGCTTAGTCGGGTGTGTCCAGCGTTGCGAGACTGCCAGTCACATTGAAGGCCTTCAGCCTCGCCGTTCCATTGAGATCCAACACCGTCAGGCTTCCAGGCTCCACGGGAATGAGGCGGTCGGGCTCTAATCCGATCAGAACCGACAGCGCCGCTCGGATGGCGCCGCCATGGGTCACCACCACTGTCGTTCCCTCGTCCGGAAGGGCATCAAGAGCCCTGCCGATCCGCTCCTTGAACGCCTGCCAGGGCTCGGCGCCGGGCGGGTCGAACCGGGCGGCCCGCCACGCCTGATACTCGGCCGGATCGAGTTCGGCCTTGGCCTTTCCCTCCCAATTCCCCAGGCTCGCCTCGCGCCAGGACGGGTCCAGCACCAGCGGGTCGAGACCGAGAACCCCCGCCGTCTCCCGGGCGCGCCGCAGATCGGATGAATAGGCAGCCTGCGGACCCAGCTCCCGCACGAGCGGCGCGATCGCGGCGGCCTGTCGCTCTCCCTGTGGCGACAGGCTGATGTCCTCCTGGCCTTGCAGCACGCGCCGCGCATTCCACGCCGTTTCGCCGTGCCGCACCAAAACCAATCTCTTCATGAGCGCCGAATTCCTTTCTCATCGAATACGCCGTCCGGCTCGGACGGCAGGCGAATGCCGATCGGCTCTCCGATGGCGAAGCGGTGCATGCGATCGATGACCGCCGTCAGCCTTGTCTCACCCACGAGCGCTGTCACCATCGTGCGTCCAGCCAATGGAACGGACTCGACCACCTCGGCCCGCACTGCATTCTCCGCGCCGTGGTCAGTCACGCCGAGCCGCTCAGCCCGGTACATCAGCTGAGCGGATCCTGCATCTTGCGAAGGCCCGAGCCTGACGCCAGCGAAGAACCATGAGCCATCCACAGCCGTGACCGGCACCAGATTTGCCGGAGGCGTACCGATGAAGGTGGCCACGAAGGCGGTCCGTGGATTATGCAGCAGCTCGTCCGGCGAGCCGAACTGGTCCACGCGCCCATCCTTCAGCACGGCGACATGGGTCGCCATGGTCAGGGCCTCGACCTGATCGTGCGTGACATAGACGCTTGTCGCTCCCGTCGCTCGATGCACCCGCATCAGCTCCGTCCGCATCTCGACACGCAGCTTCGCATCGAGATTCGACAGCGGCTCGTCGAACAGAAGGATCTTGGGCCGTGGTGCGATCATTCGGGCGATGGCGACGCGCTGCTGCTGGCCTCCTGAGATCTCGTTCGGATAGCGCTCCGCCAGGTGATCGATGGCCATGAGCTTCAACACCTCGGCGACGCGCGCCTTGCGATCAACGCCGGACCATTTGGCCACCTTCAGCGGCCACTCGACATTCGCCGCGACTGTCATGTGCGGCCACAAGGCGTAGGATTGGAACACCAAGCCGCAGTCGCGGTCCGCAGGCCCTCGAATGATCCCGCGCGAACCGCTGGCCACCTCCCGCCCCTCGAATATGATCGATCCGCCGGTCGGTATCTCTAGTCCCGCCAGCATGCGCAGCATCGTGCTCTTGCCGCAGCCGGACGGTCCGACCAGCACGAGAAACGAGCCGCGGGGAACCGTGATGTTGACGTCCGAGACAGCCTTGAAAGTTCCATAGGTGCGCTCGAGATGGCTGATCTCGATGGCTGGCACCTGCGCTTGAGGCATGTCCGTACCCTCTTGCCTCTCGCGAATATGAATGTTCATCGAGTCTCTCCACGATCTTCGTCGAGCCACGGCTCTGCCTTGCCCTGCAGGCGCTGCGCCAGCAATGTCGACGCAAGCGCGACGACGGTGATCAGCGCCGTGATGGCATTGCCGAACTGCAGGAAGCCTTCCGAGGCATACCGGTAGGCTAGGACGCTCAAGACAGGCGTTGCCGGCGTGAACAGCAGCACGACAAGGGACAGGTCTCTCAGGATCTTGACGAAGGTGAGAACTCCCCCCGCCATCAGGGACCGCGCGGTAAGCGGCAGAAAAATCGCCAGCAGCCGCCGCGGAAATCCGGCTCCCGTCATGCGAGCCGAGTCCTCCAACTCGCCTGCCACCTGCTCCATCGCAGCGCGCCCGGATTGGACGGTGAAGGGCAGCGTGTAGGCCGCCCCAGCGATGACGAGGAGCGCGAACGTGCTGTAAAGAGCCGGGAACGGTCCGATGGGGGCGCCGAACAATGCGATATAGGCCGCGCCGAAGGCGATGCCCGGCACGAGTGCCGGCAGAAAGGCAAGCTGGTTAAGCAGGCTGCCTATGGCATGCCGCTTCAGACGTGTGATGCCATAGGCGATCGCCAAGCCGAGCACCATCGAGACCACCGCAACCGATGCGGCAAAGGCCAGCGTCATTCCGATGGCGCTCAGGGTCTCGGGGTTGCGCAGGATCCCGGCCTGACCCTGAGCATAGGCGGGATCGGAACCGCCGATCCAGAAATGCAGCGTGTAGCCTGAGAAAATGTCGCCGGTGCGAAGTGTCAGGCTCGATACCAGCAGAGCCAGAAGCGGCATCAAGGTCGTCAGCGCGAGGATCAGAGCGGCAAACGCCAGCAACGGCCAGCGCCACGGCCCCAGAGTAAAGCGCCGCTTGCGCCCGCCTTTACCCGAAATCGTCGCGAACGACCGTCGACCGGCCATCACACGGTTCGATGCCCAGAGCACGAGCGCCGCGACGGCGATCAGCACGATGGCCAGCACATAGCCCCGTTCCACCTGACCGGTGGAGATCGCACCGTACAGGCGTGTCGACAGCGTATGCATGCCCACCGGAAGCCCAAGGATAGCCGGTGCCGCGAAATTCGAGACAGCGCCCGCGAAGGCCAGGGAGCCTGCCGACAGGATGGCCGGGATGACCACCGGCAGCGTGATGCCGATCAGGATGCGGGACGGACGCGCTCCCGTCATGGTTCCGGCTTCGATGAGGTCGGCATTCACGGAGGCAAGGGCTGCGGCGATGAGCAGAAAGGCAAGCGAGTAATAATGCGCGATCAGCACCAGGAGCGTGGGCGTCATACCCCAAGCGAGCCAATCCGGAACGGCGATCCCCAGTTCGGCCAGCACGCCCACCTGACCGCCAACCCGTTCATTGCGGAAGATGACGCCCCAAGCGAAGGCAGCCGCAAAGCTTGGGATCATGTAGGGAAGCGTCGCCAACACGCCGATCGTGCGCCGGAAAGGCACGTCAGTCAGAACGACGAGCCAGGCTAGAAAGCCGCCGACGGCAATGGTGCCCAGAGCCACGAGAACCCCGATGACCATCGTGTTGGCAAGCGGCGACCATAGGAAGTTCTGTGCGATGCGGCCGGCGAAGACCTGCTGCCAGACGCTAAGCCCCCTTCCCTCGCTTACCGTCGCCAGCGCGACGGTAAGCAGGGGAGCGGCAACGAGAACGGCAAGAATGGCACAGAGTGCAAGGCCGAGCATCAGGGTCGGGGACATTCCCCGTCGCCAGCCTGAAGCGACCGGCCAAGTCAAAGCTGTCATGCCGTCTCTCCCGTCAGCCGATCATTTCAGGGACAGGATGAAGTCGGACACGTCCTGCCGTACACCGGCCGTCTTGATCGGGTCCATACGCCAGGCGCGGAACTGATCGAGAGGGATCGCATCCTTGGGCTGCTGAATATCCGTTCGCGTGGCGTAGTCCCCCGGAACGTAGAAGGGCGCAAAGCCCGGACCACCCGTTGGACTATCGTCGCCCATCATGAAGCGGATCAGAAGTCGCGCCGCTGCCGGGTTCTTGGTTCCCTTTACGACGCTGAGATAAGCCGGAAACAGGATACCGGGCGACGGCTCGACGGCGTTCGCCACCTGAAGAGCGCGGCTCTCCTTGGCATTGTCGCGCCGGTCGGAATAGGTGGTGATGCCAATCGGAGGATTGGCCTGCCCTTTCTTGCCGACGGCATCATTGACCGCGTCCGTATTCCTGACCAGCACGGGACCATTCGCCCACAAGGCTGCAATCCACTGCTCGCCGGCATTCCTGTTGGCTTTGTCGAGCACGAACGGCTTGCCGAACGCAGCCTGGTAGGCCTTTTCCATATCGGACGAACGGAGCACGACTTCCGCCATGAAGTCGAGATAGTCGCCGCGCAGGTTCGGATCGACGAGCACGACCTTGCCCTTCCACTCGGGCTTGGTCAGTTCCCACAGATTGCGCACAGGCGGACCGCTCGGATTTGCCTCTTCATTGTACATGAGCACCTTGGTCGAGAGCCGGTTGGCGAGAAGCGGCTTCTCGTGCTCATCGGGCACGCGAGCGGCGATATCGGTCGGCACGTAGGGCAGGAGCATGCCTTTCGCGACGAGTTCCGTATAGACGACGGGCGCATCGGAAACGTAAGCGACGTCGGCATTGACCACGCCGGCCTGCGCTTCCGACTTCAGTCGCGCGATCATCTGGGTGGATGAGACGTCGAGCGGTACGACATCGATCCCCGGATAGGCAGCTTCGAAGGCCTTCTCGATCTGTGCGATGCGACTGGTGAAGGCATAGACGGTGACCTTCCCTTCCTTCTGCGCAAGGGGCAGCAGCTCCGCTGCGGTCATCGATTCGAGATTCTGGGCCTGGGCCGAGCCGAGAGGCAGCAAGGCGGCGATCGCAAAAGCCGCCAGGAAGTTGCGTGTCTTCATGTTCGTCTCCTCTTTGGCAGCTCTTGTCGGCTGCTTGGTTGTTAGTCGAAGCGTTTGATCAAGGTCTCCAGCGCATCGAGCGTCGACACCGACTGGCCGCCATCGATGCGCGCGATGGTGAGAATAAGCGCGTTGCAGATCGCCATCGGCACCGTGAGCGTCAGAAACTCCTCGGCCCGGCCGCGTGGCGCGGCCAGCACATGATCGGGAGTGCGCGGAAGGCGCCGGGCGATATGATCGGCTATGACGAGCGTTGTCGCGCCGACCTGACGGGCATGATCGAGCGCTCCGGTGACCTCCCGCGGCAGACGACGGAATGCAAAGCAGACGAGCATGTCATTCCGCCCGAGCGGGATGAGCCGCTCGGCGAGTTCACGGCCCTGCCCGGTGATGAGAGAAGTGCGGAATCCTGCGCGGCGCAGGCGCCGGTCCAGAAGGTCGGCAAGGACGACGGAGTTGCCCTGCGCACAAAGGGCGATGCTACGGGCCTTCAGCATCGCCTTGGCTGCATCCTCGATGGCAGCCTGATCGATATGCTGAATCAGCCCGAGGAGGGTATCGACCTCGCTGGCAATCAGCGACGCCAGCAAGTCTCCCTCGGAACCGGCAAGCGTTTCGGCAATACGGCGCGAGGAATCCGATGCGACGATTTCGGAACGCAGGGCCGAACGCATGTCCGGGTAGCCCTCGTAGCCAAGCTTCTGGGCGAGCCGGACCGCCGCAGCCGCATGCACCCCCGCCTCGCGCGCCACTTCGGCGGCGGACAGCATCGCAGACTGGCCTGGATCGCGGAGCAATACGTCCAGGAGCCGCTGGTCCGCTTCGGTGAGCTTGTCCCGGTACCGGTCGATCTGGTTTGCAAGTGAATGTGCCATGCGCCACCTGTTATGCAACTATAATTGCATTAATCGTAGATCGCTGCAATATGCATTGCAGCACAAACTCTCGACCGCCTCCAACGGCAAGGCCGGAACCGATTCAGTCAAGCGCCTGGGTACGTCGAGCCGGGATCTCTTGCGGACGATTGCGTCGGCATTGAAGGCCCGGTCGGGGTCAAAGCGTCACGTTCCGGCCATCCAACGAGCATCGGCTCTTCAGCACCAAAGCAGACCGAACGCCTTGGTCCGGGGAATGCCTGTCGCGGCCCTTTCGCCCTATGACGACCCATGCATTTGGCGAAATTCCGCGCTATCATGCGGTATAGTCGAGCTGCAGTAATCGTGGCGCTCGCCACTTGCTCGAGGAGATGCGTCATGAGCATCGCGCCACTCACCTCCCGTCGGGACAGTACTCGCCGAGCACCTCAGCTTGCGCTGGACTACTATAAGGGCCAGTCGACCTTCAGCACCCGGAGGAGCAAGGACCATGGCGGGAGACCAGCACGAGGCGTTGATCCGCGCCTACATTGACGAGGTCTTCAACGGGCACCGTGTGGACGCCCTGGAGAAGTACTGGCATGACGATCTGACATCGAACTGGCTGGGCATGGAGGCGATCCATGGCCTGCCGGCTTGGCGCGCGGCGATGGAAGGCTTCTTCGCCGCCTTTCCGGACGCCGCCTATACCTTGGACGATCTGTTCTTCGCTGGCGACCGAGGCGTCTGGCGAGGCCGCTGGCTGGCGACCCAGCGGGGCGAATGGCAAGGGATTGCCGCGTCCGGTCGCAACGTGACCTGGACCGTTCTCATTATCGGCCGCTTCGCCGGCGGCAAGCTGACGGAGGACTGGGTCGAGCTGGACCGACTCGGCCTTTTCCAGCAGCTCGGATGCATTCCGACCGGGTCGTAGGGGTCTGGCGCAAACTCGTGGCGGTTACCGCTCGTTACGGATGCGGGCCGCAGCTGCGCCTCCGAAGCGGAGGTGGCCCATGTCGGCTCTCAGGCTTCGAAGCGGACCAAGCTCTTACGTCTCAGAAGTGTCAGGAGTTGCCCTTAGACGGGGTCGTGTCGTGACAGGTCTGGCCGGATAAATATCCGGAGCGCCCCGCTCGAGTGGCAGCATTCTTTCGGTATCGGCAACGCACTGTGGGATGCACCATGCCCCATCAGCGGTTCCTCGATTTCAATGTCACCGAAGTCGCCACCTGGCTGGTGGGCACGGCACGCGTGGCTCTCTCCCCGGTCGAGATCGTTGCCCAAACCTGTGACCGGCTCGTCGCTACAGGGATCCCGCTCTGGCGGGTGCGGGTCGGGCAGCGGCTGATCAATCCTCTGCTCGGAGCCTGGGGAGTGATCTGGATGCGCGAAACGGGAGCCGAAGAGTACACCGTCCCCCGCCGTGTCCTGGCGACAAGCGCCTTCACCGGCAGCCCCTTCGAGCATGTCATTAAGACGCGGACCCGCTTTTACCGCTCCCTGCGCGATCTCAATCCCGCCCGTGACCATCCGGTGCTGTTCGAGCTTGCTGAGGATGGCAGCACCGACTACCTGGCCCTGCCGATCATCTATGGGGATGGCTCTGTCCAGGGAGCCGCCTTCACCACCGATGCTCCAGGCGGGTTCAGTCACGAAGCCATCGCGCTGATCGAGAGGCTTAGCCCGTTCCTGGCAGCAGCGCTCGAACCTGCCGCAATGCGCCGGTCTGCCGAGAGCCTTCTGCGAACCTACCTTGGCGATGGTCCGGCCGAGCGCATTGCCGCTGGCGCTATCCGGCGCGGTGATCAGGTTGCGATCGAAGCCGCCGTGTTGCTGACCGATCTGCGCGGGTACACATTTCTCTCGGAGCAGTTGCCTCCCAATGCACTCCTGGAGCGCCTTGGCCAGTACCAGGAACTGGTGGTCACCGCGGTTCGAGCCGAGGGCGGGGATGTGCTGAAGTTCATCGGCGACGGCGTCCTTGCCATCTTTCCGGTTGAGGGCGGCGGACGGGAGACGGCGAGCACTCGCGCGCGTCGGGCCTTGGAAGCGGCCTTGATCGACGCCGAGTCGATCGCAGGGATGCACTTTGTCGGCTGCTTGCACGTTGGCCCTGTGATCTATGGCAACATCGGCAGCCCGGACCGGCTGGACTTCACGGTCGTGGGCCCCACGGTCAACTTTGTCAGCCGGCTGGAGGCGGTCGCCAAGAGCACAAACTCCACCGCGGTTTGTTCCCGGGAGGTCGCAGCATGCTTTCCGACCGACACCACCCGGCGGCTTGGAACGTTCACGCTGCCAGGGATCCCGGACGAGCAGACGGTCTTCGAACTGATCGCACCGGACCGAAGGATTAGGGACGACCAAGGACTGACCTCGAGATAAAGCCCAGAACGGAGCCCGGAACTAAATCTGGTTGACGCCGGAGCGTCGAACAGCGTCGCAGAACAGCACCGGACCGAGGGAAAGATCATGCCGGGCTACGTCTTCAACGCATCGAGTGCTGTCTGTTTTCTGGTTTGTGCAGGAATACGAATATTGTTCAATGCGAGTCGATCCCGAAAGCCGCAGCTCCTCACGCCGCTCGTTTGGGACACACTCAACCGGGTTACGCGTCGAGTGACGTCTCGATCACTCCCATCACTGATGTCGAGCACTGGGACTTTGCGGGGGACGGCTATGCAGACTGCGAGGATCACCGGCTCGTCAAGCGCAAGCGCCTCGGTTCCTCCGGGTTGTCCCGACGGGCATGACAGCCGTCATCGATAAAGATGGCGACCCGCATGCGGTCCTGATAGCGTGAACCGACCGGGGGACTTCGTCCTCGACAACAAGCGCGACATGGTCCTGCCGTGACGGCAGACCGGCTACGTCTACTTGCAGCGTGAAGGTGCCACGGGATCGACCTGTGTTTCTCTCGATGGAGCCCTCGCTTTACCTGTCTCCACGGCTGGCCTGACGAAACCGGACGAATAGGCCCGGTTCGATGCGTGGTCTCGGGGACGTCCAAGGGACATCTACATGCGGGTTTCAGGGGTCTCGCTCTTCCGGAAGAGCACCACGACGGACCGTGCCTCGGCACGGTAGGTCGGACAAGCGAGTGAGGGCGCCTTCTGCCACGGGACGATATCCTCCGGAGACACGAGCGAGGTATCGATCCATCGGCGCCACGCGCCTGGCGGCCCGTTCTCCACTGGCGGCAACTCGAAGTCCAACGGCTCCCAATACGCATTCATGATCAGGTACACCCTGACCTGTTCCTGCCGTAGCGTGGCCTCGAACGCAAGGCTGTGGGAATCATAGCTCCAGTCTGGCCTGCAGAGCTTCACGCCATGCCATGTCTTCTCCGCCTGCCGGATCAGCCGGGTCAGGCTGATCCGCTGCCACTCGTGCTGCGTGCCACGCTGGACCCGTCGCGCAACGAGCAGGGTCACGAACCGATGCAGGTCGCCGTGCGTCTCGACCAGTGTCCAGTCGAACCAACTTGTCTCGTTGTCCTGACAATAGGCATTGTTGTTGCCGGACTGGGTTCGCCGGACCTCGTCCCCCATCAGGATCATGGGGATGCCGAGCGAGCACATCGTCACCGTCAGGAAGTTCCTCACCTGCTGGCTCCTCAGCCTCTCGATCGCGGCATCGTCCGTGGGGCCTTCAACGCCGCAGTTCCAGCTATGGTTGGCGTCGGCTCCGTCGCGATTGCCCTCGCCGTTGGCTTCGTTGTGCTTGCGGTCGTAGGAGACGAGGTCGTTCATGGTGAAGCCATCGTGGCATGTCACGTAATTGACGCTCTGCTCGGCCTCCCCCTCTTTGTGCCCATAGATCTCGGGGCTGCCCAGCAATCGGTCGGCAATCCGGGCAACAGAGCCTGATTCACCTCGGAAGAAGCTGCGGACATCATCGCGGAAGCGCCCGTTCCATTCCCTCCAACTGTCGCCGATGAACGTCCCGACCTGGTAAAGGCCTGCCGCATCCCAGGCTTCGGCGATGAGCTTGATTCCGGCGAGCCCCGGGTCCGACTCGATGTCCCACAGGATCGGAGGATTCGGGATCGGCTGGCCCGTTTCATCGCGCGCGAGGACCGAGGCAAGATCGAACCGGAAGCCATCCACATGCATGGATTCCACCCAGTACCGGAGGCTGTCCACAATCATCCGTCGCACAACCGTGTGATTGGCATTGAGGACGTTTCCGGTGCCGGCGTAGTCGGCATACCGAGAACGATCTTTCTCGAGAGTGTAATACGTGGTGTTGTCCACACCGCGGAAGCAGATTGTTGGTCCGGCAGCATCGCTCTCAGCGGTGTGGTTGAACACGACATCGAGGATGACCTCGATGCCCGCCTTGTGCAGAGCCTTGACCATGTCGCGGAACTCGTCCACCGGCCCGAGCGGATCCCGGCGCGAGCTGTAGGCCTGATGCGGCGCGAAGAAGGAGACCGGCGCGTAGCCCCAGTAATTGGTTTTGCCCGGTGGGCAATCCTGGACATCGAACTGGAACACCGGAAGCAGTTCGACGGCAGTGATGCCCAAGTTCTGGAGATACGCGATCTTCTCGATCAAGCCGCGAAGGTGCCGCGCGTGTCCTGGCTGACACCGGAGCTGGGGTGGCGGGTAAAGCCGCCCACATGCATCTCGTAGATGACGGTCCGGGCCGAGGGCCGCCGCAGGGGCACATCACCCTCCCAGTCGTAGGCGGACGGATCCACGACCACGCTCCTCATCGCCGTCGCCGTGTTGTCGCCCGGTCGACGGGCAGCATCGCGATCGTACTGCTCCGGGACGACCACGCCGCGGGCGTAGGGATCGAGAAGGACCTTGGTGGGGTCGAAGCGCATGCCCCGTGCAGGCTCGAACGGCCCGTCAACGCGGTAAGCATACAACTGGCCAGCAGCCAGGCCCGGGACGAATATGTGCCAGTAGTGATAGGTGCGATTGGCCACGGGATCGAGGCGGATCTCCCGGCTGGGTTCCGCCTGATCGGCGCGATAGAACAACAACAATGTGACTCCAGTCGCGTGCTTGGAGAAGATGCTGAAGTTCACTCCCTCGCGGCACGGCGTTGCTCCAAGCGGGGATGGCCTTCCCGTTGCAGGAGCACGGGCAAGGGCATCCGACTCCGCTATGGCACCGGACACGGCCGCACATCCCAGATTTCGGATGCGTATTCTGCAATGGTGCGGTCGCTGGAGAACCTTCCGGACGCAGCAATGTTCAGGATGACCTTGCGCGCCCAGCCCTCCTGGTCGGCATAGAGCTTGATGAGGCGCTGATCGGCGTCGAGATAGGACGTGAGATCGGCAAGGTGGCGGTAGTGATCCCCATGCGTCAGCAGGACATCACGCAACGGTCCGAAAAGGCCGGGTTCGTAGCGGCTGAAGTGATCGGAGAAGATCAAATCGAGTGCTGCGCGCGTCTCCGGCTCGTTGTCGTAATGCCAGCGCGGATCGTACCAGCCCTGGCTGCCGATGACCTGTTCGGCTGTCAGCCCGAAGAGGAAGAAGTTGTCCTCGCCTGCGGCCTCGGCCATCTCGATCGTCGCCCCGTCGCGTGTGCCGAGCGTGAGCGCCCCGTTCATCATGAACTTCATGTTGCTCGTGCCGCTCGCCTCGTAGCCTGCCGTCGAGATCTGGTTGGAGACGTCGCTGGCGGGGATCAGCCTCTCGGCCAGCGACACGCAGTATTCGGGCAGGAACACCACCTTCAGGCGCCCCCTGACGGCCGGATCCCCGTCGATGGTGCCGGCCAGGTTGTTGAGAAACTTGATGATGAGTTTGGCGAGATTGTAGGCGGGGGCTGCTTTGCCCGCGAAGAAGAACGTGCGCGGGGCGATCTCAAGATCTGGATTCTCCCGCAACCGGTTGTAGAGCACGACCACGCGCAGCCCGTTCAGCAGCTGCCGCTTGTATTCGTGAATGCGCTTGACCTGGCTGTCGAAGATCGTCGCCGGATCCACCGCCACGCCGGACCCGGACTTGAGCCAGTCGGCGAATTGCGATTTGGCATCGCGCTTGGCCCGGCGAATGGCTTCACGGAAGCCAGCATCGTCGGCGAGTGGCCTGAGCTTCTCCATTTCAGCAAGATCCGTGATCCAGCCGTCGCCGATGGCTTGCGTGATGATGTCGGCAAGTGCCGGATTGGCCAGCCGGATCCAACGGCGCGGTGTCACGCCATTGGTCTTGTTGCTGAAGCGATCGGGGAACATGTCGGCCAGATCCTTGACCGTTTTCGTGCGCAGCAGCTTGGAATGGATCGCGGCGACGCCGTTCGTGCTGTGCGAACCGACGATGGCCAGATTGGCCATGCGGATTCTGCGCACGCCCCCCTCCTCCACCAGACTGATGCGCTCGGCACGGCCTGCGTCGCCCGGGTAGCGCGCCCTGACTTCCTCCAGGAGGTGGTGGTTGATCTTGAGGATGATGTCGAGGTGGCGCGGCAGCAGCACCTCGAACCAGCGCAAGGGCCATTTCTCCAACGCCTCGGGCAATAGCGTGTGATTGGTGTAGGCAAGCGTCTGCCGGGTCAGATCCCAGGCCTCGTCCCATCCGAGATGCGCTTCGTCGAGCAGGATCCGCATCAGTTCGGCGACTGCGAGACTCGGATGGGTGTCGTTGAGCTGGATGGCGATTTTGCCGGGGAGCGCGTGCCAGTCGGAATTGTCCCGGCGGAAGCGTCGCACGAGGTCGGCCAGGGAGCAGGCGACCAGGAAATACTCCTGCACGAAGCGCAGGCCCTTTCCCCTGCTCGTCGAATCGTCGGGATAGAGAACCCGTGTCAGGGATTCGGCCGTGAGCCGCTCGGCCAGCGCGCCGACGAAATCGCCTGCGCTGAAGGCATGGAAATCGAAAACCTCGGGCGCTGCGGCCGCCCAGAGTCGGAGCGTGTTGACGGTCCGGCCGCCGTAGCCCACCACGGGCCGATCATAGGGTATCCCGAGCAGGGACGACGGTTCGCCGGGAATGACGGCGAGGCTCCCGCTGCGGACTTCGAACGAGCAGCCGAGCCTGACCTCGACCTGCTCCTGCGGCCGCGCGACCTCCCACGGATCGGGACGCCGCAGCCAGTGATCCGCCTCCTCGTGCTGCCAGCCGTCGCTGATGGATTGCCGAAAGATGCCGTACTCGTACCGCAGGCCGTAGCCCATCGCCGGGAGTTGCATCGTCGCCATCGAGTCGAGAAAGCAGGCTGCGAGGCGGCCAAGCCCGCCGTTCCCCAGGCCGGCATCGGGCTCCTGCTCCAGCAAGGCCAGCCAGTCGTGTCCATTCCGGTCGACGCATTGCCGCACGGCCTGATCGAGCATGAGATTCATGATGGTGTTGGCCAGGGAGCGTCCGATGAGGAACTCCATGGAGAGATAGTAAACGCGCTTGGGATTGTGGTTCTGGTACGCCTGCTCGGTGTGCAGCCATCGCTGGGAAAGAATGTCCCGCACTGAACGGGCAATCGCCTCGAAGCGCTCGCGCGGGCCGACCACAGCCGGGTCGACCACGTTATCGAACATGAGGTGCCGCTCGTAGAGGGCATTGTTCGTCCCGGTGAGCTGGATCGGGCCACACTCATACTGTCTGAGGAGGTCCCTGATCCCCGACGTCCGGGAAGCTCTTGCGATGGCACGCTGCTCGTTCATTCCACTGACCTCGGCGCAGGGACGGAAGGCGCTCAACTGAAGACCTTGGAATGGTCTCTTTTGATGGCATCGTAGATTTGTTCCACATCGGCGCGCCGGCAGAGTTCCGTTCCCGCCGTCAGGACCGTGGCGGTCCCGGCTGCCATTCCCAGGGCGAAGGCGTCTTCGATCCGACGCCCTTGCGCCAGCCCCAGGGTTATAGCGGCTAGGAAGCTGTCGCCGGCGCCGACGGCGCTTTTGGGCACAACCTTCGCTCCTGGTACGCGGATGCTCCTGCCACGGGTCGCCAATGCAGCCCCGTCCCGGCCAAGCGTCAGGGCGACGATCTCCGCCGCGCCCGAGGCAATGAGATCCTGAACGGCGGCATCCTGGTCCCGCGGGTCCGGGAGCTCTCGTCCGATCAGGCTCTCCAGCTCGCCCAGACTCGGCTTGATCAGGAAGACTCCTTGCCGTGCGGAATCGCGCAGCGCCTCGCCCGACGTGTCGAGAACAAGGCGCGCTCCCTTCTGCCCGGCGATGTGACCGACCCGCACATAGAAGTCGCTCGGCACACCGCGGGGAAGACTGCCGCTCGCAACCAGATAGTCGCAATCGATCTCCTCGATCGCCGCAAGGCAGCCCTCCCATTCATCGAGACCCAAGGGCGGACCTTCGGGAACGAAGCGATACTCCAATCCGGTCGACCGCTCATGCACGGTATGGCTGACACGGGTGTGGCCCCTGATCGGGATGCGCCGGCTATCGATCCCCGCCGCCTGCACGAGTTGATCGAGGATCGGACCTGTCGCTCCTCCCGACAGATAAAGTGCCAGGGCCGAGCCTCCGAGCTCCTTGATGACCCGCGCGACGTTGATGCCGCCCCCACCGGGATCATAACGTTCGGCCCAGGTTCTGATCTTGTGAATCGGCCGGACTTCCTCCGCCTCCGCGGCGCCGTCAATGGCGGGGTTCAGAGTGAGCGTCACAATCCGTTTCATGGCCTCGTCCAACTGTGCCTCAGGCTGCACCGTTCAAGGGCTGCGTCGATCACACATCCTGATTTCGTTCGGCAATTGGCGGCCCTTTGCGAAATCCGAGATGCTTGCGAGCGTCGTCTCCAGGATGGTCCGCAGGGCTTCGCGTGTTGTGAAGAACGCCTGATAGCCGGTCACGAGCACATTCGGGAACGGGATCAGACGCTGGATTACGCCGTACACAGATCATGGTCGAAGCCCTGCGCCATCGCGGACGAACTTAGCACAATCGGCATCACGTGCATGGGGTTAACCACGGATTGCTTCACTTGCCTGCCGCCACCCCCTTCGAGAGCGGAACAGCGGCGGCTTGCGAACACCGTTTATTCCATAATGGATAAGGTCGCTGAAGGCCCGTTGCCTGGCCGATGAGCGAAGAGCGGTGTCACCGCCGTATTGGGGAGTTCCAAAAGTGGCGGCAGTAGCAAACGCCAGCTTCGCCCGCACGCCGAAACCGGCCAGAGACCTGCTACGATGCGGAGGACGTCGGCAAAAGGCCAACCTTTCGCCCGAGCAGGAGCGTTGCCGTTCTTAGTGACGGCGCCTGATGAACTTCGCGCGTGCCGCCCGACTGGCCTCCTCGATCGAGGCGAAGATCGCCAGATCGAGAGACTTGAAAGCAAGCCCGGCTGCGAAGAAGCGGAAGCCGCCTTCGGTGGAGACGACGATGCCGGCGGTAACCTCGCCGACTTCGATGACATGGGTAGTGCTTGACATGACGAAGACCTCCTGCGGCCAGCGCAAGGCTGGCCGTGACGCGATGTATCGTGGAAGGAATGAGAGAGTTTCGTCAGCGGCAACAGCGAGCGCTGATGCGACCCCGGTACGTTGTCCGATGCAGGACAGAGTTCGGCAAAGAAACAATCATGACCGCAATCCTTCGATCGGATCACGAGGCGCATGACACGCATCGTGACGCTTTAGCGTTTGGTTTCGCGGCGCAAGCTGGCACTTCAAATCACCGCGGCTGCTGGCGGCCAAGTGCACCTCCAGCAACCGTTACAGTGTCGCTGGGGACAAGCGTGACGTCAATTGGCCTGTTCTTTTTTTAGAACGCGCTGATAGAGAAAATAATCCCCTACCTGCCCGCAACGAGAGAAATTTCATGTCGCGGCGAACCCTCTTATGGCGTGCGAGCCTTCGAGCCTTCGCTCTACGACCAGTAGTCGAACCGCGGCCGTTCTTTTATCCGAACCCAATCCTTGACTCGGATATGGGAACGTTGTTTCTTGACGCGGCACCCGTATCGGCAGCGCAGATACGACGGCCCTCAAGCACTTCCCGCTTGGACTTCTCCGCTCATCCGCGCGAGGGCTCCAGGAGGGATCTGACCGAGGGCAGGATAGTTCCATCTCGCCTCAAGCGATTAACATCGACGAGAGCTTAAACCATCGGAGAAATGACATGGTGGGGTTTGGTTCAGCAGCTGTCTCGACACGAATGGCAGGCCTTGCTTTGTGCCTGTCGTCCGCGTTCCTCTGCGCTCCAGGAGTCGCTGCGGCCCAGGACAAGCCCCAGGCGGGCGGTACATTGCGTGTCGTGACCTACGAACCGCTTTGCCTGGATCAGATAGAAGGCACCTCACGCAATACCCAGACTGCCCTCCAGAGCATTTACGACCGCCTCGTCTCTGAGAGCCTCGACGGCAAGTTCCATTCCTGGCTCGCAAGCGAATGGGCCATCTCTGAAGATCAGCTGACCTACGCGTTCACGATCCGCGATGGCGTCACCTTCCACGACGGAACTCCCCTGAATGCGGAGGCTGTGCGGTTCAACCTGCAGCGCTGGCTCGATGTCAAGAAAGCCGGCAGTGCTCCGGTCGAGTCGATCTCAAGCAAGGATAATGTCGTTACCGTCAAGTTGCGCAAGGCTTATAGCCCGTTCCTGCACGATCTGAGCGAGCCTACGCTCGGCTTCATCTCACCGGCATCCATCCAGAAATACAGCAAGGAAGAGCGTTGTGCCGGCGGGCCGGGCGTTACGGCCGGATCCGGTCCGTTCAAGGTGGCGTCCCGCACGCCGGGGCGTGACCTCGTTTTGGAGCGGAACGACAATTACAACTGGGCGCCCGCAGACGCGGCGCATCAGGGGAAGGCTTATCTCGATCGCGTCGAGTTGCGCTTCCTGAAAGAGGATTCGGTTCGCGTCGGCGCAGTGGAATCGAACCAGGCCGATATCGCGACAGGCGTGCCGGCGATCTCGGTCGAGGACATCAAGTCCAAGCCCCATCTGAAGCTTCTCCAGACGCAACAGCCGGGCATTCCGTGGTCATTCTGGCTCAATCAGTCGAAATCCCCCCTCGATGACGTCAGGGTTCGAGAAGCCCTGCGTGTGGGTGCCGACTATGCCGGCCTCATCGACGCGGTTTTCCTCGGGACGGCGACTCCGGCCTATGCCGCCCTCACTCCTGCAGTTGCTCTCGGTCACGATCCCTCCCTCGAGAAATCGTGGACGTTCGATGAGAAAAAGGCGAAAGCGCTTCTCGACGAGGCCGGCTGGTCGAAGACGGACAGCCAGGGCTTCCGCGTGAAGGACGGCAAGCGGCTGACCCTGCGCGGAATCTCGGCGACCCCGTGGAGCAACCAGCAGCGCGATCTCTACGCCCAGGGCCTGAAGGCCGCCTTCGCCGCCATCGGCGTGGACTATGTCCGCGATGTCATCGATTTCGGCTCGGCCGATGCCCGCTTCAAGGCCAATGACTATGACATCGTCGACACGTCCCAGGCGGCAGGCGAACCTAACCTGCTCTATGGAGCGTTCTATTCCACCGAGACATGGGACAAGAACACGAACTGGGGCTTCGTCAAGGACAAGGATCTCGACGGCGCCCTCGCGGATGGTCTTGCGACCACGGACCGCGAGAAGCGCATCGCCGCCTATACGGCCGCGCAAAAGATCATCGCCGAGAAGGTCTATCTGATCCCGATCGCGAACCCGACCGTTCTTCTGGCGGTGAACAAGAAGGTACAGGGCGTGACCTTCGGAACCTCGGGCCAGATTGGCTCCTATTACGACGTGTGGCTGTCGAAGTAAGGGAAGCCGCTTGCACATCGCAAGAGAACTTTTGATACGCATCCTCGCGGGAGCAGCAGTCCTTTGGGCTGCTGCTTCATTGGCATTTGCCATTCTTCAGCTGTTTCCCAGCGATCCGGTCCAAGTCATCTATGGTGCGGATTCATCCGTCACTCCGGAACTGCGCGCCGCCATCCGCGCCGATTTCGGCCTAGACCGGCCCGTCTGGGAGCAGTACCAGCATTTCCTGGCGAGGATCGTGCAGGGGGATCTCGGAACATCCTACCAGCAGCGCCGGAGCGTGATCTCGATCATCGGCAGCGAACTCGGATCCACATTGACGCTGGCTTCCCTATCGGTCCTGCTCGCCATCGTCATGGCCTGCCTCGCTTCGCTTGTCACATCGGGCCGAAGGACATGGCTTCGCAAGGCGCTGTCCTCGATCGAACTTCTGAGCGTCTCGACCCCGACCTTCTGGATCGGCATCCTTCTTCTCACCTTCTTCTCGTTCAAATGGCAGCTCTTCCCCGTCGTCGCCGACGAGGGCTGGCGCTCCCTCGTCCTGCCGGTCGCGACCCTGGCCCTTGCCGTGTTCGGAAGCCTGAGCCAGGTCATGCGGGAGGAGATGGACCTTGCCCTCGAACAGCCCTTCATCCTGACGGCGCGGACCCGGGGATTATCCGAATGGGCCGTTCGCTGGCGGCACGCCCTCGGCCATACCCTGATCCCATGCATCACGATCAGCACCGAGACGTTCGGCGGCCTTCTCGCCGGCTCCATCATCACGGAGCAGGTCTTCGGCCGCCCTGGCCTCGGGCGCATCACGCTGGAGGCGATCAACAATCATGACATTCCCGTCGTCATGGGGATCGTTCTCCTCGTCGCCTTCGTGTTCGTGACGCTCAACATCGTCGCCGACCTTCTCTACCGTCTGGCCGACCCCCGATTACGTGTCTCCGCCGCATGACCGATCTCACGCCAAACCTGGCCGATCCCGCCCGCATGCGAGCCGGGCCAGGATTCTTCATGCGGCTGCGACGTGTCCCGTTTGGCGTCGCGCTTGCCGCGACCGTCCTGGTTTTCCTCGCCCTCTGCGCGGTTGCACCGGGGATCGTCGCACCGAAGGATCCCTACAAGATCAGCCTGCTCCACACATTGCGTCCGCCCTCCCTCGAGTTTCCTTTCGGAACGGACCAGCTCGGACGCGATATCTTTTCGCGTGTCGTACATGGCGCCAGCTACTCCCTGACCATCGGACTCGGTGCAACGTCCATCGCCGTCACCATCGGCCTGGCCGTCGGACTCGTTGCCGGCAGCGCCGGCGGGGCTGTCGACCTCGCGTTCATGCGGGTGATCGACGTGCTGCTCGCCTTCCCGGCCCTCTTCATGTCCATGGCGGTTGTGGCGCTGCTCGGGACCGGGAGCGTCAATGTTCTCATCGCCATCGCCATCGCCGAAATCCCCCGCTATGCGCGGATCGTCCGGTCTCAAGTGTTGGTCGTGCGTACATCCGGTTATGTCGAGGCTGCCCGCATTCTGGGACAAAGACGGTGGCTCACCCTGATGCGGCACGTTCTTCCCAACACCATCGGCCCGCTGATCGTTCTTTCGACGCTCGGAATCGGTAGCGCCATCCTGTCCTCCGCGGCCCTCAGTTATCTCGGCCTCGGTCCTAAGCCCCCAACTCCGGAATGGGGCCTGATGCTGGCAGAGGGACAAGGCTATTTACGCAGAGCGTGGTGGATCGGCGTCTTTCCAGGCCTGTTCGCAACGCTTACCGTCATCTCGACGACGGTGCTCGGACGCTACCTGAAGGCCCTTTCGGACGGCAGGGCCTGAACCATGTCTCTCCTGAGCGTCGAAAACCTGAACGTCACCTTTCCCGGCACGGCTGCAGTCCAAGGACTGAGTTTCTCCGTCGAGGCCGGCCAATGCGTGGCGATCGTCGGCGAATCCGGATCAGGCAAGTCCGTCACGGCCCGCGCGCTCGTAGGCCTCGCCGGGGACAATGCCGCCGTCTCGGCACAACGCCTCCACCTCGATGGAAAGGATCTGCTGCATCTCTCGCCAGGGCAATGGCGCGGCATCCGTGGCCGCCACATCGGATTCGTTCTGCAGGATGCCCTCGTCTCCCTCGATCCGCTCAAGACGATCGGATCTGAAATCGCCGAGGCCTTGACCGAGCATGCCGACATGCCGCGCCAGGACGTCAGGAGGAAGGTTCTCGACTTGCTCACCTCGGTCGGCATCCCGAATCCGGAAGAGCGGATCGGCCAATTCGCTCACCAGCTTTCGGGCGGCCTGCGTCAGCGCGCCCTGATTGCCTCGGCGATTGCCGCCAATCCGGCCCTCTTGATTGCCGATGAGCCGACGACGGCGCTCGACGTGATCGTGCAGGCACAGATCCTTGCACTCCTGCGCGAGATGAAGGCGAAGGGGACAGGCATCATTCTCATCTCGCACGATCTCGCCGTGGTGGCATCCCTTGCCGACCACATCGTCGTTCTGAAGGATGGAGCCGTGGTGGAGGCCGGCCCGCCAAGTCAGGTGCTTTCACGTCCGCAGGCGGCCTATACCCGCGCCCTGCTGGCGGCAATTCCCTCCGTCGAGACAAAAGGGCAGCGGCTCACGTTCGGCTCAGGGACGCCCGATGTGCCTGCCGCCCGGCCGCTTCAGGATGGTGGAACAGCCGTCGAGGCGAGATCTGTCACAAAATCGCTAGGCGAGCGGCTGGTCGTCGACAAGGTGGACGTCAGGCTTGTTGCGGGGGAAACCCTCGGCCTCGTCGGCGCCTCCGGCAGCGGCAAGACAACGCTCGCCCGCCTGCTTCTGGCGCTGCAGCAGCCGGACCAGGGCGAGGTGCTCCTCGATGGTGGTCCCTGGTCGCATCTGTCCGAGAAGCAGAGGCGCCCACATCGACCGCGGCTCCAGCTCGTCTCGCAGGATCCTCTGGGTTCGTTCGATCCACGCTACAGGGTCATCGACATCCTTGCCGAGGCGCTGGAAATCATCGGCCTGCCAAAACGGGAATGGACAAGGCGCGCAACCGAACTCATTCGGTCCGTGGGACTGAGCGATTCCCATCTCCTGCGGCGACCACGGCAATTGTCCGGCGGCCAGAGGCAGCGCGTCGCCATCGCCCGCGCCTTGGCGATGAAGCCGGACATCCTGATCTGCGACGAGCCCGTCTCGGCCCTCGACGTTTCGACGCAAGCCCAGGTTCTCGATCTTCTCGAGGATCTGAAGCGCCAGTTCGGCCTCACCATCCTGTTCATCTCGCACGACCTCGGCGTCGTGCATCATGTCAGCGATCGCGTGATGGTGATGCATGCCGGCAGGATCGTCGAGGAGGGTCCCGTCGGCGAGGTTTTTGCGCGTCCACGTGATGCCTACACCCGAGAACTTCTCGCCGCGCTGCCACGCATCCCGCTTTCCAGCATAGCCTCAAAGGCGAAAGGATACCCTCATGACCATATCCTCGACAGCTCAGTACATATTGGCGCTTGAGGATTGGCACGCCGGCAGAATAGCCACCCTGACTAACCCGGACGGCTGGCTGAGCGTCAGCGGGCTCGAATGGGTCCGCCCTGGGATATCGCGCTTCGGCTCCGCCCCTGACAACGATATCGTCATTGCCAATATTCCGGCCTTCGCAGGTACGATCGCTCATGGCGACGATGGGATTGTTCATGTGCAGCTTGACCCATCTGCGAATGGGACGGTCGACGGCCGAACGATTGTGGAAGCCCAACTGCACGTTGATCCGGTCGCACCGACGTTGGTGGCTTTCGGCAACGTCTCGTTTCATCTGATTGAACGCGATGGCCGCAGGGCCTTGCGCATACGGGACAGCGAAAGCCTGAATCGACGGAGCTTTTCAGATATTCCTCGGTTTCCGGTCGACGTGTCCTGGCGCATCGTCGCCGACTGGGTTCAGCTTGCACAGCCTCGTCCGTTCGAGATCGACAGCGTCATTGGAACATCGGGCACGATTCTCGTGACTCACAAGGCCATCTTTTCGCGCGACAACGTCCGGTACGAGCTCTGGCCGACGCACGGTACGAAGGAGGCGCCGATGTTCGTGCTGCGTGATGGCACATCCGGCTCTCAAACCTACGGTGCGGGCCGGTTTCTGGTCGGGGAGGTTCAAGGCTCTCGCATCGTCCTGGACTTCAACAAGGCAATCAACCCGCCCTGCGCCTTCACGTCCTTCGCGACCTGTCCCCTCCCGCCGGCCCAGAACAGGCTGCCGCAGCGGATCGAGGCAGGAGAGAAGCTTCCGTCATTCGACATGCCCGATCGCCACCGAGCTGAAGCGGCGATGCCGCATAAATCCAGTCAAGCAGTTGAGCACGAGGGTGCTCGCAGTGGGCCGGCCATCCAGTAACACGGTCAGGCTGGTCCAAATGATCAGCGCGACATCGTTGACTGGATCGTAGCCCATGAACGGCTTGTAGCCCGGCATTTCATCGCCGCGGAAATATACACGCTCGGCCCAAAGGTAATTGCGATATCCCAAAACCTTGTCTCTCTCACGCGGGCTTTCCTGGATCCTGCGGTTCAGGATCGTCGCGCCATTGGCGCTTCTTCAATCTGGATTGAAGCAGGCGACTTGGTGGCCCTGTTCCAAAGGGGCCAACGAGGGAGTTTCAGCGCGGCAGCGCTCGTTACCTTGTCGGCAGCGCGATTGGAACGGACAGCCCTGCAACGGCGCATAGGCACCCGGAACCTCTCCCGGAACCGGAGGCTCGATCTGGCCCTTGCGCTTCCGGATGTTCGGCACAGCTGAAAGGAGAGCACGCGTATAGGGATGGCGCGGGCGTGCAAATAACGATGCTCGGGTACCGACTTCAACGATCCTTCCGAAATACATCACTGCAACTCGGTCGGCCAGGAATTCGACGGCTGCCAGGTCGTGACTGATGAACAGATAGGATACGTGAAGATCGTCCCGCAGGTCCGCGAGAAGGTTCAGCACCTGCGCTTGAATTGAGACGTCGAGAGCAGAAACCGGTTCATCACAAATGACCAGCTTCGGATCGGAGGCCAGCGCCCGTGCGATTCCGATACGCTGACGCTGCCCTCCCGAGAACTCATGCGGGTAGCGCAGGGCGGCGCTCGAAGGCAGGCCCACGCGATCGAGCAATTCTCCGACCCGGTCCGAAGTCTCCCTGCGGGCGCCGAGTCGAAGCACTTTGATCGGGTCCGCGATGATGTCACCAACGCGCTGGCGCGGGTTGAGCGAGCCAAACGGATCCTGAATGATCATCTGAATTGCGCGGCGATAAGGAAGCCGCTTCGTTCGACTACCCGCTGGAGCGGTTTGACTGCGTCGTCCTCTCCGAGGTTCTGATCCGGGCAGGCCTCACGCTGGTCAGGAAAGCCCCGGTGGCTCGCAGGCGTCGGCCGATCTGGCGGGCAGGTCAAATCCGCGATGGCCTCATGGTCGCCATGCTGGCTTACTGCCCCATCCGGCTGAAGAAACTCTCGGCGCTCGAACTCGGCCGCAGCTTTGTGCGCGAGCAGGATCGCTGGGGTATCACGTTGCCGGGCGCAGAGGTCAAGAATGGACGGGCTGATCTCCGCCTCATCCGATATCGTCTCAATCCCGCAATCGGCCTGTATCTCACCTGGGCAAGACCACGGCTGATGCGGCACACCGACGAGTTCATGATCGGGGATGAACAAAGCAGGTTGCTTACTGGTCCACTTTTGGGTCGGACAGTATGACGAGGCACTCAGCTATGGCAGTGTCGAACGAAGGATTATGGAGACCCCCGGTCCGTAATCGGACGGGCTCTCAGCCCACACGACTTCCGGCGGAGCGGGGCCTTCACCGCGCGGTATCGAGCCGGATCCGAGCCGCACCTGGCGAGCGGCTTGTTACAGCACCAGGACAAGGAACTCGTCGACGAGAATTACAATCTTGCCAGCAGCCTGGAAGTTGCTGACCTGTTTGGCGGGTGGATCGAGGAAATCGCGAGACCTTGATGTAGACAAACGCAGGGGAGATCCTCAGCCCTTCTGGATGTCTGCTTCAAGCCTCTAACCTGACCAGGGCCTTTGGTCCCAGATCTGCCATGAGACGACCACGGCGGCTCGGCCTGAGCGCATCGGCTTCTGCACCGTAACCATGGACGACTGGAAAGGGTGCGATGGCCTGTTCATGTCTTGTACGACGTCAGGGAACAGCAACCTTGATCGGCTCAGATCAGTGGAGGTCAGGTGGTGACGGGTTTCGCCCACTCCGTCCCAGACGTTGCGGGGGCATACCGATTGTCGAAGCTCCATTGGGGTAGCTCCAAGATTTATTTTCATATAACATGAGATTTTCTCATTTTGCATAGCGGTAAGTCATGGAGCGTCTGAGCCGTCTTCCGTCCCTTACGGGACTACGTAGCTTCGAAGCTGCAGCCCGCCTCAAAAGCATGACGCGTGCTGCCGCAGAACTCGAGGTCACCCAGGGGGCCGTAAGTCGATCCATCCGCGCGCTTCAGGCGGAACTCGGCTTCCCCCTCCTGGCCAAATCGAAGCCGAGCCTGCTGTTGACGCCGCTGGGCGAGGTTGTTTTTGGCGAGCTCAATTATTCTTTTGAGCGAATCAAAAAAGTATTGGATCGCGTGAGGCACGATGAGCAGGCCCGGACTCTTCGTATTGACGTGTTGCCGACCTTCGGACTGAGACTTCTGATCCCGCGTTTGCCCGAGTTCAAAAAAGAATACCCTGATTTGCAGCTAGATGTCGTTGTTGGAGAAGGTCCTATCAACTTCGATGACGGCAACGTCGATGTTGGCATTCGATACGGAAAAGGGGATTGGCCACGGACTAAATCTTACAGGATCCTAGAAGAAGAGCTCATCGTGGTCTGCTCTCCTGCTCTTCTGAAAAATGGCGAAATCGACCCGTCGCAAGTGCGCGCAGATCAGTTGATCCGCCATACAACGCGCCTTGAAGCTTGGGGAGAATGGTTCGAAAGTCTCCATCTGGCGCCTCGTCAGGCCGCCGGCCTTGGCTTTGAGCACTTCTTTCTGGTGATTGAGGCCGCCGTCGTGGGGATCGGATACGCCTTGCTGCCGCGGTTTCTCATTCGCGAAGAGTTGGCTGACGGCAGACTCGTCGTGGCATCATCGCATACCCTCCGCCGTGAGAAGGGATACTTCCTTATATGCAGTCCGGACCAGCAGCACGATCCGCGAGTCGTAGGCTTTCGTCGGTGGTTGCATCAGCAGCTTCGTAACGAGCCGTTTTGATGCCTTCTATCCCCGCGCATGCTGCTTAAGGTCTAGGCACTGGCTCCCTTGTGTTGTGAATACACCTCATGTTAGCTCTTGCCCTTAGGTCAAGCTGCATGAGCCGGGAGGATCCGACCGTGTGCTTGACGGTCTCTTGCATCAGGCCCACGCCCTTCATGACGTCTCCATCGCCCTACGTCGCCTTCATCACGTCGCCCCTAGAATATGAATATGTTGAGCGCATCCGCGAGGCAGCTCCCGAGGGTGTAGAGATTCTCTATCAGCCCGATCTCCTCCCTCAGACCCGCTACATCGCTGACCACAAAGGCCGGGACGGATTCGCCCGCACGCCGGCGCAGGACCGCCGCTGGCGCGATGCCCTGGCCCGGGCCACGATCCTTTGGGATTTTCCCTCCGGGCCGGAGGGGGCGCGGGGCCTTGCGCTCGCACCTCAGGTCAAATGGGTGCAGACCACAAGTTCCGGCGTCGGGCAGGCCGTGGCCAATATGGGGCTGGCCGACAGCGACGTGATCGTCACGACCGCTCGTGGCGTCCATGCCGATGCTCTCGCGGAGTTTGCGCTCTTCATCATGCTGGCCCATGTGAAGGACCTGCCGCGCCTCCAGCGCGACCAGCAGGCCCACCGCTGGGAACGCTACTGCTGCGGCGAATTGTCGGGGAAATCGCTGACGATCATCGGGGCGGGTCAGGTCGGTGCACGCGTCGCCTGCTTGGCGCGCGCCTTCAACATGCGGGTCAACGCCGTCGTCAACCGCCCCTCCCCTGAGCGGCGCACCGAGCTGTTCGCCGACGAGGTTTATGGGCAGGCGGACCTGAAGAGTGCCGTGAAGGATGCGGACTACATCGTGCTGGCAACGCCCCATACGCCGCAAACCGAGCGGATGATCGATGGGGAGATTTGGGCGGCCACCAAGCGCGGCGTCGTGTTCGTCAACATCGCTCGGGGTCAGGTGGTCGACGAGCCGGCCATGATCGAAGCGCTCGGCAGCGGCCATATCGGATTGGCAGGCCTAGATGTCGCCGCAACGGAGCCGTTGCCACCGGGTTCGCCGCTCTGGTCCATGCCGAATGTGATCATCAGCCCGCATTCGGCCAGCACGGCGCCGAGCGAGAACGGCAAGATCACGGACATCTTCATCCGGAACCTGAATCACTACGTCCGCGGCGAGACCGAACAGATGATCAACGTGCTCGACAAGGCGCGCATGTACTGAAGTAAAACCCTGGGGCGGTGGACGATTTCAGAGGATCTTCCACCGCCCCGAAGCTGAACCAGCGGAACGACGAAGAAAACCAGAGGAGCCCCAAACATGAAGTCCTATGCGAAGATGGCGACGGCAGCGACGCTGGCCGCATCGACCCTTCTGCCCATGTCCGTCCGGGGCGAGGATGCCAAACCGCAGATGGGCGGCGAACTCGTCGTGACCGGCCAGCTCGACAAGACCATGTTCCCGGGACGGAACACGGATGCGGGCGGGATGGATGTCTACCTCAACGCCTGCGAAAATCTGGTGGAGATGGCGGCGGACCGCACCATCAAGCCGGTTCTCGCCAAGAGCTGGACGATGTCCGACGACCTCAAGACCGTCACGTTCCATCTCAACGAAGGCATCCAGTTCCATGATGGCACGCCCTTCAACGCGGAGGCGGTGGCCTTCGTGTTCAATGAGGCACTCGCCAAGAAGTTTCTCTATGTCAGCCTGCTCGAGGGACTCGAGAAAGTTGTGGCGGACAGCGAATATCAAGTGTCCTTCAAGCTCTCGAAGCCCTCGGCGGCCCTGATCCCTAACCTGGCCTACCGCACTATGTGCATCTTCAGCCCGGCCGCCTACAAGGCTACCGGCGAGGAAGGGCTCGGCAGCAAGATCGTCGGCACAGGCCCCTTCGTGATGTCTGAATTCGCGAAGGGCGAGTATGTGCTCTTCAAGCGCAACGACAAGTATTGGCAGAAGGGCAAGCCCTATCTCGACAGCATCCGCATTCTGTTCGTGCCCGAGGTGACCACCCGCGTGGCCATGCTGGAGAGCGGCGACGTGGACCGCGCGCAGGGTGTTCCCGACTTCGACATCCCCCGCCTATCCGGCGAGGACACCCTGAAGGTTGCGACGATCCCGAGCCTGCAGCAGAACTACGTGGTCATCAACAACCTGAAGAAGCCCCTGGACGACGCCCGCGTCCGGCAGGCCTTGAACTACGCCATCGACAAAGCTGGCATCGTGAAGTCGGTCTTCGCCGGAACCGGTGCGACGCTGTCACAGGCTCCGACCCTAACGCCGGGCGTGTTCGGCTTCACCGACATGCGCGAGCCGGGCAAGGACACGATCTTCGCTTACGACCTGGATAAGGCGAAGGACCTGCTCAAGCAGGCAGGCTACGAGGACCGCAACGGCGACAAGGTCCTGGAGAACGCGCAGGGCGAGCCCCTTTCCCTAAAGCTCTGGACCCGCAAGGCCGGCAAGGGTGAGTACCAGATCGCGCAGCTCGTTCAGACCTTCTTGGAAAAGCTCGGCATCAAGACCGAGCTGACCGTACTCGAGAGCGCCACCTTCAGCGCGTCCCTGTCACTCGGGCCGCAGGAGGCCAAGTACGATCTTGCCCTGCTGGCCTGGACCATCCCGACGGCGGATCCCGACGAGCCGATGATGTACATGACGCACACGAAGGCGTGGAAACCTGCGGGCGCCAACCGGATGTTCTTCTCGAACCCGGAAACGGACCGCTTGGCCGAGGCTGCCCATGCAGAGCCGGATACTAAGAAGCGGGCCGAGTACGTGCGTCAGTGGATGGCCGAGCTGCTCAAGCAGGCCCCTGTCATCTATCTGCCGACTGTCAATCTCACGGAGGCGTACCGGACCTACGTCCACGGTGCGAAGTATCTGCCGGCGGGCACCTACGACGCGACCCAAGCCTGGATCGACAAGGCCGCCAAGGAGGAGCAGGGCATATCCCGGTAGTTGCCTGGAGGCGGCGGGGCTTGAAAGCCCGGCCGCCCTGCAGGCCACACGCGATCGGAAGCACCCGACGTCCTCATGCTGAAACTCATCCTCGCCCGGCTGGTCTTTATGGCGGCGGCAGGCCTCCTCCTGCTGACCTTCCTGTTCGGCCTGTTCCATGCCATCCCGGGCGATCCCGCGCGCCTGATCGCGGGCGACAGCGCGCCCGAGGCTCTTGTGCAGAGCATCCGTCAGGCCTACGGCCTCGATCAGCCGCTTATGACGCAATACACAACCTATATGGGGAGGGTCCTACACGGTGATTTCGGGCTGTCGAACTTCTCGCGTCAGCCCGTGCTGAAGATCGTCATGCCACGCCTTCTCAACACCGCCAAGCTGGCCGGATGGTCCATGCTGCTCGCCATGAGCCTCAGCCTCCTGCTCGGATCGCTCTCAGCCATGTACTGGGACAGGCCTCTCGATCGCGGCATCACGGCATTTTCCCTGGCGGGAATCTGCACCCCGATCTTCGTCACCGGCATTCTGGGCCTGTACTTCTTCGGCGTTCATCTACGCTGGCTGCCCATCGGGGGCATGACCTCATGGAAGCACTACATTTTGCCTGTTCTGACGCTCGGGCTGGCGCAGGCTGCCGGCTTCACGCGCATGGTGCGGGCCTGCATGATCGACGCGCTGGGCCGGGACTTCATTACCACCGCCCGCGCCAAGGGCGTGCCGGAGCGGGTCATCGTGTTCAAGCATGGGCTGCGCAACGCATTGCTGCCGATCATTACGTTCTTCGGCCTCGGGCTCGGCCATATGCTGGGCGGCGCCGCGGTGGCGGAATCGATCTTCAACTGGCCGGGGCTCGGCCGCCTGATGGTGGATTCGATCCTGACCCGCGACCTGCCTTTGACCCAGGGTTGCATCTTCTTCTTCGCAATGGTCTTCATCCTGGTGAACCTCGTCGTCGACCTGCTCTATCGCTGGGCCGATCCCAGGATCGCCCATGATTGACGACCCGCACCGGAGCCGCTGAACATGGATATCCTCAGGCGTTATGCCCGCGACCGGGTCGGGCTCTTTTTCGGAATCGTTCTGCTGGCGTTCTATGTGATTGCTCTCACGGCCAATTGGATCACACCCTCCGACCCATTCGAGACGAACCTCGCCGAAGGTCTACAGCCGCCATCCGCCGCCCATTGGTTCGGCACGGACCAGTTCGGGCGCGACACCTTCTCCCGCGTCATCCTCGCCACACAGGTCACGGCCAGGATCACGACGATCTCCCTCTTGTTCTCGCTCCTGATCGGCGTCCCGATCGGGATGGTGGTCGGCTATATCGGCGGCCTTGCGGACGCAGTCGTCATGCGCCTGACGGACATGCTTCTGATCTTTCCGACCATCATGATCGCAATCATCATCGTGGTGGTGGTCGGCCCCTCCCAGAGCGGCGTCGTCATTGCCCTTGGTTTATCCCAGTTGCCGAACTTCATCCGCATCGCCCGCAGCGCCGCCCTTTCGGTTAGACAGGAGCTCTACGTGGAGGCAGCGGTGGCCGCGGGGGCCAGCTGGCCGGACATCCTGTTGCGGCATGTGTTGCACAACATTTCCGGGCCAATCATCGTGAAATCCACCCTCGCACTTCCGGGCTTCGTCCTGGGAGCCTCGTCCCTCAGCTACCTCGGTCTCGGCGTTCAGCCACCCACACCCGAATGGGGTCAAATGCTCCATGAGGCCAAAGATTTCCTGACGAGCGCGCCCTACCTGATCATCGGTCCTGCCATCGCGCTCTCGCTCTTCGTTTTGTCGGCCAACATGGCTGGCGACAGCTTGAACGAGACCCTTGATCCGAAGCTCAAGGGCCGCCGCGTCAAGCGCATCCTTCCCCGTCTGGCCGGCAGGATCGCATGAGCGTAACGAACCTCCTCGACATCAGGGACCTGCAGGTCCACTTCATGACGGAAGCGGGCGTCGCGCGGGCGGTCGACGGAGTCGACTTGTCCATCGCGGCGGGGGAAACGCTGGCCGTGGTGGGCGAGAGCGGCTGCGGCAAATCCGTCACCTCGCGCGCCATCATGGGCCTGATCCAGCCCCCCGGTTGGATCGAGGGCGGCGAGATCCTGTTTGCCGGCCGGAAAGGACCTGTCGACCTGTCGCGCCTTCCTCCGAATGGGCGGCAGATCAATGCCATCCGCGGCACGGAGATCACCATGATCTTCCAGGAGCCGATGACCGCTCTGAACCCGGTGCTGAAAATCGGCGCGCAGATCATGGAGCCGCTCCTGCTTCATGAGAAGATCTCCAAGGCTGAGGCCAAGGAGCGGGCAATCGCGAGCCTTGCGGCGGTGGGGATCGCCTCGCCCCGGCAGCGCTTCGAAGAATATCCTCACAACCTGTCGGGCGGCATGCGGCAGCGCGCCATGATCGCCATGGCACTCGTCTGCAATCCCTCGCTGCTCATCGCGGACGAACCCACGACGGCACTCGACGTGACAATCCAGGCCCAGGTGCTCGACCTGATGAAGGATCTGCGCCGCGATTTCGCCGGCGCGATCATGTTCATCACCCACGATCTCGGGGTTGTGGCAGCCATGGCCGACCATGTGGTGGTGATGTATCGCGGTAAGATTGTAGAGAGTGCCACCGTCCACGCGCTCTACCGGCACCCGCTCCATCCCTACACGCAAGGCCTTCTCCGATCCGTGCCGTCCATCACGGGGCGCGGCGCGAAGCGGCTGGCGACCATCGAGGGATCGGTTCCGCGGCCAACCGAGCGCATCCGCGGATGCGCCTTCGCGCCCCGCTGTCCGCACGCCACGCCGATCTGCCGCCAGGAGGTCCCCGCGCTGGCGGAGGTGGAGGGCCACCACCGGGCTGCGTGCTTCCTTCACCATACGGTCGTCGAGGAGCGCGCCCATGCAGCCTGACGACGTTCTTCTGCAGGTCAAAGGCCTGCGCAAGCATTTCCCGATCCGGAAGGGTCTATTCCGCCGGGGCGGCGGCACGGTCAAGGCCGTCGACGGCGTCGATCTCACAATCAAGAAAGGCGAAACCATCAGCCTCGTGGGCGAAAGCGGCTGCGGCAAGAGCACCACGGGCCGCTCGATCCTGCGGCTGATCGAGCCAACCGAGGGCGAGGTCCTGTTTCGCAGCCGGGTTTTCAACGGGGGCTCATCGGAGACGCTCGTCGACGTGGCATCCCTGCCGGCCTCGAAGGTCAAGCAGTTGCGCCGGGAAATGCAGATCATCTTCCAGGACCCCTATTCCTCCCTCGACCCCCGCATGAATGTGGCCGATATCGTGGCGGAGCCGCTTCGAGTCCAGGGCGTGATGGGCCGGGCCGAGCGCCGGGATCGGGTCGTTCACCTGCTGGAGGCGGTGGGTCTTGGCGGGGATCATGCCCGGCGGTTTCCGCACGAATTCTCTGGCGGCCAGCGGCAGCGGATCGGGATTGCGCGGGCGCTTGCCCTCAACCCGCGCTTCATTGTGGCCGACGAGCCGGTCTCGGCCCTCGATGTCTCCATCCAGGCCCAGGTGGTCAACCTTCTGCAGGACCTCCAGGCGGATTTCGGTCTGACCTATCTGTTCATCGCCCACGATCTCTCCGTGGTCCGCCACATCAGCAATCGCGTGGCCGTGATGTATCTTGGGCGAATCGTGGAAATCGGCGACAGCGAGGCCTTGTTCTCCCGGCCCCGGCATCCCTATACGGAAGCCCTTCTCTCGGCGGTTCCGGTTCCGGATCCTGGCGCGGCTCGAACGCGGATCCGACTTCGCGGCGACGTGCCGAGCCCGAGCGCCCCGCCAGCGGGCTGTCCCTTCCACCCCCGCTGCGCCTACGCGATTGCCCGATGCCGCGAGGAGGTGCCCGTCCTCCGGGAGGCGGGGCCCAGACAGCAGGCGAGTTGCCATCGAATCGAAGAGTTGACGCTAGCGGGGGTCGACGCTCCATAGACCGGCGCGAAGAACCGGGGCAGACCCGAAAGAACAACCGAGTATTATCGAGGAGACATCAGGTGAAACTCACGGCACAGGAAACCGGCGTTTACGCTATTGCGCCGACCCCCTTCCTCCCCGACGGTCAGGTCGACACCAGGTCCATCGACCGCATGACGGACTTTTACGGGGAGGCCGGCTGCCGAGGTATCACGGCCTTGGGCATCATGGGCGAGGCCCATAAGCTCGAGACGGAGGAATCCTTCGATATCGCAGCGCGGATCATCAAGCGGTTCTCCGGACCTGTCGTCATCGGGATTTCGGCGCCGGGATTTGCGGCCATGCGCAAGCTGGCCCAATTCGCCATGGATCGAGGGGCCGCCGGCGTCATGATCGCGCCCACGCCGAGTCTGCGTACGGACGACCAGATCGTCTCCTATTTCCGTCAAGCCATCGAGGCCATCGGCACCGATATTCCCTGGGTCCTTCAAGATTATCCGCTGACGCTGAGCGTCATCATGACCCCCGCGGTCATCCAGAGGATCGTCACGGACAATCCCTCCTGCGTCATGCTCAAGCACGAGGATTGGCCGGGTTTGGAGAAGATCTCGACGCTACGGGATCTTCAGGTCAAGGGTGCCCTGAAGCCGCTCTCAATTCTGTGCGGCAATGGCGGCCTCTTCCTCGACATGGAGATGCATCGGGGCGCCGATGGCGCCATGACGGGATATGCTTTCATTGACGCCCTCGTTGAGATCGTCTCCCTGTTCGCCGAGGGTAAGACCGATGCGGCGCACGATCTCTTCGACGCCCATCTGCCTTTCCTGCGCTACGAGCAGCAGCAGGGCATCGGTCTCGCCATCCGCAAATACGTGATGATGCGCCGGGGCATCCTGACCTCGGACACCCAGCGCAAGCCCGGTCCGTCCCTGACCGCCAAGGCCCGCGCGGACATATCCTTCCTGCTCGATCGGATGGCCCGCCTCGACCGTCGGGCAGCCCTCATGGCCGCCGAATACGCAGCGTGACTATTTGTGGCCTCACGACTCGACCCAAAAGCGGACTACAGCGATGATTCTGACAAAAGCCAGAATCATCGAAGTCCGGATTGGGTTATATTTTCACGTTCCGGCTGCTCAATGAACGTCGGCATTACTCCGCTGAAGCGGACCAGGCTCTTTGGTCCGGGGAATACCAGGAGCCGACCTTCCTCTGCATGGGCCATGGGTATCGGTCGGGCTGGAGCAGCGCAATCTTTCGTCCTGTCTCTCCCTGCCCCCTGAACATTGGACCATTGTTTCGGAATAGATTGGTAGGCTTCGTCCTTGACAGCATACGCTATGATCCGAACGGTGCTGAAAGCCACCACGCGCCCATCGCGAGGGTCAGCAGAGTCACCGGCAATCCGATGCGCAAGTGGGTGCCGAACCCGATCTCAACACCAATCACGCGTGCCTTCTCAGCCACGATCAGGTTGGCGACCGAACCCACCAGCGTGAGATTGCCGGCCAGCGTCGACGCCATGGCAATTACCAACCAGAGCTGCTGCTCCTCCGGAAGCCCCTGGATAAAGGGTCTGAGCACCAGCACGGCAGGGACATTGCTGACGAGGTTCGATAGACCGGCCGTGACACCGGAAAGAACCCAGGTGTCGGCCAGTTGCAGGCGGCGCACTGCTTCGATCACATCAGGGCTCAGGAGGGCCTTCTCGGCACCGGCAACCACGATGAACAAGCCGGCAAACATCAGCAATAAAGGACCGTCGATTTCGCGGTACACCTTGCCCGGCTTCACCTGCCGCGTCACGAGCAGCAGCGCCGCCCCGGAAACAGCCGCCTTGGCGACCGGGACCCCGGCGAAGAAGGCGACCACCACCCCAATGGTGACGACGATGGCCTTGGCCATCTGGGGCTTGTGGAGCCGAGCCGGCTTCGGCTCCGCGGCAAGCGCCTTAAGGCTCCGGAACTCGCTCGAGCACAGCAACCTGATCAGCACGAAGACAAGAACCAGGCCAGCGACTGCCACGGGTGTGAGGTTGGCCGCGAAGACCGCATAGGGTATCTGGGAGATCACCCCAACAATCATGTTCTGGGGATTGCCGGTGATCGTGGCGACGCTGCCCACATTCGAGCTCATCGCCACAGCCAAGAGATAGGGCACGGGGTCGCGGCCAAGACGTCTCGTCACATCCAGCACCAGCGGCGCCATCACGAGACACACCGCATCGTTGACGAGGAAGGCCGAGAAGACGCCCGTGGTCAGGACGATGACGAACAGAAGTACCAGAGGCGAGTGAGCGTGGGTGACCGCCCAGCCGTTCACCAGACGGAAGAACCCCGACAGCTTCAGGTGTGCCACGATGATCATCATGCCGAGAAGCAGCGTGATCGTGTCGAGATCAATGGCGCGATAGGCCTCCTCCAGCGTGAGCACCCCGGTTGCGAGCATGCAGGCCGCTCCGAGTATGGCAATGCCGGCCCGGTCGAGCCGAAGTCCGGGAATACGCCCAAGCGCCACGCCGCCGTAGGTCAGGATGAAGATGGCCGCAGCGGCCAAGACATGCGCGTCCATCATCGGGCCCTGCCGGGGATAGCCTGTACTTCATGGGACACCACTCCTGAGGTTACACCGGGCGCAAAGCCTTTCGTTTCGGGCATCATCGCCCAGAACAGGAGAAGGCCCGCGCCTGCGATGCCGGCAAGCACCAGGAAGGCAGCGGAGTAGCCTGCCTTTACGACCAAGATCCCGGCCAGGGTCGTCGACAGCGAGGCTCCTATGCCCTGCGCGGTGGTGACCGCTCCCTGTGCCACGTTGAACCGGCCGGTGCCTTCCATCAGGTCGGCCACGATGAGTGGAAACAGCGCACCGTACAGGCCGGCTCCGATGCCATCGAGCATCTGGACTGCGACGAGCCAGTAAGGATTGTCCGAGAGAGTGTACAGCACGCCGCGGATCGGCAGGATCAGGAACCCGGCCAGGAACAGAGGCTTGCGGCCCCAGGTGTCAGCCTTGCGCGCCACCAGCATGGCCATGGGTACCATGATGACCTGAGCGGCTACGATGCAGGCGGACATCAGGGAGGTGCCGAGATTCTTGTCCTGGAGCGCCAGCTTCTGGCCGACCAGCGGCAGCATGGCAGCATTGGCGAAATGGAACAGCACGGCGCAGGCGGCAAAGATCAGCAGCGGCCGGCAGGTGAGCAGGATTTTCAAACCGGACGGCTGATCGTCCACGGCTATCCTGCCGTCTCTGAATCCGCGTGCCTGTTCATGATTGATCGCATGTGTCGGCACCATCAGCACGCCGATCAAGCTTGCAAGCGCCATGGCGGCCATCAGGAAGAACACGACGATCGGTCCCCAAACGTAGGCCGCTCCCCCGGCGGCCGCTGCCGCGAAGGCGTTGCCGGCATGGTTGAACGCTTCGTTGCGGCCGGTGCGGCGGGCAAACTGCGCATGACCGACGATGCCGAGAGTGATTGCCGCGATCGCCGGCGCGAAGACCGAACCGGTGGCGTGGACCACGGCTTGTGACATCGCCACCGGCCAGAAGGACGAGAGAAAGGGCAAAAGCAGCGATCCGGCGGTGACCACCACGGCGGCAGTCGCGATCACGCCTCGCTTGGCATGCGTGGCATCGATCAACGCACCAGCCGGGGTTTGTGTCAAAAGGGCTGCCAGACCCGCCAAAGTCATGACCAAGCCGATCTCAGCCTCATTCCAGTGCCGGATCGTCAGGAGATAGACAGCCAGATACGGTCCTAAGCCGTCGCGCACATCCGCCAGGAAGAAATTGAGGGCATCGAGCGAGCGCTCGATCTGGACCGGAGCTTCGACGGAACCAGCCACGTCACGCATCGCTATCTCCTGGGGGTCGGCACGGCCTTGTCTGTAGGGATGCCGGGCGCGCAAGGATTGGAACCCCCAAGGTTGGCGAGCGTTCCGGAACGGGCCTGCGGCATTCGTTACTGACTGATATCTCAACCTCCTCCGCGGGAGATTGGTGTTGCTCGTTCCTCTATGGTCAAACTGACGTCTGGTTCGGGTCGCGGACAGTCTTAAGACGTGGTCGCGCAGAGGTCCGCTTCACACTGCCCTTGCGGACGTCGGGCCTGGACAACCGTCGGAAACCTCAGCTCCACGCACTTCAGGAAGTGGACGTCATCGACGCAGCGGCCGAGCGGGATTTGCCCAGCGCGATCGGCCGCCTGCGGGAAGGATCGCGTTTCCGCTGGCCCTCTTGGCAGGACGCACCTGGCTGCGTCATTCCCGGGAGCCTCGTGCCGGTGATCGTGCGGAGGCGTGAGCCAGGCGAAGGTTCGCCTCCGACTCCCTGACGAGCGCCTGCGCCTCCAGGCAGGCCCGCTCGGCCCGGAAGAGAAGACTTTCCCGCTGGGGCCTGGGCTCAAGGACTCGTTCCGTCACGTCGGTCACGTGATGGACGATGGCGATCACCGAACCGGCCTCGTCGACGATAGGCCAGTTGACCGGGCTCCAGTAGCGGACCTCCCACACGCCGTCCGGACGCCTGATGTCGTAGCGCTGGAGTTCCATGGCATCGCGTCGGACGTGTGCCAGCGCGCGCTCGAACGAGGCACCGAGATTGCGGACCCCGGTGGCCTGGTCGTCAAGCGGGTTGTCGGGGAAGGCATCGAACATGTCGAAACCGACGAGCGCGTCGCGCCGGCGCAGGGTCGCCGCCATGTAGGCTTCGTTGCCCCCCGCGATCCTCAGGGTCGGCGCGAGGATGAGGTAAGGATGAGGCGCGCCCTCGAACATGCCGCGGTAGATCGCCTCGGCCAGCCTCATCTGCGTGCCCGCGGTGCGGAAGTTGGGTTGGTTCATCGCGTCGGTCATGGCCCATACTCGGTCGTGCCACTCTGCCAACAGAGTTTCGCAAGGCACGCCGGTGCTCGCGACAGTTTTCGGGGCCGCCGAGGCCTGGCCCAATTTGCCATGCATTAGAAGGCTTCGCGGATGACCCCAACCACCTCGGACAGCCGATAGGGCTTGTCGATGAAGCGGCCGCTGTCCGGAATCTCGTCGTCGCACAACCGGGCCCTCCCCGATGTCACCACGGGCAGAATGTGCGGCCAGCGTTTGTAGACCACGCGGGTCAGATCCAAGCCGTCCATCGAGCCGGGCATGTGGATGTCGGTGAACAGGGCCGCTACCTTGAGCCCGTGCGTCTCCAGCAGCCAAGCGGCTGCATCGGCGTCGGTGGCTTCCAGGACCTCAAGGCCAGCATCCTCGAACATGTCGACGGCGTTCATGCGCAGGATCGGCGCGTCGTCGACGACGAGCATGAAGCGTCGCTGTGGCACATCGTGATCCATGCCGACCCAACGGGAATCTGGTTTGCCTCGTTCCCGCAACTTGAGATGCCTCCGGTCATCGAATCCATCGCGAAGGATCTCCACGCCATGGTGAGGGATTGCCGTGCGGCAAATTTCGTCCGGCGGACCAAGTCGTTCAGAACTCGCTCGGCCAACGCACTTCATGGCGATCAGGGGTCTGCAACGCGGTTGCGGCAGAGGCATATTCCCTTCCGGCCCGCAGGATCAGGGCGTCCCGGTCGTGCCAGTCCTCGTAGGCGACGTGCTTCGCGGCGTGCGGTCCGCCTCGACGATCGTGCGATCGACGTCCATGCCAGTTCCCGTCACGCCCGCGCGGCTTGAGCCGAGGCCCACCGTGATCGTCGGCTCGACTGCGCCCATGCGCCCGCCGAACCAGGCGGCCACGGCGCCGAGGATAAGGCCCAGGGCGCCGAACAGGGCGCCACGCGATACTCCCTTCGCTGCGGCATCGGCCGCCTGCGTGGCCTGTTCCACCGCTTGCCGGTACTGCTGCTCATACTGCTGCACCTGCGTGCAGGCTTGGTCGACCGGGATGTTCTGGGCCCGCGCAAGGGCCTCTGTGGCCCGATTGCGGGCATCGGCTGCCTGCTGCTCGTTGCCGGTCAGGGCGGCGCGAACCGCCGTCACAGCAGCATCGCGCAACGCGGCTGGATCGTTGCCGCCGGTGGCACCACGAACCTGCTGCTCGATCGAGGAGAACGGATCGGTGATCCGGGACATGCTCGGAGCCGCCACCTGAGCCGCGGTCTGCGCGGTCGAGCCCACCGCCTGCGTGACGTTGCCGAGGGCGCCGGTCACCGTGCGGTACGCCCCGCCGAGAAGTCCGCCGACCGTCGTGGCGAGCAGGTAGAACACCACCAGCGTGGCCACGGCCCAGGCCGTGAGGCCATGCCAGGCGGCGGTGGATCCCTTCGGCCTGCCGGAAAGCCGGCCCGCGGCGTAGCCGCCAGCTAGGGCAGCCAGGATACCTGCGAGCAGGAACCACACGCCGGCACCGATTGAGAATGTGGAAGCGGAGGGGTTCTCAGCCGCGCCTGCCGCTGGATCGAGGGTGGCGGCCCCGATGCCGATACCGAGCAGGTTCAGGATGAGCTGCGTCGCGAGCATGACGACCACGCCCGCGAGAACGGCGCCCCAGGACACCTTGTTGAGCATGATTGTGCGGGCATCCTCGGCCGGGATGACCGGGCTCATGTGCGGAGCATAATGGTCGCCGCGGTTGCGCGGGGTGTCGGGGTAATGGGCATCGGTCATGGCGCCCTCCTGATGGACTGCAATGCAGTGCATATTCCACGCAGGTGCGGCAGGGTCGTCTTTTCCCGGTGTGCGCAGCTAAGCTCTCCAGCTTGCGCATGAACGCGGAGATGGGATGGTCGATATCATCCGAGACAACCTCCCCTGTCAGCCTGCGGGAGTTCAGGTCTCTCAACCACCGGGATCCATCCTTGTTCACAGGCTAGGGCGTTTTGGCGCGGCCGACGCAATGCCGCGCTGTTGCCGCTGGATCGGCGGCTTCGTGCCGAATTCACGCTGTTCAGGCCTGCGCGGCCCGGGGATCAGGAGCGGCGGTCCAGGACAAGCGTTATCGCGTGAGCAAGATCGACCGATCGAAAGGGCTTCGAGAGGGTCGGAACCGCCTCGAACTCGCGCTCGATCTCGGAGATTCGGTATCCCGTCGCGAAGATGAAAGGGATACCCCGGCCTTGCAGAACCCGCGCCACCGGCTCGCTCGGCTGTCCCTGCAGCCTGACGTCAAGGATGGCCAGATCGATATCGCTCGTCCCCGCCAGGGTGACGGCTTCGTCAAGGCTGGAGGCGGTTGCAACCACCTGACACGAGAGATCCTGCAGCATTTGGCTGACGAGTTCGGCAATTCCCGGCTCGTCCTCTACGAGGAGCACTCGCTGCGTGGCATTGATCGTCATTTTCGGACCGGCTCATCTCTTGCAGGCACGGGCTCATCTCTTGCAGGCACGGCAGAGGGAAAGTATCCGGGTGACCGACCTGGCTCGAATTCCCGCCCCGGACCCGACCCTGTTTCGGAAGGGCATCCGGCCCCACGGCGGAGCCGATGCAGTGCAATACGTCAACGGCTTGCAAGCCGGTGATGTTTGGAGGTGCGTCATTTCGCGACGTCCGGCTCGGCCATTTGGCGGACACGCGCAAGTCCCTCCGCGTCGCTTGCCGACGTTCGGCTTGTGTCAGCCCGGTACCGTCATCGGCCCATCGGAAATCCCTCGGCCAGCCGCTCCCATCGCCGCGGATCGCGGATTTTCCTGCCGCCCGGGACGAGCTGACGGACCGAGGCATCCTCCGGCGCCTGGATGACGTGTTGGAACGAGCGCTCGGTGTCCGTCGCCCGCTTCCTCGTCCGGCAGGGCCGGAAGATGAACAGCAGCAGTGAATGGGCGGTCACCTCGTACGCGTGGCCGAAGTCGAACTCCGTCAACTCGGCTTCATCCTTCCGGTTCGTGTCGAGCAGGCGGACCCATTGCGTGCCGCCCCGGCCGCTGCCCCTGGAGCGGGAACGGAGCCAATCGCATCACCGCGCGTTGTCGCACCGGGCCGGGCCGACGCACCAGACTTCCGGCGGCCTTGGAACCGATCTCGATGCCGGACCTGAAACCGAAGATCGCCGAGCGGGACATCCTCCCCTCGGGTCCCGCGTCCGCCGGCCTCGGCATCGTCGGCATGACGGCGCTCATCATCGCGGCCCTGTACGTCGGTCGCGAGGTCTTCGTCCCGGTGGCGCTCGCCATCCTCCTGAGCTTCGTGCTGGCTCCCCTGATCAGGCTTTTGCAGAAGGCGCATGTCCCTCGGGCTCTGGCCGTCGTCGGCGTCGTGCTGGTGGCTTTCGCCGGCATCACGGCACTCGCCACCGTGATGGCGACACAGGTGACCCAGCTCGCCGGGGACCTGCCGCGATACCAGGCTACCATGCGCGAGAAAGTGCAGTCGCTGCGCGGGTCTGCTGCCGGCAGCAGCGCCCTCGAACGGGCTGCGGACGTGTTGCAGGACCTCGGCAAGGAACTCGACAGGCCGCACGCCGGAACATCACCGCCGGCCAATCCGCTGACGCCGAACTCCGTGCCGGCGACAGAGACGAAGCCCATCCCGGTCGAGGTGCGCCAGCCCGACCCGGGCGCGCTGCAAACTCTCGGCGCCTTCATCACGCCGCTCATCCACCCTGCCGCGACCACCGGCATCGTGATCATCTTCGTGATCTTCATCCTGCTGCAACGGGAGGATTTGCGGAACCGCCTGATCCGCCTCGCCGGCTCGCACGACCTCCAGAAGACCACTGCCGCCCTCGACGACGCCGCCAGGCGCCTGAGCAAGCTGTTCCTGACGCAGTTGGCGCTCAACGCCGCCTTCGGCGTGGTGATCGGCATCGGCCTGTTCTTCATCGGCGTACCGAGCCCGGTTCTGTGGGGCATCCTCGCCGCGATCCTGCGCTTCGTGCCGTACATCGGCGCCTTCATCTCCGCCGCCTTCCCGCTCGCCCTGGCGGCGGCCGTCGATCCCGGCTGGTCGATGCTGCTGATGACCGCCGCCCTGTTCATCGTCGTCGAGCCGATTGCAGGTCATGTGGTCGAACCGCTCGTCTACGGCCACAGCACCGGGCTGTCCCCGGTGGCCGTCGTCGTCTCGGCGACCTTCTGGACCTGGCTCTGGGGCCCGATCGGACTGGTGCTGGCAACCCCGCTGACGGTGTGCCTGGTCGTCCTCGGCCGGCACGTGGAGCAGCTCGAGTTCCTCGACGTCATGCTCGGCGACCGTCCCGCCCTGTCGCCGCCGGAGATCTTCTACCAGCGCATGCTCGCCGGCGACCCGGCGGAGGCCGCCGACGTCGCGGAGGAATTCCTGAAGGAGCGCTCGCTTTCGGTGTACTACGACGAGGTGGCCCTGGCCGGCCTGCGGCTCGCCCGTGCCGACGCGCTGCGCGGCGTGCTGGACGAAGCCCGCCTGGAGCGGGTGCGGGATACGGTCGAGGAGCTCGTGGACGACCTGTCCGATCACCCCGACCAGGAGCCGGAATCCGGCCGCACGGACGATCCGGAGGCGGCCGCCGCCGTCGAGGCTAGCGCGGACGGGAGCGGCACGGCCGGTCTTCCGACTCTGGTACCGGAGGATCTCGACCCGCGCTTCCAGGGCGAGACGCCGATCCTGTGCATTGCCGGCCAGAGCCCGGTCGACGAGGCCGCTGCCCTGATGCTGGCGCAAGTGCTGACCAAGCACGGCCTCAAGGCGCGGGTGGAAAGCGCAGCCTCCCTGTCGGTCCAGGCCGTTGCGAGGATCGACGACGCCGGCATCGCCATGGTGTGCCTGTCCTATCTCGATGCGGGCAGCCCGGCCCACATGCGCTATGCCGTGCGTCGCCTGCGCCGCAAGATGCCGCGGGCGCGGATCCTTCTGGGATGCTGGGTCGAGGGAATGGACGCTGCGGCGGCCGTGGCGCTGCGCGAGGCGGCCCGGGCGGATCTCGTCGCCACGACCCTGCGCGAGGCGGTGGCCCTAAGTGTGCAGCTCGCCCGTGCGGAGGCGACAGGGGCCTCTCGCGGGCCGGTCGCGATCGGCGTCGCATGACACCAGCGCATGATATGGACGGCGGGCCGGAGCCGCTTCGCCGGGACAAGCCCTAGAGCCCGCCTTCGCCGCCGTCCGCGCCGTCGAGTTCGGTCAGCCGAATTTCCGCCAGCGCCCTGAAGGCACCGGCCGGGAACTGCTCGAGATAGGCCTGGAACATCGCCGGGTTGTCGCTGTCCTTGACGGTGTCCCAGAACGCCAGTTCGACCGCCGAGCCGTTCGGCGGAGAGGGTGGACGCTCGAGGGTCTCGGGCTTGGCCAGCCGATCCCGTGCCAGAGCGGCGAAGATCCCATCAGGATAGCGTTCGAGATAGGCCGCGTACTCCTCCGCCTCCCCGCTGGCCTGGACCGATTGCCAGAATTCGAGCTCGATCGCATTCTGCGACACGTCCGAGGCAACCCCGCCCGAGAGCGACGGCTCCGGCGCACCCGGGATCTCGCGCAGCTCGGTCGTGCCGTTGGGATCGAACAGGATCCGGAATGCCCGTACCGGGCGGGCGATGTTCTTGACGCCGTGCTCGCCGAGATCCTCGAACTCATAGTCGCCGCGGTCGCGGATGTGGTCGCGCACGCCGCGCGTGATGCAGACGCTGCCCGGCTCCGCCAGGGACTCGAGGCGGGCGGCGACGTTGACGCCGTCCCCGAAGATGGTGCCGTCCTTGACCAGGACGTCGCCGATGTTGATGCCGATGCGCAGCCGCATCCGGCGCTCCGGAGGCAGGTCGGCATTGGCCCTGTGCAGGGCCTGCTGGATCGCCACCGCGCAATGCACGGCGTCGACGACGCTGGCGAACTCTGCCAGGACGCTGTCGCCGGCCGTGCCCGAGATTCCACCTCGCCCGGCGGTGATGAGGTCGTCGATGATCGTGCGGTGGGTGGTGAGGGTCGCAAGCGTCGCGTCCTCGTCCTGGTGCATCATGCGGCTGTAGCCGGCCACGTCGGCGGCCAGGATGGCGACGAGCTTACGCTCGAGGGGAGGCGCTTCCACGATGAGAGGCTCCGGCAGTGGGGTTGGGACGGATGCTTGTGAAGACGCCTCGGGAGCAGTGCCGTTCCCACGGGCCTTCCCTTAACGGTGCTGCAAGTGTTCTGATGCTGGTCACTTGTGTCGCATGAAGCTAAGTCGTCATGCTCGCTATCGCTCTCAGGCTGAGGTGATCAGCCATGCATGCTGGCTCTACCTGCATCGCAGCCACTTGCTCGTGAGGGACGACGTCCATGATCCGCCAAGGGATACATATCCGCAAGCGTCATGATGGCTAGAAAGGATTTCATCAAAGCTCTGCTTCGAGCTGCTGCCTCAAATGACGCGCTGTTTCGCCGCCGCTCAAGCTGCGGTAACGTTTGCAGCAAGACCATTTGGAACGACATTGCCCAGAGGACGGTTGACGTTGTCCCTGCTGCGGAGCTCGTGATGATCGATTTCAGAATTCTGGCACCAGAGATCTTATTGGTTGGCCTCACGCTTTCCGCTGCCGCAGCCGAAGGAAGCGTGCTTGAAGAGCTGAGTTCCGGTACAGCCCAGCAACACCACCTCTGGGCCCTCAAATTCGACATGGGCGCCAACCCAGAGGTAACTGGTTCCGTCGCGCCTCCGACAGTCTCAGGCACGAGCAAAGATCGCCTTGATTGCATCCCGGCAGGGCTGGTGTTCAGCAATCCCCCTTTTCTGGATTGGCATATCGGGTCTTGCTCATAAGCTTCGGGACGGACCGCAGTCATTGATGCAGCCAGCCCTGGAATTCGTCTCCCAAGATGAGAGACGAATTCATGTCCGTGTTCGCAGCCTTTGATTCAGCTCAGCGCTCATCAGGGCAGAGCCTGTTAGTCTTTCAGCTTGCGAAGACGTTGGACATGGCATCCCACAAGCCGTCCCCTTCCGAGACTCTTAAGCCTTCCTGCGCCGACTCCTCGTGCTGCTGCTTCCCGATCTTTTGGCAGGAGATCCAGGTCGTATGTCGCGGGCGGCATCGGTCACGATCTCGGCCAACGCTCCCGCTGCTGACTGCGCCAGAGTGGCTGTGGCAGAGGCAACATCGGATCCCGCGCCGACAGCAGTGGCGCCCGCTTGGGCCGCCTTTTGAACGCCGTCCTCAAAGGCTTGCTGTACGATCGGGCGATCCTTCTTCAACGCTGCCGCGGCGGCGATCAGCACGTCGGCCAGGATCTCGCGTCCAAGGGATGACGTGAAGAGATTGTTCAGGAGGCTTCCCCAACTGTGAGATGACGACTCGGTTCCAGCGCGCGGACGTGACGCCGGGGCTTTCTGCCTCGAACGTGCGGCAGGGGCCACCTGCTTCTTTGATGCAGCGGTGTTATCGTCTCTCTTGCTGGCACGAGTTCTCGAGACTGCTGTCTTGGGCGTTCTCGCCATGATGATCTCCCAGGATTGATCGAAGCAGCGGTGGACTGCCACATTTAACGCATCGCCCGGCTTATGGGTGCAAGACCCGCAAAAGTAAGCTGTCGATTGCACGCATCATGCGTTGATGCGCTGCGTCCAGCGATCAGGCTTGATCGGCGCTTCGTGTGAAATCGACGTTCCTCCTCTTCGAGTCATCTGACACGGCCACCCGCTCCCAGTCGAATGACGAACAGGTGGTTACACTCGGTCTCTGTTGCGGGGCTGCTTCGATTGGGAAACCTTGTCAGCGCATCGGCGTTGAGCTCAGACGTAGCAACCAGAGGGTATGAGCCATGGATTGGAACCGCGTTGAGGGCAACTGGAAGCAGGTTAAAGGCCAGATCAAGGAGCAGTGGGGCAAGCTCACTGACGACGATCTCGATGTGATCAATGGCCAGCGCGATCAGCTCGAAGGCAAGATCCAGGAACGTTACGGTCTTGAAAAGGACCGCGTTCGCCAGGATGTCGACGACTGGTACGGCCGCCAGACCTGGTAACGACCCGAGTACGAAAACAATGCATATGATCCGTGCCAGGCTTGTCTGGCACGGATCTGCATTCGTGGTGTTCATCACGGCATTCCAGCGCTTACGTTGGCGTTGTACGACACGGTGACGGAAGCCGGGTCGACGAGGACCTTTCGGCCCCCCATGCCGAGGAAGCCGCCGACCGAGACGATGTAGCCGATGGCCCGGCCCTGACTGACCACAAAGTCCTCGACCTCGCCGACCTTCTCGTTGGCCGCGTTGCGATCATCGAGATCATCGAGTTGGTGGCCATGATCGCGTCCTGCGGGATCTGGGTCACACCAAGATCGAGGGTACTGTGCGGTATCTTGGGATCGACGTCGACGATGCCCTTCTGATTGCGGATCAGGTTGAGATCAGATCGTCTGAGGCCGCTCACCGACGAGCCGCCTCAGAACCTACTGCCTGTTAGGGAGCAAGGTCCTGACCTGAGGCTTAAGCAGCACAAGGGAAACGACTGGCATGTAGCAATCTCTGACGAAACCGACAGCGGCCACACGGATCTGCGATGCTGCCCAAGTGCCATGTCCTAGCTTGGCGAGGCCGTGCGCCAGCCATAACGCGGCTCGTATCCCAGAAGCCGTTTCGCCTTTCCAATCGAGAGGAGCGTTTCGTTCGGCTCGACCTCCCTCGTGAAAGCAACGTCCGGGTAGAACTCCGCCATGAGTTCCGCGTTCGGCCGCGTCATCACAGTGTCAGCATTGGCGATGATGAACACGTCGGCACCTTTGAGCGATGCCTCAAGAGCTTTCCGGACAGCCTGTGCCGCATCCCGCGCGTCGATGTAGCCCCACAAATTCCACCTCCGCGATTGCGGGTCTGCTTCACACGAGGCAAAGCGCGCGTAATCGGCTGACTCCATCACGTTGGAAAAGCGCAGGCCGATGATCTTCAGCTCAGGATCCCAGCGGCAGAATTGCCGCGCCATTTCCTCACCGAGGAACTTTGACAGCGAGTAGGCTGTCTCCGGGCGCGCAGGATAATCCTCATCGAGAGGGGCGTACGGAGGAGGTTCGTCGAACGGCAGGCGAGCTATGGCGGGAACTGGGTGATGACGGTGTGAGAAAGGCGGCGTATCGAGGCAGGTGATCAAGCCTTGCCAGAACCTCTACGAGAGAGCGATACGCCTATGAGCGAACCTAGCAATGTTTTGCCCCTTCGTCAGCCCGATGCGATTGACGATCCCCTGACGGATATCCTGCGCGCCGGCGCCCGCAAGCTTCTGGCCCAGGCCATCGAGATCGAAGCCGAAGCCTTTCTCGCCAGCATGCGCGATCTGAGGCTGCCGGATGGGCGCGAGCGCCTGGTCCGGCACGGACATGGGCCCGAGCGCATGATCCAGACCGGCATCGGGCCGGTGGAGGTCTGCCGGGTCAAGATCCGCGACCGGGGTGCCAGCAGCGCGGCCGACCGAATCCGCTTCTCCTCGGCGATCCTGCCGAAATGGGCCCGGCGGACCAAGAGTTTGGATGCGCTGCTGCCGATCTTGTACCTGCGCGGGCTCTCGACCGGCGATTTCCAGGAGGCTCTCTCCGCCCTGCTCGGCAAGGACGCCCCGAACCTCTCGCCCTCGACCATTACCCGACTGACCGGCGAGTGGCAGAGCGAGTACGAGCGCTGGCAGACGCGTGATCTCTCAGCGCGTCGGTACGTCTATGTCTGGGCCGATGGGGTCTACCTTCAGGCTCGCATGGAGGATCAGGCTGAATGCATCCTGGTGCTGATCGGCGCGACACCGGAAGGCAAGAAGGAGCTGGTCGGCTTCCAGGCCGGCGTGCGCGAGAGCGCCCAGAGCTGGAGAGAACTGCTCGTCGAGATCAAGCGGCGGGGCCTGACCATTGCGCCCCGGATTGCCGTCGGGGATGGAGCTCTCGGCTTCTGGAAGGCGCTCGACGAGCTCTTCCCCGGCACGCATCATCAGCGCTGCTGGCTGCACAAGACCGCCAACGTGCTCAACAAGGTGCCGAAATCGGTGCAGCC
>NZ_JAERQD010000169.1 GCF_016735695.1 Microvirga zambiensis WSM3693 | reverse complement strand
TGTGTTTCGGCGTGCAATGTTGACCCCCTGAGACAGGGGATCGGCGTCCAAATTTGACCCCTGCGGCTGTCACGCGAGCACACTGCCTGTCCTGGATCAGGATAGGTGGCAGGGGATGAAGGGCGTGGACACGATTGCACGGATCCGGCGCGAGTTCTTCGTGCGCGGCAGGACGATCAAGCAGATCGCCCGCGACCTCCACATCGCGCGCAACACCGTCCGCAAGGTGCTGCGCTCGGGAGCCACCGAGTTCCGCTACGAGCGCGAACGCCAACCTCTGCCACGCATCGGCCCCTGGAGGGAGGATCTGGAGCGCCTGCTGGCACTCAACGACGCCAAGCCTGCTCGGGAACGTCTGACCCTGATCCGGCTCTTCGAGGAGTTGAGGGGTCTTGGCTATGAGGGCGGCTATGATGCCGTACGCCGCTATGCCAGGAGCTGGCGCCGGGAGCAGTCCACCTCGGCGACCGCCGTCTTCGTGCCGCTCAGCTTTGCGCCGGGCGAGGCCTACCAGTTCGACTGGAGCCACGAAGTCATCCTGCTCAACGGCATGCCGGCCACCGTCAAAGTCGCCCACGTCCGGCTCTGCCACTCGCGCATGATGTTCGTGCGGGCTTATCCACGTGAGAGCCAGGAGATGGTGTTCGATGCCCATGATCGCGCCTTCGCGTTCTTCAAGGGAGCCTGCCGGCGCGGCATCTACGACAACATGAAGACGGCAGTGGACGCCATCTTCATCGGCAAGGAGCGTGCCTACAACCGCCGCTTTCTCCAGATGTGCGGGCATTACCTGGTCGAGCCGGTCGCCTGCACGCCAGCCTCCGGCTGGGAGAAGGGTCAGGTAGAGAACCAGGTTGGGCTCGTGCGTGAGCGCTTCTTCACGCCACGGCTGCGGGTGAAGAGCTATGACGAGCTGAACGCCTGGTTGCTCGATCAGTGTATCGCCTATGCCAAAGCGCATGCCCATCCCGAGCACCGCGACCGGACGATCTGGCAGGTCTTCGAAGCCGAGCGCGCCAGCCTGGTGTCCTATCCCGGACCCTTCGATGGCTTCCACGCCATTCCCGCTTCTGTCTCCCGAACCTGTCTGGTGCGCTTCGACTCCAACAAGTACTCGGTCGCCGCCAGTGCTGTCGGGCGCCCGGTGGAGATCCGGGCCTATGCGGATCGGATTGAATGCCGTCAGGACGGCCGGATCGTAGCGGAGCATGTCCGCTGCTTCGGTCGTGATCAGACGATCTTCGATCCCTGGCATTACGTGCCGGTGCTGACCCGCAAGCCCGGGGCTCTGCGCAATGGTGCTCCGTTCAAGAACTGGGTTCTACCCGCCGCCCTTGAGCGTGTCCGGCGCAAGCTTGCCGGCCAACATGACGGCGACCGCCAGATGGTCAGCATCCTGGCGGCGGTGCTCAGCGACGGACTGCCGGCGATTGAGGCTGCCTGTGCCGAGGCTCTGAGTGAGGGCGTCTGGTCCGCCGACGTGATCCTCAACATCCTCGCCCGGCGGCGCGAGCCTGCCCCGCCGCTGACGATCACGACCCCACAGGCCTTGCGGCTCCGGCATGAGCCGCAGGCCGATTGTGCCCGCTACGACAGTATCAGGAGGGCTGTGTGATGGAACGGACTGAGATCCTGGCCGCCATGGCCGACCTCAAGCTCTATGGCATGAGGTCGGCCTATGACGAGATCATCACGACGGCAATCAAGCGCAGTCACGAACCACAGCGGGTGGTGGGCGATCTTCTGTCAGCCGAGATCGCCGAGAAGCACGCGCGCTCGATCAAGTACCAGATGACGATTGCCAAACTGCCCTTGGCCAAGGACCTTGAGGACTTCGTCTTTGCCGGCACGCCGATCAATGAAGGCCTCGTGCGGGATCTGGCCGGCGGGGAGTTCCTGACCCATGAGCGCAACGTCGTCCTGGTGGGCGGCACCGGCACGGGCAAGACCCATCTGGCGATAGGGATTGCACGAGCGTGCATTCGCGCTGGATCCCGCGGGCGGTTCTACAACGTGGTTGATCTGGTCAACCGGCTGGA
>NZ_JAERQD010000168.1 GCF_016735695.1 Microvirga zambiensis WSM3693 | reverse complement strand
CCAAGAAAAACCCTTGGCTTCCAAACGCCAGGAGATACCCTGGCCAAAGCTGTTGCGCTCATCACTTGAACCCACCACTTCAAGTTTTGATGAAGCCAAGAGAAAGGGTTATGCAGGTCAGCCATGGCAAATCGTTCGACCGCTCGCCAGCATACCGCCCCGCGTCGACTTCACTGCCGATGAACTGTCTCTGTTACTGTCCTTGAGGGACAGTGATCTTTTCAACCGGCTATCTCAACTCGATGGCATCTATAATAACTTCTTGGATATCTTATCTACGTTCAACGCGCGAAAGAGCGCGTTGAACGATCTTCTCCCGGGTGTCGTCCTAGATGGTACCGTTCTCACAAAGCCGCTTCCCGAGGATCAGGCGCTGAAACTCCTGCCTATCATTCATGATGTCGATCAATTGATTGGGTATCTCCAGGAAAGAGCCGAGGCCGATCGTTCGGATGCAGACCAGGCGCTCAACCAGTTAGCGCTTCTGCTCAATGATCGGCTTGATCTTGGGTTCTCGATTGCGGCAAAGGCTGCTGTTCCAGACGCTTTGATTCCTCGGACCCCATGACCTATTCCCGCGAAACCACTGCCATCTCTGAACTCACCGGCCAGCCTGTGAACACCTGGACTGAGGAATGGCGGATCGAGACCGAGGACTGAGCCACCCTGGCCACGGCAGTTTAAGATCCGAAAACTAACATGGGTTGGGGACAGACCTCCCCTTATGAGGGAAGGTGAAACTACCCTCAGCAACCGATTATAGGCGCTGATGGCTGAGAGATGCGTGCGCTCCCGCCTGCAGAACAGGGGGCATCATCTTGGCCGCACCCCAGACCATCCATCCCGACCACCATCCGCTCATCCGCAAGCTGGAGAGCATCTTCCGGCTCACCGATGAGGAGCGGCAGGCCCTGCTGAACCTGCCGATGCAGGTGAATGTCATCAAGGAGGATCAGGATATCGTACGTGAGGGCGACCGCCCCTCCCGCTCGTTCGCGATCCTGAACGGCTTGACCTGCACCTACAAGATGACCGGGGACGGCAGGCGCCAGATTGTGAAGTTCTGCATCCCAGGTGACATTCCCGACATCCAAAGCCTGCACCTGAAGGTGCTGGACATCAGCATCGCCACCCTGACCCAATGCAGCGTCGGCTTCATCACCCATGAAGCCTTGTGGGATCTGTGCATGCGCTATCCCAGGCTCGCCGCCGCCTTCTGGCGCGAGACGCTGGTGGAGGGCGCCATCTTCCGCGAGTGGGTGCTCAATGTCGGACGCCGCGAAGCCTACAATCGCATGGCGCATCTCATGTGCGAGATGCTGGTACGCATGAGAGCGGTCGCCCTGGTCGAGGGCCATGCCTGCAACCTGCCGATCACCCAGATCGAAATTGCCGATGCGCTCGGCATCTCGCCGGTCCATGTGAACCGGGTTCTCCAGCAGATGCGCGGCGACGGCCTGATCGAGCTGAAAGGCGACTGGCTGAATATTCCTGACTGGGAGAAGTTGAAGGAGGCAGGTGACTTCGACCCACTCTATCTTCATCTGGTCCAGGAGTGGCCAGCAGCATGATCCTCACCTTTCAGCCTGTTAGGGTCGCCAACGGCTTCGATGAAGAGGGCATGTTGGTCTTCGACGAAGAGCAGCGGCTTGTGGCGGTGCTGACCCATCTCTCTGAGGAGAACGAGGTAGTCCCAGGACATTGGTTTCTGGAGGCGGGTTTCGGACGGATCGACGGAATCAATCATCCCGCCTTTGCAGATCTGGAAGCCGCCCAGGTGTGGATCCGCCAGCGCTTTGCCCCTTAGGAATTGGGCAGGTCGGCAATGCGAAAGAAGGCCTGACAAAAGTTTTGCAGACTGCTGCAGCACTTCGGGCCACCGTGCAGAAGCTTGAGGACGTCAGGGCTGCCAAGTAGAGCGGCATAGAGCAAGGCCGACGGGCCCCGCAAGGGCGTCGCGGCCTCACCAAAGCTCATTCCATACTGTGAATGATGCGAAATTGCTCGCCAGCTTTATGCGTCTGGTTTCGGTGGCAGGTAGCGGCCCGGCATCACGCGCTGACGGATGCGCTGGATCCGGCCATAGCATTCACACACTG
>NZ_JAERQD010000167.1 GCF_016735695.1 Microvirga zambiensis WSM3693 | reverse complement strand
ACTGGCGTCGCCACGGGCCACTGATCTGACGAACCAGGAGGGGCCGACCTATCTCAAGCCGTTAAGTTGACGATGCCCTGCTGGCCTTCTTCGACTGGCCGGCTGAGCACTGGATCCATCTGCGAACAACGAACCCGATTGAGAGCGTGTTTGCGACCGTGCGGCACCGCACCGTGCGCACCAAGGGCGCGCTGTCTCCAACGACTGCTCGCCTGATGGTGTTCAAACTCATCATGGCGGCTGCGAAAACCTGGCGCCGGCTGATGGGTGAAAACCAGTTGCCGAAGGTGATCGCTGGTGTCAGATTCCAGGACGGCAGCGAGGTCATCCCGCTGCCGACAAACAGCGCCGCCTGATCGGCCCCATCACCTAAATTCCGTCATAGCTGTACCCGATACTCAGCGGGGTGAGCGGATCGTTGCGATGCTGGCTCTGCGCGATCAGACCGTCACCCGGTCCGCTCTCATCGCCCATGGCCGCCAGGCTTTGCCGCTGTTCAAGGTGCCGCGGGTCTATGGGGTCGTCACCGACTGGCCGCTGACGCGCTCGGGCAAGACGGATCTGGAAGCCTTGCGCGAGGCCTGGCGCCAGGGCGGTTACAAGGCTCTGCAATGAACCGCGTGTTCCTGATTGCGGCCCGGCGCATTGCCGTCATCCCGCGTGGTGGCGCCTTTGCCGGGTTTGAGGCGCACGAACTGGCCGCAGGACCCATCCGCGCAGTGCTCGATGATGTCGGCGTCTCGGCCGCACGGGTTGATGAGGTCATTCTCGGCAACGCTTTGTATGGCGGCGGAAACCCAGCCCGCCTTGCCGCGCTCGCCGCCGGCTTGCCCGAAGCGATCCCCGCCATGACGCTCGACACCCAATGCTGCGCAGGCTTGGATGCGATCCTGGCAGCGGCGACCCGTATTCAAGCCGGCGAGGCAAACCTCATCGTGGCGGGGGGTGTGGAGAGCTATAGTCGCGCGCCCATGCGAATCAGGCCTCCGAAAGGTCCTGACGACGAGCCCCGATCGTACGAGCGCCCTCCCTTCACGCCGTGGTCTGATCAGGATCCGGACATGATCCCGGCGGCAGCCGCCTTAGCGGAAGAACTCGCGATTCGGCGTACCGATCAGGAAGCGTTCGCCGTGGCGAGCCACGCCAAAGCCCTGAGCGCGCAGCACGTCGGCGAGATTGTGCCGCTCGGGGGTGTCACGCGGGATGCCTTCCCACGCCAGCTGGCACCGGCTCTCTGTCGTCGGCTGCCAGTGCTGGCCGGTGACACGGTGCATGGAGTGACGGCCGCGACGGTGGCCGTCGAGGCCGACAGCGCCGCCATTGTTCTTGTGGCCTCCGCGTCCATCGCTCAACACGTGGATCGCACGGTTTTGGAAGTGCTCGGGGGAGCCAGGGTGGGCGGTGATCCAGTCCGGCCCGGCCTTGCGCTGATCCCGGCGGCCCGTAGGCTGCTTGACCGCCAAGAGGCCACGGTCTCTGAGCTGTCGCGCGTGGAAATTATGGAAGCTTTCGCCGTACAGGCGATGGCTGGGATCGCAGCCTTGGGTCTCGACGCAAGCCGCGTCAACTGTGGCGGCGGCGCCCTTGCGAGGGGGCACCCCATTGGCGCTTCAGGCGCAATCCTGGCCGTTCGATTGTGGCATGAGATGGCGCAGTCGAGGGTTGGTGGCTTCGGACTTGCGGCGATTGCGGCTGCCGGAGGGCTGGGAAGCGCACTTTTCCTCCACTCTCTTTTCCTCCACTCTTCTGGAGATCGCCATGGGTGAACCTTTGCGCGTCAAGCAAGCGTCGGATCTCGGCCAGTTTCTGCATCAGCCGCTTGGTCCGACCCAATGGCATCAGGTGGGACAGGATACCATCAACGCCTTTGCGGCGCTGACCAACGATTTGCAATGGATTCATGTTGATTCGTCTCGCGCCGCTCATGAATTAACCAGTGGGCGAACGATCGTTCCGGGTCACCTGCTCCTCGCCCTCCTGCCGTCCTTGATCCGGGAGACCTATCTCGTCACGGAGGTCCAGAGCGGCTGGCTTGCAGCCCTGCGGTATGTGCGATTCCGGCAGGCAATCGCATGCGACGCGCCGTTCCGACGTACGCATCCGAGGAACACCGCGGGATCAGGCCTCGCGCGTTGATGGGATCGTTGCTAACGTTGGTGCAGGTTTA
>NZ_JAERQD010000166.1 GCF_016735695.1 Microvirga zambiensis WSM3693 | reverse complement strand
CTGTGTTTCGGCATGCAATGTTGACCCTCTGAGGTGGGGGATCGGCGTCCAAAATTGCCCCCTGCGGCTGTCACGCGAGCAAACTGCCTGTCCTGGTTCAGGATGGGTGCAGGGGATGAAGGGCGTGGACACGATTGCACGGATCCGGCGCGAGTTCTTCGTGCGCGGCAAAACGATCAAGCAGATTTCCCGCGAGCTCCACATCGCGCGCAACACCGTCCGTAAGGTTCTGCGCTCGGGAGCCACTGAGTTCCGCTACGAACGCGAACATCAGCCTCTGCCGCGGATCGGCCCTTGGAAGGAGGATCTGGATCGCCTGCTGGCGCTCAACAGTGTCAAGCCTGCTCGGGAACGTCTGACCCTGATCCGGGTGTTCGAAGAATTACGGAGCGTTGGCTATGAAGGCGGCTATGACGCTGTGCGCCGCTATGCCAAGAGCTGGCGCCGGGAACAGTCCACCTCCCCAGCCGCCGTCTTCGTGCCTCTGAGCTTTGCGCCGGGCGAGGCCTACCAGTTCGACTGGAGCCATGAAGTCATCCTGCTCAATGGCATGCCGGTTACCGTCAAAGTCGCTCATGTCCGGCTCTGCCACTCGCGCATGATGTTCGTGCGGGCCTATCCGCGCGAGAGCCAGGAGATGGTCTTTGATGCCCATGACCGCGCTTTTGCGTTCTTCAAGGGCGCCTGCCGGCGCGGCATCTACGACAACATGAAGACCGCGGTGGACGCCATCTTCATCGGCAAGGAGCGCGCCTACAACCGCCGCTTTCTCCAGATGTGCGGACATTACCTAGTGGACCCGGTCGCCTGCACGCCGGCCTCCGGCTGGGAGAAGGGTCAGGTCGAGAACCAAGTCGGGCTCGTGCGCGAGCGCTTCTTCACGCCGCGGCTGCGGGTGAAGTCCTATGACGAGTTGAATGCCTGGCTGCTCGATCAATGCATTGTCTATGCCAAGGCGCATGCTCATCCCGAACACCGCGACCGGACGATTTGGCAGGTCTTCGAGGCGGAACGCGCCAGCCTGGTTCCCTATCCCGGGCCATTCGACGGCTTCCATGCGGTTCCGGCGTCCGTCTCCCGCACCTGTTTGGTCCGCTTCGACACCAACAAGTATTCGATCGCCGCCAGCGCAGTCGGGCGGCCGGTGGAGATCCGGGCCTATGCCGATCGGATCGAGTGCCGCCAGGATGGCCGGATCGTGGCCGAGCATGTCCGCTGCTTCGGGCGCGATCAGACAATCTTCGACCCCTGGCATTACGTGCCGGTGCTGGCCCGCAAGCCAGGGGCTTTGCGGAATGGCGCTCCCTTCAAAGACTGGGTGCTGCCCGCCGCTCTTGAACGTGTCCGGCGCAAGCTCGCTGGTCGGCACGATGGTGACCGCCAGATGGTCAGCATCCTGACGGCGGTGCTGAGCGATGGACTGCCGGCTGTCGAGGCCGCCTGCGCCGAGGCCCTGCATGAAGGCGTCTGGTCCGCCGATGTGATCCTCAACATTCTCGCCCGGCGGCGCGAGCCGGAACCGCCGCTGACGATCACGACCCCACAGGCGTTGCGGCTCCGGCATGAGCCGCAGGCCGATTGCGCTCGTTATGACAGCATCAGGAGGGCTGTGTGATGGAACGGACCGAGATCCTTACGGCCATGGGCAGCCTCAAGCTCTATGGCATGAAGGCGGCCTATGACGAGATCATCACGACCGCTGTCAAGCGCACTCACGAGCCCCAGCGTGTCGTGGGCGATCTGTTGGCGGCAGAGATCGCCGAGAAGCAGGCGCGCTCGATCAAATACCAGATGACGATTGCCAAGCTGCCCCTGGCCAAGGATCTCGAGGACTTCGTCTTCGCCGACACGCCGATCAATGAAGGCCTCGTACGGGATCTGTCCGGGGGAGAGTTCCTGGCCCATGAGCGCAACGTCGTCCTGGTGGGCGGCACCGGCACGGGCAAGACCCACCTAGCGATCGGGATTGCGCGGGCGTGCATTCGCGCTGGATCACGCGGGCGGTTCTACAACGTGGTTGATCTGGTCAACCGATTGGAGGCCGAGGCCCGCGCGGGTCGCCAGGGCCGGATGGCGGACTATCTCTCGCGGATGGACTTTATCGTCCTCGACGAACTCGGCTATCTGCCATTTGCCCAGTCGGGTGGCCAGCTTCTGTTCCATCTGATCAGCCGGCTCTACGAACAGACCTCCGTGATCGTCACGACCAACCTGGCTTTCGGCGAGTGGCCAAGCGTGTTTGGCGACGCGAAGATGACCACCGCCTTGCTCG
>NZ_JAERQD010000165.1 GCF_016735695.1 Microvirga zambiensis WSM3693 | reverse complement strand
CACACGGACCGTCGTCTGCGAACTCCTGTTGCGCAACCGCAGCCCGAGGCTCGCAGACCTGACCGACGAGGCGCTCGCCCGCCTTCGGGCCGATGCCGGCTTTACGGCGTGGGCGGGTGGCACCCTTCACGGCATCCACCGCGCGCTTGCCGCGCTCGGTTACGCCTCGCCACCCGGGTTGCCGACGCGCGGGTGGCGCATGCCGGTCGAAGGCGCGCCGGCCGTGTGGATGGAGGCCGTCGACCACTGGTACGGCACCTCAACGCTCACCCCGGCGGTGCGCCGCGAGTACCGATCGATCCTGTCCAAGGTCGGACGCTGGATGACGCAGGAGCAGCCCGGTGTTGCAGCGCCGGGAGACTGGACGCGGGCCACCTGCGCCGCCTACGTCGCGCGCGTCGACCGCATGTTGATCGGCGACTTCGCGCAGCGGCGCTCCAGCATCGAGGCGCGCGCGGGCCTGCCGCTCGCGCCAACGAGCAAGGCATCTTACATCTCGGTGGTCCGCGGCTTCTTCCGCGAAGGCCACGAGCATGGCTGGTGCCCGCCGCGCTTCGATCCATCCATTGCGCTGGTGACGCCGCGCGCGGTCAAGGCGCTAATCTTCCCCAAGCCGCGCATCATCGCTGACGACGCTTGGGCAAAGCTCGTGTGGGCGGGGCTCAACCTGACAGCCGACGACCTCGCCGCACGCGGCATCATCGCCTATCCGCTCGCACTCGTCCGCGCCCTCGCGCTCACCTGGCTGTTCATCGGCCAGCGCAGCGACGAGATCGTGCGCCTGCGCGTCGGATGCATCCGCTGGCAGGCCGACAGCGCCGATCCGAGCGCCCCGCCCGTGTGCCTGCTCGACGTGCCCGTCCACAAGACCGGCCCCGCCTTCACCAAGCCTGTCGACCCACTCGTCGGCCGCGCGGTTGAGGCGTGGGAGGCGGCAAGGCCCGCGCAGGCCCCGCTTCCCGATCGCAAGACGGGCGAGCCGATCAACATTCTCTTCGCTGTCCGCGGCCGTGCGGTCGCCAACACCTACATCAACAAGTCCATCATCCCGCTGCTCTGCGCCAAGGGCGGGGTGCCGGACAGGGACGTGCGCGGCCGCATCACCAGCCATCGGGCCCGCGCCACCATCGCCAGCCAACTCTACAACGCGAAGGAGCCGATGACCTTGTTCGAACTCCAGGCCTGGCTCGGCCACACCTCGCCCGAGACGACAAGACACTACGCGGCGATTACGCCCAACACGCTGACCAAAGCTTATGGTGATGCCGGCTATTTCGCGCGCAACGTGCGCACGATCGAGGTGCTGATCGATCGCGAAGCCGTGCTGAGCGGCGCCGCCGCGGCGGGCGCGCCCTGGCAGCACTACGATCTTGGCCACGGCTGGTGCAGCTACAGCTTCTTCGAGCAGTGCCCCCACCGGATGGCGTGCGCCAAGTGCGACTTCTACATCCCCAAGCCGAGCGCAAAAGCGCAGCTTCTCGAAGCGCGTGAGGGCATGGACCACCGCCTCGCCGTCATCCCGCTCACCGATGACGAGCGCGCGGCGGTCGAGGGCGACCGCGAGGCGGTGGCGGCGCTCGTCGCCAGGCTCGCCGACACGCCGACACCAGCAGGACCGACCCCGCGTGACATCGCGGCGAGACCACGGACGCTCGGATGATGGCCGCCTTTTGGCTGGCGGCGTAGCTCACCGGAGCAGGCTCACCCGCCCGCGCGCTCCCCATTAGCGCTGTAGCGGGCGGGCGAGCCTGCGGGGGACTCCGGGGACGTCGTTGCCCGACGCCGGGCTCTCGACTGGCGGCAACCGGCGTGATCACTGCCGGTCCCTAGCTCGGCTACCCAGCCTTGACGCGCATATTCCACATAAACGCGCACTATGACGAGCGCTGCTTTCTGCCGATCCATGTCTACGACAGCGCCACCGGCCGACCGGTTGCCGTCGTGCTGCGGCCGGGCAAGACGCCCTCGGGCGTCGAGGTGCGGGCGCATCTGCGCCGGTTGGTGCGGCGCATCCGCACGCGCTGGCCGACCACGCAGATCACGTTCCGCGGCGACAGTCACTATGCCCGTCCCGAGGCCATGGCCTTCTGCGAGCAGAACGGCGTCAGCTACCTCTTCGGGCTGGCTGGCACGAGGCTGCTCACAAGCAAGGTGCAGGATGTGGCTGATGCGGTGCGCACTCAACGGGCGATCGAGGATCGCGAGATCGTGCGTGGCTTTGCCGAGACGACACACCGGGCCAAGAGCTGGTCGCGCGAGCGCCGGGTGATCGCCCGCATCGAG
>NZ_JAERQD010000164.1 GCF_016735695.1 Microvirga zambiensis WSM3693 | reverse complement strand
GACGGCGCCGAGATCACAACGACGCCAACACACAACGTCGCCTGATCGACCCCATCACCCACCTTCCGGTTTAACTCGCAATCGCTGAGCGTGCCGGCATGACTTAAACTGTCTCATATGGCGTTCCCGCCGTCGGGCTGGTTGGTGCGAGACCTCACAACGATTGTTCAGATTTCGGCTCTGTCGATGCTCAATGCTCAAAAGGATCTCGCGTTTGGCGGCGCCATAGGACCTGAGTTTGTCCGTCACGAGTACCCGCGGCACATAGCATAAACCCTTCAGCAGCTTCCGAAAGAACCGCTTGGCCGCTGTCGTGTGACGACGCCCCTGAACCAAAACATCGAGCACGCTCCCGTGCTGATCAACGGCTCGCCAGAGATAGCGCAGCTTGCCTCGTATCCGGATGAACACTTCATCTAAAAACCATTTGTCTCCCGGTTTCGGCCCGCGCCGCTTGAGGCTGTTGGCATAGGTACGTCCAAAACGCAGACCCCACTCGCGGATCGTCTCGTTGCTGACCACGACACCTCGTGCGGCGAGGATCAGTTCGACTTCACGCAGGCTCAGGCTGAAGCAGTCATACATCCAGACCGCCTGATCGATGATCTCAGAAGCCGCGGTACGGTTTTGGGGTTGTGCTCATGCCCGAGACCCTGCCATAGGCCGCAAGTCCTTGCCAACCTCACAGGACCCTCGTGAGAACTGGCTCGAGGCGTACCGCTATCTCACAATGGATGATCTGAAGGAGCACAATAAGGATCAACTTCGCGAAGCCGCTTAGCCAGCCTGACCGGCCGCCCCGCTTTGCGGAACTTGACGCATACAATCCCGACAAGCTAACAGACTGAGGTGTGACAGGCCTCGTCAACGGCTGTTGCGTCCGGTGACGGCGCAGGCTGAGGTTGTTCTAGCTGCCGTGTAGCGGACTTTGCGCGAGAGCGGCATCATCGCCGTTGCCCGACCCGTCCTGCTTCCGGCGGCGACAAACTAGGAGGCATGCAATGACAGACGCGATGCACCATCTCCCTGGAGGCTTGATGCCCCTTCACGATCAGCACTCGCACCGGATGCCCCATTGGTGCTGGGCCGCTCCAGTGGCAGGAGCCCTTCTGATCCTTGCGAAGCTGGCCGGATGGGCGAGCGTCGAGAGCTGGCCCATCCTGATCCTGGCCATCGCGCTGCTGGGCGGCTCGGTCTTCTCGGCGGTCCATCACGCGGAGATCCTCGCCATCCGGATCGGCGAGCCGTTCGGCTCCATCCTGCTCGCCCTTGCGATCACCACACTGGAGGTCGGCCTGATCATCTCGGTTATGGTGACGGGGGGCGAGGGCGCCGGGGCCATTGCCCGCGACACCGTCTTTGCCGTCGTGATGATCGTCCTCAACGGGATCGTCGGCCTCTGTCTGGTCCTCGGTGCGCTCCGGCACTTCCAGCAGGAGTTTCGCTTGCAAAGCGCCTCGGCTATCCTGAGCGTCATCGCAACGCTGGCGGTCGTGTCGCTGATCCTGCCCAACTTCACCCTGACCACAGCCGGACCGACCTACGCGCCGAGCCAGCTTCTCTTTTGCGGCACGGTCTCCCTCGCCTTGTACGTCACCTTCGTGTTCATCCAGACCTTCCGTCATCGCGAGGACTTCGTGATGGTCGGCGACAGCCATGAGCATGGCGCGAAACCGGACGCTGTCGCGACCACCCTGAGTGCCGTCCTGCTCGTGGTCAGCCTCGGCGCCGTCATTCTGCTCGCCAAGTCGCTATCGCCGATCGTCGAGGGCGCGATCCTCCGCGCCGGCCTGGAAGTGGAGGTGGTCGGGGTGGTGATCGCCCTGGTCGTGCTACTGCCGGAGGGCCTGACAGCCATCAAGGCGGCCAAGGCGAATCGATTGCAGACGGCTCTCAATGCATCGCTCGGGTCGGCCCTCGCCAGCATCGGGTTGACGATCCCGATCGTCGGGATGGTCTCCGTTTATCTTGGCCAGTCCCTCACTCTAGGCCTGATCCCGGAGGGCATGGTGCTGCTTGTCCTGTCGCTGTTCGTCAGCACGCTGACCTTTGCGACGGGTCGCACTACGGTGCTCCAGGGTTCGGTTCACCTCGTGATTTTTGCCGTGTTCCTGTTCCTAACCGCTGTTCCATAGACGGATGAGGAGAAGTTCCAACAGGGGTCCTGAAAGCAACAGCGGCGACCTGTTGGCATCCGGAGGGACTGAAATCCACGGGGACCGTTGCATTAACGCCGGCTGTATAACGAGGGGCGGTTTGTTATTGATCCGGCTCGGGTGCTCTTGAAATCCGCGTTCGTCGGCCCAAGTCGGCGGGATGAAGCATATAGACATGCG
>NZ_JAERQD010000163.1 GCF_016735695.1 Microvirga zambiensis WSM3693 | reverse complement strand
GGCTTCGGCACGCGGCTCATTGAGCGCAGCCTGGCTCAAGAACTCGCGGGCGAGGTGCGGATCGAGTTTTCTGAGACCGGCGTCGTGTGCTCGGTCGACGCTCCACTCGTGAGCTAACGCGGACGACCGCTCCAGCTCCTCCTCGGCCTAGGTTCCTCGAACTGCCTCGGCATGTGGAAGCTGTGGGGGGCGATGGGGAAAAGTTGTCGATCGGTTGATTTCCCGCCGCTGATCAAAGCTTAGCAGCAATTCATCCTCATAACTTGTCTTGGTTCTTGCTTTGTTCTGGCATTTGGAATTCATATCAGATAGGGTCAATACTCAGAAATTACAGAAGCAGAACCAAGATGAGCATGGACAAGAACAAGGCTATCGAAACAGCAGTAGCCCAGATCGAGCGTGCGTTTGGCAAGGGCTCGATCATGCGCCTTGGCGGCAGTCAGGTCGTTGAGGTGGAGACGATTTCGACCGGCTCCCTGGGGCTTGATATTGCTCTGGGTGTGGGGGGCCTTCCGAGAGGTCGCGTCGTCGAGGTTTACGGACCGGAATCGTCAGGCAAGACAACGCTGGCGCTCCAGACCGTTGCCGAAGCCCAGAAAACGGGCGGCGTCTGCGGCTTTATCGATGCGGAGCATGCGCTCGATCCGGTCTATGCGCGAAAGCTGGGCGTCAACCTCGATGACCTCCTGATCTCCCAGCCGGACAACGGCGAACAAGCGCTTGAGATTGCCGATACCCTGATCCGTTCGGGCTCTGTCGATGTGCTCGTCATCGACTCGGTGGCGGCGCTCACTCCGAAAGCCGAGCTCGAGGGCGAGATGGGCGAGAGCCGCCCCGGACTTCAGGCCCGCCTGATGAGTCAGGCCCTGCGCAAGCTCACCGGTTCGATCAGCCGCACAAAAACGATGGTGATCTTCATCAACCAGATCCGCATGAAGATTGGCGTCATGTACGGAAGCCCCGAGACCACGACTGGCGGTAACGCCCTGAAGTTCTACGCCTCGGTCCGGCTCGACATCCGCCGCGTCTCGACGCTGAAGGACCGCGATGAGCCGATCGGCAACCAGGTGCGGGTGAAGGTGGTCAAGAACAAGGTGGCTCCGCCCTTCAAGCAGGTCGAGTTCGACATCATGTTCGGCGAAGGCATCTCCAAGATGGGCGAACTCATCGATCTTGGGGTCAAGGCCAACGTCGTCGAGAAGTCAGGCGCCTGGTTCTCGTACGACAGCCAGCGCCTTGGCCAAGGTCGTGAGAACGCTAAGACCTTCCTCAAGGACAATCCCGAGATTGCTTCTGAGATCGAGAACAAGATCCGCCAAAATGCTGGTCTGCTGATGGATGCGTTGCAGGCCAACGATGTAGCTGATGCTCCGGCGGATGATGCGGCATAAATCTGAATCAGGAACGCCAGCCTGGATCAAACGGCGTTTTGCAAAGCACACGGTGTGAACTTAGGGGATCAGAAATCGGATTCCGTTACTTCCTCGGTGGTGACGCAAAAGTCCACCAAGGTGCTGGGACCAAAAGTGAGGGTCAGCGGGACGTCGGCAGCATCGCGGCCGCGAGCGACCAGAATTCTGCCGATCCGCGGATCGTTGTTGCGGGGATCGAACGTGTGCCACCTCCCACCCAGATAAACCTCGATCCAGGCGGCAAAATCCTGAGGTGCATGAGGCGGCGCAAGGCCGATGTCGCTGATATACCCGGTACAGTAGCGAGCGGGAATGTTGAGGCACCGGCAGAACGTGAGCGCCAGATGAGCATAGTCACGGCACACGCCACGCTTTTCCTCAAAGGCCTCAGCAGCCGTGCGCGTTGCCCGTGAGTGCTCGTAGCCGAAGGTAATATGATCGTGCACGTAGTCGCAGATTGCTTGAACGCGAGTCCAGCCGAGTGGAGTTGTTCCAAAGAGGCTCCAGGCGACGTCGGAGAGACGGTCCGTTTCGCAGTACCGACTTCCCAGCAGGAAGAGCAAGGTTTCTGCGGGAAGGTTCTGGATTGGATCTGCTCAGCCTTGGGATCTGTCGTGTCCCACCGGCCCGTATCGCGGACCACGGTTTCGGTTTTGAGGGAGAGCCTTCCAGGCGGTGCAACGAGTCGGTTGCACCAGTTCCCGAAGCTGTCCCGGTAACCCTCCACAGGCAATGATGGGGTCGTGATCAGGTAATCGGGCCGCTCTAGGTCAGACACTCTCGACGAGTGCACATTGAGGATCGCGATCATGGGCGTGGCTTGCCCGAACTCGTAGGTCATCTCACAGCCGACGCGGATCCGCATGGTTTTTCCCTCAAGGGTTGAGCAAAGGCGGACTTCGAGCCGCCAGAGACGGTGATTGATCCTCGCTTGGGCAGAGCCGGCAGACGCCTCGCGTGCACTTCTCGATTGCGGACAGGGTGCGGATTCCGGTGCAATCCGGACAAGTATTCCGATTTGAAGTCGGACAGCATTCCGGAATGAAGCCGGACAGCGTT
>NZ_JAERQD010000162.1 GCF_016735695.1 Microvirga zambiensis WSM3693 | reverse complement strand
TCGCGTGACAGCCGCAGGGGTCAAATTTGGACGCCGATCCCCTGTCTCAGGGGGTCAACATTGCACGCCGAAACACAGTAATGGGCGTTTATGTGGAATATGCGCGTCAAGCCTGGGTAGCCGAGCCAGGGACCGGTCGTGATCATGCCGATTGCGGCCAGCCGGGAGCCGGCGTCGGGCGACGACATACCCTGCAGGCTCGCCCGCCCGCTACAGCGCTTAATGGGGAGCGCGCGGGCGGGCGAGCCTGCTCCGGTGAGCCACGCCGCCAGCCAGAAGGCGGTCGTCATCCGGGCGTTCGTGATCCCGTCGCGATGTCGCGCGGGGTCGGTCCCGCCGGTGTCGGCGTGTCGGCGAGCTTGGCGACGAGCGCCGCCACCGCCGCGCGGTCGCCTTCGACCGCCGCGCGCTCGTCATCGGTGAGCGGGATGACGGCGAGGCGGTGGTCCATGCCCTCATGCGCTTCGAGAAGCTGGGCTTTTGCGCTCGGCTTGGGGATGTAGAAGTCGCACTTGGCACAGGCCATCCGGTGCGGGCACTGCTCGAAGAAGCTGTAGCTGCACCAGCCGTGGCCAAGATCGTAGTGCTGCCAGGGCGCGCCGGCCGCGGCCGCGCCGCTCAGCACGGCTTCGCGATCGATCAGAACCTCGATCGTGCGCACATTGCGCGCGAAATAGCCGGCGTCACCATAAGCTTTGGTCAGCGTGTTGGGCGTGATCGCCGCGTAGTGTCTTGTTGTCTCGGGCGAGGTGTGGCCGAGCCAGGCCTGGAGCTCGAACAAGGTCATCGGCTCCTTCGCGTTGTAGAGTTGGCTGGCGATGGTGGCGCGGGCCCGGTGGCTGGTGATGCGGCCGCGCACGTCCCTGTCTGGCACCCCGCCTTTGGCGCAGAGCAGCGGGATGATGGACTTGTTGATGTAGCTGTTGGCGACCGCACGGCCGCGGATGGCGAAGAGAGTGTTGATCGGCTCGCCCGTCTTGCGATCGGGGATCGGTGCCTGCGCGGGCCTTGCCGCCTCCCATGCCTCGACCGCGCGGCCGACGAGCGGGTCGACAGGCTTGCTGAAGGCGGGGCCGGTCTTGTGCACAGGCACGTCGAGCAGGCACACGGGCGGGGCACTCGGATCGGTGCTGTCGGCCTGCCAGCGGATGCAGCCGACGCGCAGGCGCACGATCTCGTCGCTGCGCTGGCCGATGAACAACCAGGTGAGCGCGAGGGCGCGGACGAGTGCGAGCGGATAGGCGATGATGCCGCGCGAAGCGAGGTCGTCGGCTGTCAGGTTGAGCCCCGCCCAGACGAGCTTTGCCCAAGCGTCGTCGGCGATGATGCGCGGCTTGGGAAAGATCAACGCCTTGACCGCGCGCGGCGTCACCAGCGCAATGGAGGGATCGAAGCGCGGCGGGCACCAGCCATGCTCGTGGCATTCACGGAAGAAGCCACGGACCACTGAGATGTAAGCTGCCTTGCTTGTCGGCGCGAGCGGCTGGCCGGAGCGCGCCTCGATGCTGGAGCGTCGCTGCGCGAAGTCGCCGATCACCATGCGGTCGACGCGCGCGACGTAGGCGGCGCAGGTGACCCGCGTCCAGTCTCCCGGCGCTGCGACGCCGGGCTGCTCCTGCGTCATCCAGCGTCCGACCTTGGCCAGGATCGCGCGGTACTCGCGGCGCACCGCCGGGGTAAGCGTCGAGGTGCCGTACCAGCGGTCGACGGCCTCCATCCACGCCGCCGGCGCGCCTTCGACCGGCATGCGCCACCCGCGCGTCGGCAGCCCGGGCGGCGAGGCGTAACCGAGCGCGGCAAGCGCGCGGTGGATGCCGTGGAGGGCCCCACCCGCCCACGCCGCAAAGCCAGCATCGGCCCGAAGGCGGGCGAGCGCCTCGTCGGTCAGGTCTGCGAGCCTCGAGCTGCGGTTGCGCAGCAGAAGTTCGCAGACGACGGTCCGCGTGCGCAGGTCGCAGGCATGGGAGCGGTAGCCCTGCCGCGTCAGCGTGCCGATGACCTCGGCCACCGCCCCGTTGACCGCCGCGTGCCCGAACACGCGCCGGATGAGCGCGAGGCGCTTGAAGGGACCGAGGCGGTGGAAGGCGTCGAAGCCGCACAGGAAATAGGCATAGGAGCCAAGGCACGGCCGGACGGACGGGTCGAGCCAGCCCGGCCACGGAGCCTGGAATGCATCACGATCCTTGCCGATCAGCGCGACCCACTCGTCGTCCGACCACGTCCAGAACGTCGTCCCCCGATCGGCGCAGCGATGCAGCACCAGGCCGACCGCGTCGAGTGCCGAGCGGACATGGAATCGCACCTTGGGCTGGTCGCGCATTGCCAGCCGAGCCGCGTCGAGCGGCGCCACGAGGCGCGCGACCACGGTCCACGCGGGTCTGTCGGCCTCGTGGCCGCAGCCGCGGCGCAGGTCCCAGCCGAGCGCGATCAGCGCCTCGCGCTCGGCCGCCGACAGCGCCGGCGAGCGGTCGAAGC
>NZ_JAERQD010000161.1 GCF_016735695.1 Microvirga zambiensis WSM3693 | reverse complement strand
CGGACAGCGTTCCAATCAATCACCGGACACTTTCCCCACTCTGACGATCCCCTGGGTCAGCAACTCGGGCATCACGCTCCTCACGTCATCGAGGAGACCGGAATGCCCGCCAAGAGGAAGCTGACCATGAGACAGTTGAGGCAAATGCTGCGCCTTTCCCGGGACGGCGTGAGCGTGCGCGACATCGCCGAGAGGCTCGGGATCGCGCGCAGCACCGTCCAGGAGAACCTCAAGCGCGCCGAACAGGCCGGCTTGAGCTGGCCCTTGCCCGGCGCGCTGACCGACGAGGCGCTGGAGGGCAGGCTGTTTGCCCGCGCCGGCGTCAAGCAGGGACAGCGTCGCCGGCCCGAGCCCCACTGGGCCGATGCGGTCGTCGAGTTGAGAAAGCCCGGCGTCACGCTGCAAATCCTCTGGGAGGAGTATCGGGCCGTCCATCCCAACGGCTATGGCTACAGCCGCTACTGTGAGCTCTTCCGCTCGTTTGAGGGCCGGCTCTCGCCGACCATGCGCCAGGACCATGTCGCCGGCGACAAAGTGTTCGTCGACTATTCCGGCAAGAAGATCGCCATCGTCGATCCCCGCTCCGGCGAGATCCGCCAGGCCGAGATCTTCGTCGCCGTGCTCGGCGCCTCCAACTTCACCTACGCCGAGGCGACCTGGACCCAGACCCTGCCGGACTGGATCGGCGCGCACGGGCGCATGTTCTGCTTCTTCGGCGGCGTCCCGCGCCTGATCGTGCCGGACAATCTCAAGTCCGGAGTCAACCGGGCCTCGTTTTACGATCCCGAGATCAACCGCAGCTACGGCATGATGGCCGCGCATTACGGCGTCGGCGTTCTGCCGGCGCGGCCCCGAAAGCCCAAGGACAAATCCAAGGTCGAGAATGGCGTGCGCTTTGCCCAGGCCTGCATTCTCGGACGGCTGCGGCACCAGACCTTCTTCTCGCTGGCCGAGGCCAATGCGGCGATTGCCGGCGCGTGTGATCGCATCAATGATCATGTCGTGCGCCGCCTCGGCGTTAGCCGCCGGCATCTCTTCGAGACGATCGAGCGTCAGGCGCTCGCACCGCTGCCGGGCGACGACTACGAGTTTGCCGAATGGCGCTTCGCCCGGGTCGGCACGGACTATCACGTCGAGTACGAGAGCTTCTTCTATTCGGTCCCGCATGGCCTGATCCGCGCGCAGGTCGATCTGCGGGCGACCAGCCGCACGATCGAGATCTTCCACCGCGGCCAGCGCGTGGCAGCCCATCAGCGCCGCTATGGTGGGCGCCGGCACGGCACGGATCCGAACCACATGCCGAGTTCCCACCGGCGCTATGCCGACTGGACCCCGGAGCGCTTTTGCCGCTGGGCGGCGTCGGTCGGCCCGCAGACCGAAGGCCTGATCACGGCCATTCTGGCGCACCGCCCGCATCCCGAGCAGGGCTTTCGGACCTGTCTTGGGGTTTTGCGCCTGTTGCGCGATCTCGATGCTGCGCGCGCCGAAGCGGTCTCGGCCCGCGCGCTCCAGATCGGTGCGCTCACCTACAAGAGCATCGCCTCCATCCTGGCCAATCGCCTGGCCGCCCAACCCGCCCGCGACCCCGAGCCCACCGCCATCCTGGAGCACGCCAACCTGCGTGGCCCCGGCTACTTCCACTAAGGAGATCCTGCATGTTGACCCATCCCACGCTCGCCCTGCTGACCGATCTCGGTCTTCATGGCATGGCCAGTGCCTTCAAGGATCTGCAATCCCAGCCCGAGGCTCGGGCTCTCGAGCATGGCGACTGGCTTGCACTCCTGCTCGAGCGCGAGGCGACGCTGCGCTGTCAGAAGCGCTTCGAGAGCCGGGCCCGGGTGGCCCGCCTGCGCCATGACGCTCATGTCGAGGATGTTGACTTCAGGGCGGCGTGCGGTCTCGATCGCGGGCTCTTCCTCAAGCTGTCCGGCTGCGACTGGATCCGCGAGCGACGCGGGCTCCTGCTGACCGGACCGGCCGGGGTCGGCAAGAGCTGGTTGGCGTGCGCGCTGGGCCAGAAGGCCTGCCGGGAGGACTTCTCGGTGGTGTACCATCGTGCTCCCAGGCTGTTTGCGGCGCTCGCTCTGGCGCGGGGCGACGGCCGCTACGCGCGGATGCTCAAGGCGCTGGCCCGCGTGGACCTGCTCATTCTCGATGACTGGGGCCCTGAGAAGCTCGATGACGATCAGCGGCGGGACCTGCTGGAGATCGTCGAGGACCGCTATGAGCGGCGCTCCACCATCGTGACGAGCCAGATCCCGGTCGATCGCTGGTACGAGATCATCGGCAACCCGACCATCGCGGATGCGATCCTGGATCGGCTCGTGCACAATGCGTATCGGATTGAGCTCTCCGGCGAGAGCCTGCGCAAGCAGCGCTCCCCCGCCGTCGCATCATCGATTGATTGACGACCGGCCAATCCCACTCCACCATCGCCCATGACCCAGGATCAGGGGAGAGTGTCCGGCTTCAGATCGGAACACTGTCCGGAATGAAATCGGAATAGGTGTCCGGCTTCACCTTGGAATAAGCGTCCGGCTTCATCGGAATCCGCAG
>NZ_JAERQD010000160.1 GCF_016735695.1 Microvirga zambiensis WSM3693 | reverse complement strand
GATTCTGAGTTGGCTGTGGAGTCGCGCGTCAAGAATCCATTCACAATAGATCGATTCAGCGGTGGGAAACTTCTTTAGTCAGAATCATTTAGCTCAGGAGGCCGAATCAATTCGCATGTAAATCCCTGGTTCCAGGCTATTCCAGGTTACGCACTTGATTCGTTATCGCGAGTATTGGGACTGCCACTCGGCTCGCGGCTCAACCTGATGATTCTGTAGCTGGAACGCAGACATGGTTAATAACTGGTTCTGGAACCAAAGGAACCCTTAATTATTTGAGCTAGATTCTAGATCAACCGTATTAGCTTCGGCTTGGACGCTTGTGGCAGTCCCAGGCATATGCGGTGTCGGATTTTCCCGCCGGTCAGGACGGATGCCTTTAGACGCCGAGTGGCCCTTCGGGTCACCGACGCTACCCTCTGGATCCGCACGAGGAGGCCCAAGCGATACGGCACTGAAATAATCCTGTGAGTTCCTTGCGATGTGTCTCAGTGCAAAGCCGCCGGTAATCGCGCCTAGCTATCGAAATGGCTGATTACCATTGCGATGACTACCAGCTGACGCGGGAAGGGAATGTTTCGGTACCTTTGGACACATAGAGCGTTCGGCGCTGTGCTGCTCACCCTCTTCGCGGCAGGCTTGTACATGAAGCCGATAGCCGCTTGGTCCGGGCTCGCGCTACTGCTCTTTTTGCGCCTAACAAAGGTCCACTCGTTTCTTCTTATCTATGATCTGACCGACCGGGCGGCTAGAAAGCATGTCCGGACTCTGATGACCAAACGCGCCCATATGCTTTCGCCCGACGAATACGGGAATGTGTGTGAGGAAAACTGGGACAAGCACCTCAACACTTTCATCAAGAAAACCCTCCTGCCAGAGTTCGAGCGCCGGAAGATCGATCATCTTCTAACCAAGGATCCGAAGCAATCCGCCGCCCGTTTGAGGACGCGGATCAACCGAATCATCGACCGCTACCAGCCAGCCGAGCAGGCGGGCGAATTCGATGAGACGATGACGGGCAGTGAATTTGAACTCTACTGCCGCAATATCCTGCAGGACGCCGGGTGGCACGCGGCTTTGACACCAGGATCAGGCGATCAAGGCGCCGACATCATCGCCGAAAAGGAGAGCCGGCGGGTTGTCATCCAGTGCAAATTCTACAATGGCACCGTCGGCAACAGGGCTGTTCAGGAGGCATATGCTGCCGCGGCCTTCCAGGATGCCCCCTATGCGGTAGTGGTCACCAATTCGGTCTTTACCAGGTCAGCCCACCAGCTCGCGCACAAGAATGGCGTGCTGCTAATGCACCACACTGATCTGCCACGGCTTGAACTGATGGTCAGCAGCGGGGCGGGCGCCCGCTGATACAAGATTCCATTCAGGCGTCTGATACATTGAGGAAGTCATCGATCGACAACTGCGCTGAACTGGCGGGATTCGCCTTCGACTTTTTGGGCGCCGCCTTGATGCCCGCCGTAACAGGCTGCTTGCGTGGGATGGGCGTATCTTCAGACTGCATGCGCTTCATTCGAGCCTTCGCTTTATCACGTGCTTGCGCTTCCTCAGACTGCGGATCTTCCGTCAGCCACTTTCCGCGTTTGATGACTTCATTCACCCGACCCTGGTTGATCCCAAGCTGGAAGGCGATTTCCTGCTGGGTCATGTCGGTGGTGCTATGCAGTTCGAGGATCTTGCGGGCGAGCTCCGGCGTCATCTTCCGGCCGGAGACGCGACGGGCCGGCGCGACCGACCGCACCTTCTTCTCCTCCTTGCGCATCTTCTCGAGGATCGCCAATGCCATATTCATGCCTTGGGCGCGCAGGGCTTCCTCAAACTGCTTCAGCGTGGCCAAAAGCGAGACTCCTGAATTCCTGCCCCGATGCACTCACACCGGTTCAGACAGACTTATGAACGCAAAGAGGCAGTGAGATAGTCCCCGTGTCCCGCACGGCGATGTGGATAGGCCTGCCGAACTAAGCGGGCCGGGAACAGGATAGAGCCCAGAATCCGCGGTTTTCAAGCTTGGCTATTCAACTTGGTTGTTGATCTGTTCTTATTCAGCTTCGCGCTCCCTCAACAAGAACACTCACTCAACCGCTAGGCGGTATGGACCTGGTCCGTGGCGATACCCTCCTCCCCTTCCACAACTGTTGATTAAGTAAGAGGTCTCAGCTGCAATTTGGGCAGATAATCTCTTCACCTTGCGATGTGACAGCTTGACCGGGGCTCTAACGGCGGCTGGATGAAACTTCAGTGGCAGGTCAGAAATATATGCGCGATACGGCAGTGAACAGCCAAGCTTTGCATGTTTCTTGAAAAGGACAAAAATAATTCCTATCTGCTTAGGATCAGTAAAATCAGCGCACGTTATTCTCAAGCTGCTTCCGAGAAGCAGGCATGGCGTGGCCGCTGCGCAACCTATTCTTGAATAAAACTGGACGGATTTATGCCTGCTGTTGCGACCTACAGCCTGACCGGCAACGCTTACATCGATGGTGTTTTGGGGGACCTGAAATGGGCGGTCAACAGCCTCACCTACAGCTTTCCGGCCAGTGCCTCCTA